>NZ_JALEGS010000021.1 GCF_022763345.1 Phaeodactylibacter sp.
AGCTGCGCAACAGGTGCGGGTGCTCTCCAAAGACCTTCTTAAAGGTCAGGTCATTCTTTGGGTCCAGATACCTCATACTCAAAAATACAAAAAAAGGATGGGTTGGGTTCTAAAATAAAAAAGGGTCCGGCTTTCGCCAGAACCCTTATCAAGTCTATTTTTAACTGGTTGGTTTTACACCAAAATCCGAATAGGATCTTCCAGAATATCTTTAACGGTATTGAGGAAAGCGGCGCCAGTCGCTCCGTCCACTACGCGGTGGTCGCAGGACAGCGTTACTTTCATCATGTTGCCGACAGCCAGTTCTCCGTCCTTCACAATGGGCTTCTGAATAATGCCGCCAACCGCAAGGATACAGCTGTCTGGTGGGTTAATGATGGCCGTGAATTCTTCAATGCCGAACATGCCCAGGTTGGAGATGGTAAAGGTATTGCCTTGCATCTCTTCAGTAGACAGTTTGCGGTTTTTAGCTTTGCCAGCGAGGGTTTTGACTTCGGTATTGATTTGCGACAGTGACTTCATGTCTGCAAAGCGGATGACCGGTACAAGCAGCCCTTCGTCTACAGCTACAGCTACGCCAACATTCACATCCTTGTTCTTACGGATCTTATCGCCCAGCCAGGAAGAGTTGATCGCAGGATGCTGACGCAGTGCTACAGCACAAGCCTTCAGCACCAGGTCATTGAAGGAAATCTTAGTCGGTGCCACTTCATTAAGGCGTTTGCGCACCTTGATGGCATTATCCATATTGATTTCCACGGTCAGGTAGAAATGCGGAGCAGAGAATTTGCTTTCACCAAGGCGGCGCGCAATGGTCTTACGCATTTGGCTGATGGGCTGATCCTCGTAGTTGTCACCGCTGGCAGAAATAGAAAACTCAGGAACTTTAGCTGCAGGAGCTTCCTGCTGTGGAGCAGGCTGTGCTGCAGGAGCCTCGGGGGCTGACGGTGCAGGCTGTGGGGCAGGAGCAGACTGTTGTTGCTCGATCGCCTCCTCAATATCTTTTTTGACAATACGGCCGCCATCTCCGGAGCCATTCACCTGAGCGAGGTCGATATTTGCTTCCTTAGCCATACTGCGGGCCAATGGAGAAGCCTTAATGCGTTTATCGCTATCTGATCCGCTGTTATCTGAAGATGCAGAGGCTGCGGGGCTGCCGGAAGTCTCTTCTTCCTTTGGTGCCGGAGCTTCCTCATCCCCGGAATCGTCGCTACTGTCATCAGCGCCACCGTTGTCAGAAGAGGCGCCTTCGATAGCAGCTTTCCAGTCTTCGCCTTCCTCTCCGATCACGGCAATGACATCGTTGATGGGCACAGGGCCTTCCTTTACTGCGATGTGGAGGAGCACTCCATCAAAGTAACTGTCCAGCTCCATGGTAGCCTTATCGGTTTCCACTTCCGCCAGCGTTTCGCCAGCTTCCACTTCTTCACCTTCTTCCTTGAGCCAGCTCACAATATTGCCCTCTTCCATTGTGTCGCTCATTCGGGGCATTCTGATGACTTCTGCCATACGATTGTGTATTTTGGTAGTTGATCTTTTGTTAATACCTGGTGTAATCTATACACTAAGTGCAAAGAAAATGATTATTGCTCAATAATTAAAACCCACCCGCTTAGTTAGGGTTCACGGAGGGTTGGTTCAATACTGTTTGGACAGCAGCCAGCATTTCGGGCAAGGGGCGGAAACCTGTAGCAATCAGGTGAAACTGATCGCCGGTTTTCATAAAGCAGGTGGGGAAACCCCGAACGCCGATTTGTGCGGTGATCTGGAATTCCTCTTCTGCTTTTTGCCGGTAAGCCAAGTCTTTCATCATTGTAGTGAATGACGGGCCGTCCATCCCGATTTGCTCCGCACAAGGCGCGTAACCCTGGGCTTCAGCCGGCGGTATTCCATCGAAGTAAACCGCTTGCTGCAAAAGGCGAGCAAATTCCACCTGCCTGTCTGGTGCCTGCTCCTTAGCGATCGCCATGGCTACAGCTGCCGGCACCGATGTGAAGACTGCTTTGCCGTCTGCAAGCGTGCCCTTCAGGAAGTCAGGCCCAAAAGTAACGCCGGTGCGCTCCTCTACTGTCCGGTAGGCTTCACTAATGTAACCGGCTACTTCTCCAATCCGCCCAACGCGGTCGCCGGTAATCATGCCGCCGGAGATGACCTCGAAATCCATTTTGGACTCAAACTGTTGGTACAACTGATGGATGACTGGGCTGAAGCCGTAGCACCAGCCGCAGAGGGCATCGTAGAAGTAGAAAAAAGCAGGCTTATTCTGCCCGAATTCGTCAAATGACCGGGTCATGTTCACTAAGTTTGTTACTCAAGACAAGGTATGAAGGTGGGAATTGTTTGCCCGGCATCGCGTTTTCCCCCGGTAATTGCTAATTTTGAAACTATGAATTTTTCGTCCAAACATATCGAATCAGCGGTCAATGCCTTTGCTACCCTGCCTGGTATTGGCAAGAAGACAGCTCTGCGCCTTGTCCTCCACCTTACACAGCAGCCCGAGGAAGTTGCGGAGCAATTTGCGGAAGCGATCGTCAAGATGCGGAAAAATATCCGGCAATGCGAGCGCTGCTACAACCTATCAGATGACCGGCTCTGCAACATCTGCGCGGATAAACGCCGGGAAGAAGGCACTATCTGTGTGGTGGAAAGCATTCGCGACGTCATGGCCATTGAGGATACCGGGCAGTACCGGGGGCTATACCATGTTTTGGGCGGCGTCATTTCCCCAATTGAGGGGGTGGGCCCGGAGGACCTGACCATTGATCCGTTGCTGGAGCGCATTGAAAAAGATGAGGTCAGGGAGTTGATTATGGCCATCAGCCCCACTATTGAAGGCGATACGACGACCTTTTATATTTCCAAAAAGCTGGAAGGCAGGGAAGTACAGGTGAGCACCATCGCCCGTGGCGTTTCCTTCGGCGGCGAGCTGGAATATGCGGATGAACTGACCCTGGGGCGTTCGATTGTGGCGCGGCAGCCTTATCATAAATAGTAATTTATGCGTATTCAAAGACTTGAACTAAAAAACTACCGCGGGTTTTCGGATTTGTCGATTGATTTTCCCGAAAGCGGTGCTGCTGTTTTTATTGGATGGAACGGGGCGGGTAAAACGAGTGTGTTGGAGGTGTTGAATAATTTGAATCGGTTGGTTTGTAACTATCAGTTTTCAGATACAGCCACACAAGGTCATGGCTTATCAAAGATGGATGTAAGTCTTGGAGCGACTGTTTGTCATGTTCAGATAGAAGTGTCGTTAGCTAGTGAAAAACCTGGGCAATTGAAGCTTAAATATGACATTTCATCGGGCAAAAGTCAAGGCAATATATCTTCAGAAATTGATAATTGGGGCGTGGAAGAGTCTGGAAAGGCTTACCTGATTAATGAGAAGTCAATTCCTGTTTTTGCTTTTTATACGGCGTTGAGGTCGCTGCGGTATGATAGTCAAGTGCCCGAAGAAGGGCCAAAACGCTACCTAATCCCCCAACTCAAAGCCTACGAAGGTGCGTGGGGCAACACATTACAGTTTGATCATTTTATAAAGTGGTTCGTAGAAGAAGAAAACAAGGAAAACCGGGAAAAAATCAGGTTGAAGGATTTTGACTATCGTAATCCTGGATTGGATGCTGTAAGAAGTGCCTGGGAAACCTTCTTCGCTGCACTTGGGGAGAGACAATATACAAACCTTAGGGTTGAAGAGCGTGAAATTAACCAATTTACCTCAGTGCCAAGTTCTCTGGTGGTTACCAAAGACGGACAAGACCTCAACCTTTCACAACTCTCTGATGGAGAGCAATTGAGCCTGGGCATGGTAGCCGATATCGCTCACCGCCTAGTTATTGCCAACCCTGGGCTTACTAAGCCATTGGAAGGAGAAGGTGTTGTTCTGATCGACGAGATCGAGCTTCACCTACACCCCGCCTGGCAGCGGAGGATCGTACCTGCTTTAGAGAAAACTTTCCCTGGCATACAATTTATTCTGACGACTCATTCGCCACAGGTCGTTAGTGAAATAGCCAGGAGTCAGGTGTTCCTATTGGAAAATTTCAAGGTCATCAGGGAGGTCCCTCATACGCTGGGGCGTGATTCCAATACCCTTCTTCAGGATGTCTTCAATGTACCGGAGCGTCCGGAAGCCGCAAAACTGGAGTTTGAAAAGCTATATCGTATACTGGACAACCCTCAGAAAAGAGAAGAAGCTAAAGGCCTGTTGCAGGAAATGAGCCAAAAATATGGAGCCGATGATCCGGAGATTCAAAGAGCAACGCTTCATTACGAATTCATGAACGAAGCATGAAGTACATCCTCAAAGCGGCGGGAAATGAACCTCAATCATTAAAAGAGGTACGCTCCACCCCGGGCTCGACTTATGATGATTGCAATAAGGCAGATATCAGGCGTGCCCTTCTAAAGGAGCAGGGACATATTTGTGCCTATTGCATGAGCCGAATCAGTAACGATCTGGATATGATGGGCCGTCCAAAAATGAATATTGAGCACTACGCTGCTCAAAGTGGGGAAGATGGAGAGAAGCTGAGGTTAAATTATTTTAACATGCTCGGGGTTTGCACAGGAGGAGAAGGAGGGCCTGCACATCTGATGCATTGTGATAAAAGCCGTAAAAATACTATTCTGACCATTGATCCGAGGAGGCCGCAGTGTGAAGATCTGGTTAAATATACTGCTAACGGAACCGTCTTTTCAGGAGATGAACGGGTGGAAACAGATTTGAATCAGACATTGAACTTGAATATAAGAAGCCTGAAGAGCGGAAGGGCTGCTGCAATACAGGCCGCAAAAATTACACTCAAGAATTACTCAAAGGGAGCCATTCAGCAACAGATAAAGAAACTGGAACAAACGGGCTCAGAAGGAAAATACGAAGTTTACTGTCAGGCTGCGATTTATATCCTCCGAAAGAAGCTACATCAGTTATGAAGCTCTCCGTCATCATCGTCAACTACAACGTCAAGTACTTCCTTGAGCAGGCCCTCCTCTCCGTGGGCCGGGCCTCCCGCGGGCTGGAAGTGGAAACCTGGGTGGTCGACAACAACTCCGTGGACGACTCTGTGCGCATGGTGCAG
Source organism: Phaeodactylibacter sp. (assembly GCF_022763345.1). GTDB lineage: Bacteria > Bacteroidota > Bacteroidia > Chitinophagales > Saprospiraceae > Phaeodactylibacter. Next base: position 5,082 of record NZ_JALEGS010000021.1, read on the forward strand.
GAGAAATTCCCTCAAGTACACCTCATCCAGAATCAGGATAATCCGGGCTTCTCCATTGCCAACAATCAGGCGGTCCGGCAAAGCAAGGGGGAGTACGTCCTCCTGCTCAACCCAGATACCGTAGTCGAAGAAGATACCTTTGAAAAGTGCATTGCTTTTATGGATGCCCATCCGGAGGCTGGGGGGCTGGGCGTCCGCATGATTGACGGCAGCGGTGCTTTCCTGCCGGAGTCAAAGCGGGGCTTCCCGTCTCCATGGGTGGCTTTTTGCAAAACGGTGGGATTGTCCAGGCTTTTCCCCAAATCCCGCCTTTTCAACCGCTACCACCTGGGCTATCTGGATGAAATGGAGACAAATGAAGTGGAGGTCCTGGCTGGTGCATTCATGTTTATGCGGCGCTCCGTGCTAGATGAAGTGGGGCTGCTGGACGAGGCGTTTTTTATGTACGGCGAGGACATTGACTTGTCTTACCGCATCATTCAGGGAGGATACAAGAATTATTACCTGCCCGAGACCTCGATTATTCATTACAAAGGCGAGAGTACCAAAAAGGGCAGCCTAAACTACGTTCGTGCTTTTTATAATGCCATGATCATTTTTGCCCGTAAACACTTCACAGGCAATAAGGCTGCCATGTTTGTGTTGATGCTGCAGATTGCAATCTACTTGCGTGCCGGTCTGACTGTAGTTTCAAATTTCCTGAGCCGGGCGTACCTGCCACTACTTGACGGACTGGTGATTTACACCGGATTATTTTTTCTGAAAGATTTCTGGGGGGCATATCATTTTCAGGACCCGGATTACTACAGCTCTTCTATATTATATGTCAATTTCCCGCTTTATGTTGGTATCTGGCTGCTTTCCATCTTTTTCAACGGAGGGTACGATGAGCGCTACCGCCTCCGCCGGCTGGTCAGAGGCGTAATGTTGGGCACACTGGTGCTGCTTGCCGTTTACGGACTGCTGGAGCAAGAGTACCGCAACTCCCGGGCACTCATTTTGCTGGGCGCACTTTGGGCGCTCACGGGGACTCTTGTTGTTCGCATGTTGATGCACTTTGCAGCTTTTCGTCACCTGAGGATTGGAGAAGAAGGGGAGATGCCTATTGTGATTGTAGGGACAATTGAGGAAAGCGAACGGGTGCAGCAGTTACTGCATAAGGCTGAAGTCCACCGTCCGGTGGTGGGCACCGTAGCGCCTGCTAACGAGCCGCATGACCAAACCATCTACCTCAGCCGTCTCGAACAACTGGAGGAGGTGGTGCACATCTACAATATACGGGAAGTGATTTTCTGTTCCCGGGATGTGCCTACACAGGCGGTCATGCAGTGGATGTCCCGCCTTGGGCCCGCTGTCAACTACAAGATTGTGCCCCGGGAAAGTATGAGCATCATCGGTAGCAGCTCCAAAAATACTGCCGGCGAACTGTACACGATTGATATCCGCTATAATATTGTGCAGTCCATGAGCCAGCGTAATAAACGGCTTTTCGACATCAGCTTCGCGTTGTTCCTGCTGTTGACGCTTCCATTGCAAGCGATTCTTGTGCGCCGGCCCCTGGGCTTGTTGCGGAACAGCCTGTGGGTACTCATCGGACGGTACAGCTGGGTAGGCTATGCGGCCACGGATAAGGAAGATGTCAGTTTGCCTGCTATCCGGAAAGGCGTCCTATCCCCACTCGATGGGTTGCGTATCCATGAGGTGGATCAGGCGACCCGGCAGCGGCTCAATTTTTTCTATGCCAAAGACTATAATACTAATAAAGACACGGAGATTTGCTGGAGTGCCTGGCGCAATTTGGGCCGGGATACTAAATCTTGACCGTATTTCGTTCTGTAATTCACATATAAATATCTAGATGTTTTTGTATTTGCCTGGAAAACCTTACCTTGGTTGTAGGAATAAGCGAATAGGACATGAGAAAGAAGCTACAGAAGTTTACAGAGTTTGCAGACAGCCTTTTGCCACATGAAACGGCCTACCTGCTCGAAACACAGCAGTTTGAGGACGAGATCAAGCTGGGTATACTGGAACGGCTGAACTACAACTGCACCAATATCCGCCAATTCACGCCCTATGACAAGTCCATTGACAAGCGCAAGTACTCCAATTTGAAAAACTGGGTCAATGAGCGCCTGGAGTCCATTGATGTGGATATGCGATTTGACTGGATGAGCCAAATGGAGCGGCAGATCATGACGGATGCCATTGAGCCCGGAGAGGAGAAACAGCTGGTTAAGGCGATCCGGGACTACGAGCAGCTGGACTTTTACTTCACCAAATTCTACGAGCTGGTGCAGCTGTACCGGCAGTACCTCCTGATCCGGATGCGCTATGCGCACCACCGGGTCGCAGATGACTTTTTGCGCAAGTACCGGGAGCGTTATGACACCTGCAAAGAGGTCTTTGAGCGGATGCATGAAGCGACCACGGATATCGTGGGGCAGTACTCTGAAAATTCTGCACAGTCGATGCAGTGGGAGGGCTGGCTTACGGAGGTCTTCTATGATGAGCACCTCGACGGGCTAAACCGTTACCTGGCGCTCGTACGCCTAACCTTTATCTACTTTAACTACCGGCAGTTTGACAAGCTGAAGGAGAAGTATGACTACATCGACAGCTTATTCCGCAAAGGACAGTATTATTCCCGGCGCCTTCTACTCAACTACTATGGCAACCGGGTGCTGCTGCACACCAAATTTCAGGACTACGATAAGGCAGAGTATTATGGCTATCTGTCAGTGCGGGATAAGAACAGTGACTACATCCACTACGTCAACAATCTGAGTGCGGTGCTGCTTCGGCAAAAGAAGTACCCGGAGGCGCTGCAACTCATGCGTACGGCTTACCCTGAGATGAAACACTCGCCGAGTTTCCATAACCGGATCGGTTTTGTAGCCTTTTACCTCAAGTGCCTGAATTACAACCAACAATACCGCAATGCGGAAAACTATGCCGAGTCGTTTTTGCAGGCTTACAAAAAGGAAGTTTTCGAGCATCGCTGGCATATTTTCTTTTCTTCTTATCTGGAGGCTATGCTCCGGCAAGAACGCTACCCTAAGGTGCTAAAGGTCGTGCGCAAATACCATCTGCTCGACAAAGAACGTCAGTATCAACGCAATGCGAACTACCTGCCCACTATACTTTGGTATAATGCAGTGGCCCAATACAAGGAAATGCTAATGGAGAAGGACGAGCTCGCTGAACTGATACAGACCTCTATCAACAGTCTTGACAGGATAGAAGACAAGCAATATCAGCTCAGCGATTTGCTGGAGCAAATACGTCCGTTTGTTCCCGGCATCGTTAACCGGATACAAGGGAAAATGCCAATCAGCCTAGGGTAGGGTGGGCTGTTGGTGATGCGATGTTGTTCGTTCTACAGTACTTTGCCGTACCTTTTTCAAGGTGAGTGTTCGTTCGTAATGCTTGATGAGCCGGTCTTGATATTCGGCCATCTTGTTGAGTACGCGCAGTTCTTCGTTAAGATTCCGTTCCCGGTCTTCCGCCTGCCTGGAATACTCCAGTTTTTTGCGGTTCCGGTTGATGTCAAGAATTTTTTGAATGGTATGGTTGAGTGAAATTCGTGCTTTCAGTAGTCGGCGTTGGATCGACCTCTTTGTCATACCTGTAAATAATTTGGTTAGTAGATGCGGCAGGCTTCTTTAAGGCTGCCGTTGGGTGTTTTGATAGGTTATCAGCTATTTTAGTGCTGGTTAGGCGGAGGACTTTGCAGTAAGCAAAGTAAGCTGATTACCAAAAAAAGACCGCTGGGTTGATAGGCGTCATGGCGAACAAATTTTGGATTGTGAATCAATTTCAAAACAATATTTGAAATCACTAGTTCCAAATATACAAAATAGAAACAACATATCCTAACTTTCGGTTCTTGAGCTCAGCGCCCCAGAACGTTCGCGCCGGAGCAAAAAAGTAGCGCCCCCTGACTCCGGGCGGAGGCAATGGGGGCGCAAAAGTGAATTGACACAAGACTCTTAAAATCCGTTAACGCCGTTAACGGTAGTGTATTTAAAACTTACTTTTTGTTCCGGGTGTACAATTTTGAAGGCAGACTGGCACATTAGGGTAGCTTCGTGGAAGCCGCACAGGATGAGCTTTAGTTTTCCCGGGTAGGTATTGATGTCGCCAATGGCAAATACGCCAGGGATGTTGGTGCTGTAGTCAAAGGTGTCGACTTTGATACCATCCTTTGGGTCAATATCGAGGCCCCAGTCCTGCAAAGGGCCCATTTTGGGGGTAAGCCCAAAAAGCGGCACGAAAAAGTCTGTCTCTTTGGTATAATCGCCTTCCGTTTTGTGGTGAATGACCACTTCTTTCAGCTTGCCGTTGCCTTCCAGCCCAATGACCTGTGCTTCTGTAACCAGGTTGATTTTGCCCTCTGCGGCTAGCATTTCAACTTTCTCTACGCTGTCGGGCGCGCCCCGGAACCCTTTCCGACGGTGAACCAGCGTTAGTTCTTTAACCATATCAGAAAGGTGGATCGCCCAGTCGAGCGCACTATCTCCACCACCGGAGATCACTACCCGCTTATCGCGGAAGTGCTCAGGCTCCTTCACCATATATTCCACGCCTTTGTGCTCGAACGTCTCAATATTTTCGATTGGTGGCTTTCGGGGCTCAAAGCTGCCAAGGCCTGCAGCGATAGCAACGACAGGGGCATTAATTTGAGTGCCCTCGCTTGTAGTGATGGTAAAGCTGCCATCCTCTTGCTTGTCCAGTTTTTCGGCCCGTTCACCAAGTGTGAAACCCGGCTTGAACGGTTCGATTTGTTCCATGAGGTTGTCGACCAGTTCCTTGGCCCCTACGGTGGGGTAGCCGGGGATGTCGTAGATGGGCTTCTTGGGGTAGATTTCCGCCAGCTGCCCACCGGGTTGTGGAAGAGCATCCACAATATGGCAGCGCAGTTTCAGCAGCCCGGCTTCAAAAACAGTAAACAGGCCTACCGGCCCTGCTCCAATAATGATGATATCTGTCTTGACCATGATTAGATGATTCTTTTATTGCGCCTGGGATATTTCACGAAGGTGCTTATTTAATGGCACATTGGTGCGTTCTGCATGTCTTCCCAGAAGCGGAATTCAATCGGGACATCAAAATTCAGTCCACGCATGATGAACAGGATGGCAAATCCGACCAGAAAGGCCGGGAGCAATTTGCGCAAGCGTACCCGCCACTCCAGTTTGATAAACTGTCCGGCAAGCGCAGTCGCCAACATCAGTGGGATAGTGCCCAATCCAAAGGCTGCCATGTATAGCGCACTGTTCCAAATAGCTCCTGTACTTACTGCGCCGACGATGGCCACATACACCAGGCCGCAGGGCAGCAGGCCATTAAGGCTGCCGATGAGGAATAAGCGCTCTCTGCCACCACCGCGCAGTAGCCTGCCCAGCTGGGTTTTGACCCAGCCGTTGAGGCGCTGCATGAATGGAATTTGCAGGATCCGGCTTTCCACATCAATGGAAAACAGCGCAACAAAAAGCAGGAATACGCCCAGCCCAATGGAAATATAGGACTGCGCCCCCGCCAGAAAGAAGCCTTTACCCACCAGGCCAATAACTGAGCCGAGGAGCGTATAGGTCAGGACCCGGCCAATATTGTACAGTAAGACATTGCCAGCTGTTGCCCAACGCCGTTTGCCCTGATAGGGCAGGGATAGGGCAATCGGGCCACACATGCCAACGCAGTGCAGGCTGCCGAGCAGGCCTATAGTAAATGCCGTCCAGATCGCCATATTACAACCGGATATCTTGTTCCTTATAGTAAGCCTTGCCATCACCAATCCAGTCGACCTTGATCTTCCACAGGCCCCGGCGCAGCTCCTCTGTAGGAATGCGCTGTATGCCATCACCCATCGGCTCTACCGGCAGGCGGAAGTCACTGGACTGATCGGAGGGGCAGAAGAAGTAAATCTCCCCACTCAAGGCAGAGACTTGCTTTGGAAAGTGCAGCTCCAGGGTTGCCTTATCGGCTAATGGCTGAATCTGCAAGTCCTCTTCAAGTTGTTGGGCATTGACCAGCTTATTGTAGTGCTCCTGATAGCGGAGGTCATCAGCGTAGTACTGGTCTGAAACCAGGCTGTGGTCGTACTGTGTAGACCGGTAGACCTGATAGACCAGTGAGAGGACAAACACGCTGAAAAAGATGGCGATGCCAGTTCCCCAATTGAATTTCATAATTTTCAAATGTTTTGCCCGTTCAGCATTCTGACCGGGTTCTTGTGTCAAAAAATATCTTGTGGTTTTGGAAAAAAGGGGGAGCCCGGAGGCCCCACCCTCTGCATTAACCAAAACTCAAATTTTATTTAACCGGGCCAAGGAAGTTGGTCTTGACCTTATCCACGAGCTCCCCATTAGAGTAGACCTCGAGGATGACTTTCGTTTTTCTGGATTCCAGTGCTGCTTTGTCCAAGTCGATAAACAGCGCACCTTCGGCCACTTTGCCGGCTGCGGCTACCGGTGGTTTGCCCACGAGCCTTATCCGGCCGGGGATGTCACCAATAAGCTTGAACTCCACAGGCACTTCCTCTGCGGTCTTGTTGATGACCTGATAGTTGTAGAGGTTGCTTATGTAAGTCTCATCCACTTTCTGGTAAAGTGTGCCCGGTGTACGCAGCAGCAAGGTCTCTACGTCGGTGCGGGACATCAGGAGTACGATATTCACCACCACCAGCAAGGCCAGTACAGCAGTATAAGCAATGACCCGTGTAGTGAAGAGCTTCTTCCTGCCGGATTCAATACCGTTATAGCTGTCGTAGCGGATGAGCCCGCGGGGCCGGTCGATCTTGTCCATGACTTCGTCACAGGCATCAATACAAGCGGTACAGTTCACGCATTCGAGCTGCGTTCCATCGCGGATATCAATACCAGTAGGGCATACCTTGACGCAAAGCCCGCAGTCAATGCAGTCGCCCAGTGCTTTCTTCATAGTTTCTGCCGGATTGGCACCAGGAGGCGTCGAATAGTCTCTCCCTGCAGGCGCTGTAGCCACTTCTGCGGTGGCAATATCCGTTTGCATTTGCGCAATAGGGTTGGATGCGCCAGCATTACCGGAAGTAGGAGTCGGGTTTTTCTTTCTGCCTCTTTTCATTTTCCCTCTGGGCTCACCACGCACGAAGTCATAGGCAACAACGATGGAGTTTTGATCCAGCATAACGCCCTGAAGGCGGCCGTAGGGGCAAATCGTTACGCATACCTGTTCGCGCAGGTAGGAGAAAACAAAGTAAAAAGCACCGGAAAACAGGATCATAGCAATAAAGCCCGAGAGGTTCTGTGAAACCGGCTCGGTGGCAATCTGAATCACTTCATCGACACCTATGATGTAAGCCAGGAAGGTGTTGGCAACAAGGACGGAGATGGCAAAGAATATCGCCTGCTTACCAATTTTCTTAATGATTTTCTGGGTCGTCCAGGGTGCGTTGTTAAGCCTTTTTTGAGCATTGGCGTCGCCTTCTATGGCGTATTCGATCTTACGGAAAACCATTTCCATAAAGATGGTCTGTGGGCAAACCCATCCGCAGAAGAGCCTTCCCCAGACAACGGTAAAGAGCACAATGAAGACGATAAGCGTCAACATGGCGAGTACAAACAGGTGGAAGTCCTGCGGCATAAACTGAATGCCAAAAAGGATGAACTTCCGCTCTAGAATGTTAAAAAGCAATAGCGGGTCACCATTTACTTTGATAAATGGCATCCCAAACAGGAAAGCGAGCAATACCCAGCTTAGGTAAGTGCGCGCATTGGTAAAGCGGCCCTTAGGCTTTTTCGGATAAATCCAGACGCGCTTGCCCGAATCATCCACCGTCGCGATTTTGTCGCGATAGTCTTCAGTGTCTATGATCGGATCGGTTGCATTCATAACGTAGTATGATTAAAGTGTGTTAAGCGCTGGGTGGTGTTTATTGGGTTACGTGAGGGTGACTCCGGCTTTGGAGGATTGCAGTTGGGGAAGGAGCCCCGCTTTAGCGGAGCTCCTTTTAATAATCTATTTGTTCATGCCCAAGGCATCTTCCGGCTCAGCAGCAGTGCTGGTGGAATCTGCAGCAGGTTGTTCCACTGCATCAGCCTGAGGCTCGTACAGGTCGCCTTGTGGTTCTTTGGCGTTGGGTGGGTTGGTGCCAACGAGCGTCAGTATGTAGCTGGATACCTTATGCATATCGGCGGCGCTTAGCTGAGACTTCCAGGAAATCATACCCTTTTCAGGCACACCATACTTGATGGTCTTAAAGATGTCCTTGATGTCGCCACCGTGGATCCAGTAGTTGTCGGTCATATTCGGCCCAACACCGCCTTCGCCCAGCATGCCGTGGCAGGCAGCACAGTTGGCATTGAAAATATTCTGGCCCGTTTCAAGCCCTGCCGCATCAGTCAACATCGTCACGTTGGTTTCATCAACCAGGTTAGCCTGAGTGGCACGGAAAGCCTGAACCGCCTTCTCGGCCCGCTCCATTTCCATCTCGTACTCTTCAGCTGAGCCGGGACCGGCATCAGTGAAGTGGTAGTAAGTCATGTAGACCACCGCAAAAGCGATAGTAATGTAGAACATAGCGACCCACCATGGTGGCAGGCTGTTGTCCAGCTCCTTGATACCATCGTAATCGTGGTCGAGCATAACGTCCTGTTCTTTCTCCACAGGTACGGCATCGGTCCACCGCTTGTACATACGGTCCCAGAAAGGTTCTTTGGCTTTCTGCACTTCTTTTTCGTAAGCTTCTAGCCCCATCTCCTGGTAGATGCGGATTTGATTGACCTTCACCATCACATTGAGGAGGTGGAAAAGCGCAACGATTGCTGCTACAATCACCGTACCGGCCAGAGCCGCTAGAGACCAGAACAGGAAGTTGTCGTAGAAGTAAGGGTTCGCGCCTCCATCTGCAGCTTCCTGTGCCTGTGCTGCGACAGTAAGCAGGAGCAGCGGCAACATCAGGGGCAGCGCCTTAAGTGTTTTATTTTTCATGTCGATCATTTTCAGCGTTAAAAGATGGGATGGAGTCATCAAGTGGCATATTCGCCATCTTATCAATGAATGCAGGCTTACTGCGGAAAGCCATCATCGCACTGACAAGGAATACGGCCATGAAGGTCAACAGGGACGCGATCGCCATCCAGTTGATGTTGCCCGCACCTTCGAGAATGTATTTAAACATGGTGATTTTTATTTGAAGGGGGCAGGCCTGCCGTTGAGCAGGCCCGCCACCAGTTCTTTAATTTTAGTTGCCGGCCTGTGGCGCAGGCTTGATGTCTGTACCAAGGCGCTGCAGATAAGCGATCAGGGCAATGATCTCTTTTTGCTCCAGATTGTCGCCTTCAATGCCATCCTTGCGCAGGCGGGCAGCCACCTCGGCAGCTTGCTTCTCTGCATCTGCAATGGCTTCTTCTTCATACCCTTCTTCGTAAGGTGTGCCAAGGGTGCGCAGCACGGCAATTTTTGCAGGCAGCAGGCTGTTGTCCAGGTCGTCCTCGATTAGCCATGGATAAACCGGCATAATGGAGCCTGGAGACATGCTTGTTGGGTCAAGCATGTGGTTGTAGTGCCAGCTGTCTGGGTATTTGTTGCCCAGGCGGTGCAAATCCGGACCGGTACGCTTGGAGCCCCAGAGGAATGGACGGTCGTAAATGAACTCGCCAGACTTGGAGTACTCGCCGTAGCGCTCGGTCTCTGAGCGGAATGGGCGCACCATTTGAGTGTGGCAGCTGATACAGCCTTCACGGATGTAAAGGTCACGGCCTTGCAGTTCCAGCGCAGTATAAGGCTTCACGGATTCAATCTTAGGAACCTGATCGCCAATCATGACCATCGGGAAGATTTCCACCATACCACCGATCAGAATCGCAATCGTAGAGCCAATCAGCAATTGTACCGGGCGGCGCTCGATCCAGCGGTGCCAGTGTTCGCCCTTGTGGGCACCGGCAGTAGCGACCCGTGCAGGCGCCTCAGCCGCTTCGTAAGCCTGGAAAGTACCCGACTTGATCGTCTTCACGAGGTTGTAAAGCATCACAAAGTAACCGCCTACATACAATGCACCACCTACGGCGCGCAGGGCGTACATAGGGATAATCTGCGTAACGGTTTCCAGGAAGTTGCCGTACTGCAGGAAGCCATCAGGAGTAAACTGCTTCCACATCAGGGATTGTGTCCAACCTGCCCAGTACAATGGGATAGAGTAAAACATGATACCCAGCGTGCCGATCCAGAAGTGCGCATTGGCCAGCTTCTGAGAATACAGCTGCGTTTGGAATATTCTTGGGATAAGCCAGTAGAGTACACCGAAGGTCAGGAAGCCGTTCCAGCCCAGTGTGCCAATGTGTACGTGGCCTACGGTCCAGTCGGTAAAGTGGCTGATTGCATTTACAGACTTGATGGAAAGCATCGGGCCTTCAAAAGTCGCCATACCGTAAGCGGTAACGGCAACCACCATGAACTTCAGGATTGGGTCCTGACGGACGCGGTCCCATGCCCCCCGCAGGGTCAGCAGGCCGTTGAGCATACCACCCCAGGATGGCGCGATCAGCATGATGGAGAATACCGTACCCAGCGACTGTGCCCAGTCAGGCAGAGACGTGTACAGCAAGTGGTGAGGGCCAGCCCAGATGTAGATGAAGATCAGTGCCCAGAAGTGGATGATCGACAGCTGATAAGAGTAAACCGGGCGGTTCGCTGCCTTAGGCAGGAAGTAGTACATGAGGCCCAGGTAAGGCGTGGTCAGGAAGAAAGCCACCGCATTGTGGCCATACCACCACTGAATCAGGGCATCCTGTACACCAGCGAATACCGGGTAGCTTTTCCACATGCTCACCGGGATTTCCAGGTTGTTGCCGATGTGGAGCACGGTTACAGTTACCCAGGTAGCGATGTAAAACCAGATGGCTACGTACAGGTGGTTTTCCCGGCGTTTGAGAATGGTCCCGAACATGTTCACACCAAAGGCGACCCATACCGCTGCAATAGCAAGGTCGATGGGCCACTCCAACTCGGCATACTCTTTTGAGCTAGTCAGGCCGAGAGGAAGGGAAATAGCAGCAGCGAGGATAATCGCCTGCCAGCCCCAGAAGTGAAACTCGTTCAGGAATTTACTGTACATGTTCGTTTTCAGCAGTCGCTGCAACGAATAGTACACACCCATGAAAATACCATTACCAACGAAAGCGAAGATCGCCGCGTTGGTATGCAAGGGGCGGATACGCCCGAAGGTGGTCTCTGCAGTAGCGAAGTTCAGTGCCGGGAAGACGAGCTGCAGGGCTGCCAAAAGCCCTACCAGGATGCCTACCGCACCAAACACCATCGTCGCGTAAGCAAACTTACGCACAATGGCATTATCGTACTGGAATTGTTCTACTTGCGCCATTTTAGGTTACGATTTTGTTGTTGTAGTATTTTTGTTGTTTTCTGGTTGGTCGTCGTCAAAGAGTATCCGCATGGCGGGGCTGACGTCGTCATCAAACTGGCCGTCCTTAACTGCCCAAAAGAAGGCCGAAAGGAAGCCTAAAGCCACAATAAGGCTTAGTATGATCAGGAGGATAATGATTTTCATATCTTGTGTCGCATTCAATTTGAGTGCAAGATAGAGGCGGCGGCAGGGGGCTAAGATGATCTTAGTCAAAGCTTGGGGGTGATTTTTGTCATCCCTCGGTCAGGCAAGTGTCAAAAGAAGGTTTTTTGTGTAAGTAAACATATTGTTAGGTTGAACGAAATTACTGTGGCCGATACGGTTTTTTTTCGCATTGCTGTTTTCTATAGCTTAATGGCCGGGGTGTTGCTCATGGGTTGTAAGACGGAAAAAGAGCCCCGCCGCTTTCTGTTTCTGGGGCACCCCTATGAGTGGGGTACAGAAGATCAGGTGGACCCCCGCCTGGAGGCTTTCGACTACGAGCCTTATGAGGCTGTTTGGCTGGGTGGTGACGTTTGCGCCCGTACGGCCAAGGATCCGGCGACGATGGATTATCTCGATTCGGTATTCAACCTGGAGCGCACGCACTGGGCACTGGGTAATCACGACTGGGACTATGGCGAACGGGAAAACGTACTAAGCCGCTTGCCTTCTCCTCCTTATTATACGGTATGGGAGGATGGCTTCTGCCTGACGGTGCTCAACACCAACTTGTTCTGGCCTTACCCTTCCACACCGCCACAGGAAAACTGTACCGATAAAATGGCGCAGTGGCAAATGGTGCATAACGTGGCAGATACAATCAGCGAGGCCACGCATTGGGTGATCCTGCACCACCACGCATTGTTCAGTGATCTCATGGTGGAGCCACAGGGTGGCGATACGCTACGGGCATTCAATGTGAACCCTGCGCCGTTTTTTACCACTTGCGATAGCCTTTTTGAGCTCACCGGCACCTGGTACCCTGAACTGGTCCGGGTGAAGCAGCGCGGTGTGGAGGTTGTGTGCATCGGCGGAGACTTTGGCATGCGCGCAAAGCAATTCGAATTTCAGACTCCGGAAGGCATCTGGCTGCTGGGCTCGGGCATCAACAACAGCGTTTCCCGTGAATATGCCCCGGCCTATGTGACGGATTTTGGTCCGGACCACGTATTGGAGTTGTGGTATCAGGAAGGGCGGCTGGAGTGGGCCTTTGTGCCGTTGGGTGGGGAATGAGATGAGCAAATAAACCAGTCGAAGAGCTAATCAATCTCCGGGATTTCGATGACGACCCTGGTCCCGCGGCTTTCGCCTGTACGGCCCATTAGGTCAGTGATTTGGAATGTAATCCCGTAGCCTTCGAATTGCCGGAGCGCCTCCAGCCTTTCTTCAATCATTTGCATGGCCCTGGACTTATAGTTTTTATTGGACCTGAGCCTAATCTCCATAGCCTTTTCTCTACCTATGCCGTCATCCTCGATGGTACAGCGGACCCCTTCCCCAAAAGGCTCAAAAGCAATGATCAGGGAACCTGGTCCCGGTTTGTGGAAGAGCCCGTGATTAATAGCATTCTCTACAAAGGGCTGTAGCAGCACAGAAGGGATGAGTGTGCTGTACAGATCTATCCGTTCATCAATAATGAGCTGGTGGCTAAACTTGCCATTGAACCGGGCTTGTTCGAGGTTGATATAGAGGCTCAGGATTTCAATTTCCTCGGATAAGGTGATGTAACGTTTTTTAGAAGACTCCAAAAACAGCCTCATCAATTGACCGAACCGGGCCAGGTAATCATCAGCGAGCATAGTTTCCCTTGACTGTATGAAGTGCTGGATGGCAGACATGCTGTTGAAAACAAAGTGTGGGTTCATCTGGCTTTGCAGCGCCTGCAGTTCCAGCTTGGCAAACCTTTTGTTAATAGCGGTCTCTCTTGCTGCCTGCCGCCTGATCCGGCGCACCCTTATGAAGTAAATGCTGACCACTGAAGCCAATAATGAAACAATGCATAGAAAATAGAATAACCTTGTTCGCCACCAGGGCGGGTGGATCGTAAAGCTTATTGGGTTTGATAAAGTTGTGGAAGTGCCCCTGGTGTCGGTAGCCGTGAGCTCGAAAGCGTAGGTGCCCGGGCTCAGGCTGCTGTACCTGACCGACCGGCTGAGTGTATGCTCAGGAGCGCGGTCTGCCCCCGTCAACTGATAGGTGTATTGGATATTGCCGAAACTCTTGTAGGAAAGGGCCGTGAAATGAAACTCGACTTCATTCTGGTTATAGTCCAAAGTTTGCATGTCGCCCTGGGGAATAGGCCGGCCATTCACATAAACTTGATCAAGATACAATTGAGGGGCAGTGCTGTCCGTGTGCGGAGAGGCGAGGTCAATCCTGGTGAGGCCCTCGTTGGTGCCAACGTACAGATATTGGCTATCGGCGATCACGCCATTAGCCTCTCTGGTAACGAGCCCTGCATTCTGGTTAAAGACCTTTACTACCCCGGATTCGGATAGGGGCTGCCGGGCCTGGATTTGTTTGACCCCGTAGTTGGTAGCCACCCAGACCTGATGGTCCTTTCCGATAAATATGTCCTGTATGATATCATTTCCGGTGCCCTTGATGGTAACCGCCGTATCATTTCGGACCGCAACCAGGCCAAATCCATCGGTGCCGGCCCAGAGGGTGTTGTCGGGGCCGATTTCGATATCCCAGATGTTCTTATTGTTCAAAGCCGCAATGCCGTCATGAAAGTGGTAGCTATCGTTTTCGAAGCTAGCCAGCCCATCGTTATGGCCCAGCCAGATTTTCTGAGTACTGTCCATCGCAATACTATAGGCACGTTTAAAGGACATGAACTGCACATCAGCCGGGGCACCTGCCCTGAATTTGCACAGGTAAGAATAGTTGCCTCTTGCGATGGCCAGCCATTGCTTGTCTTCAGCCCATATCAAATCTTTCCCTACCTTGGTAAGGTGGGCGGTATTGGCCAGGGGGTTGTCGAGGTTGCTGTCAATGCTTCTGTAATCAGGTGTATACCCCTTGCTTAATAATTTTGAAAGTGGAACAGCGGAATGGTCCGCCAGGCTAAGCCGGTAGATGTCATCACTTTGCCGGATAAACCAGAGGTGTCCCTTTCCGGCAGAAATAGCTTTGATAAGCCCGGCGTCATTAAACTGCGGGCTTTGGCTTTTGTAAACCAATGTGGCTTTATTTTTGCCGGAGCGGGCCTCAAAAATATTTCCACTGCGGCTGCCGCAGAAAATGCGCCCATTGGCAGATGCCATAGCCGTGATTGCATAATCATCAGCCACGGGCAGGGAGATATTTGTGGCGCCGCGTTCCTGAGCAGTCAGGAAAAAGACCCCTTTATTCTTGCTGGTCACCCACATATTGCCTTCCCTGTCCTTAAATATGCGGTCGAACTGTATGGTAGGGGGGAGGTTAGGGTAAAAGACATCTTCAACTTCAGAGATATTACGCAGTACAAGCAGGCCCAGGCTGGTCTGTACCTGAACCTGCTGCCCCTGAAGGTGGAAGCGGACAACGTTAGGGATACTCTTGAAATAGTCCAGGAGGTTGATGTGCTGAGCGGTTTGCCGGCCTACATCCAGATAATGGATGAGGCTGTCCCCGTTGGAGTGAATGTAAATCCCGTCTTGATAGGGTTGGTAGGCATTGAATGATTTACTGGCAATTTTGGATATTTGTTGGGGATAGGTGCCAACTTTCATTTTGCCAAAAACTTGCCCGATTTTTGTATCAAAGAAGAGTAGTTCTCCTTTTTCGGGGTCTATCAATACAGCTTTGAAGGGCTTATAGAAGTAAATAGTAGAGTTGGAAAAGCCTTGTTTAGCGAGTTCTTTTTTTAAAGAATCAATTTGAGGGTGTTCTCTTTCAGATTTGATACTTCCATCTGGAAAAGATATCGTATTTCCATAACCATAATTTATGCCCCAAATTGTGGTCCCATTACTAAGGATTTCAAAAGAAAAATTATTTAGGAATTTCTGTTCAGCGATGGTCACGAAACTATCTTTGTTGGTATCCAATACAACCAACTTTTTAGCAAAACTATGCAGCCACAACCGGCCTGCCCGGTCTTCAGTAATGTAAAAGATATCATTGGCTGGCAATCCATCCTTGATGGTGTAGTTCTTAAAGCCATATCCGTCGAAGCGGGAAACACCCTTCTCAGTATAAAACCAAATGTAGCCTTTGCTGTCCTGCATTCCGCCATAAACGGCATTTGTTGGCAGGCCATCATCTACAGTATAGCGCTGATAGCTGAATTGCTGAGCCAGGCATTCGGAATGAAAAAAAGCCATTAGCATAACCCAGCTTATTGTCCTCAACCAAAGAGTATGCATAAATAGCGTGACACATTTGAGGTATTGAGCAACAGGTGAAGTCAAAGTAAGTATAACTGTGCCCGAAAGTGCTTTGGCTCAAAGTACGCATTTTGCCTTTTGATTTCTAAAAATAAAATTGTCGTTTGGCTTAAAATAAGGTGAAGTTGCTTCTGGAAAAGCAACACTGTATAAAGACGGTAATGCAAAAGCATGAGCTTTACATCATCCTCCCCGTTTTCCCTGATTCCGGTCAGCCTGCTCGGAGACTAGCATTGTGGTTCCGGTTGTCGGGTTTTCCATAAAGATAAGTTGTGCCTCTACCTCGTTATTTTCACACGTTAGTTTTGTACTGTTATCAGTTGAAAAGCTAAAAATAATGTGTGGAAATAGCAAACGGTAGCTGTCTTTTGGGAGCTGTTGGTGTTGCTCTACAGTTAAAATGAATAAACTTCAATGCTTGATTTTTCCAAGTCTAATGTCCTGCGCTTTCAATAAAATTACCGGGGACATGCCCCTCCCGGTTGTGAAATAATTAAGAAAAGTAATACTTTTATCCGTGGTATTATTGCTAAACAATACTCGGATATACGAGTGAACTAAAATAAAGTATGAAACTTTCTATCTTCTTCCGAACAGCTTACTTACTAGGCGCCGTTGGCATGGTGCTCCTTTCCTCCTGTGGACAGGAAACGGCCTCCAAGTACCCGGTTAACGACCAGTCTTTTGTTATGGAAGGGCCGCTTTTCCAAGGGCCTAATACCGCACAGGCCTCTTTTACGCCTGCCATAAAGGCAGAGGGGAAGCTGACGAGCGCAACGCTTGCTTCCGCCGTATTGAAAGCGCCGGAGGGGCAAAACTTTGATGCCTTTTCAGATGTCGTGTTGCAATTGGTAACCAGTTCCAGCGACATGATTCAGGTGGGAGTGTTGAACCCCGTTCCAAAAGGCCAGTCAAGCCTTACCCTGCAGGTCTCCAATGAAGCGGACTTATCAGAATTGCTATCCTCCGGGGAATGTGTTTGGGTCATTGACGCCAATATTCCCGTTGACATGATGGACACCACGATAACCTTTTCGGGAGATTTTACGTTTGATGTAATCTATACCAAATAAAGGGGCTTCCAGTTCGTATGAGGGCCTATTTTTTTCACCCAATTACCACTTTTAACCAATTAAAATCATGACGAAATCTATATTTCTTACCTTTTCTCTCGCTATACTCACAGTGGGGGTTGCTTTCGGGCAAGACAAAAAAGCAGATCAAAAAGAAGCGGACCGCCTCATCGGCGTATGGGCGCCCAGTAATGGCCGTGCGTTGGTGAAAGTTCAGAACATTGCAGGCAAATACTACGGCCGCATCGTTAAGCTCAAAGAACCTATTGACCCGGAAACCGGGGAGCCAAAACTGGATAAAAACAATCCGGACGAGTCTTTGCGGGATACCCCACTCCTGGGTTATCGGATGCTCAAAGACTTCGTTTATGTCGGCGACGATGAATGGACCGAAGGGACCATCTACGACCCGCTAAGCGGTAGCCTCTACAGCTGCACCATTAAAATGAAAAAGAATGGCAACCTGGATATCCGGGGGTACATCGGAGTCAAAGCACTGGGCCGTACAGATGTATGGACCCGGGTCAAATAACCCGTCACAATATGCAGGGAGCCCTCCGTTTCCTGCATATTTTTTGCACCTGATTGAAATTCCAATGCTATAAAAAAGACTACCGCAATGTCTTATCGTATCTTTTTGTTGCTATTCGCATGGATGTCATGCGGATGGCTCTTTGCTCAGACGCCTGACAGTACGGCACAGGAAGATGACCTGGATTTCGGCGAATTTGATGATTTTGACTTTGGAGATGTAGAGGTGAAAACCTATTGCTCTTCCAAAATTATCGGGATTAGCCCTCAGCAGCTGATTTCGCTGGGGTATGACTTTCAGGGAGCCTATGATGCCAGTTTTTCTGCTATCGGAAGCTTTGAAGATGGAGCGGATGTGCCCCAGGAGACCTATCAGATCAATTCCACGCAGGGGGTACGGCTGGTCGCCAATATTCCGGTCTACTCGCGCAATAGCCTGGTGGTTCAACTAGGAGCCAATATATGGGATATGCGGTATCAATTCGATGAGCCTGATGACCAAATCAGCAATGAAGTAGCCCGGTCAATCAGTGAGAATGGCCTGCGCACCGCTGGGGTGAATACCACCATTTTCAAGCCACTTGATGAAACCCGCTTCCTTCTTTTTCAGGGAAGTGCTGATCTGAGCGGAGACTATACCTTCGATAATATGCAGTCCCTGGAATACCTGCGGTACTCTGCTGCTGCACTATTTGGATGGCGAAAAAGCGACTACTTCCAGTGGGCGGTAGGCTTGTCCCGTACCTATCGGGTGGGAGAAATGAACTACATCCCGGTTGTCCTGCTCAACTGGACCGCGAAAGACAGCCCCTGGGGAGTAGAATGCCTGCTGCCAGCCCGGGCACATGTACGCTACAGCTTCAGCCCGCGCAATATGCTGTTTGCTGGCTTTGAGTTGGAAGGTCAGAGCTACCGCATCAACGGGGTTTCTGAAACACTAAACAATCAAAGCCTGGAAATCCGCCGGGGCGAAATGCGCTGGCGGGCAATGTGGCAGCGGCAGCTCACTGGCTTTGTATGGTTGCAAGCCCAGGCAGGGTACCGCATTAACTGGAGCTATAACGCAGACACTTTACCGGGAGGGGATGAATTTTTCCGGGGCTTCTTTGGCAATCAGGAGTATGCCATGCTCAACTCCATCACCAATCCCTTTTATGCCAACATCAGCATTAACCTGGTGAGCCCGTAAGGGTAAGTTCGGGGAAGATGCTTTCTAAAAAATTGAATTTTAGCTGTTCACCTTGGTCTTTATGTCTGAGCGCCCGTGGTTTCAACTTAAAGCGTGTGCAGCTATTCAGTACTCCCAATTTCCCATTCTTCCCCAACAAAGCCCTCGAAAGATAAAAGACAGATTGCCACATGCGCGGCGAATTTGAGCAACCAACCGCTACGCTTTGCGAGGACATTAATTAAAGAAGCGGCCCTTTTTACCCAATACCACCCCCGTGCTACCCACCCCCATAAAACCAGTCCCCCAGTACCCCAGCCCACCAAACCACCACCAAACCAAACCACCCCAAAACCACAAAACCAAAACACCCACCGCCCGCCAAAGCCACAGGCGACGGCGGGAAAACACCTTTTATTTCCAAAACAATCCGTACCCTTCGATCCTTTATTCCTCAACTAACCTACGATTATGAAGCACAAAATTGCAATTGGCATCGGTGGCTCAAGCGGGAGTATTTACGCCAAAGTACTGCTGGACCGCCTGGTTCAGGTACAGGATCAGCTGGAAGCGGTAGGCATCGTGATGAGCGATAACGCCAAATTCAACTGGGAATACGAGCTGGGGGACAAAAGTTACGAAAGCTATCCCTTCACCTTTTACGACAAGCGCGATTTTATGGCGCCCTTTGCGTCTGGCTCTGCCCGTTACGGTACAGTCATCATTTGCCCCTGCTCTATGGGCCTGCTGGGGCGCATTGCCACCGGGGTGTCGACCGACCTCACCACACGTGCCGCTGATGTAGCCCTGAAAGAACGCCGCCGCCTCATCCTGGTGCCCCGGGATACGCCCTACAGCCTTATACACCTTAATAATATGAAAGCGGTGACAGAAGCTGGTGGCATTATCTGCCCGGCGAGCCCTTCCTTCTACAGCCGGCCCCAAAACTTTGAGGAAATGGCTGCGACCGTCACCGACCGGGTGCTTGACCTCTCCGGGCTTGATTTGCAGAGTTATCGCTGGGGCGAAACGGAATGAGATGTCCGTTAATAGCAAAGTGGCAGGGTAGGGCACGCTGCTCTAGGCAGGAAAAAGGATTTTACTTAACTTGCTGAGAAATCACCCCTGACTTATGAGAAGATTACTTTTTGGGGCCACCTTGCTTCTGGCACTGCTCTCCGCTGTTAACGGTTTTGCCCAAGACGACTGTGGCTGTCAGGAAGAAGAAGTCATTACCGTTTGCTACCTCTCCAAACAAGACTACTGTGGTGCCTTTGGTGCTAACTGCGAATACACCTTTGATGGCGATTTCTTTGAAGGTGGCTTGGTGGCCAAGCTGCAAAACCCGGCTTTATTCGGTGAGAATGGCATTTCCTGTGACCTGGAGCTGAAACGTGCCACCCCGGCAGACCTTAGCAGTGTGCAGGCCATCAACGACTGTGGATGTGATATGATCTTCGTGGGGCAGTTTCTCACCCTGGACGTTTTTGGACAGCCGGATCTTACACAGTCCGCAGTGCCCACACAGACGCTCAACAATATCAGGGACTGGTCCCTGGCCTGCGAAAGCAACCTTGTGATCGTTACTCAGGCCGAAGCCCGTCCGTGGGGCTATATCACGGCCAATCAGAATATCAATCCGAATACCCCTGAGGAGGAAATATCCGTTTCTTCCATATTCGACGGGCCCTTTGGGAGCCTTAGTTTTTTCAATCAGGGGGGCTCTTATCAGGGTGTTTTCACTGGTTTGCCAACGACAGGTTTCGAAATTCTCGCCAATGATGTGACCGGCGCACCCACGGTCGCGCTGGACGAAGCCACGAACGACATCATCCTGGGCGACGTGGGCATTCTGTGCTCCAATGGGGCGGGAGAGATATCCCTCGGTAATAGCATCGTCAATAATAACGATATTTTGGCGGCCAATATCTTCGCATTGGGCTGCCGGATTGCCGAAGGCATCTCTACTTCAGACCAGGCGTTTACCGTCTGTGAAGGGGAACCGGTTGCGCTTCCGGACGGCGGGATCGCCAACGCACCCGGAGAATACCTGGATACGCTGACCGCTGCGAATGGCTGTGACTCCATCGTACTCACGCAAATTACCTGGCTTCCTCAGGATACCATAAACCTGGGCAGGACCACCTGCTTCGAGTCCGGCTACAGTATTGAGGTGGATGGGAATGTCTTTGATGTGGACCGCCCGTCTGGCAGCGTACTGTTGCAGAATGCTTCAGGCTGCGACTCCCTGATCAATGTGAACATCAATTTCGTAGCTTTCCTTAGTACGAATATCCAGCAGGAACTCTGCGAGGACAGCGGCTACAGCATCACTGTAAACGGGACGACTTACAACGAAGCCAACCCCAATGGGCAGGAGGCGCTCATCACTTCAGAAGGCTGTGATTCTGTTGTTACTATTGACCTGGATTTTGTCCCTTTCCTCACGGATACATTAGCGCTGGATGCTTGCGAGAACAGTGGCTTCAGCGTTACCGTAGGCAACACCATTTATAATGAGTTCAATCCTACTGGCGAAGAGGTCCTTCAAAGTGTTTACGGCTGTGATTCCATAGTGACGGTCAACCTGTCGTTTAGGCCTGTCAGTACCACCTACATCGAAGCACCTGTATGTGAGGGCGAGACATTTACAGTGGGCGGTATACCATTTCCGGCAGGGACCTCCACACAGGTCGTGCTTACCAATCAGTACGGTTGCGACTCTATCTTATTTGTGGAGCTGCCCGAGCTGCCCGCACCGGTAGTTGACATTGATACGGTGGTGACTATTCAGCAAGGCAGTGCGCACACCTTCAGTGCATTGGGTGACCCTGCTTTCAATTACACCTGGAGCCCTGCGGAGGCCTTAAGCTGCAGCAATTGTATGTCTGCGGTGCTGGAAGTGGGCAATTACCCCGCAGTTGTAGAGCTGAGTGTGACAGACTCACTTGGGTGCGCCTCCATTTACACCCTACAGCCGGAATACATCTGCACCCCTTACCTGCCCAATGCCTTCTCGCCCAATGCCGATGGGCGCAACGATACCTTCTTTCCGTTTGTGGTCTGCCCCAACGCCACCTACACCCTGCAAATATTTGACCGCTGGGGCAACCTGGTGTTTGAGTCATCCGAAAGCAACCTGGAGTGGGACGGGCAGATCAATGGCAGGGCCGCACCGATTGGCGTGTACGTCTACGTGGTACAACTGGAATCCGCCTTCAACCGTCAGACTTTTTCCGGAGAGCTTAACCTGGTGCGCTGAGGGAACGATATGGAGCGAATAGGAGTTTAAATTAAAAATCACTTAAATTAGGATAGAATATGAAAGCATTAAACCCTGAAGGTGCCCCGCTGACAAACCTCCAACTAGAATTAGTAAAACTTTTTGCCCAGGAAGTCCCGGAAGAAGATTTAAGAAATATCAAACAACTAATCGCCAATTATTTCGCAGAAAAAGCGATGGATATGGCAGATCAAGTGTGGGAAGCAAAAGGCTGGACAGATGAAGATGCTGAAAGAATGCTGAATACTAAAATGCGGGCGCCTCATCGATCTGAATAAGGAAAGATGCGCGTAGTTGTCGATACGAATATCATACTTGTAGCCGTTTCAAGGCGATCACCCTATAATTGGGTTTTCCAAAAACTTAAAATTGGGGAGTTCAAACTCTGTGTGTCTACTGAAATTTTGGCCGAATATGCAGAAGTCATAGAACGGCATATGGGAGCGGAAGTTTCCCAAGTGGTCTTACAGGCAATAACGGAGCTTCCTAATGTTGAAAAAGTAGAGGTTTTTTACAGATGGCAGTTAGTTAGAGATCCTGATGATAATAAATTCACAGATTGTGCAATAGCCGCAAGAGCTAAGTGCCTCGTTACCAATGATTCGGACTTCAGAGCACTCAAGGAAATTGACTTTCCAAAGGTCACAATATTATCTTTAAAAGAATTTAAGGAGCATTTGGAAAATCACTGAACACCCAATCTCACTCCTCCAAAATTTCCTTCACCCGGCCCACCTCGCCTGTTTCTAGTTTAACCTTAATACCATGCGGGTGCTGTGGTGATTTCGTAAGAATACGCGCCACATAGCCTTCTGTCAGTTCGCCGGTTCGCTGATCCTGCTTTTGCACGATGCGCACCAGCTGCCCGGGCTTGATATTTGATCGCTTTCTGCCGTCCATTCTTTTTTCGTCAAAGATAACCTAACTTTACAGCATGATAGAAATTGGTACCTTCCAAAATCTCAAAGCCGTGCGTGCCACGCCTCACGGTATGGTCCTTCACAATGAAGAAGGCGATGATGTCCTCTTGCCCAATAAGTATGTGCCGGAAGGCCTGCAGGAGGGTGGGGAAGTGGAAGTTTTCGTGTATACGGATTCTGAAGACTGGCCCATCGCTACCACGCAGCGCCCCTTTGTACAGCGCGATCAGTACGCCAACCTGCTGGTCAAGGAAATCTCTCCGCTCGGGGCCTGGATGGACATGGGGCTGGACAAAGACCTGCTTGTGCCCTTTTCCGAACAGGACTTGCGTATGGAGGCCGGCAAGTACTATCCGGTATACGTGTATGTGGACGAAGAGACTGACCGCCTCGTCGGCTCCAATCGTTTCCGCCGCTTCCTGTCCCAGGACAACCTTGCGGTGGAAGAAGGACAGGAGGTAGACCTTTTCATCCTCGGCTTTTCGGATTTGGGTGCTAAAGCAGCGGTCAACGGCTTGCACGAGGGGCTGATTTTCAAGAGTGACATCTTTCGCACTTTGCAGCCGGGGGAACGCCTGAAAGGCTTCGTCAAAACCGTCCGCCCGGATGGCAAGCTGGACCTGGCCCTGCAGCCCGAAGGTTATGCCAAGGTGGAACCTAATGCTGAAACAATCCTGGCTAAGCTCCGCAGCACCGCCAATGGCTTTCTGGCTTTACATGACAAGAGCGACCCTGAGCTGATTCGCGAGCAGTTGCAAATGAGTAAAAAAACCTTTAAAAAAGCAATCGGAGGTCTTTACAAGCAGCAGTTGATTGAGCTGGTGGATGGGGGGATTCGGTTGAAGTAGGGGGGGAGTCTTTTAGTTGGCAGTGGGGAGTCTTTTTAGTGGGCAGTCTTTAGTCTGGTAGTCGGCAGTCTTGCAGTGGGCAGTCTTTAGTCTGGCAGTCGGCAGTTTGGCAGTCGGCAGTTTGGCAGTCGGCAGTTTGGCAGTGGGCAGTCTGGCAGTGGGCAGTTTGGGAAGTCTTTTGGTGTTCGCTTCGCGAGTGGGGCGAGGGTTGTGAGTGTTTTCTTTTAGGGAGGGGCTGGTTGGGTTCTGTCTTTTCTTTTCCAGAATAGTCGTTGCGTTTGGGCTGTCGTTTCGCTTTTTGCGGTTGTTTCTTTCCTGATACGGGCGTTTTCTTTCCAAATTACCTTTTTGGTGTTGTAAAGTGGGAATTTGAGTTCAGGTGTCCCACGCTTTCCCACAATGATTCAATATAGTTTTTCGGTCTTTATCATCAAAAAGCATGGAGAAGTGCCATTTTTTTGATGATACTGGTCTGTAAGCACATTGTTTTTTTGGATGTGAGGAACTTTTTGAGTAGAAAACGTGGTAAAAAGTGGTAAAAAGTGTCAGAAAGTAATACATTTGAAGAAATGACTAGGTGAAGAAGTGAATTTCGAACAGCTATTAGGCGAATACGAGTGCAAGATAGACGCCAAAGGGCGCATGCGGATGCCGAGCGGGCTGATTGCTCAACTCGGCGAAGGCGAAGCACTTTCTTTCGTCATCAACCGGGGCTTTGAACAATGCCTCATGCTGTACCCGGAACCGGTTTGGGAGCGGATCACCAACGAGATCAATCAGTTGAATCTCTACAATAAGAAGAACCGCAACTTCGTCCGTTACTTCTACCGCGGCGCACAGAAGGTCTCTATGGATAGCGCTGACCGCATCCTGGTCTCCAAACGCCTGCTGGAATACGCGGGCATTGACAAAGAAGTGGTCCTGTCGGCATATAACGACAGAATTGAAATATGGGCAGCCGATCAGTACGAGGCGCTGCTGGATGAAGAACCGGAGGATTTCTCCGACCTGGCAGAAGATGTACTGGGCAAGGCAAACGGCAAAGCACCGGAGCTATGAGTTACCACCTCCCAGTAATGGCACAACCTTGCATCGACGGGTTGGTGACGGACCCTGATGGGGTCTATGTTGACGCTACTTTCGGTGGGGGCGGGCACTCCCGGCTTATTCTGGATCACCTCGGTGCGCAGGGCAAGCTGGTAGGCTTCGATCAGGATGAAGATGCGTTGGCGAATGTGCCGGAAGATGACCGGTTCATTTTCGTGCAGCACAACTTCCGCTTTCTGAAGCGCTTCCTGAAGCTGCACCGCATCCGAGAGGTGGACGGCATCATGGCGGACCTGGGGGTTTCTTCCCATCAGCTGGATGTACCGGAGCGGGGTTTTTCCTTCCGCTTTGACGCACCGCTGGATATGCGGATGAACCAACAGCAGGAAGAGACCGCTGCGACTTTGCTGCAGCGCCTGACAGCCGAGGAACTTCAGGATATCCTGAGCCGCTTTGGAGAGGTGCGCAACGCCAAAACGCTGGCGGAGCAACTGGTGACAGAACAACGGATTAAACCGATTCAAACGATTGGTGAATTCTTGGCAGTCGTCGACCCCCTCGTTCGCGGCAATCGTTCGCGGTATCTGGCACAAGTATTCCAGGCCCTTCGCATTGCTGTAAACGACGAAATGGGCGCACTTGAGGATTTTCTCAATCAGTGCCTCGAAGTGCTGAAGCCCGGCGGTCGGTTAGTGGTGCTTTCCTACCACTCTCTGGAAGACCGCATGGTCAAGCATTTCCTCAAGACCGGGAATGTGGAAGGAGTACAGGAAAAGGATTTTTACGGCAATATTGACCGGCCATTCAAAGTGCTGACCAAAAAAGCCGAGCTGCCCACAGAAGAAGAAATTGAGCGCAATTCCCGCGCCCGAAGTGCTAAGCTGAGGGTAGGGGAGCGCAAAGGATAAATAAAAACCAAATGGCAAAGAGACAAAGCCCAATCGCAGGTCTGTTCGACATGGGGGTCTGGAGCAAAAAGCTGCTGCAGGACCACTTGTTCTACATCCTGTTTTTGGGGTTTCTGACCTTTGTCTACATCGCCAATGCCCACCTTGCGGAGCGGAATGTACGGGAGATTCAAACCCTGCAGAAGGACCTCAAGGAAATGCGCTGGTATTACATGTCTCTGCAATCAGAGAACATGTACAATGCCAAGCGTTCGGAAGTGGCTAAACGGGTGAAAGACAATGGTCTGCGCCCGCATGCATCAAAGCTGAACCGAATACAGGTACGACAGGAATCTTATCAGTTAGGAGATGGATATTAAGAATGAAGTCCTTTACCGGGTCTACTTTCTCCTGTTCGGCATTGTCGTTCCGGTAGCACTGGTATTGATCTATCGTACAGTTGACTTAGCCATCCTAAATGGCGATAAGTGGCGAAAAGCCGGTGAAGAAAACTATATGGATTACCGGACGATTGAGGCCGACCGGGGCAATATCTTCGCTGAGGATGGCAACCTGCTGGCAACGTCCATTCCATACTTCAATATCCGGTTTGACCCGCTGGCTGCCACGGATGAAGCATTTGAAGAAAACCTGGACACTCTGGCACATTGCCTGGCTTACTACGTCCTGGAAGACGTGACGGTAGGCGGTGCAAGGGAGTATCTGTTAGAATTGCGTGGTGGGACAGACCGCTACGTACTGCTGAAAAAGCAAGTCTCCTACGCGGAGAAAAAGTTCATTGAATCGTTTCCATTATTTCGCTTAGGCCGCAATGGCGGTGGCTTTATTGCCGTGAAACGCAGTGAGCGCAAACGGCCCTTTGGCATCCTTGCACAACGTACTGTTGGGTACGTCCGTGACGGCGCCAAGCCGGTAGGGCTTGAAGGTTACTATGACGAAGTGCTGGGCGGGGAGCCCGGTCAGCAGTTGATGGTCTGCGTAGACCGCCGGAAAGACCTTTGGATGCCAGTGGATGACCTCAGTGCGATAGAGCCTCAAAGTGGCAATGACATCGTTACTACCATAGATCTGGATATTCAGGACATCGCCGAGCGGGCGCTGAACCGTGCGGTGAATGCCCACGATGCAGAATGGGGCACAGCTATCGTGCTCGAAGTTGAAACGGGCGCTGTCCGGGCTATCGCTAACCTTGGCCGAACCGATCAGGGCTGGTGGGAGACCTACAACTTCGCTGTTGGAACGGCAGGAGAGCCGGGCTCTACATTTAAAGCGGCATCCGTTCTGGCACTGCTTGAAGATGAGTACCTGACCCTCGATGACTCCATCCGTATCTATAATGGTAAGGCGGAGTTCTACGAAGAGACGATGGAGGATGCCTCGCCCTACAGCTACCGGATGGATACCATCAAGCTGCGGGAGGCTTTCGAAATCTCCTCTAACGTAGGAATCGCCAAAACCATTGAGCAGTTCTACGGAGAAAAAAATGACGGTAATGACGATGAGGGCGCTGCCCGCTTCGTTCGTCGCCTGAAGCAGTTCAACCTGCATCAGCCCATCGGTATAGAGATAGAAGGAGAGGCTAATCCTTATATAAAGGAGGCCTACAGCGAAGAGGATTACTGGAGCGGCACAACGCTGCCCTGGATGTCGATCGGCTATGAGCTGGAACTGACTCCTCTGCAACTGCTGACCTTCTACAACGCTGTGGCAAACGGGGGCAAAATGATGAAGCCTTACCTGGTCTCTAAGATACAGCGGATGGGCAAAACCGAAGAGCAGTTTTACCCTACAGTGATCAACCGCCGCATCGCTTCTGCGAAAGCCATCAATCAACTGCAGGAATTGCTGCGGGCGGTGGTGGAGAATGAACGGGGCACAGCCCACGACCTGTATACTGATGAGTATAGCTTTGCCGGTAAAACGGGTACAGCGCAGGTTAACTATAAGAAAGGGCCAAGAGGAACAAGCATTGGGGGGCATCAGGCTTCTTTTGTCGGGTACTTCCCGGCAGAAGCTCCAAAGTATTCCTGCATCGTGGTCATCAACAAGCCACGGCGAGGTGGGTTCTACGGTGGTGATGTAGCCGGGCCGGTCTTCCGGGAAATTGCAGACAACATCTACCGGGTGAAACCGGCGCTGCACCCGGTACTCAATGCTCAGGCACCGCCAGCTTACCTGGAAAATACGCTGCCCGGTATGAGTATTGGAGCACAGGACGATTACCGGTCGCTATTGGCCTACTTGGATATGGAGGTGCACGGGGAGCCCGAAACCCAAATGGCGGTATTGCGCCCCCGTTCAGATAGTTTGATGATGGAAACCCGAACAATGGCAGACGAAACTGTGCCAAATGTAGTCGGTCTGGGATTGCGGGATGCCCTTCATGTGCTGGAAAACCGCGGGCTGAAAGTCTCGGTGGAAGGCGTAGGTAAAGTGGCCCGGCAGTCTATCATCCCCGGCACAAGAATCCGCGGTCAGCAGATAAAGCTTTACTTGCGGTAGCAGGATAAAACAAAACGAAACCAACACCGGAGTACGAAAGGCTCCGCATAAAATTAGGATGTAGCATGTCTACAACACTCGAAACCCTCCTGGAACCTGTAAAGGTCCTGGCTGCCAACGGGCCGCTGGGGCAAGAGGTTGAAAGCTTGCAGTTTGATTCCCGGAAAGTAAAGCGCGGTGATGTATTCATTGCCATCCGGGGCACACAAGTCGATGGGCACGATTATATCGCCTCGGCAGTGGAAAAGGGAGCTACCGCAATTATTGCAGAAACGCTGCCTGAAACCCTGCCGGATCATCTGGCAAGTGTGCAGGTAGCCGATAGCGCAAAGGCGCTCGGCGAGATGGCCAGCCTTTTTTACGGTGAGCCATCGAAACAATTGAAATTGGTAGGGGTGACTGGCACCAACGGCAAAACCACCACCGTAACCTTGCTTCATGAGTTATTCCTGAAGCTTGGCTACAAGGCGGGGCTGCTGTCTACGGTGCGCAATAAGATTGGTGAAACCCCGCTGCCGGCAACGCATACCACGCCCGATGCTCTGTCTGTTCAGGCACTGCTGCGGGAAATGGTGGATGCCGGCTGCGATTACGCCTTCATGGAAGTCAGTTCGCACGCGGCGCATCAGCGCCGTATTGCAGGGCTCAACTTCGACGGGGCGGTATTCACCAATATTACGCACGATCACCTCGATTACCATAAAACGTTTAAGGCCTATATCGAGGCCAAAAAAATGTTCTTTGACATGTTGCCTGACACCGCCTTTGCCCTGGTCAATATTGATGACCGCCGGGGAGAGGTGATGTTACAAAATACTTTAGCCAAACGCTATACGTACAGCCTGCGGTCTATGGCCAATTTCCGGGCTAAGCTCCTGGACAACTCGGTCACTGGCCTGCAGTTGCTGATGGATGAGCAGGAGGTGTTCAGCCGCCTGATTGGCGATTTCAATGCTTATAATCTGCTCGCCGTATACAGTGTAGCCGTGCTACTGGGGCAGGACCGGATGGAAACCCTTACTGCGCTGAGTGAACTTGGCGCAGTGGACGGTCGCTTTGAAACCATCGTTACGCCCGGCAAAAGCTACATCGGCATCGTCGATTATGCACATACGCCGGACGCGCTGGAGAAAGTGCTGCAAACCATCGATCAACTCCGGCAGCGGGACAGCCGGGTCATTACGGTGGTAGGCTGTGGTGGCGACCGGGACAAGACCAAACGTCCGGTCATGGCCAAAACAGCCTGTGCGCTGAGTGATCAGGTTATTCTGACCTCAGACAACCCCCGCAGCGAAGACCCGGAAGCGATACTGGAAGATATGTGGAAGGGCGTGCCTAAGGACGCAACCCGCAAAGTGCTGACGATTGTCAACCGGCGGGAGGCTATCCGGACGGCTGCCGCACTGGCACAAGGAACCGATATCGTACTGATTGCCGGGAAAGGGCATGAGAAGTATCAGGAGATTAACGGAGAACGGCTGCCCTTTGACGACAAAGCAGAATTAGAGGGAGCCCTACAGGATAAATCTTAGCAGAAGGTCGGGGCTGCGCCCTAAATGCTTATTTTAGCGGCGTTTCTTCAACCACCCAATAACTGATCAACACTATGCTCATTCAACTCGTCGACTGGCTCGGCAATTCCATGGGAGACTTTTCAGGTGCAGGCTTGTTCCGGTATATCACATTCCGGGCGGGCGCGGCTGCGGTTTTATCCCTGATTATCTCTATGGTTTTTGGTGGTCGCATCATCAACTACCTGCGCTATCTGCAAGTAGGAGAGACCGTGCGCGACCTGGGGCTGGCTGGTCAGCTGAGTAAGCAAGGTACGCCGACGATGGGGGGCATTATCATCATCATGGCGATTCTGATCCCCTGTCTGCTGCTGGCTGACCTAAGTAATGTTTACGTGGTGCTCATGATTGTCAGTACGGTTTGGATGGCTACGATCGGGTTCATCGATGACTATATCAAAGTGTTCCGCAAAAACAAGGAAGGCCTACGCGGTACCTTCAAAGTGCTGGGGCAGATTGGATTAGGGCTATTGATTGCTCTGACGATGATCCACAGTGAAGACATCGTAGTTCGCCTTGAAGTAGACGAAGCAGCCGAGTTGGGATATACCGAAATGGTGGGTGATACCATCCACGTCCCCGCAGACCTGGCCTACGTTGGGCCTGCGGAAAAAGGCGATTACAAAGCCAACCTGACCAACGTCCCCTTCCTTAAAGGCAATCGCCTGGATTATGCCTGGCTGATGCCGATTCAGGAGCCTTCTGCCTCGCGCTGGGTATGGTTGTTGTTTGTGCCGCTGGTCATTTTCGTGGTCACCGCGGTTTCCAACGCTGCCAACCTTACGGATGGGCTGGATGGACTGGCTACGGGCGTTTCTGGTATCATTGGTGCAGCACTCGGCATTTTTGCCTACGTTTCGGGCAATGCCATTGCGGCCAACTACCTGAATATCCTGCACCTCCCGGGCACCGGAGAGCTGGTGATTTTTGCGGCCTGCTTTGTGGGGGCGACCCTGGGCTTTTTGTGGTACAATTCCTTCCCTGCTCAGATTTTCATGGGCGATACCGGGAGTTTGACCCTGGGTGGCATCATCGCTGCTATGGCCATTATCCTCCGTAAAGAGCTGCTAATCCCCCTGCTGTGCGGTATTTTCCTGGTGGAAAACCTATCGGTGGTGCTGCAAGTCAGCTATTTCAAATACACCAAGCGCAAATACGGCGAAGGCCGGCGCATATTCCTGATGTCCCCCCTTCATCACCACTATCAGAAAAAAGGCATGCCGGAAGTGAAAATCGTCACCCGTTTCTGGATCATCGGTATCCTGCTGGCGGTATTGACGATCATCACGCTTAAAATCCGGTAGTCACCAACACATTACACAAATAAACAAATATGCACCAGAATCACCTTAGCTGTGGTTCTGGTTTCGGTATATGACCGGAAAATGCTGGAATATGAAAAACATCGTCATACTCGGAGCCGGGGAAAGTGGTGTAGGCGCTGCCCTGCTGGCCCAACAAAACAGGCACCATGTCTTTGTCTCCGACCGCGGGGGCATTGCAGAGAAATACAAGCGTGAGCTGGAAAGCCACGGCATTGCATACGAAGAAGGGCAACACACCCGGGAGCGTATCCTGCAGGCCGACGAGGTGATCAAAAGCCCGGGCATTCCCGATCACGTACCTTTAATAAAGGAACTGGTTAGCAAAGGCATACCGGTTATTGCTGAAATTGAATACGCGGCCCGCTACCACCAATCAAAAGTGATGGGTATTACGGGCAGCAACGGAAAAACCACCACCACCCGCCTGGCTTTCCACCTCCTGCAAACCGCAGGTTTTGATGTGGAAATGGGCGGTAATGTCGGCAAAAGCTTTGCCCGCTGCCTCACGGAGCCCCACCGGGCTTACTACGTGCTGGAGTTGAGCAGCTTTCAGCTGGATGGCATCGTGGACTTCCGGCCGGATATTGGGATGATCCTTAATATCTCGCCGGACCACCTCGACCGCTACGATTACAAAATGGAAAATTACATCCGGTCTAAATTCCGGATTTCCATGAATCAGCGGCCGGAAGATGTCTTCCTGTATCAGGCAAAGAATGAGCATATCGCTGCTTTTCTGCCGGAGCACGACATTCGGGCAGAAGCGCTGCCGATGCTGCGGGCGGCCCTCACGGAGAATGGCTTTATAGCTGGCGGTCATCATTTTGACCTTCAGCCGGCTAAACTTCGGGGAGAGCACAACGCATTCAACGCATTGTTTGCCACTACGGCAGCACTGCGGTGGGGCGCAGCGCCGGAGGCTATACAGCGAGGGCTGGAAAATTTTACTCCGGTACCGCACCGTATGGAGTTGGTGGGCACCTATCAGGGTGTGGAGTACATCAATGACAGCAAAGCCACCAACGTGGATGCGGTCTACTACGCACTCGATGCCATGCCAAAGGGCGTGGTTTGGATTGCCGGCGGGCAAGACAAAGGCAACGATTACGAGCCTCTGCTGCCGCTCGTCCGGGAAAAAGTCCGGGCAATGGTCGCACTGGGCATTGACAATACGAAACTGAAAGCCACTTTCGAGGGCCTGGTAGACACCTTTGTGGAAGCCCGGTCGGCAGAAGAGGCGGTCGAACAGGCCGCAAGGCTGGCAAAAAACGGAGAAAAAGTTCTTCTGTCGCCAGCGTGCGCCAGTTTCGATTTATTTAAAAATTACGAACAACGGGGCGAGCTGTTCAAAGCAGCTGTCCGACAATTAAAATAAACAGACAAGCATGTCGCTAGCAACGAGAATATATGCAGAACTTCGGGGAGATCGAGCCATTTGGGCGGTGATTGCCCTGTTGGCGCTTTTCTCAGTCATGGCGGTGTACAGCTCAACGGGTACACTGGCTTACCGGGAGATGGGCGGCAACACGGAGTCCTTTCTCGTCAAGCATTTGCTGATCGTAGTGGGCGGGCTGTTCCTGACATACCTGGCGCACCTGATGCACTACATGAAGTATTCCCGTTCAGCACCTGTGCTTTTGCTGATTTCGGTCCCATTGCTGATCTACACCATCGCCTTTGGAGCCGACATCAACGATGCTCGCCGTTGGATTGAAGTGCCCTTCGTCGGGGTGACTTTCCAAACGTCGGACTTTGCCAAGCTGGCGCTGATCATCTACCTGGCCCGTATGATCGGTTCTAAGCAGGATTACATCAAAGACTTTCAGTCGGCTTTTGTGCCGATCATTGTGCCGGTACTCATCATCTGCGGGCTGATTGCGCCGGCGGATTTGTCGACAGCCATCCTGCTCTTTTTCACAAGCGTCATGATGATGTTTGTAGGCAGGGTTGCCTTACAGTATATCGCATTGCTGTTGTTGTTGGGCATTGTGGTGTTTGCGATGCTGGTGCTGCTTGGAGAGTTTTTTCCTGATGTGGTCCGTTCCGATACCTGGGTCAACCGGGTCCGGGAATATATGGACAACCCGGATGGTGGTTATCAGGTGCAACAGGCAAAGATTGCTATGGCCAACGGCGAATGGCTGGGCCTTGGGCCGGGGAACAGTATTCAAAGGAATTACCTGCCGTCCCCGTATTCAGACTTTATCTACGCTATTATCGTGGAGGAGTATGGCATCTTTGGTGGCTTTGCCGTCATCGGTCTTTATGTGGCTTTGTTCTTCCGGTCCACTCGTTTGGTTACCAAGAGCCCAAAAGCGTTTGGTGCCATGCTTGTGATCGGGCTGAGCATTAGTCTGGTATTGCAGGCCTTCATCAATATCGCGGTTTCGGTCCATCTTGTACCCGTTACGGGGGTGACGTTGCCGATGGTGAGTATGGGCGGTACTTCGATCCTGTTTACTTGTATCTCCTTTGGGATGATCCTGAGTGTGAGCAAGTACATTGAGACGGTTGATGGGGGAGGGTAGTGGTTTAGAGTTTAAGGGGTAGGGTTTAGAAAAAGCATTGAAAAAGCCGAGTCGAGTACGAAGGCTGATCTTAGAGGAATAAATTATTGAAAGTGGCCATAGAAAAAGAAAAGCCGGGGGAAAGTTCCCCAACCTCAACGCCCAGGATTATCATATCCGGAGGGGGGACCGGTGGCCACATTTTCCCGGCTATTGCCATCGCTGATGCGGTAAAAGCCATAGCACCGGAAGCAGACATCCGGTTTGTCGGGGCGAAAGGAAAAATGGAGATGGAGAAAGTCCCCAAAGCGGGCTATCCCATCGAAGGGCTGTGGATCAGCGGATTCCAGCGAAAATTGACATTACGGAACTTGAGTTTCCCTTTTAAGCTCATCAGCAGTTTGTGGCGGTCGCGGCGGATCATCCGGCGTTTTCGGCCACAGGTAGCTGTGGGCGTGGGAGGGTACGCAAGCGGGCCTTTGTTGCAGGTCGCGAACAGCCGGGGCATTCCAACCCTGCTGCAGGAGCAAAATTCCTTCCCGGGTATCACCAACCGTTTACTGGGCGGGAAAGCGGACAGGATTTGCGTGGCTTACGAAGGCATGGACCGGTTTTTTCCGGCAGAAAAGCTGTTGCTCACCGGCAATCCGGTTAGGGCGCAGTTGCAGGATCTCCGGGCGACCCGGGAGGAAGGCGCGAAGCACTTCGGATTTAATCCGGCAAAACCCATCCTGTTCGTTTTTGGCGGAAGCCTGGGGGCACGGTCGATCAATGAAGCGATGGCCGCGAATGCCGAAGCGCTGAAAGCCCGGCCCGATGTACAGGTGCTCTGGCAGGTAGGCAAGCTTTACAAAGCCACCTTCACCGCTTGCGAAACGGCACAGTTGCCCAACGTGAAAGCACAGGCTTTCATCGACGGCATGGACCTGGCCTACGCGATGGCGGACGTCATCGTTGCCCGCTCCGGTGCCCTGACGATCTCAGAACTGCAATTTGCCGGGAAACCGGCGATTTTCATACCCTCCCCAAACGTGGCGGAGGACCACCAAAGCAAAAATGCACAGGCTTTAGTTCGTAAAGATGCTGCCCTGATGATTCCGGATGCAGCAGCCAACGACCGAATCCTGAAGGATGCCATTGCTTTGATTGATGATGAGGAAAGGCGCCAAACGCTGAGCGCTAACATCAAAAAACTGGCACAACCGGATGCAGCAGGGCGGATTGCCCGCGAAGTGCTCCGGCTGGCCCAATCGGCAAAGCCATAACCGATGGACTTGAAAAGCATACAAACCGTGTACTTCATCGGAGTGGGAGGGATTGGCATGAGTGCCATCGCCCGCTACTTCAACGGCAGAGGTGCCAAAGTACTCGGCTACGATAAAACCTCAACCGAGCTAACCAGAACGCTGGCAGCAGAAGGCATTGACATACATTACGAAGAGGACGTCTCCCGTATTCCGGAGGGCGTGGACCTGGTGGTTTACACTCCGGCAGTGCCTGACACGCATGCGGAGTTGCAGTACTTCCGGCAGCAGGGCACGCCCATCAAAAAGCGGGCCGAAGTGCTGGGCATCATCAGCCGGGGTATGAAAGCGATTGCCATCGCGGGTACGCATGGCAAGACCACGACGACTACGCTGACGACCTATCTCCTACGGGAGTGTGGGATTGACTGTACGGCTTTTCTCGGCGGTATTGCCCTTGATTTCGAGACCAACTTCGTGGAAGGGCAATCAGAATGGGTGGTTGTGGAAGCCGATGAATACGACCGGTCTTTCCTGCACCTGAGCCCCAATATTGCGGTTGTCCTTTCTATGGATGCGGACCACCTTGATATCTACGGCGACCGGGCGTCTTTGCACGAGACCGGATTCCGGGCTTTCGCCAAAAAACTGGAGCCGGGTGGTAAGCTGTACTTGCAGCACCGCTGGGCAGCAGAGATGGGGAATGTACCCGGGCTGGAGCTTTTTGGAGTGGAAGGTGGCAGCTACCGCGCAGATCATATCCGCGTGGAAGACGGCTACTTTACCTTCGATTACCACAGCCCGGCGCACCGGCTTGAAGGACTCCAACTGAGCCTGCCTGGCCGGCACAACGTCGAAAATGCAACAGCAGCCATCACGGTGGCTTTGCAGCTGGGCGGTAAAGGAGAAGATATCCGGCGGGCCTTGCGCAGTTTCCGGGGCATCCGGCGGCGGTTTGAATTTTTGCACCGCAGCGAAAACCGGGCCTATATCGATGATTATGCCCATCATCCGGAAGAACTGCAGGCCGCAATCGGAGCAGCAAAAGAGCTGTTTCCGGACCGTGAAGTGACTGGCATTTTTCAACCACACCTGTTCTCGCGTACGCGGGACTTCGTGGGTGGATTCGCCCGGGCGCTGGAGCAGCTGGATGAAATCTGGCTGATGGATATTTACCCGGCCCGCGAAGCACCGATTCCCGGGGTGGACAGTGCCTGGTTGTTTGACAAAATAAACCACCCCCGCAAGCATTTGGTGCAGGCGGAGGAGATACTCCCACTGGTTCAGGAGCGGCAGCCCAAAGTGTTGCTGACCCTTGGTGCAGGTGATATTGATTTACTCAGAAACCCCTTGAAGGACTACTTCGGGGGAAAAGCATAAGAAAATGGCGATACCGCTACTACAAAATATGGACCCTAAAACGCAGCGGATGCTTCGGCGCATCGGCTGGGTAGTCCTGTTTTTGGGCGTGCTGGTGATCTACATTTCGGCCGTGGAACAGAAAGGCGGCAGTGCGGTAAAGGATGTCATAGTTAATATTGAGCCGCTGCCCGATGGGAACAGCCTGTTGGCAGATGCTGATGTGAGAGACGCTATAGAACGGGCTTTTGACAAACCACTAAAAGGACAGTCGTTGTCAGACATCGATATCGAGCGCCTGGAGCAGGTCCTGGAGGCAGAGCCTTTTATTTTGGATGCAGAGGCCTATGTGACGGCAGGCAATC
Organism: Phaeodactylibacter sp.; assembly: GCF_022763345.1. Classification (GTDB taxonomy): domain Bacteria; phylum Bacteroidota; class Bacteroidia; order Chitinophagales; family Saprospiraceae; genus Phaeodactylibacter. Next base: position 41,489 of record NZ_JALEGS010000021.1, read on the forward strand.
ATATCGTCATCGACATCAACCCCAGGGAGCCGATTCTGCGGGTGATTGACAATAACGGGTACAATTACTACCTGGACCGGGATGGTATACAAATGCCCCTCTCGGATCATTTCACCGCAAAAGTGCTGGTGGCTACCGGTAGTTTGCCAACTTACAATGAGACCTTCCTGGAGCGCAAACGCAACCGGCTGAAGGACGCCTTTTTACTGGCGCAGCTCATTTTGAGTGATCCGTTCCTGGCGCCTTTGTCAGAACAGATTTATTTCGACAGCCGCGGGAAGATCACCCTGGTGCCGAAGATTGGCAGTGACCGCATTGAATTTGGAAGCTTTGAAGACGCCCGCAGTAAGCTGCGTCGGATCAAAATATTTTACAAGGAAGTGCTGCCCTACACCGGGTGGCGCACCTACAATGAGATTAGTGTTGCCTATGATGACCAGGTGGTCGGGCGCAAGTAATTTGAAAACGAAAACTACAGTTAAATGATACCCATGAGTGAGACCAATGTAAACAAATCGGAAATCATTGTTGCGCTCGATATCGGGACAACAAAAATCTGTGCTATCGCGGGCCGCCGGGATGAGCATGGTAAAATTGAGGTGCTGGGCTTTGGCAAAGTCGCCTCCGAGGGCGTACTGCGCGGCGTAGTGTCGAATATTGAAAAGACCGTTAAGGCCATTGCAGAAGCGGTGAACATGGCGCAGCGTACTGCCGGGCAGACCTTCAAGGTGGTGCACGTGGGTATTGCCGGGCAGCACATCAAGAGCTTGCAGCACCGGGGCATCCTTACCCGGGACTCAGATCATACCGAAATCAGCCGCCGGGATATCGACCGGCTGATCAGCGATATGTTCAAGTTGGTACTGCCTCCGGGTGACAAGATTTTGCACGTTATTCCACAGGAATACACGGTAGATAACGAGCAGGGGATTACCGATCCTATTGGGATGTCCGGCATTCGTCTGGAAGCCAACTTCCACATCATTACCGGGCAGATTTCTGCATCCAACAACATCCATCGCTGCGTAGAGCGCACCGGGCTGAAAGTGGCGAATATGACCCTTGAGCCTATTGCTTCCGCTTCAGCAGTGCTGAGTGAGGAAGAGAAAGAAGCCGGCGTGGCACTTGTAGACATCGGTGGCGGCACCACAGATATCACCATCTTCCAGGAAGGCATCATCCGGCATACGGCTGTTATTCCATTCGGTGGCAATGTGATCACCAAAGACATCAAGGAAGGCTGTACCGTGATGAAGCCACAGGCGGAGAAACTGAAAGTAAAGTTTGGCTCCGCACTGGCAGAGGAAGTATACGACAACCGGATTATCTCCATTCCCGGCCTGCGCGGTCAGGACCACAAGGAGATTTCCGAAAAGAACCTCGCGCGCATTATTCAGGCACGGGTAGAGGAAATCCTGGACTATGTGATCTGGGAAATCCGCCGTTCCGGCTTTGAGCGCAAGCTTATTGGCGGCATCGTGCTGACGGGTGGAGGAGCGCTGCTCAACCACATCGACAAGCTTTCCGAGTACCACACGGGCATGAGTACCCGCATTGGCACGCCGGTGGAGCATCTGGCGCACGGGTACCATGAGCACCTGAGCAGCCCGATTTATTCTACTGGTGTGGGCTTGCTCATCAAGGGGCTGGACGACCTGGAAGCAGGGCTCATCCCGGCGCAAGCTGAAGAACCTGCCGAAGAAGAAGTTACGGTAGAGAAAGAACCGGCAGGCAGCAACTGGTACGATCAGCTTTTCAAGCGCACGAAAGAGTGGTTTGAGGCTGAGCCGGATAACGAATTCTAGATCTGGTCCAATTAGCCAGCAAGCAAACCTTGTTCCGGAGCGGGAGGGACGCCCGGGGCCGGAACAGGGTGCAATAAACAACAAACGAACGCTGATACTTCAATTAACCATGTTGGGTCCAGGCAAAGCGCAGCAGGAAAGCCCAGCAGAACAAAAAAACAAGCAGTTATGGTATTTGATTTGCCAAAAGATGAAAGCCCGATAATTAAAGTACTGGGCGTGGGCGGCGGCGGCAGCAACGCCGTGACGCACATGTTCCGGCAGGGCATCGTAGGGGTTGACTTTGCGATTTGCAATACCGATTCACAAGCCATGGAACTCAGCCCGGTGACTACCCGCATTCAGTTGGGGCCTAACCTGACTGAGGGCCGGGGTGCCGGTTCAAAGCCCAATATTGGCAAAATGGCCTGCGAAGAATCCATTGAAGCCGTTAAAGCTTATCTGGAGAATAACTGCCGCATGCTCTTTATCACAGCGGGCATGGGCGGTGGTACCGGTACGGGTGCAGCTCCGATCATTGCCAAAACAGCTAAGGAAATGGATATCCTTACCGTGGGTATCGTGACGCTGCCTTTCACTTTTGAGGGGCGCCGCCGTACTTCTCAGGGTTCTGAAGGCCTGGAGGAGCTGAAAAAGAACGTCGATACCCTCATCGTCATTTCCAACGATAAACTGCGGCAAATCCATGGCAACCTGTCCATCTCTGATGCTTTCGCGGAAGCAGACGACATCCTGACCACGGCAGCCAAGGGCATCGCGGAGATCATCACCGTGCCGGGATACGTAAACGTGGACTTTGAGGACGTCAACACTGTTATGCGCGAAAGCGGTGTGGCCATCATGGGGACTGCCTCTGCGGAAGGGGAAGACCGGGCCAAGCGGGCCGTGGACGATGCCCTGCATTCTCCGCTGCTTGAGGATAACGACATCCGTGGTGCACAGCATATCCTGCTCAATATCACTTCTGGTACGAAGGAGGTCACAATGGACGAGATCTTTGAGATCACTGAATTTGTGCAAGAGGAGGCCGGATACGGTACAGACCTGATCTGGGGTAACTGTTACGACGAAGAGCTGGGCGAGAAGATCAGTGTGACAGTTATCGCCACCGGTTTTGAGCACAATAAGCAGAAAAAGGCGAATAAAGTTGCCGACGACAAGGTCGTCGTTGCGCTGGATGAAGATCAGCCCAAACCGGTTGAGGACCAGCCAAAAAAAAAGGGCCTGGCCGATATTGGGTATGAGCCTTCCGGCAATGGACGGCACACGGTAGAGTTTGATGATGTGCGCGAAACCATTGCGAAGTACCAGAGCCGTGGCCGGTACTCTTACGATGAGCCTTACGTAAATGCAGAAGGGGGCGAGGTCTCTGATGAAGACCGGGACAAATTCCTGGAAAGAGAACGTAAACGTCGCGAACGCCTGCGCAACAATCGCGTCAAGCTAAGCAACCCACAGGCTATCATCGAACTGGAAAACGAGCCGGCCTACTTGCGCCGGGGTGTGAATCTGGATAATGTGCCGGATTCCAAGGAAGAGCCACATTCCACCTGGAGCATCAACGATGATGATGAGCTGGAGGTCCGTGGCGGCAATTCCTTCCTTCACGATAATGTAGATTAGGCGAAAGCCTGATTTTCGAGATACTTTTGCTTTCGTAGGCGGCTTGACTCAAATGGGGTTAAGCCGCTTTTTTGTTGAAGTTTTTTGAGGAAATACATGAACAAAATACTGGGTTCAGAGTTATACCATTGAATTTTGAATCAAAACCAATGGATAACCGAAAAATAAAATTAGCACTCACTGTAGGTATTCTGAACCAGACTGGTCAGGGCAATACGTTGCAGCTGGTCAGAAGGCTCATGAATAAGTTTCGCGCTGAGGTGGGAGACTTCCTGGGACTTCGTCAATTAGAAGATCAGGTGCTCAACCGTTCGCATACGCTACAGTCTTTCGCATTGGATTTTGAGCACTACACCCTCAATCTGGATATCGTAAACAATCGCACCGACAATACAGAGTCCATCAACAGGCTGGAGTTTTCTGCTCCGGCATCCATGATTGCGGCTTAAAAATATGATATAGTAGTTTTTTACGGCGCAGGCCCGATTGCATAGGGTGGCTTGCGCTATTTTATTGCCTGACCGAAAAAAAAGCCCCACCGAAACAACGTCGGCGGGGCTTCTCTTTAAATGCGTCTGTATCTTTTAGCCTCCGAGAAGGATGTCGCAGTATTCCTGTGGGATGACAACATCTTCCACAATGATAGAAGCCCGGTTGTCTGGGTTGTCAAGGTCAACCTCAAGCTTATAGTCTTCCACTTCCAGGGTTTGGGACTCCACTACAATATCCATGAAGTCATAGGTGCGCCCGGCGTAAACGAGCCTGAAGTCATATACCTCGCCCCGGAAAAGACGACTGGTGGTAAAGGCGCCGCCGATAACCTGAGCCAGTGGTTCCCAGCGCTGCCCGGTTTGCCGGAAATAAATAACAGCGTCTGGCTGAATAATAATATCTGGACCTGCTCCTTCGCACAATCCTGAGAACCGGACATCCAGCATCAACGGGCTCGGGGGTTCAAAGGTCTTCATGTCGAGGACTGTGGTAGAATTACAGGTGGTCGTGAATGGAGGAGAGGTATAGATGACTTGATTACCCTCAGACACCTCCATGTACAAAGTCCGGTTTCTTGGGATGTTGTACATGTTGATGGTTTCCCCATTTAGCGCCCTGAAGTAGCGACGGTAGCTGAAACGACGGCCGGTAATGGCGTCATAAAGTTGCCCTCTTAGCCAGGGCGCATCCCGGAAGTTGTTATAGTCTGACTCGATCACCAGCCGAACTGGCTCAAACCAGCGGCAGGAGTTATAGAAGTAGTCAAAGTTCCACCACGACAAGTGAGTGATCAGCATTGTAGCGCTCAGGTTGCCGTTAGCGTCTTTTTCTACAACGGCCTCGCCTTCGTGCTTCCATTCTCCGGTATTGTCATCGAGGGACCAAATGGGGATAATGTCCCCTTCCTTTACCTGCTGCCCTGTGGCCGGGTCGATGGTCTCCGGGTTGATGCCTACTTCCACTTCAACCGGCTCAGAAAAATCAGTGACCTCATCATTGCCTACAAACATGTCCAGCGCAACGAAGCCAGCGGTTACAAACTCTATCGGCTCCATTTCGTTGCCGTTCTCATCTACTACGTTGGTAGCGGTAAAACCACCGGGGAAAGAGGCCAGGGATTCATCACTGCGGTTGTCGAAGTGTACCAATTGCACCTCGATGTTGCCAGTAAGCTCTTCCCCATCGGCATTCATCACTTTAGTGCCTTGCTTTAGTTTGACACTGGCCATTTCCTCTTTGCCGGCTACCATTGGAGTCGAAAATGCGGTGTCCTGCATGACACCATCAGCGTCCGCAGCAGTCGTGCCCAACTGAAGGCTTACTCCTTTAGGCGGGGCATTGAGGCTCACCATATTGACTGGGATATACTGATACGTCGTATCATAAAGCACAATGTTCTGAACGGTTTTGACATAACCGGGCGCTTCCGCAATGACGGTCAGCTCTAGTGGGTCATCCTCGGTGATCATGACTTCTTTGTCTAATCCAATTTCGAGGAAGCCTGCTACAGGTTTCAAATCCCGCTGCCCGTCCGTGGAATAAATCAGATCTTTATCGGGGCCCTCAATGGTAATGGATAGATTATCAGGGGCATCACCGCCTGTATCCAGGTTAGCATCGCCAAAGTAGAAGGCAACGGGTACCCGAAAGATATCAGTATTAATATTGAGGTTGACGCCATCAACGTACCCTTCGATCAAATCCTCCCGGGCTTCCTCTGTACAAGTAGTTACCAAAAAGGCAAGCATTAGAACTGCGCTTAGCCGCAAAGTAGGTAAGAATAGCTTTTTCATAATATTTTTGGATTGGATGATTCAGGATTTACTGCTCGGCTTCGAGCGGGAAATGTTGTGTGATTGTCTTGGCGGCTCCACCGGGGTCCGCTTTAAGGACCTTCTTGAACGGCTTATAGCCAGGTACGGTGATGTTAAGCTCATAGGTATCTCCAGGATCAAGGCCAAGAGTGAACTGCCCGGTAGGATAGGGCCCGGTACGCTCCAGCGTTTTGTCGCCGTTGGGGAGTACCTTGTACAGGTCTATATAAGCCTGACGCAGCTCCGCATTGGTAACGGCATCAACGGCAGCGCCCTTCACAATAAGATAAGGGGATGCGGTAGGTGTTGCAGGCTTAGGCAGCACGGGATTGCCATCCGTAAGCTGCTCTTTGGGTGCGTCTTCCACGCGATTTTCTGCCTCGGGCACCGGTGCATCCACCATTTCGGAAGTACCCTCTGCGCCCGGGCGCAAGCCAAACAGGTCTTTTGGCAGATTAAACTTATAGGCCAGCCGGAAGCCAACGGAGGGGTGTACCCGTACATTTTTAAAGTTTTCGGAAAGGACCGGGCCATTTTGGGCATTGTCGCTAAGTAAACCCGTAGAATTGAACTGGATGTCCGGGCGGCCTCTCACCATAGCTCCGGCTTCTAAAGCAAAGCTTAGGTGCCTTACGCCAAGCGAGCGGCCGAATCCGAGCCCAAAGTAAGGGTAAACGGCAGAGCCTGTGGTGTAATTTACATTAATGGTGCCAATGCGCTCAGGCGTCAGCTCATAGTCATTCACTGCTACGCCTTCTGCAAATTCACCATTGACATTAATATAATTGTTGAGGTTGATCATTAGCCCACCCATGAGCCGGAAAGAGCGTTTCGCTCCAATGGGCAGTTCTGCAATCAGACCGAGGGTGCTAAGGTCCAGGTCGGAGCTCAGGATCAGGCTTTGTCCGGAGAAGCCAAGCGAAGAGGCATTAAAGCTGATCCCCTCTACGTCCATCCGCATGCGGTTGTAGGAAATTCGGAAGTTAACGGGTTTTAGGACTCTTAAGGTGGCATCAACGCCAAAGAAGGCATGGGTGCCTGAGCTTAAACCAATGGACATGGCTGGCTGAAAGGTAGAAGCAGGCGGGTCAGTTGCGGGTGCCGTACTGGCTTGTCCGTAGACGATGCCTGTTGGGGCTGTAGAAAAATAAAACGCAAAAACGAAGGTGAGTATTCCGCTTGCGACGGGTAGTTTAATCCTCATAGTAGTAAGGGTTTAGAAATCCGGAATTTGGGTTTTAATTATCAAAAACCTACTGAAAAACGGTAGGTATCATCCCTTTTCTATTGCCCTTAGTGTGTAGTTTGTAATTGTGTTTGTTTTGGGGCAATGAAATTATATACGGAAGAAGTTTAAGGAGGTTGCAAAACGCTGTAATTTTTTGACTGGGTTAAATTAGTGATTTTCAAATACTTGAAGTTTGGCAGCGCCATCAACTGCATTCAGTACAAATGAAAACCCCCTTCACGGATGATCCGCAAAGGGGGCTTTCTATTTCAGCCATCAATCAGGAAGCTATATGTTTCCTGTCGTTGAGGCGCTTAATTATTGCTTGGTGAAGCGCAGCGTTTCCAGAATGCCGCTTTCGCCCTGTACTTCCAGGAAGTACATACCGGCAGGCAGAGCTGCCACATCAAGCTGAGTTTGTACAGCACCTGTCGCCACCTGCTGCTGACGGAGTGCCTGCCCAAACTGATTGCGTACGACTACGATGGTGTTGTGCTCTACCGCACGCTCGAAGCGCAGGTTCAGCGCATCACGCGTCGGGTTCGGGAACAAGGTCGTATTGCGTACCTCCTGAGCCGGTACTTCAAAGGTAACTGCATTACCGTTTTGTGCTTCTGCACCGCGCTTGAGGCTGATGCCGTTGATCGCTTCCTGAACTTCCTCAGAAAGTGTAGGGATTGTATTGCCAAGCACTGTCACATTGCTAAATACCGCACTTGCAGGGGTGTTATTGACGGAGAAGACCACCATGCCTACCTCCACGCAGGCATCCATGGGTACGTAAGCGGCATTTACGAATGCGAAGCTGCCACCTGTGGTGCTGCTGTAGCCAATAATGTAATCGCCCTGACGTACCAGGCGCAACCACCGTGGGAATGGCCGGTAGAAAGAGGTGAAGCTGCGGTTGGCATCCGTGTCATAACGGGTAGACCAGTAGATATTGCCGGTAATGTTGGTGAGCATGGTAACCATTTTGGCACCAGCTGCAGTACTTTCACGGATGGCAATGCCCGGGAATCCACCCTGACGGCTTTCTACCTTTATTGTAATGGACCCATCGCCACAGAGTTCCTGCGAAATAAACCCTGTATTGTCCGATACATCTTCCAGCGGGAAGTTGCGGCCTCCACTAGTGATCGCAAATTCACCATTATTGGCGTTGCACACCTCATAGCTAAATTCATTCTCGCCTTCGCCTACATCGCTGGCACCCCATGGTGCAGGCAGTTCACCAGACTCATCAACTACAGTGATGTTGGAGGTACAGCTCTGTGGACCTTCCGGCGTATTGACCATTACAGTCACCATGACGGTTTGGCCAAGGTCATCACAAGTCAGCGTGGCTGGGCTGATCATGCCGAGTGTAATTTCGGGGCAATCAGATGGGTTGTCCTGATTGTCGATGTTTACCACGTCTGCTTCAGAAAGGCTGTAAGAACCAAAGTCGAGCAGTACATCATTGTCCACGCACTCGAAAGTAGGATCTTCGCAGCAGTCCACATCCGCATTAGCGCCGCCCTTGGTGTTCTGGCAGGTCTCGGTCCACACGCCGTCAATCAACTGCAGGGAGCCTTCTTCCGGTGTGCCGCCACCTTCGGTAACCCCTACGTCGGTGCTGGCAAAGCCATTAACAGTCATATCGCCTTCGTAGCTCAACAGCTGGAAAATCTCATTATTGCACTCCAGTGCGATACCGTCAGGTGCGCCGTTTTGCAGGGAGCTGAACTCGAAATAGTAGTAGGTTATACCGCTGGCGGTGCTGCCTTCGCTGAAGTTGTCAAGGGTTTCGCTATCGTAGGAGGTGTTGTTGCTGCCATTGTAGAGCACCACTTCAATACCGGATAAATCGCCCTCAAATTCGTTTGAAACCGCTACTTCCACAAACTCATTGACGTCGCCGCCAACGTTATCGTAGTGGAATTCGCTGATGAAGATGTCCTCTGATGTTGGGCAGGAGACACACTCGGGTACACGGAAGTAGTAAGTTGGCGTTCTGCAAGTAACATCCATCTGATCGAGCAGGTCGATTTTTGCTACTTCACCCGGAGTGTTACCGGTGATGCTGGCCTGACCGGTTCCAGATATAGTACCGTTTTCTACACCTGAGAAGATGCCATATCCGATACTTGTTTCAGGATTGATATTTAAATAGGAGCCTGAGCCATTGGATACAACTGCAGATACATCAAAAAAGGAGCTTTCTGCAAATGCGCCCGTTCCGCATGACAGGTTGGAGAAGGAAACATTGGTGAAGCCGCAGCCTCCGCCAGTACTACCGCCACCTCCGCCAGTGCTGCCACAACCGTCAAAGGTATGAGCCCCAAAGCCATCAGCTGTATTCTGAGGGAACTCGTCCCATTCTGCGGAAATATCGAAGGCATCACTGCCGTTTGTATCTCCAGAAGTCACACTAGATTTTCGGCGGTAAGTTCTGTCTTTGGCGAAGTTGGAATCGTTTCCGATTTGTCCGAAGATATCCAATGTTGTCCCGTCTGCTCTGAGCTCTACAGCATCGTTACCATTGAAAAAAGAAGCAGTAGACTCTTGGTCTACCTCTATCTCCAAAGTGGTACCGTCATCACAAAGGGTGTAAGTGGTGCCTGCGGAGACAGTACCTGTGAGGTTGATGGTACCACCTACGGTAGTGTTATCATTGAAATAGAACAAAATCTGATAATTACCAGCATTCAGGTCAATAGATGAACTGGTTGGGTTAAAAACTTCAATACATTTGTTGTTGCCACTACCTTCCATGTACTCAGAAATGAACAGGTCGTCACAACCGCTTACCGGTGCGGATGGCATCATTGGCGTACCCGCAGTAGGTGTATTGTCATTGCCCAAGTTAAAGTCACTGATGACCCAGTCACTGGCCATGTCGGTGTCTACGCCATCCGTTACACGGCGTACGCCGGCTGGAAAGAAATTGCCATCTGGGCCAATAACCGGGGCATCAAAGTAAAAGAATTCAGGGGATTCTTCATCGGTAAGTGCCACCACATCCCTCCAGAATTCACCACCGGTGATGCTGGAACCAGAAATACTGCTGGTCACAACCAGCCCATAGGTAGCGCTACTGTTTTCCAGGGAGTTAGAGTTGATGATTTTATTTGGCATTACTCCGTATTCGGAGTTGACACTTGAAGTGCCAATCAGGTAGAATCCGTTCGAACCAATTATGTCGTCAGCTCCAAAGTCAAATCGAAAATCAATAGAGCCATTGGAGGATTGGTCATCAGATTCTACTCCAATAACACTAAGGCCAAGCAGTGGAGTACCCGCCTCGCCGTAAATTTCGATGAATTCTACATCAGTACCAGTTGTACTGACAAGTAGCTCATTCAGCACTTGTGCTTGTAGTGTTGTTCCGAACATACATAGCGCAAAGAGCAGTAAGTAAAATTGTCTCATGCTGTAGTAATTGTTTTATAGATTCAGTAATTTTTACCAATAAATCAGTAGGTCTTCGGCTGGAAGACAAGGGGGAGCTTATGATAAGTAGTAGCCTAAAAAGGTCGTAAAAGATTACGGTGCGGGGGGAGCGTGCATATTTAATTCCTGTTGAATATGCTGCAAAATAAACAATTCTCAGCGGTCTGCCCAATTCACGCATGTTAACTATTTGTATATTTTGCCAGATTCCCGGATGAAAGACCTTTCTAAGTGCTGGCATGAGGATTTTTTTTAGCTTAGCCCTACCTAATAGCGAGACATGAATGATCAGATCAAAAGACTGGACTCCAAGATTGGTAACCAACTCGAGTTGCTGTCCTTTCATATCCCAAAGTCTGCCGGGACATCTTTCCGCAATATGCTGCGCGATGTTTATGGTGCCGAAGCTGTGTTGCGTTTTGATACGCCCCTGCGCGGTGGGGGCAAATTCCGGGTAGAACAGCAGCCGTTCACCGGTCGTACTTTACCCAACCGGGTGCGGGTGTTGCACGGGCATTTTTCATGGCAACACGTCAACAACATTCTGGAGTTACCACCAGACATTCCAAAAATCACCTGGCTGCGCGATCCAGTGGAGCGCGTGGTGTCCAATTACTTTTATCTGGCCAAGCGTCTCCGGGAAATCCTGGACGAAGAAGGCCGGGGCATTAACATTCTCACCAAAATGGAGCGCAGCCTTACCGAGTATGCCCAGGCAGAGATCAACCAAAACCGAATGTCTAAATTCCTGGAGGGGCTGCACCTGAGTGACTTTCGCTTTGTGGGCATCCTCGAGCGTATGGATGAGGACCTGCAGCGTATGGCGGATGCGATGGGCTGGACGATTCAGGAGGCTTATCAGCATAATGCCACGGGTAAACGGAAGCGGGAAATCACTGCTGGAGAACGGGCGGTCATCGAAGCCTGTAATGCCGAAGACCTGGCACTTTATCAGGAGGCACTTGAGCTTCGAAAGCAGGGATACTGGACCGTATGATCAGGCTAATCTCCATACATATCCCCAAAACGGGCGGTACTTCTTTTTACCGGGCCCTGCAAACCGTCTACGGTGCGCAGCAGGTTTCGGCCTCCTTTCGTCGGCGCGATTATGAAGCGGTAGTGAAAGCAGGCGGATGGTCCCGGGCATTGCCTCCACAGCTGAAAGTATTGCATGGCCACCTGCACTACGAAGAAGTCCGGGAGCTGCACCTGCAGCATAACCCCAAAATCATTACCTGGCTGCGTGACCCGGTAGACCGTGTAGTTTCCAATTATTCTTTTTTTAAGCACCGCCTGCTAAATCCGGAGCACAACCCGGAGGTGGCAGCGGTCAATGCCCACCGGGTCTCAGAAACCCTGCTCGAGTACGCCACCCTGGAGGAAAATCGCAACCGCATGTCTAAATTTATGCGCGGGCTGCACCCGAAAGACTATTTTTTTATCGGATTGCTGGAATCCTTTGAGGCGGACTACGAGCGGTTGGGGAAACGCCTTGGCTGGGCTGAAGTCCCACCATTGCCCCGGCTCAACGATAACCGTCGTTTTCGTAAAGCGCTACCTGAAATTAAGGAGGAGGCCCTTCGTCAGTTACAGGCTCTCAATGCAGAAGATATGGCGCTGTACGACTGGGTTAAAACACACCGCTCAGCGATTTAAACCTTGGTAAAGGTTGATGTAGGCCTGTACGGCATCCTTCAGATGAAAAGGATGGAAGGGCCGGTTTTCCCAGTCTCCATCATACGCCCGCTGCAATGCCCGGGCGAGTGCCGCTACGCTCATCTCCTGCATGGGCACCCACTTTCCGCTTACCACTTCGCGCAACGCGCCTCGATCAGAAGAAATGATGGGTACGCCCATAGCAGAGGCTTCTGCTGCGACAAAGCAAAACCCTTCGCTGTAGGAGGGGATTACGACACAGGACGAATGTGCAATTTCCCGGTAAAGTGTCTCCCGCGGCAGGTCATGAAGCAGTTGTGTCTGTTGGCGGATGCCCAGTTGGTCCAATTGCGCCTGCACCCAATCGTACATCGGTTTAGGATAGGTCGGTACGATGAGCTTGAACCGGGCCTCAGGATGCTGCCTGAGCAAGGTTTGTGCGGCCGGCAGCAGGAGTTCCAGCCCTTTTGACATGCCCAGGCGCCCGAAGTAGGTAAAGGTAAATTCCCCTGGCGGCTGATGAGGATAAGCCTCAAAGGCTGTGTAGTCCAGCCCGTTGTAAATTCGTAGCGCTTTTTCTTCAGCAATGCCGCTTGCACGCAGCGCCTGCCGGGTGTAGTCGGATACCCCGATAAAGCGACGAAAAGGCAGTTTTAGCAGGAGTTGCTCCCAAGTGTAAAAAAGGGTACGTTGCAGCAGATTGGCAAAAGGTAGCTGCCACCAGAGACGCCCCCAAACTTCGTGGAAAGTAATGAGGACCGGCTTTCTGCTCAAAGCCGCGCCGAGCCAGGCCGGCAGGGCGGCATTATAGGAAGTAGTATGGACGAGGTCGTATTTTTTAGCCATACGCCGGATCACCGGCAGGCTCACCAGGCTGAACCAGTAACGGTTGCGGCAGTTGACCCGCACCACTGATACGCCCTGAATCTCTTCCTGTTCCGGCAAATCGGGGCGGAACCGGGTGGTAACGACTGCAACTTCGTGCCCGGCCTTTACCAATGCCGTCGTCAGCTCGTAAAACAGCTTCTCTGCCCCACCGATATAAGGATGGAAATGCTCAAGTACGAAAAGGATTTTCACGATTGGAGGTCTTCTTTTTCCGCCTGCTGAAGGGTGATTTTCCGAGCCAGCTCGGTGATGGCCATCTGGTTTTTTTTCAGCATGAAAAAGAGTTTGTACTGAAAGAAGAAAATAAGCCCCAGGCAGAAAAAAATGATGGCGTTGATATTGCTCTTTATTCCAAAGAAGTCAGCAATGGCTTTGGAGATTGCGTCAGGAAAGAGCGCGAAAATGCCGACTGAAAGCCAAAAAGCAGCACCTAAAGCGGCTTCCTGCCAGCTGGCTTTTGATTTCAGAAAACGCCGGAACAGGTTGAAAACAAACCCCAGGGAGGCTAGTGGAACGATGATCTGATAGACTTCAAGCTTCACGTCACTTCATTTTTGAAGGGTAAAATAGCAATTTCCAAAGCAAATCCACTGCGGTGGTAACGCCCATAACCAGGTCCTGCCCCTTGTTAAGCGAGTAGTCGGTATAAGTAACCTGAATGGGAGCCTCAGCAATCATTAGCCCTTTTTCTTCAGCTTGCACAATCATTTCGCTACAGTAGCCAAAACCATCGAGCCGGAGCCGGAGATTGCGTATGGCCCGTGCACTGAGCAACCGGAAGCCGGTCTGCGTATCCGAATAGCTGCGCTTGCAGAAGGTATTCGTCAGTACATTGGAGATGCGGTTGTACAGTATGCGTGTGGGTGGGATGCCAGGCGAAGGGTCCAGGAATCGGCTGCCCAGAACGATATCGGCTTCTGTTTGGGCCTGTACTTCCACCAGCCTGTGGATGTCTTCAGGGTGGTGCTGCCCATCGGCATCAATTTGCACCACACATTTCCATCCCTGCCGCCTTGCGTAAGCCAGGCCGGTCTGCGCTGCGGCCCCTGCGCCACGGTTGATGGGGTGGGAGAGGACACGTGCCCCGGCTCGCCGGGCTTGTATAGCCGTATCGTCTTTGCTGCCATCATCAATGACCAGTACATTTGGAAAACCACTGCCAATCACCTTGGACACGACCTGATCGATGACAGGCCCTTCGTTGTAGGCGGGAATGACAATCCATATTTGTTCTGGTCGCATTATTTTGGGGTTTGTGCATCTACCGGGTAAATAGATTTGGAATATACGTGCAATATAGTCATACGTGATTGGAGTCGGGTTGTTTCGCAGCAAGTTTTTGGAGTGCAGCCCGGCAGGCTTTGGCATGTGCGGTCCAGGTAAATTGCCCCGCCCACTCCATCGATCGTTCCCTTAGGGCTGACCTTGCTGACTCGTCCAGTTGGTCTACTTCCTGCATTTGCCGGGCTATGGATGCAGGCTCCTGATAATCGGCATAGTAAGCGACTGCACCGCCTACTTCAGGCAAACTGGATACAGAAGAGCAAATTACCGGGCACCCGCAGCGCATAGCCTCAAGCACAGGCAGCCCAAAACCTTCGTACTCCGAAGGATAAATTAAGGCTTGTGCATGGCTGTACAGCTGAGGCAGCGCCTCGTCTGGCACAAAGCCGGTCAGGAGAATGTCTGCCCGGTACGGGTGCTGTTCCAGGGCTTCGAAGAACGGCTCAGATTTCCATCCCCGCTGCCCGGCTACAATAAGCTGTCCGCTGCCGCCATTTTGCCGGTACTGCTGATAAGCCATTAGGAGGTTGACGAGGTTCTTCCGAGGCTCGATAGTGCCTACTGTAAGCCAGTAGGGTGAACAAATACCCTGCTGATCAAGCCAGTCCCGTGTTTTTAGTGGAGTGAGGTTAGGATTGGCCCCGAGGTGAGCCGCAATCACTTTGCCCTCCAGAAATGGGAAATGCTCGAGGACATCTTTGCGTGTATGCCGGGAATTGGTGATGACCAGGCTTGCCCTTTTGAGTATACCTTTGAGGAACAGGCGTTGCAGCATCTGACTGTGCCAAAGGTGGTACTGTGGGAAGAGCAAAGGCGTCAGATCATGGATTACCGTTACCCGGTGGACATGCCGCGGCAAATTGAACGGGCCAAAGTGAGCAGGCTCCAATACGACATCCACTCTGTACTGCCGGAGCAGATAAGGGACAATAAAAAACATGCGGAAGGCGGCGAATACCAACCCAAATCGGTTATTGGGCACTACGAGGGACTGCGTGCCTGGTATAGCAGGAGTGGCTTTCTCCCGCACCAGCAGGTACTCATTATCAGAGTCGAGCTGGACTAAAGCTGTGATAAGCTCACGGGTATAGACATGTACACCGCCACGTTGATTGTCCAGAGGGTCCGCAAGTATGGCTATTTTCATGATTTTGACCTGTGCTGAATGCAAAGGTACAATCTTTGTGCCAACCTTTGAGCGATGGAGATGGCCCTAACATGCAGGACAAGCAATTGGAAAAAAGTATATTCGCCACCATGAGTACTGATAAAAAGCGAATACCTGAGACGGGCCGGGATCCGGAAAAGCTGCTGGCAGAAATGGAAAGTTTTAAGTCTGGTGATGCCCGCTGGAAGGAAGGCCGCACCTGGAGTATGGTTTATCAGGTGGATGAAGCCCATAATAAGTTTTTAAAGCAGGCCTCGAACCTATTCTTCTCAGAAAGCTACATCAACCCCTTCGCCTTTGAGAGCCTTCAGCGTATGGAAAAAGAAGTAGTTGCTATGACGGCGGGCATGCTGCACGGGGATGAGCAGGTTGCAGGAACGATGACTTCCGGCGGCACGGAGAGCATTTTCCTGGCGCTGTACACCTATCGGGAGTGGGGACGTAAGGCCAAACGAGGCTGTACCGAAGTGGTCGCGCCGGCTACCATCCACCCGGCTTTCGAGAAAGCAGCTCACATCCTTGGGCTTCAAATAAAGAAAGTGGAAGTGGGAGAAGATGGGAAAGCAGATGTGGAAGCCATGCGGCTGAGGATCGGGCCCAAGACTTTGATGCTTGCTGCTTCTGCACCTTCTTATCCGCATGGGTTACTCGACCCGATTCCATCTATTGCTCAGATCGCACAGCAGCATCAGTTGCCTTTTCATGTGGATGCCTGCATTGGGGGGTTCATGTTGCCATGGGTGGAGCAGTTGCGACCAGAACTCGTCCATCCGTGGGACTTCCGGCTGCCTGGCGTCACTTCCATGTCCGCAGATACGCACAAGTTTGCCTACGGGGCAAAGGGCAGCTCGGTCTTGTTGTACCGGAGTATGACCTACCTCAGGCATCAGTTTTTTATAACCACCGACTGGGCAGGAGGCATTTACGCTTCAGCTACGCTTCTTGGGTCACGTTCCGGCGGCCCTATCGCAGCAGCCTGGGCCGCGATGAACAGCCTCGGGCGGCAGCGGTACCTGGAGCTCGCCCGTCAGGTAATGGTGGGGGTGGATCAGCTCAAAGCCGCGATTGAAAGCATACCGGAGCTGGAATGGATTGGCGCACCTTGTATGAATATCCTGGCTTTTAAGACCCGGAATAACCGGCCGGATATTTTCGTAATCGCAGATGCACTTGCAGAAAAAGGCTGGTATGTAGACCGGCAGCAGCGCCCCAACTGCATCCACGTGACGGTTATGCCTCAGAATTTGCCAGTACTGGAAACTTACATCGCTGATTTGCGGGCAGCGATCGCTTTCGCGAAAGCGAACCCTAAAGCGAATGCGGAAGGCAATGCGGCACTCTATGGGCTTATGGCAAGGATCCCCTTCCGGGGAATGGTGGCGCAAAATGTGCGTAAAATGTTTGAAACCTTGTACGGAGAGCCCGTAGAGGAGGACACCTCTACCGAACCTGAACCTGCTAAGTGGATGGGCTGGGCGAATCGTTTGCTTAGCTTCAACCCGTTTCGGCGGTAACCCTAAAAGAAACGGAAAAAAACAGAATTGATGATTTATGCCACTGCAATTTTTGCCGTAAAAACCTATTTTTGTTTCAAAAGCACCAACCCATCTGCGAACGATAAAGCCAAATTTAAAAACAAGAAATATATGTTTAAAAGTATCGATGCCCTTTCGCCTCAGGACCAGAAAGTATTGTACGATGCCGTGCCTCAGGTGGTCTTGCTTGTTGCTGGTGCTGATGGAATAATCGACGATTCAGAACTGGCAGCCAGTGAAAAAGTAGCTCATGTCCGGTCTTTCGATTTTCATCCGGAATGGATGGCGTTTTATGAAAAACTGGACCAGGAACTTCATGAGCGGTTACTGGCTATGATCCTGGAATTGCCAAGGGACACGGAACCACGTCAGGCAGAGCTGGTTAGCCGGCTTTCTAAAGTCAATCCTGTACTCAAAAAAATTGATAAGCGGCAGGCCCGCCATTTTTACGAGGGGCTGTTGAGCCTGGCAGGCCATGTAGCCAAGGCCTCCGGTGGGTTTATCGGTTGGTTGAGTATCGGGCCCAAAGAAGCAAAGGTGACCGATTTGCCAATGATAGACCCGGTCTGATTTAAGTTGGTATTTTTTGGGATAGTAGTGAACATGGCTTTTGTTTTCCGGTAAAGTAAAGGTAACTTATATGTTGCACTGGGTATTGTGTACCCGTTTTACTTTACCAAAACCTATGTATTTATGAAAGCATTACTACTATCCCTGACCTTACTGTTCAGCCTTATTGCCGTGGTTCCTGCCCATGCGGCTGCCGCTGTCCAAACAGCTGCCACTGAAATTGCAGCAGAAGAAGCCCCCCAACTAACCAAGCGGGAAATCCGTAAGAAGAAACGGCAGGAACGCCGTGCTAAACGGAAGGCGATCCGTGCAGCCATCAAGGACTGGCGTAAGGCTGATATATCGGAGAATGCGCTGCTGCTCATAATCATTACCATTTTGCTTCCACCTTTAGGAATGTTGCTTTTTGAAGGCGCACTGACCACAAGGGTATTGATTTCACTGCTTCTTACCGTGCTATTTTACCTCCCCGGATTGATTTACACACTTATAGTGATCTTAGGGTAACTTGAAAAATTTAGGTATTTGCCTTATCAGCCGCAGGCGCTTAACTGAGAAAGCGCCTGCGGCTGTTTGTTTGTAGGTGAAATGTAAAGAATTACCGGGAGTACCGGTAGGCTTGTCGTTTGTAGCAGGGCAAAATCAACAAACCCTCTTTTCCATGCATTTATAGTTTGAAAGGATCGGTGACAAAGCCGCATTTCTGCGTCTAACAACAGCGCTCCTACACAGAGCGCAAAAAAGGCAGCGGATCTTCCTGCTAAAAAGCAACTACATGTTCATCTGGATCGGGTTTATCACCCTTGTGTTTTTTCTTCTGGCCCTCGACCTGGGCGTTTTCAACCGCAATCCTCATGCCATTACCACGCGTGAGGCATTGGGGTGGACAACGTTGTGGGTGAGCCTTTCTTTGCTATTCAGTGTGTTTGTATATTTTGCTTACGGCAATGGATGGATCGCGAATCCTGAATCCCTCACTGCAAAAGATGCTGTGCTCAAGTACCTGACCGGCTACCTGGTCGAGCAGTCCCTAAGCATGGACAATATCTTCGTGATTGCCATGATTTTCTCTTATTTCAGTATTCCACAAAAGTACCAGCACCGGGTTTTGTTTTGGGGCATTCTTGGTGCCTTGGTGTTCCGTGGCATCATGATTTTCCTTGGCGTCGTCCTGATTCAGAAATTTGCATGGCTGACTTATGTGTTTGGCGTATTTCTGCTTTACTCTGCCTACAAGATGTGGTCTTCACATGAGGCTGCCCACCCCAATAAGAATCCGGTAATCAAATACGTAAGCCGGCTCATTCCAGTAACTAAAGAGTTTGACGGAGAGCATTTCTTTGTGAAACGCAAACACATCACCGCGGCAACGCCATTGTTCGTTGCGCTTATGGTGGTGGAAACCACGGATGTGATGTTCGCCTTTGACAGTATCCCTGCCATTTTTGCCATTACAACAGACCCCTTCCTGGTCTTCACGTCCAATATTTTTGCCATTCTGGGACTGCGTTCCCTGTACTTCGTGCTAGCGTCTGTACTGGATCGCTTCAAGTACCTGCAGCACGCACTTGTTTTCATCCTCGCCTATGTAGGCGTGAAGATGCTATTGGTGCATCAGATTCATATTCCAGAATGGTTGTCCCTAATCGTCATTTTCGTATCTCTGGGTGCTGGGGTGCTATTTTCCCTTTACAAAGCGCCTAAAGCGGAAGAAGCCCCGGCAGAAGAAGCCGCGCAGGATATTGCTGAGTCTGCTTCCAGGCAGTTGGATGCCCGTGCAGAGGGGAAGGAGCAGTAAGGGCATTGCTATCTGGGGATAAGCATATCTTTTACTACGCCCCAAATGGCAAATTCCATATCTGGCTCTAGTTGAACTGTTTCTTCATCAGTTTGAATGCTAATCTCTTCTTCTTGCATGTGCAGGCGGCATACGATAAAACTGCCTTCAAAATAGGCGACTATAATGTCCCGGTGGCGTGGCGTGGCCTGCCGGTCAACAACTGCAATATACCCGGGCAGAAAGCCTTCACTGCCCAGTGTTTCCTGGCTGACCCTCAGAAAAAAGGTATGTGCCGGGTGGCGGATGAGCGCCAGGCTCAAATCCAGCCTGATGAAGTTGTACTCCTCGCCTGGTAGCGGAAAGCTTTTGCCATCACTAGCCTCTACTTGCAGGTAGGGGGTCATCTCGTCCATGTCCACAACAGGGACGGTCTGAAAATCCTCGTAGGACCGTATTTTTACCATCGCACATTTTGTTTTGTTAATACAATTTTAAAAACAAAAAGTTTTTAATGCAAGTATTTGTGTGGTTTTTTATTCAGAATTGTTTTCCGCTTCCCCCCAGCTTCCGAAATACCTCAGAGTTTAGCTATCTTCGGGCGAAAATCAGAGGGCCGGCTGAACATCCGGAATTGGGCATCCTTTGAAACTGAAGTAAGCGTATGGCGCAGGAATGCGAAGCAAAAGGCCCGTGTGGCTGGAGGCTGGCGCTGTTCGAACTATCCTCTACGGCTTTGATCGTTCCCGGCAGCTTACTTTATTTTGATTACCAAAACCTTATTCCTTTTAACATGGCAGATCCTACAATCACACAAAAAGCCGCAGACAACATCCGTGTGCTTTCCGCCGCAATGGTGGAAAAAGCGAGCTCCGGTCACCCCGGCGGCGCTATGGGCGGTGCAGACTTTATGCACATCCTGTTCACGGAGTACATGAACTACGACCCCAAAGACACAGCCTGGCCCTTCCGTGACCGGTTCTTTCTTGACCCCGGCCATATGTCCGCGATGCTGTACAGCCAACTCCACCTGCTGGGGCATTACAGCACAGAAGACCTTGAAAATTTCCGGCAGTGGGGCAGCCCAACGCCGGGCCACCCGGAGATCGACGTAGCCCGTGGTGTGGAGAATACTTCCGGTCCGCTGGGACAGGGGCACACTTTTGGCATCGGTGCCGCAATTGCTGAGCGCTTCCTGGCCCACCGTTTTGGGGAGTGGACAGCGCACAAAACCTACATTTACATCTCTGATGGCGGCATTCAGGAAGAGATTGCACAGGGTGCCGGGCGTACGGCAGGCTACCTTGGCCTGGGCAATGTGGTGATGTTCTACGATGCTAATGACATTCAGCTGTCAAGCGAAGTCAGCGAAGTTATGGACGAGGATACAGGCAAGAAATACGAAGCCTGGGGCTGGCACGTGCAGACGATTGAGGGCAACGATCCTGATGCCATCCGTAAGGCATTGGATGCCGCTGTAGCGGAAACGAACCGCCCTTCCCTCATTATTGGCAAGACCATCATGGGTAAGGGAGCAGTAACTGAAGAAGGCGAGTCCTTCGAGCGTCAGGTGTCCACCCACGGCAAGCCGCTGAGCGGTGCCGGTGCCTCTTTTGAGAAAACCGTTAAGGCGCTGGGTGGCGACCCGGATAACCCATTCGCGGTTTTCCCGGAAGTGGCAGAATTCTACGAAGAGGTGAAGACCGAAAAGCACGCTTATGCCGAACAAAAGCGGGCCGAACAGGAAGCCTGGGCTTCCGAAAACCCGGAGCTGGCGGATAAGTTGGAGCAGTACCTTTCCCGTGAGCTGCCGGAGCTTGACTGGGCTGGTATCAAACAAAAGCCCGATCAGGCTACCCGTAGCGCTTCCGGTGCCGTGCTTAGCTATCTGGCAGATCACCTCGACAATATGATTGTCGCTTCTGCCGACCTTTCCAATAGCGATAAAACGGATGCCTTCCTCAAGAAGACCACTTCTTTTGTTAAAGGCGACTTTAGCGGTGCCTTTCTGCAGGCTGGCGTTTCCGAGCTGACTATGGCAGCACTGTGCACGGGTATGGCTTTGCACGGTGGCGTTATCCCGGTTTGCGCAACCTTCTTCGTCTTCTCCGACTTCATGAAGCCGACCATCCGCCTCGCCGCGCTGATGGAGCAGCCGGTAATTTTCATCTGGACGCACGATGCCTTCCGGGTAGGCGAGGACGGCCCCACGCACCAACCCATCGAGCAAGAGGCTCAAATCCGCCTGCTGGAGCATCTGCAGAACCACTCCGGCCGCAACAGCTTTACCGCCCTGCGCCCTGCTGATGTGGACGAAACAACCGTCGCCTGGCAGTTAGCCCTGGAAAACACCCACGGGCCGAGCGGGCTCATCCTTTCCCGTCAGGACATCAAAAGCCTACCCGCCAATGGCAGCCGCTACGAAGCTGCTAAGGCAGCCGAAAAAGGTGCCTACATCGTCCAAAAGGAAGAGCGCGGCAACCCTGATCTCATCCTGGTCGGCAATGGCTCCGAAGTCGCTACCCTGATCGAGGGCGCCAAGCTGCTGCGCGAGAAGAAAAAGCTCAATGTACGGGTTGTCTCCGCTCCATCCGAAGGCCTCTTCCGCAATCAGCCCATCAGCTATCAGCTGGACGTGCTGCCCTACGATGTGCCGACCTACGGCCTTACCGCCGGCCTGCCGGTCACCCTGCGCGGCCTGGTTGGCCCTCTGGGAGAGGTCGCAGGCCTGGACCACTTCGGGGAGTCCGCCCCCTACACCGTACTGGATGATAAATTCGGCTTCACTGCTGAGCGCGTCTACGAAGGTGCGGTGAGCTACCTGGAGGATTTTGAGTAAAAGCATATCGCTTCATTGATAAATGGATGAGCGCCATTTCCTGTTTTTTGCGGGGATGGCGCTTGTTGTTACTGCTGGCTGGTCTGTCAGGCAGCGACTCCAGAGTTGCGATCTGACTTAAAGCAGATGACCCCGGGAGCACTCCCTTCTCCCGGGGTCCTTAAATATGATAGCATACTAGCTCCCCAACAGGATCAAAGCGTTGCTGGTGTAGAGCTTGAGCCTAGCATTTCCGTAAGAGCTCTGCCCCAGCTTTGGTCTGGAAAAACCTATCGGATCCCGGTAAAGTACCGGGAGGGAAGCTCCCCGACAGGGCAGGAGCCTTGGGCTGCTGGTGTAGAGCTTAATCTAAGCTATTGCCAAGTGTTCGTGGCAATCATTAATTAGGGCAAACGCACCAAACGCGGTTTCCACGAAAACGTAGTGCAAAAGCTCCTGAAGAAGGGGGTTAGTTCAATTCTCGCCTCAAGCCAGCCACGTACGAGCCCTTATGGGCTGGGCTCTTCCTTTTTTTTCCGGTAAACCGGGACCAAAAAAGGAAGCAAAAACGCTAGAAATTCGCAAACTCCTCCGTCGAACATGCAATTTCGGCAGCCGCCACCCAATCTAACGTGTTCCGTGGCATGTTCTCATTTTGATGCGTTTGCCCTTATCATTAATTAAAAAGATTGAAAAACATGTGAAAAGTTCTTAACTTGATAAGATAAGATGATCATGCAAGTTCATGTGTTCAACAGTAAACTAAATAAGTGGCTGATGACTAAGGATTTATCAAATATAAAGTACAGACTCATAGAAGAAATAACTGACATCAATAATGAAGATGAGCTTATTGAGTTGGAAGAATATTTACAAGAATTGAAATCAAGAAAAGATTGGCATAAAATCATCAAACCTGTTAGAGAAGAGATGTCTATTGAACAATTGAAGCACGAACAAGGGTACAAACCTATCTCTAAAAAAGAATTTGACGAATTAGCAGAGGATTTAAAAATAGAAGAACCAATTGAAGAATTGCTGTCAATGCTCGATTAATGGACTATTTGCTTGATACCAATATTATTTTAATTTATGCAAGGCAATCTGAGGTAAAAGAAGAGATAGATAAACGTGAGCCTAACCCCAAACACAACAACATTGCCCAAAATCCGTATATTGCTCACAAAAAATAGATTTTGCCAGAGCAGCACAAGGGACTAGACTACGAAGCCATGCAGCAAATGGCCCTGCAACAGCAAGGGCACACCCACCTGCTGGTCATCGGTGTGGACGCCTACGCCCACTGCCCGCCCCTGAGCAACTGCGTAAAGGACGCCAAAGACTTCACAGCGCTCATGCAGCAGCAGTATCAGGTCAGCCCGGAGCGCACCTACGAGCTGTACGATGCGCAAGCCACCCGCACCCAAGTGCTGCGCCAGCTCAAGGACCTGCGCCATAAAGTACAGGAAGACGACAGCCTTATCGTCTACTTCTCCGGCCACGGGGAGATCGAAGACGAGGAAGGCTACTGGATACCCATAGAAGGCAAGCCCGGCGAAGACGAAGGCTGGATTGCCGCGAGCAGCATCAAGCGCCGCCTGAATCAAGTGGAGTCCTTCCACACCCTCGTCATTGCCGATGCCTGTTTTGCCGGCTCCTTTTTCGTCACCTTCAAAAGCGCCACCCGGCAATTGCTGCACAGCCGTCGCTCCCGCTGGGGCATTTCCGCCAGCCACAGCCGCGAGCGCGCCCTCGACGGGCAGGCGGGCGACAACAGCCCCTTCGCCAAGGAACTGCTGCGCGCCCTGCGCCACAATCAGCAGCCCCTGCCGGTCGATCAGCTCTTTACGCAGTTGCGGGATGCCGTAGCCGCCGCCACGCAGGGCCGACAGACGCCCATTTTTAAGAATATTGATGTGAAGGGGGATGATCAGGGGCAGTTTGTGTTTATGCCGGTGGGCGATGAAGAGACAGCCTGGGCAGCTGCCAAAGCGACGGATACTATTTTTGCCTACTTCAACTACAACCGGGAGTATCCCAATGGTAAATATCGGGCGGACGCCTTAGCTGCGATACGACGCTTGGAGGAGGAAGCCCACTGGCAAAGGGCACAACAAGCCGATACCCTCTCCGCCTATTTTGAATTCTTAAACCGATTTCCCGATGGGGCTTTTGCTGCGCAAGCGAAAAAGCGGCAGGAGGAGTTGCTGAGCGGCTATGGAGAGCCAGAAAGTCCGCCCAAGTCCAAAGCGAAAATAACAAAGCCACCTGCTCCGAAACCAGAGTATCTCAAACCTAATGAAGAAATGGTATGGGAGGCTGCCAAAGCTTATGATACTACACTGTCTTATGACAATTATATCAAGAATTATCCAAGCGGGAAGTACCGAAAAGAAGCTCTAAATGAAAAAAAACGACTAGAGGAGGAAAAAGAATGGCAAAGTACACAACAAGCCGATACCGTCGCAGCTTACGAGAAATTTCTGAACCGCTTTCCAGAAGGGACTTTTGCAAAACGGGCGAAGCAGCGTAAGAAAGAATTAATGATAGACTTTGAGAAGCCGAAAACTCCGCCCAAGCCCGGGAGAAAAACAACAAAGTCATCTGCTTCCAAACCTAAGCCCCTCAAGCTCGACCTTCCAGCGGAGTTGGTTGAGCTAAGCGAAGGTATGCTGCACATACCCGGTGGCACTTTTTGGATGGACTGGAAGGGTAAAAAGGGGATTGATCGCGAGAAACATTATAATGAAGTAAGTTTGTCGGACTATTATCTGGGGAAGTACCCAGTCACGCAGTTGCAGTGGGAGGCGATAATGGGTGAAAACCCAAGCAAATTTAAGGGTTGTCCAAACTGCCCGATAGAAAACGTAAGCTGGGAGAGCGTACAGGAATTTATCAAAAAGCTAAATGTTAAAACGGGTGAAAATTACCGTCTTCCTACCGAAGCAGAATGGGAGTATGCCGCCCGTGGTGGAGAAGGCGGCGCACAGGATAACTATTTGTACAGTGGAAGCAATTCGTTGGATCAGGTAGGCTGGTACAATGAGAATAGTGGAAGAAAGACGCACCCAGTAGGACAGAAAAACCCCAATCAGCTAGGGCTTTTTGACATGAGTGGTAATGTTTGGGAATGGGTTCAGGATAGATGGCAAAAAGATTATGGGGGAGCACCTCAGGACGGGAGAGCCTGGTTAGAATGGAATCATAAAAATCGTTTCCGACGTGTTTTTCGTGGCGGATCCTGGCTCAATGATTCAGAGAACTGTCGTGTTGCGAATCGCAACTGGAATAGCTTCTCTAGTAGACAATACAACGTTGGGTTTCGCCTTGCTCGAGACTATCTGGACCGCTTTCCAGAAGGGACTTTTGCAAAACGGGCGAAGCAGCGTAAGAAAGAATTAATGATAGACTTTGAGAAGCCGAAAACTCCGCCCAAGACCGAGAGAAAAACAACAAAGTCATCTGCTTCCAAACCTAAGCCCCTCAAGCTCGACCTTCCAGCCGAGTTGGTTGAGCTAAGCGAAGGTATGCTGCACATACCCGGCGGTACTTTTTGGATGGGCTGGAAGAATGAATTGCGGGATGGAAAGGGTTATAAAGAGGAAAAACCTTGTCATATAGTCAATTTACCGGATTATTACCTTGGAAGGTATCCGGTCACCCAGGCTCTGTGGGAAGCTGTGATGGGAGGAAACCCAAGCTATTTTAAAAACTGTCCAAACTGCCCGGTGGAAAATGTAAGCTGGAACGATGTGCAGGAATTTATCGAAAAACTGAACGCCAAGATCGGGGGGCAGTACCGCTTGCCCAGCGAAGCGGAATGGGAGTACGCCGCCCGGGGTGGAGAAGGTGAGGCTCAGAACAATAATTTATACAGTGGGAGTAATACGCTGGATCAGGTAGGCTGGTATAAGGATAACAGCGGAAAAAAGACGCAACCGGTAGGATCGAAGCAGCTCAATCAGTTGGGGTTATACGATATGAGTGGTAATGTTTGGGAGTGGTGCTCAGATTTTTATGGAAAATATACTTCTCATTCTCAGACTAACCCTAAAGGACCCAGTTCGGGCCTAGAGCGGGTGCTTCGAGGCGGTAGCTGGAGCAGCATCTCTCGACACTGCCGTCCTACTAATCGTAACTTATGGGGTGTTAGTTGCCGTGACAACAATGTCGGTTTCCGTCTTGCCCGCAGCTCATAGGAAAAGCTGGATGGCTACCGATGAACAGGTGTATGCCCTGTTCTCTGCTGTGCAGAGACAAAAACAACGGCTCTGACCGTTTGCAGCAGTGGTGTTGGTAACCCATGGATGGTGAAGACTCTACTGCTGCGCTTTTCTACTCCCCAAACAACCGCCCCATCTCCAATCTACCTTTAATCCAATCCAGCTCCAGCGTATCCCCTGCCCGGTAAATCCGGATCAGGCGGTAGCCGTCCGTAGTGGGCTCGGTGTACTGCTCCAGCTGCTTTTCCGGCAGATTGACAATCCACACCTCCGGGATACCGGCGGCGGCGTAGAGCGGCAGCTTCACTTTTTGGTCTTTGTCAAGGCTGGTGTCGGAGACTTCGATGAGGAGGTGGATGTCTTCGGGTTGTGGGTGGGAGCGCTGGTAAAAGTCTGCCCGGTAGCGGAGTACGCTGATATCCGGCTCAGGTTCGCTATGGTCGCTGAGGGCGATGGGGTTTTGTGCGTTCACAATGTAGTCGTCTGATAGTTGCCGGCTGAGGTGATGGATTAGGAACGCAACTGCGCCGGCGTGTTTAGGCTTTATTGGGGACATATCAATAATTTGACCTTCGAGCAACTCCACACGCTTGCCCTCGAACAAGTCTGCCTCTCCCATTTGATGGTAATCATCAATACTAAACCGGTGTATAGGTAGTATTGCTTTGGTGGCTTGCTGTGTCATAAGAATACTTTTGATCAAAGATAAGCCTATTTGGAGGAAGGGGCAAGGTGTGAGATGACAGAGCGCGTCCACTGAAGTGGCTTCAAGTTAGGTGGCATTGTGTGTTCTTGACGCAGAGGGCTCGGGAGAAAGGACCGACTTCATTAATTAAAAACGTCGGACAGGGAGTGCTCCCGGGGTTTGACCAAATCGCGGCCTGAGACTAGGCTGAAAGGTTGCCCCCGTACAGCGATCTATGACCTGAGGCACTAGTGCTGACTTAATCGTCAGTATAGTTAGGCTCAATTATATAAAGAAATTAGTAGATCGATACTTGTGAATAAAATGATGCTATAGGGCCTAACTAATTGATCGTTTTGTATATTTGATGCGATCAAATGATGGCATCATGATTCAAAAGTACTACGAGGGAACCTCTAAAATAATTAACCTATCAATAGAAGTTGGTAAATTGATAGGGATAGTTGACGCAACATATCTAAGAAAACCTCAAACAAATTTACGACGGGAGAACAGGATAAAGACGATTCAGTCCTCCCTGATGATTGAAGGTAACACCTTGTCGTTAGATCAAGTAACAGCGATATTCGAAAACAAAAGGATTATAGGTCCGGCAAAAGATATAAAAGAGGTTCAAAATGCAATTGAAGTCTACAATAAACTGAGGGATTTTGATCCATACAGTGAAGAATCCTATTTATTGGCACACAAAATATTAATGTCTGGATTAGTGGATAATGCTGGAAAATACAGGGCAAAAGGGGTTGGGGTATTTAAAGGAGAACAGATAGCACATATGGCGCCTCCTGCATGGAATGTAAGTAATTTGATGAGCAATTTATTTACCTATTTGAAAGAGAGTGAAGACAATCAAATCATAAAAAGCTGTGTATTCCATTACGAAATGGAGTTTATACACCCATTCATGGATGGAAATGGTAGAATGGGCAGGTTATGGCAAACATTGATATTAATGCAGGAGAATCCAGTATTTGAGTATTTACCGATAGAAATAGAGATTAAGAAAAATCAAGAAAAGTATTACGAAGCGTTATCAGAATCAGATAAAAAAGGCCTATGTACTAAGTTTGTAGAATTCATGCTTGGAATGATAAAAATAAGTCTGAGCGATTTAATAGAAGATCAGAGAAAATCCTTTAGTGATGAGGAGAGGTTGCAATATTTTAAGGAACAAACAGATTTGAAGGAATTTACCAGGAAAGATTACCTGAGGGTATTTAAGGATATATCCACAGCTACAGCAACAAGAGATTTAAAAAAAGGAGTAGACTTAGGAGTTTTAAAAAAGAAAGGTGAAAACAGGTTAGCGAAATATGAATTCAAATAAAAATGGACTTTGCCTAACACAGGCTACATGCCATGCCGGTAAAAATCTTCTAGAGGAAAATGGAGATGGAAAAGCCGCTGCGCTGAACCGGTAGAGGGGCAATATGGCTTTGGTAGCTGGTGTCATAGGTTATACGCAATACGAAGTTGTCACCGACGATAAATGTCGGGATCTTGGATTTGCGACATCGAAGCAAGCCGCTTCCCAGCGTAAATGCTGACCTGTCTGCCGAAGTATCGATACGAAGGCAGGCATTGAGTAGGTTTGCTGTGGCAAACCACTTAATCGTCAGTATAGTCCATTTGGCAAGGCTGTCAGGTCGCGACTCCAAAAGTCGCCACCTGACTTAGAGTAAAAAATACGCCCAGGATACCTTTTATCACCACCAAATTCCTATTTTAATCCTCTGAAAAGCAGGAGGTCCCGGAATTGATGTGCAGAACTGAGCTACTACGGAAAAAGTAGTAACACGAATCATCCTAATCCAGAACTGGAGAGGTACAGCTGATCATGGCATTGCAGTGACTAAGCTTCCCACCCGGCATTGAACCTCCGCCCCGGCATACCGTTCCAACAACAAAACAACGCCACATGCGTATCTTACTCACCGGCGCGACCGGCTATATCGGAAGACGGCTGCTGCCCGTGCTCTTGGAAGACGGGCACAAGGTCATTTGCTGTGCCCGTAACGCCACGACCTTTGACGTGCCGGAAGGGTGGGAAGAGCAGGTGGACGTTTTTCAGGTTGATTTCCTGAAACCCGTGGATATGCAGGAAGCGCCCAGGGAATTCGATGTAGCCTTCTATCTCATCCACTCCCTGTCTGCTGCCATTGACGACTTTAAATCCCTGGAGGAGCAGGCCGCTACGCATTTTAATGCTTTTGTGGAGCAAACGACCTGTCAGCAGATCATTTACCTCACGGGTATTGTCAACAGCGATGAACTGTCGAGCCACCTCGAGTCCAGGCTGCGCGTAGAGCAAATACTGGATAGCGGCAAGGTGCCCCTCACCGCACTGCGCGCCGGTATTATCATCGGCTCCGGTAGTGCCTCTTTTGAAATCATCCGCGACCTGGTGGAAAAACTGCCGGTCATGATTGCCCCGCGCTGGGTAAGTACCCGCTGTCAGCCGATTGCGATACGCGATGTGATCAAATTCCTGACGGGCGTAATGCGCAAAGAGCAGTACTACGGCAAAAACTTCGATATTGGTGCTGAGGATATCCTGACCTACAAGGAAATGCTGCTCGGCTACGCCCGTGCCCGGGGTTTGAAGCGGTCACTCTATGTGGTGCCGGTCATGACGCCCCGTTTGTCTTCCTACTGGCTGTACTTTGTGACCTCTACCACCTACGAATTGGCCGTCAATCTTGTGAATAGCATGAAAATAGACGTCATCTGCCGCCCCAACAATCTGGCAGAAGAGCTGGGCATCGACCCTATCCCCTACGAACAAGCGGTAGCCCTGGCTTTCGATAAGATACAGCAGAATATGGTGGTCAGCAGCTGGAAAGACTCCCTGGTGTCCAGCTCAGACAAAGCGTCGCTCAACCGCTACATTGAAGTGCCCGAGTACGGCTGTTTTGTAGATGAGCAGAAGGTCGCCATTACCCACAATACCCCTGACCAGGTTTGGCAAAATGTAGTCAGCATCGGGGGAAAGCGCGGCTGGTACTACGCCAACTGGCTGTGGAAGCTGCGGGGCTACCTGGACAAGCTCGTCGGCGGCATCGGCCTGCGCCGGGGCCGTACCCATCCCAACCGCATCCACGATGGCGATGCCCTTGACTTCTGGCGGGTGCTCATTGCCGACGAAGACAAACAACGGCTTCTCCTTTACGCCGAGATGAAGCTGCCCGGTGAAGCCTGGCTGGAATTTCGCATTCAGCACAAAGACGGGCAAGCCTACCTGCGGCAGAAAGCCACCTTCCGGCCGTTCGGACTGTTTGGACGGCTGTACTGGGGAGCCGTGCTGCCCTTCCATTACTTTGTTTTCGGGAATATGGCCAAGCATATCGAGTGTTTTCAGCCCAAAGTCAAAGTTTCCTAAAAAAACTTCCCAACGGAACGGGCAAATAATAGGTTTTCGATAAATGACGCAGTTAGTATGCTGCCAGACGAGGCGCGATAAGGGAGCATAGCCTAAGCTACGTGACCGCAGAGTAACGAAGTATGGCGGCATAATAACAAGACAGAATCGAAAAGTTATTATTTAACCGTTCCTTAAAAAATCCAATCGGCGCTCAGGCTCGTATGCCTGTTGAAAATCACCCGATTGAATCATTTTTTAATTGAAAAGTAAGCTATGAAAAATTGTATTGCATTAGTAACCAGTATTATGATGGTCGCGCTCTTAGGTTCTCCCTTGCAGGCGCAGTACGATGGTAAAGCAAAGATGAAGAAGGAAAAAACCAAGATGATGGCCGAAAAGGACATCGTCGACGTAGCGGCTTCTTCCAAAATGCATACCACCCTTGTCGCGGCCGTAAAGGCTGCCGGTCTGGTAGAAACCCTGCAACAGCCCGGGCCATTCACGGTATTTGCGCCGACCAATGCGGCTTTTGAGAAGCTGCCGGAAGGCACCGTACCCACGCTCCTGCTCGAAGAGAACAAGGAGAAGCTGCAGGCCTTGCTGACCTACCACGTCGTGCCTGGCAAAATCACTGCCGATCAGGTGGTGAAAGCCATTAAAGCCAACAACGGCACCGCTACACTGACCACTGTCAATGGTGCAGCACTCAAAGCAATTGCGGAAGGCAACGCCGTCTACCTGATTGATGAGAATGGTAACCGTGCCCAGGTCTTTAAGACTGACCTTGAGGCGTCCAACGGCACCATTCACGTCATTGATACCGTGGTGATGCCATAACAAAGCAAGGTATATCAACCTGCATCAACGTAAACAACAGGCTTAAAACGCCTCTTTAACAGACTTGGCAAGTGCCCGTATCAGGGTTTTGCCAAGTCTTTTTGCTTACTGCCCCCACACCAGTCGAATTGATGCTCTCCTCCTCCTGAACCCCCCGCCTGTCCATCTGTTAGAACAGAAGAACCAACCCACTACTCATGCGATATTTACTGACTTTAACATTATTGCTCGGGCTTATAGCCTGCGCCAACAACACCAATGTATCTGAAGAGCTGCCAGAAACAACCAATGCGAAATCCAGCCGCTGGTCAGATCCTACGCTCATCCTGCCCGATAATTTTGAAGCCGTAGTGGTGGCTGATTCGGTAGGCAGAGCCCGGCACATTGCGGTACGCAACAATGGCGATATTTACATACAATTGCAACAGCTAAAAGACGGAAAAGGTATTGCCGCCCTGCGCGATAATGATGGTGATGGGCGAGCTGACACCCTTGCGTATTTCGGTGAACACACCGGTACGGGGATGGAAATTTACAAAGGCTACCTTTACTGCTCCTCCACAACAGAAGTTTTCCGCTATCCACTGCCGGAAGATGGTGCCCTTGTCCCGGACGAAAACAGCCGCGAGCTCGTGGTAAGCGGCTTCCCTCAACAAGGCTCACACGAAGCCAAATCCCTCACCTTCGACAACGATGGGCACCTGTATGTCAATGTAGGCGCCCCGTCCAATGCCTGCATGAAAGAAGCCCGGACCAAAGGGTCAACCGGTATGGACCCCTGCCCGCAGTTGGAATGGCAAGGCGGCATCTGGCAGTTTGATGCCATGCAGGCCGGGCAAACGCAGCAGGCAAATGGCGAGCGCTTTGCCACCGGGCTGCGCAACTGCGTTGGCATTCAGTTCAATCATGAAGGCAATCAACTGTACGCTATGCAGCACGGGCGCGATCAGCTAAGCTACCTCTTCCCGGGCATGTACAGCTACGAGCAAAATGCCGAACTCCCTTCTGAGGAATTCCTGAAGGTCGATAATGGCGACGACTTTGGCTGGCCCTATTGCTACTACGACCACAAGCAGGGCAAAAAGGTGCTGGCACCGGAGTACGGGGGCGATGGTGAAAAGCAGGGGCGCTGTGAAGGCATCGAGGAGCCGGTTGTGGCCTTCCCCGGGCACATGGCGCCAAATGACCTGGTCTTTTACCACAGCGATCAGTACCCCGAAAAGTACAGGGAGGGCGTTTTCATCGCTTTCCACGGCTCCTGGAACCGGGCCCCGCTGCCCCAAAAAGGCTACTTCGTGGCTTTTGTGCCCATGCGCAACGGCTCAGCCACCGGCGACTGGGAAATCTTCGTGGACAATATCGCCGCTGAGACGACCATTGAGAAACCCAAAGATGCCAAACACCGCCCCACGGGACTGGCAGTCGGGCCCGATGGCAGCCTCTACATTACCGACTCCGTAGAGGGTAAGGTCTGGAAAGTCCGCTACCTCGGATAAACTGAAAAACGAATGGTGCCCTTTTTGACGAGGGGCACCATTCTCATTTACAGGATGTGCGGCCGGCAGCCCTTCGGATTCCCCCGGCATTTTCTTACCTTTGCTAACGAACATTCATTCGTATTTTGAAGTCTGTTTACCAAAAGCATTAACCAAACCATGACAGATAAAACCAAATTAGGCTCCGTAAGCATGGAAGTCGACGATAAAGGCATTGCCCGCCTGACTTTCGAGCACCCTGCAAGCAACTCTCTGCCCGGCCGTTTGCTGGCTCAACTGGCGGACACGATCACCGCTGCGGGAGCAGACCCTGCCGTCAAAGTAATCATCCTGCAAAGTGGAGGCGACCGTGCCTTCTGTGGCGGGGCAAGCTTCGATGAGCTGATCGCCATCAAGGATTTGGACACCGGCAAGCGCTTCTTTATGGGGTTTGCCAATGTCATCAACGCCATGCGCAAATGCCCTAAGTTTATCATCGGGCGCATACAGGGCAAAGCCGTTGGTGGTGGCGTGGGGCTCTGTGCAGCGACCGACTACTGCATCGCCAGCCAATGGGCATCGGTCAAGCTAAGCGAACTGGCGATAGGCATTGGACCGTTTGTAGTGGGCCCGGCCGTGGAGCGTAAAGTGGGCAAATCTGCCATGACGCAGTTAGCCATCAATGCATCGGAATGGCGCACGGCACAGTGGGCGAAGGACAAAGGTTTGTTCGCAGATGTCTTTGAAACCGTGGAGCAACTCGACGCCTATGTGAGCCATCTGGCTGAACGACTGTCGGATTACAGCCCCGAAGCCATGCGGCAGCTCAAAGCGGTCTTCTGGGAAGAAGCCCAGGACTGGGATACGCTGCTCGAAGCCCGCGCCGAACGAAGCGGGGAGCTGGTCCTTTCTGATTTCACCGTGAATGCGATCAATGCCTTCAAACAAAAAGCCTAAGCATGGACCCCCGGCAAATTCTAAAAGACCAATTTCTGCAGATCGTCGATACGCAGTTGAAAGACAATGACCCGGCACATGCCCGGGTGACTTTCGACCGCCTCAGGGCTGCCGGCTACAACGATGAAACAGCCCGCCTGATGATCGCGCAGTGTGTGGCTGCAGAAGTCCGGGAAGTCATGGCAAGCGGAGCGGAATTCAATACCGCCCGC
Organism: Phaeodactylibacter sp.; assembly: GCF_022763345.1. GTDB lineage: Bacteria > Bacteroidota > Bacteroidia > Chitinophagales > Saprospiraceae > Phaeodactylibacter. The sequence goes on from NZ_JALEGS010000021.1 coordinate 75,350, forward strand.
TATATAAAAAACCTGGACCGGTTACCTGAACCACCTGCATGATGTCAAAAAAATCATCCTGACCGAACCATGAATAAAACCGCTATGAAAATCGCAAAAAAATCTCTGCTCGAAGGCTTTCGCCTGATGGCAACCGCCAAAGCTATGACAGAGATTTATGAGGAAAACTTCAAATTCGTTTCCAAGTACGTGCACGCCACCTCCCGGGGGCACGAAGCCATTCAGCTGGCTACCGGCATGCAGCTGCTGCCGCAGGACTATGTGGCGCCCTACTACCGGGATGATGCGCTGCTGCTCGGCATTGGCCTGCAACCCTACGACCTGATGCTGCAACTGATGGCGAAGCGGGACGACCCGTTTTCCGGTGGACGGACGTACTATTCCCATCCCAGTCTGAAGGACGAGGATAAGCCGAAAATCCCGCATCAGTCCTCCGCGACCGGCATGCAGGCTATTCCCACTACAGGCGTGGCTATGGGCATTCAGTACAAAGAGCAGCAGGGGCTGGCAGAGGATTTTGGTGGGAAAAACCCCGTTGTGGTTTGTTCCCTGGGCGATGCTTCTGTAACGGAAGGAGAAGTGGCGGAAGCCCTGCAAATGGCCGCACTTAAGCAATTTCCCATTATTTATCTGGTACAGGACAACGGCTGGGACATCTCTGCTAACGCGGCGGAGACCCGGGCGCAAAATGCCGCCGAGTATGCTGCCGGCTTCAAGGGGATTGAAGTGGAAAGCATTGATGGTAGCGATTTTGCAGCTTGTTACGACACCCTGCGCAAGGTGATCCGTAAAGTGCGTAAGGAGCGCCGCCCGTTTTTGATACACGCTACGGTGCCCCTGCTCAACCACCACACCTCCGGCGTCCGCAAGGAATGGTACCGGGATGACCTGGATGAAGCGGCTGAGCGCGACCCGTACCCGGTACTGCGCGATAAATTGCTCAATGAAGATATTGCTACCGAAGCGGCGGTGGAAAAGATAGAAGCGGAGGCACGGGCGTTGGTTGCTGAGCACTTCGAGCGTGCCCGGGCAGCCGAAGACCCCAAACCGGAAGACTTATACACCCACGATTTTGCGCCCACGCCCATTACCGAAGAGCGGGGCGAGCGGGAACCTGCCGGCGGTACACCAACTGTTATGGTAGACAGCGCCCTCTTTGCGGTGGAGGAACTGATGCGCCAACACAAGGAATGCCTCCTGTATGGTCAGGACGTGGGCGGCCGGCTCGGCGGCGTATTCCGCGAGGCTGCCACCCTGGCGCAGAAATTTGGCGACGACCGGGTGTTCAATACGCCCATTCAGGAAGCTTTCATCATCGGTAGTACCGTGGGGATGTCCGCGACGGGGCTCAAACCTATTGTGGAGGTGCAGTTTGCCGACTACATCTGGCCGGGGCTCAATCAGCTGTTCACGGAAGTCAGCCGGTCGTACTACCTCTCCAATGGCAAATGGCCGGTCAGCAGTATCATCCGGGTGCCGATTGGAGCATACGGCAGCGGTGGCCCATACCACTCTTCCAGTGTGGAATCGGTGGTGACGAACATCCGGGGCGTAAAAATCGCCTATCCGAGCACCGGAGCCGACCTCAAAGGACTGCTGAAGTCCGCCTACTACGACCCGAACCCGGTCGTCATTTTCGAGCACAAAGGGCTGTACTGGTCAAAAATGAAAGGCACTGAAGCTGCCAAAACCATCATGCCCGATGAAGATTATGTCATTCCTTTCGGGAAAGCCCGGGTGGCTTTGCAGGCCAATCCGGAGCAGATAGCGGCAGGCGATTCCCTGGCGGTGATCACCTACGGCATGGGCGTGCACTGGGCGCTGAATGCTGCAAAAGCTTATCCGGGGCAGGTGGAGGTCATTGACCTGCGCACCCTCAGCCCGGTGGATGAGGAGGCGATGTACGATGCTGCCCGCCGTCACAACAAAGTATTGGTGGTCACAGAAGAGCCGGTCCATAACACCTTCGCGCAAAGCCTGGCTGCACGTATTCAGGAGTATTGTTTTGAGCACTTGGATGCACCGGTACGCACGATCGGTTCTGAGAATATGCCGGCTATCCCGCTGAATGAGGTGCTGGAACGGGCTATGGTGCTTTCCATGGAACAGGTGCAGGAGGCTATAGGGGAGGTGCTGGCGTATTAGTTCAAGTCAGGTGGCGGCCTCGCAGTTGCCACGGCCTCATAAAACAACCCAGATGAGCACGTTCCATCCCCGCAACCTCCACCGCGAGGGTTATGATTTTGACAGGCTTACGAAAGCCTATCCGCCCCTGCGGGCGCATGTGGTCAGGAACCCCGCAGGCGAGCCTACGATCTCCTTTTCAGACCCGGAAGCCGTAAAAGCGTTGAATACCGCCCTGCTCATCGGGCACTATGGCCTGCAGCACTGGGACATCCCCGAAGGTTACCTTTGCCCGCCGGTGCCGGGCCGGGCCGACTATCTCCATCATTTGGCGGACCTTCTGGCAGCCGGAGGGCCCCTGCTTACGGGCAAAAATATCCGGATCCTGGACATTGGCACAGGCGCTAATCTGATTTATGCCATCCTGGGGCAGCGCATCTATGATTGGTCTATGGTGGGTACAGAGGTGGACCCGCTCGCGCTGAAAACCGCTAAAGCCCTGATCGATATCAATCCGGTACTGCAAAACGGCATCAGGCTGCGGCAGCAGAAAGATCGCCGTTTCATTTTGGAAGGCATCATCCGTGAGCAGGACTTCTTCCATGCCACCGTTTGCAATCCACCTTTTTACGCCTCTGAAGCAGAGGCAGCCGAGGCTAACGCCCGCAAACGGAAGAATCTCAAGCTCGGAAAGGTAGGCCGCACTGTGGCTGGGCAGCCCGCGGAGCTTTGGACGGAAGGGGGGGAGCGTTCGTTTCTCCTGCAACTCATCAGGGAGAGCCGGGCCTACGGGCAGCAGATCGGCTGGTTTACCACTCTGGTGTCCCAAAAGGATAATTTAGAACCTTTGAAGCACGCCCTGGAAAAAGCGGCGGCTAAAGCGGTGAAGGTCATTCCACTGGCTGCCGGGCAGAAGCGTGCGCGGGTGCTTGCGTGGCGCTTTCAGTAGTAGGGGCATTGTGCTGTTTGCAGAAGCCTGGCTTTTATCCAGTTCTCCGTCCTCACCCTGATTTTAACAAATCCATAGCACTTCCAGAGTTATTAACAGGTTTTTAATACCCGTTAAGCTGGGATTAAACCCCTTCCGGGTACTAGGGGGCAGTTGTTGAAGGATGTATCTTATGGGAAAGATTAAACCAAACCCGACCACCATGAGAATCCTTCAGTTTATAGTTGCCCTGACCATCATCACCACCGCCTTTTCCTGCTCAGATTATGCCCGTCTGGAACGCAAAGAAGACCGCCTCATTGGCGTATGGGAATTTGATAAAGCTTTCTACCGGGGCCATGGGCAAATTTTCCGCGACAACGTCATCGATCAGTTCAACGGAGACATCATCGAATTCTACGAAGACTACACCGCAATTTACGATGACTACAGCGAAGGCATCGTCTACGCCGGGGAATGGGAGCTCTTCTTCGACCGCCAATGGGAAGGTGATGATACAGACATCGAGTTCTTCCTGGATATGTACTTCTTTGACCCTTACGGCCAGGAGTCTTTTGCCTACTTCACCTGCGTGAACCTGATTACGAGAAATAAGCTGCACGTCCAGGCCCGTACCCGTCATGGTTTGTATACTTTTAAGTTTCGGCGGTTGTAAGCATATGAGGGGGCCATGCACCACTGCCTCTACACCCAAGCCAATTTCCCCTCATTCAGCTCTGGCTCCCCGTCAAACCGGTAAGTTAGGGTAGAGCACTCAAGCCGGTAAGTTCCGGAGGCTATTCACTATCTTCGGGCTGTCGGGCTCGCAGTCGATGTAGTTCCTAACAAACATGACTTTGCTGGGTGGGGTGGCGGTAAGCACCGTTTTTGCGCTCATAGCCAAGCTTGCGGAGTAGGACTTTCAGGCGGTCAGAGTGACCGTATATGTCGCCGATGAGGTCTTGTGGGGGGGGATATTTAAATAAGTTTGCTCGAAAAGGCTATTGTGGTGTCCAGTTGGTTTTTCCTTGATTTTTTAGTTTGTTCACTATTCTTGAGCGTCCATTATTCCTGAGAAAAAACAGCTCCTTCCGACAGTCGGAAGGTTTTGAAAAGGAAGCAGCCACTATAGCTGAGTTTTTCCGAGTGGAAATTCAGCTATCCCCTATTGCTGATTACTGTTGCAGATGGAGGCAGTGGCTAACTACCCCTGTCCACCACGGGCCCGCTCAATCATAATCGCCTCAAGGATATTCTCGGTATTCAGCACGCCGAGGAGCTCGCCTTCGGGGTTGTAGACCGGGCAGATGCTCAGGTTGCGCTGGTTCATCAGGTCGTAAGCTTCATTGAGCTCCATGTCCGGCGAGAGCCTGACCCAATCGGTGTTGACGATGCGTTTGATGCGTTCTGCCGGGCCCATTTCCTGGAGGCCGCGCAGGATGTCGTCCCGGGAGATGGTGCCGATAAGGTCGCCCTGTTCAGTGACGATGAAGTCCTTTTCCTGTCCGTCCAGCAGGGTGTCGATGGCTTCGCTGATGGGCGACCAGGCATCCATTTCGGTGAATTGGTGCATGAGTACGTCTGAGACCTTGAGGTCAGTGAGGAGGTGGCGGGTGGTTTCGTAACGCGATTCTCCGCTGGCGCCCAGAAAGATGAACAGCCCGATAAAGATCAGCCAGAAGTCGTACATAAAGCCCAGGAAGACGAAACCAATGGCCAGAAATTGCCCGATCTGAGCGGCTATGGCGGTGGCTTTGGCCCGGTCGAACTTCATCGACAGCAGTGCCCGCAGTACCCGCCCGCCATCCATGGGGAAGGCCGGGATGAGGTTGAAGAGCACCAGGATGATGTTGACTGCGAGCAAGTTGGGGATAAAGGCATTGCCCAGGCTGATCTGGCTTGGGTCTTCCAGTTGCTCGGTAGGGAAGGTGATGCCTGCTACCTGCATCACGATAAAGAGCAGAAGGGCAATCACGACATTTACAGCGGGCCCGGCAATGGCTACGAGCAGTTCCTCGCGGGGCTTCTCCGGCATTTTCTCCAAACTTGCCACCCCGCCAATTGGCAAAAGGGTAATGCGGCGGGTGGGGACGCCAAAGCGCCGGGCGGTCAGGGCGTGCCCGTATTCGTGCAGCACCACGCAGGCGAAGAGGGTGAGGATAAAGGCCACGCCCAGCAGGGCTTCCTGCATGTTTTGCCCGGAGCCCAGGCTCGAGAGGAAAATCCAACCCAGCAGAATCAGGAATGTCCAGTGGATGTAGACATTGATGCCGAAGAGGCGGGCAATCTTAAGGGACCAGCTCATGGTAGGTTTTATTAATTAAACCGTCTGATGCCTCGATTTTGTTCGGCAAAAAAGAAAAGGCTGCTTCCTGTTACCGGAAACAGCCCTGCTTAATATGCTTTAATATGCCTTACTGGCAGCCCATGCTGGCCAGTTGCTCTTCCAGGTTTTTGACCTTGGCCTGGCCGTCAGCCAGTTTCATGCGCTCGCGTTCCACTACCGGTGCGGGAGCATTATTGACGAAGCGCTCGTTGCTCAGCTTTTTCTCCACGCTGGCTACGAACCCTTTTTGGTATTCCAGGTCTTCTTTGAGCTTTTTACACTCCGCTTCCAGGTCGATTTCCTGATTCAGCTCCAGGAAAAACTGGGTCTTGCCGGACAGGAAGGATACACTGTTGGGCACTTCTTCGCTGGTGAAGTCCAGCCCGGACAGGTTCGCCATCTTAATGATCATCTCGCGCAGCCCGGTAAGTTCGAACAACGCGCGGCTGTTGGCTTCGTCCTGAACGAAAAGGGCGAGCTCATCCTTCATCTTCACACCCTTGCTGTTGCGGGTTTCCCGTACACTGGCTACGATGTTCTTGGCCTGCTCAATGCGGTCGATCAGCGCCTGATCGTAGGCCTTAGCGGTTGGGTACGTGCTCATCACACAGTCATCCCCATCTGCCCGCTCTCGCAGGTTGTGCCAGATTTCTTCGGTGATGAAGGGCATGAACGGGTGCAGCAGGGTCATCAGCCGCTCGTAAATGCTGAGGGAAGCCTCAAGAGTCTCTGCATCGATCGGGGCACCGTAGTCGGGCTTGATCATCTCCAGGTACCAGCTGCAGAAGTCGTCCCATATGAGCTTGTACAGCATCATGAGGGCGTCTGAAAGGCGGTACTGCTCATATTGTTGCCCCAGCTTTTCGATGGTCTCGTTCAGCCGCTGCTCCATCCACTGTACGGCCAGGCGGTTGATGGCATCGCCTTCGCCGGGTTTGACCTCCCAGCCCTTCATGAGGCGGAGGGCATTCCACATTTTATTGCAGAAGTTGCGGCCCTGCTCGCAGAGCTTGCTTTCGTTCAGAACCTCCTTGGTTTCCGGATCGAAAGGGGCATCAAATACAATATCGTTGCCGGCTGCTGCACTGGAAAGCATGGCGAAGCGCACGCCATCCGCACCGTAGTTTTCAATGAGTTGCAGGGCATCCGGTGAGTTGCCGAGCGACTTGCTCATCTTGCGGCGGTCTTTGTCGCGGACCATACCGGTGAAGTAGACGTCGTTGAAAGGTTGAACACCTTTCGTTGTTTTGGTCTTTTCATCCAGCAGCCCTGGAGCATATTCATACCCCATCATGATCATACGGGCCACCCAGAAGAAAATGATGTCCCAGCCCGTCACCAGTACATTGGTCGGGTAGTAATAATTCAGCTCCTCGCTGGTCTCGAAGCCATCAAATACGGAAATCGGCCAGAGCTGGGAGGAGAACCAGGTGTCCAGCACGTCTTCGTCCTGATGCAGGTCGTCCAGTTGCAGGTCCGGTTTGCCCAGTTCTGTCCGGGCTTTGTCCAAGGCTTCGGCAGCTGTTTCGGCCACGAAGATTTTATCCTCGTAGTACCAGGCCGGGATGCGCTGCCCCCACCACAGCTGACGGGAGATGCACCAGTCGCGGATGTTGTCTTCCTTCAGCCAGCTGTTGAACATATTGTAGAAGTGCTCCGGGAAGAAGCTCACTTCGTCCGTTTCCACTGCCTTTAGCGCCGTTTGGGCAAAGTCCTTCATTTCCAGGAACCACTGCAGCGTCAGGCGGGGCTCTACGATGGCGTCGGTCCGCTCGGAACGGCCAACTTTATTGCGGTAGTCTTCGTCCTTCACCAGGTGCCCGCCGGCTTTGAGGTCTTTAACGATCAGCTTGCGGGCTTTAAAGCGGTCTTCGCCTACGTAAAGCTGTGCCGCTTCGCTCATGGTGCCATCGGCGTTCAGTACGTCGATGACTTCCAGCCCGTGCCGCTCGCCGATTTCATTATCGTTCATGTCGTGGGCAGGGGTGATTTTAAGGGCACCCGTACCAAACTCCATGTCCACATAGCGGTCTTCAATAATCGGGATGGCGCGGCCGATCAACGGGACAATAGCTTTTTTGCCCTTGAGGTGAGTGAAGCGCTCATCGTCCGGGTTGACGGCAATTGCGGTATCGCCCAGGATAGTCTCGGGGCGTACGGTTGCAATCGTTATGTACTCGCCTTCCGTACCCTCGATCTTATAGCGGAGGTAGTATAGTTTGGAGTTTTCGTCCTTATAAATTACCTCCTCGTTGGACAGTACGGTCTGCGCTTCCGGGTCCCAGTTGGTCATGCGCAGCCCGCGGTAGACTTTGCCTTTGTTGTAGAGGTCTACGAATACCTTGAGGACGGCTTCGGAAAGCTTGTCCTCCATCGTGAAGCGGGTACGCTCCCAGTCGCAGGAAGCGCCCAGCTTTTTGAGCTGATCGAGGATGATACCGCCGTATTTGTCTTTCCATTCAAAGGCGTACTTCATGAACTCGTCGCGGCTGAGGTCGGACTTTTTGATGCCCCGCTCGCGCAGCATTTTCACCACTTTGGCCTCCGTGGCAATAGAGGCGTGGTCCATGCCCGGTACCCAGCAGGCATTTTTGCCCTCCAGTCGGGCCTTGCGGATGAGGATGTCCTGAATGGTATTGTTGAGCATGTGCCCCATGTGGAGTACGCCGGTTACGTTGGGCGGCGGGATCACGATACTGTAAGGCTCGCGCTCGTCGGGCTCGGAGTGGAAGTAGTCTTTGGACAGCCAGTGGTCGTACCATTTGGCTTCGGTATCCTGTGGGTTATAGCGGGTGGAAAGCTCCATATTTTACTATCTGGGAATGATCAGTTTGAAATGCTGCAAATATATATTTTTATTCGGTTCCTTCAGTTGCAGGACGTACAATCCCGAAGATAAATCGGGGAGTTGCAGTTCGTGCCTGCCGGGGCTCAGCCCGGCCCAGGACCGGATAGGCTGGCCGAGGGCAGAAACAAGCGTGGCGGACAGTACCTGATTGCCGGTATTGGCCACCCAAACCCGTCCATCGGAGGGCAGGGTAGGGAAGACCTTAACCAGACCCGGCTGTTCTACCATGGTGGTACTGACTATAACCGGGCAGTCAAAGCTAAAGGTGCACTGTGCATCGTCTACGGACGAATAAGCAAGGGTGTCAGCCAGGCGGAAGCACTGTAGTTCTGAGTATTCGCTCGGGTTGAGCAATCCCCGGTAGAGGGGTCCGGCCAGGCTGCCCACGCCGGCAATCCAGGTTTCCTGCAGCCCGTTGGTGGGCACAAAGTTGATCACGGTGCGGATATTTGTTCCTGAACCTACGGTAACAACGCTAGCTACTTTGAGCATGGTGCTACCGGAAAACTCAACAAACTCCAGCATGATTTCATCGCCAGCTTGCAGGCTGAAATCGTACAAGAGGTATTCCTGCGTCTCTCCGGGGCGGACAAAGAAGCTGCGCACGCCGGTTGACCGAACTGCAGCGAGATAGGTGGTGTCACCACTATCCGGGCTGATACTGAGCATAGGCGTGTAGTGGCGCCCACCGATCAGCGTATCCCCACAGGCGACTTGCCGAAAGGTGTCAAGCCCGGCAATATTGCTCTGAAAGCCCTGCCAGACAGCGTCCTGTACCGGAAAAGACTGCCCTGTTGCCGGGCGGGTCGACAGCAGGGCAAGCCATAGGATAAAAGCAATGCGTTGTAGCATAAATGCGGTTTTATTTTACCGCAGGCGCCTCATCAAAAATCGGAGCTTCCACTTGCGTGCGGAGCAGGTCTTCCATGTTTTCCCGCTTGCGGATCAGGTAGGCCTGCCCTTCGTGGACGAGCACCTCTGCGGGCCGGTAGCGGGAATTGTAGTTGGAAGCCATTGAGAAACAATAAGCACCTGCATTATGCATACAAATGAAATCGCCCTCCTGAAGTTCCGTCATTTGCCGATTTATACCAAAAGTATCCGTTTCACAGATGTATCCGACTACGGTGTAGAAGCGGGCTTTGCCTTTGGGGCGGGAGATATTGGTGATTTTGTGGTATGCGTTGTAGAACATCGGCCGGATAAAGTGGTTCAGCCCGGAGTCCACGCCCGCAAAGACGGTGGAGGTGGTTTGCTTGATGACATTTACCTGCGCAAAGAAGTAGCCGGCCTCGCTTACCATGAATTTGCCAGGCTCAAACATCAGCTTGAGGTCCTTGCCATATTCTTCGCAAAACTTATTGAAACGCTCCGATATGCGGCTACCCAACTCCTCAATATCCGTTTCCACATCCCCCGGCTTATAGGCCACTTTGAAGCCACTGCCAAAGTCGATGTAGTCGAGGTCGGGAAATTCCTTAGCGATGTTCAGCAGGATTTCTGCCCCGCTCAGGAAGACTTCCGGGTCTAGGATGTCTGAACCGGTGTGCATGTGGACGCCTTCCACCTTCAGTCCGGTCGCCTCCACAATGCGGTGCACAAGCGGCATTTGGTGGAAGGAGATGCCAAACTTGGAGTCGATATGCCCCACTGAGGTTTTGGCATTGGCCCCAGCCATGATGTGGGGATTAATGCGGATACAAACGGGGGTATCCGGGAAGGCCTGTCCAAACTGTTCCAGAATGGAAGTATTGTCGATATTGATTTTTACGCCGTATTCCACTGCTTCTTCAATTTCTTCGAGGCTGACGCAGTTGGGCGTGAAGATGATGTCCTGTGGGTCAAAGCCCGCCCGTATGCCCATGGATACTTCCTGCACAGATACTGTGTCCAGTCCGGATCCCATCTTCCGGAAGAGTTTCAGGATATTGATATTCGACAACGCTTTGCAGGCGTAGTTGAGCTGCAGGCGTTTGACTTTCATGGCATTTTCCATGCGTTTGTACTGCCGCTGAATAATGGCACTGTCATACACATAAAGCGGGCAGCCATACTCCTCGATGAGCTGCAGCGGATCCACGCCTCCGCTAAGGACGTAACGGTCGTTGTCTAAAACCATGGTCTTGAGTTCATTTTAGCCTGCAAAGATAAAGAATGGATCAGGAAAAATGGGGCTTATCGGCAGGCTAATGCCCCATAAAACGTTTATTGATAGCCACAATGCGCTCAAGGATATCCAGGACAGCCTTGAGGTTGCCGGTTTTTTCCTGTTTTGGATGCAGGAGCAGGTACTCTCGGAAGCCCTGCGCCACTTTGTCGGCATCATTGGTTTTGGAGGAGAAACGACTAAGCATTTCGAGGATGTCCTCTTGTCGCTGATGGTTGTCGGTGGTGAGAACAGGATGATCGGAAAGCTCTAATTCGAGCAGAAGCGCGGGGTCTGCATCGAAGAAATAGGCAATCCTGAGGAAATTGGCCGCATTAGGTTCTACGGTCCCCGTTTCATAAGAAGCAATATTGCTTCGCTTCAACCCTACTTCCTGTGCCAGCTTTTGCTGGCTAAGCCCGCGAGCTCTTCTTAGCGATTTGAGATTTCGCGAAAATGGAGTCTTTGCCAATGCTACGTCAAATAAATAGGTAAAGCCCTCATCCACGCAAGCCATGAGGGGTTTAAAACAATTTCGCAATTTAGGAAATCTTTTGATTTAGCGCTCAGAAAATCAAAGGCGGGCACAAAAAAACCGGGCTTACCTTATTCAGGCGCCCGGGTTTGTCAGGTGATTCGATTAATAGGGAGTGGCTTTATTTGGTCCGCATCCCTGCAAATTCAGGGTGGCGGTTCATCCAGCCTGACATAAAGGAACAGGTGGTTTTAATTTTATAGCCCATTTTCTCAGCGAAGCGAACGGCTTCCATGGCCATTTTTTCTTCGATGTCTACGCCGCTGAGTACTTCCGGGACATAGGTTTTTTTAATTTCCAGTACATTCGGGTTAGGATCTGTGTGGATGTGGTACTGCATGTACACATCTTCGTCCCCCTTCATATCGAAGCGGAACTGTTCGCGTGAAGTATCCTGATGAATGTCTAACGCTTGTTTCGTAATTTCCATAATAAACTTGATGTGTTTTGGTTCCTGAGCCTATCAGCTCTAATTACTCGATGTAGACGGTTTTGGGATTGGTAAATTCCCTAAGACCGTAGTGGGACAGCTCTCTGCCGTAGCCGCTGTCTTTAATGCCACCAAAGGGCAATCGCGGGTCTGACTTAACCATCTCATTTACAAAACAGGCCCCTGCCTGCAGATGTTCGCGCGCTATGTGTTCGCCCCGTTCGATATTCTGAGTGAATACGGCGCTGCCCAGCCCAAAGCTGGTATCATTGGCGATCAGGATAGCTTCTTCTTCGTCCCAGGCCTGAATGACAGAAGCGACCGGGCCAAAGAATTCTTCATGATAAGCCGGAGTGCCCTTTTTAACATCGGTAAGGATGGTGGGGGGGTAGAAAAAGCCTTTGCCCTTCGGCTTTTTACCGCCGATTAGTCGTTTGGCACCGCCTTTAAGGCTTTTTTTCACTTGCGCGTGAAGCTGGTCGCGAAGGTCCTGCCGCGCCAAAGGCCCGAGGGCGGTTTCGGCTTCCAGAGGGTCGCCCATGACGGCTTCCTCCATCTGTGCTTTGAAGGCTTCCAGGAACTGATTGTACACCTGCCGCATCACGATGAAGCGCTTGGCACCGATACAGCTTTGCCCGTTGTTGAGCAACCGCCCTTTGGTGCAGACTTGTGCCGCTTTGATGACGTCTGCATCATCAAGAATGAGGTAGGGGTCGCTGCCTCCCAATTCCAGTACGGTCTTTTTTAGGGCTTTGCCTGCCATACCCGCTACGGCCCGCCCCGCGCCGACGCTGCCTGTGAGGGTCACCCCTCTAACAACGCGGTTTTTGATGATCTTCTTGATGCGCTTTTCGTCAATAATCAAACTGGAAAAAACGCCCTTGGGGAAGCCGGCTTTCTCCATGATGTCGGCAATGGCCAGGGCACAGCCGGGCACATTCGGGGCATGCTTGAGCAGAATGGTGTTCCCCGCCATGAGGTTGGGCGCCGCAAAGCGAAAAACCTGCCAAAAGGGAAAATTCCAGGGCATCACCGCCAGAATAACGCCCAGGGGACGGTAGGAGATATAGCTTTTTGAGGCTTCTGTGGCAATGTATTCATCCCTCAGGAAGCGCTCGGCGTTTTGGGCGTAGTAAAGGCATACCCAGGCGCATTTCTCCACCTCGGCCTTAGCGTCTTTGAGGAGTTTGCCCATTTCGCGGGTGATGAGCATCGCCAGGGCATCTTGTTCCTCCCCTAAAATACGGGCGGCCTCCCGGAGCAAGCGGGCCCTTTCCTCCAAGTCGGTGCGGCTCCATTCCTGAAAGGCGGCCTGCGCGCCAAAGATGGTTTTATTCAGCTTCTTGTTGCTGATAAGCTTATAGGATTTAACATTTTTGCCCGTCGTCGGGTCGATCGCAGTTTGCATATTATTGTGGAGTCATTTTTTTTAAAGTGAGATTCCGAGTGTTTGGCTGATGTCCAGTAGCTGTACTTCAAGCTCGTCCAATTCATGGTACCACTGCCCAAGGACACTGTCCTGCTTCAGGTGCTGGGTGCGTTCGCTGAGTCGTTGGTATTGCTGCTCTAAAGCCTTTGCCTGGGCGCGCAGTCTGTTGGCTTCCTGCTTAGGGACGCTGTAAGCTTTGCGCCGCATTTTTTCCGTGCGCCGGTTGATCTCCTGCATTGCTTCGCCTAGCCGTAGCAACATAACTTCCCGGATGCTGTCCCGCACTTCATAGACATCATCGCTATCCGGCGGGACGGTATTGTCGATGGGGCGGCATTGCAGCAGGAGCAAGCTGAGTAGTAGGACTGTTGTATAGGTTTTCTGCATTTGCTAAAATCTAAAGCTGTGAATGAACCCTTCCAATATAGTGAATCCCGTGGACTAGGCGGATGACCTTTAATTCGTTTGAATTTGAGTTTATATCTTTATAAAATCCCTATATTTCGGCTCAAACCAAGCAACCTGTCTTAGAAACATGCACTACCGGCTGATGTTCTCCTTTGTTTTCTTGTGCGCTGTTTTGCCCAGCCTTTGCGGGCAGGAGCAGAAGGTAGTCGGTTATTTGCAGTACGGGCGGAGCTACATGCTGGATGAAATACAGTTTGAAAAGCTGACCCACCTATGTATCGCCTTTGCCAACCCGGATGAGAAGGGCCGGCTGCAAACGGGAGGTGTTGACATCAGCCCGATCGTCAAAAAAGCCAGGGCAGCGAATGTCAAAGTGCTGATCTCAGTAGCAGGTGGCGCACTTGACCCGGACTGGGCGGCGGCCTGGAAGACCTACATGCAGCCTTGGAACCGGCAGTATTTCGTAGAAGAGATCATGCGCTACGTCCGCCGGCATCAGTTGGACGGGGTAGATGTGGACCTGGAGTGGAAGCATGTAGATCACCATTACAGCCCTTTCGTTCTGGCGCTGGGGCGGGCTTTGCACGCTGAGGGCAAGCTCATCACAGCGGCATTGCCGGGTAAAAAGCGTTACAAGCACATTACAGATGCAGCGCTCCGCATTTTTGACTTCATCAATATCATGGCTTATGACCTGACTGGCCCCTGGGACCCCAACCTTTCCGGGCCACACTCGCCTTATACTTTTGCCGAGTCCTGCCTGCAGTACTGGAAAAAGCAAGGAGTGCCTTCCGGCAAACTGGTACTAGGCCTGCCTTTTTATGGTTGGGACTTTACCAACCGGGACCGCATCCGGTCTGTAAATTATGGCGTAATTGTAGACCGCAACCCGGCATTTGCCCACCTCGATCAGGTCGGGCAATTGTATTTTAACGGCCTGATCACGATCACGGCAAAAACGGAACTGGCCCTACAGCACGCTGGTGGAGTCATGCTTTGGGAGCTCGGCCGGGATGCCTTCAACGAATACTCCCTGCTGGAGGCCGTCAGCCGCGTAGTGCGGGGAGACACCTCGGCTTTGCCTGAGCCGCCGCCTGCCCTTGCCAAAACGGAGGTGAAAAAAGATAAAATCACTGATTTGCGCATTAATCAGCAACGCAAAGCCACCGCCCGTTTTATAGGGCCTATGTTGCCGGCTGATACAGTGGATGCCGATTTCGGAGAGGTACCGCTCGCCGCGGAAAGAGCAGATCCTTATCGTTTGGACCTGGAGGTCTTGCCCAACCCTTTTACGGATACCATAACCATCGTGAATCATGAAATGGGGCCCATCCATCTGGTCCTGACCAATGACAGAGGCCAAGTGCTGTTTGAGTCTGATGTACAGCCAAATTCTACTCTGACTTGGGAAACTTCCAGCTTCCCGCACGGTTATTATACTTTCTCCGCTATGGTAGGGGGGCGGCAGCTGTCCCGCCGGCTGATCAAGCGGATTCCTACGGATAAGCCGTTGAACGGTGTGCAATCTAAAGGAGGGGTACTGCAAAACTGGCCCCAACACTAAGCAGAAACATCCAAATTGAACCATAACTAACTGACCTGAAAGATGATGAAGTGTAAGATGTGCATGCTACTGGTCTTGATGCTGCCCTTATTGATGCGCGGGCAAGCGCCCGAGCGCTGGACAGCCACCGAGATTTACCAGGGTATTGAGAAGCTGAACTTCCTGGGTTCTGCCCTGTACGTAGCCGCTCACCCGGACGATGAGAATCAGCGCCTGATTGCCTATCTCGCCAATGAATACAATGCCGAAATGGCTTACCTTTCTCTGACAAGGGGCGATGGCGGGCAAAACCTGATCGGCCCGGAAATCCGGGAACTGCTTGGCGTCATTCGTACACAGGAACTCCTGGGGGCTCGCCGTATTGACGGGGGCAAGCAGATGTTTACCCGGGCGAACGACTTTGGCTATTCCAAGCACCCCGATGAAACGCTGGAAATCTGGCAACGGGAGGAAGTCCTGGGCGATGTGGTTTGGGCTATCCGCAAGTGGCAGCCGGATGTGATCATCAATCGCTTTGATCACGAGTCAGCCGGGCGTACACACGGGCACCACACTTCTTCGGCGATTTTATCCTTTGAAGCCTTTGATTTGGCAGGCGATCCTGAAGCATACCCGGAACAACTGGACTACCTGGACCCCTGGCAGCCCCGCCGCTTGTTTTTCAATACTTCCTGGTGGTTCTACGGCAGCCAGGAAGCTTTCGCGAAAGCGGATAAAACCAACCTGATGAGCGTGGATATCGGCGTTTACTATCCAATGCGCGGTAAGTCGAATAATGAGATTGCCGCTGAGGCGCGGAGCATGCACAAATGTCAGGGCTTTGGTGCGACGCTGCAGCGAGGCACCCAACAGGAATACCTGAAATTGCTCAAGGGCGATATGCCTGAACAAAAAGAAAACCTGTTTCAGGGCATTAACACGACCTGGAGCCGGGTGAAAGGAGGAGAGGCCGTTGGCGCGATACTGGAACAGGCCCTGGAAAACTTTACTTTCGAGCAGCCTTACAAAGTGGTGCCCTACCTTCTGGATGCCCGCAAAGCAATGGACGGGGTAGAAGAGGGGTACTGGAAGCGGGTCAAGTCCAAAGAGCTGGACGAGCTCATTCTGGCCTGTATGGGGATGTACGTGGAAGCTACTGCCGAGGATTACTCCGCCACCCCGGGCGAAATGATTGAGCTGACGATGGAGGCCATCAATCGTTCGCCGGTTAATGCGCGGCTCAAATCGGTGACTTACGAGCCGGTGATGACAGATACGACGCTGGCACTGGAACTGGAGAACAATCAGCAGTATGAGTTTTACAAAAAGCTGGAACTGCCTAACGATATGAGCTACACTAATCCATACTGGCTCAATGAAGAAGGCTCCCTGGGCATGTACAAAGTGGAAGATCAGCAGCTGCGCGGGTTGCCGGAAACGCCCCGGGCTTTGCAAGTGGCTTTCCATCTTGAGATCGAAGGTGTACCCATGACCGTCATCCGGGATGTGGTGTACAAGGAAACGAAGCCCTCACAGGGGGAGACCTACCGCCCCTTTGAAGTGACGCCACCGGTGTTCGCCAATATTGCGGAGAAGGTATATGTGTTTGCGGATGAAAAGCCTCAGGAAGTGGCAGTCCGCGTCCGGGCAGGCAAGGATGAAGTGAAAGGGCAGTTGTCGCTGTCCTTACCAGAAGGCTGGCGGGCTGAGCCTGCAAAAGCGGCATTTGAAATTGCGGTCAAATCCGGAGAGCAGGTCGTTACCTTCATGCTTTATCCTCCCGCTGAGCAAAGCGAAGGGCGTATTCAGGCGGTAGCTACCCTGGAGAATGGTAACGCTTATACTAAAGGCTTGAATATCATTGCCTACGATCATATTCCCACGCAAACTGTCATGCTGGAAAACAGTGCCAAAGTGGTGAAAGTAGATATAGCCACAGCCGGTAAGCAGATTGGCTACCTCATGGGAGCCGGTGATGAGATCCCAAACAGCCTGGAGCAGATTGGATATGAGGTGACCCTGCTATCGGATGAAGATATTACCCTGGAGCAATTGCAGCAGTATGATGCTGTAATATTGGGCATTCGGGTGTATAACACCAATGAGCGGATGGCTTTTCATCAGCCGGTACTGCTGGACTATGTAAAACAGGGCGGCACCCTCATCAATCAGTACAACACCACCTGGAACCTCAAGGTGGATATGGAAGACATTGCGCCTTACCAGTTAAAAATCAGCCGGGACCGGGTGACTGTGGAGGAAGCAGAGGTGCGTATGCTTGCGCCTGACCATCCGGTGCTCAACTGGCCGAATAAAATCACGGCTTCTGATTTTGAAGGATGGGTACAGGAAAGAGGGCTGTACTTCCCTAATGAGTGGGGCGATGAGTTCACGGCGGTCTTGTCTAGCAACGACCCCGGCGAAGACCCTAAGAATGGCGGCCTGTTGGTGGCACCCTACGGTGAAGGGTACTACATTTATTCCGGTTATAGCTGGTTTCGCGAGTTGCCGGCAGGGGTGCCCGGTGCCTACCGCTTGTTTGCCAACCTGATTTCTATTGGGAAGGAGAACAGATAGGGGGGATCAGGAAATAACAACATTCAAAATACAGAAGGCCCGGTCACCGTTGACCAGGCCTTCTGTATTAAATTTGTATCGCGAAAGGGCATTAGTGAGCCGCAGGATGTTGTCTTGTGATTTGCTGAAAGATTTCTTCAGTGCTGATGTTGCCAATCAGATCGGTATCCTCTTCGATTTCGGCAGTTTGTTCGGCCTCTTTGACCCGCAGTTTCGGATTGACAAAGGCGTAGTCCATTTCATCGTATTCGTAGATCGACCAGCGGCCCCACTTGTATTCCAGAGCAGTCAGGCTTTCCACCCAGTCGCCGGAGTTGAGGTAAGTAACCTGATGGCCGTGTGCTTCCTGTGACCGCATTTGTGCCCGGTGGATGTGCCCGCAGACCACGTAGTCGTATTTTTGCTCTCCGGCCAGCTGTATGGCCGTATCTTCAAAATCAGAAACAAATTTGATGGCTTCCTTAACCGATGATTTTACCCGCTTGGCAAAAGACATACGTGGTTTGCCCATGGCCATACGCACTTTATTGATAAAGCGGTTGAGCATGATAAGCCAGTCGTAGCCCTTGCCGCCGATTTTGGAAATCACGGGCGAGTACTTAATGAAGAGATCGAAGATATCTCCATGAAAGATCCAGTAGGTTTTGCCGTTGAGCTGAAGCAGGAGCTTGTCGCGCAGATGGATATTGCCGGAGGAGAAGTCAGAATAGCGGCGCAGCGCATCATCATGATTGCCGGTGATGTAGTAGACCTTGGTGCCTTTGGCTGCCATCTTCAGGATGCGTTGAATCACCTGAATATGCTCTTTAGGAAAGTACCGCTTGCGGAACTGCCACATATCAATGAAGTCTCCATTGAGGATAAGCGTGCCGGTCTTGATACTTTTGAGGTAATTGAGCAATTCTTTGGCGTGGCAGCCATAAGTGCCAAGGTGCACATCTGAGATTATGACAATATCTAATTCCCGCTTCATATTTGCCTTTGAATCTGCATGCCAGCGTATGGAAAATCCCAAAAACTGACGTTTATAATGAATTGGGTGCAAATTCCGGCTTATATGTAAAGTAGGTGTAAAACGGGAATTATATATGTTTTAATCTTTTGCCTGACTGTAGGCGCAAAAAGAGCGTTAGGAGTGGCTTTGGCCAGGGAGCCGGGGAGGGAAGCATTTCGATTTTACTCCGCTCCCCGGTATCTTTTCAGGCCGCAATCTCTATTAGACTTGATGCGTCGGGGATCATTGCAGGGTTAAAACGGCTCTTTCCTTCCCACGCTATGCCTTTTTTCAGTCACTTAGCTCAGGCTAGGCTCTTAAAAACCCCGGTACGTACCGGGGTCGTATGGTTGAAAATAGCTCATTTTTCCCACTACACTGACCCGATGCATCAAGTCTATTCAGTAGCGGCTGGCGCAGGGCCTTCCACTTTCTTCAGGATGCGGGTATACTTGGAACGCCGGGTGGTATCCGCAGCCAGAACAAGCTCTTCGCTGGTGAGTTTGGTAATCTTGTTAGGGATTTCCTGTGAGCCCAGGTTCATGAATAAGGTTTTGGCATCCGGGCTCATATCCCAGGAACCATTGAGTGTGGCACCGTTTGGCGTCGTAACAAGCATTGAGCCATCCTCCTCAAAAATAAAGGCATCATTTTGGTACATCATCACGAAGCGTTCCAGAGCAACCTGCTCCTGAGGAGAAGGCTTGGTCTTCTGGAATTCTTCACTCATGCGGGCCGGGTCATATTGCCATTTGCCCAGTAACATCTTTTTTTCCTCATCGTTGTTGCTGCAAGCCGCAAGCAAGGCGATCAACGCCACAAAAGCAATCTTTTTCATGGGATAAGTGATTGTTAGTTAAACATTAGAGTGGGGTGTCTGCCTGCTTTTTTCCTGCAAAAGGAGGCACGTACGCCGCAAAAGTAGGGTCTGAAACGGAAACATCCATCATTCCCACCTAAATATTTGCCTTAGTAGTGGGGCAAAACCAGTTGGGTATTTTATTTTTCGAGAAGCCCTTTACTTAGGAAACGACTTTTCTGATGTTCTTGCGGTAAGCCCGTGGGCTGAGGTTGGTGATGTGCTTAAACTGCCGGTTGAAATGCGATAAGTTGTTGAACCCGCTTTCAAAGCTGACTGCTGCAATTGTCATGCTGTCATCCCCAAGCAGTCGGCAGGCATGAGCGATGCGGAATTCATTCACAAACTGGCTGAAGGTTTTGCGGGTGAGCTTCTTGAAGTACCGGCAAAAGGCAGGTACCGTCATATTGGCCAGGCGCGCCGCTTCATCAAGGTTGACCTCATCCTTGAAGTTGTGCTGTACATAGTGGTAGATCGCTTCTATACGGTCCTGGTCCTGTGTGTTGACCTCCAGTGCAAAACCGCTGGCGTTCAGCATTTCATAGTCTTTGGCTTCCGCCATTTCCTGTAGAATGTGCAGCAGTGTAAGCAGGCGGTCAAAACTATCCTGCTTAAGCATAGACTTCAGTTGTTCGCCCACCCGGTCTTTCACCGGGCCACTGAAGGAAAGCCCCTGCCGGGACCGCTGAAAGAGCTGCTTAATGGCTTGCATTTCAGGCTTTTTCAGGAATTCGACCCCCAGAAAGTCTTCTTTCATCTGCACTACAATCTCGGTATGTGCCTCAAAGACCTCTTCCGTAAACCCGAAGTGTGGGAGGTTGGGCCCCAGGAAAATCAGGTCCCCGGATTCAAAATAGGAGATATGGTCCCCGATATGCCGTTTGCCTTTACCCTTGGAGATGTACACAATCTCGTACTCCGGGTGGAAGTGCCAGTTAGGATGATTACAGTCATCGGATTCGTCGAAACTCTTTAAAGTAAAAGAGCTTCCAAAAACCGGTTCTATTTTTTCAAGTGCAGCTTTCATGCTCATGGTTTATCAGCTTGGGGCTTTCCGCAGTATAATTTGGTCGTGTGGCAGGGCTATGGGCGGGAACAGCCACATAGCTGAGGGAAAAAATGGTTGGTTGTGCAGAGAACGCTGTTTGTCCTCTGTTTTATATTGCTAATACAGTGAGAAATTAAGAAAAGTTCAGCCTTTCACAAAAAGTTAATATGGTATTGATATTGGTGAAAATGGCGGAAGAATGGTTGTTGTAACACCAGTACCTTTGCACCAGTAAATTTGAAAGAAGACTATAGTTTCATACACTGTTTTTGAAAGTGGTGGCGATCCCTTGGTTAGGGGGGCGTCACCATTATTTTTTGAATGACTTACCAATTGTCCATTTTCTAAGTAATTTTGTCTATGATCAAAACCCTCAAAACGTTCGCGTTTCATATGCCCAGCCTTTCAGTGGGGCTGACTTTTTTTACACTGAGTATGCTTTTTGGCAGCTGGCTGGCCCGGTTGCCTGAGGTGCAGGCCCGTTTGATGTTGTCTGAGGGGCAGCTTGGGCTGGCGCTTCTGGGCCTTCCAGTTGGGGCACTGCTCATGATGCCGCTGGCCGGATGGCTTTCCGCCCGGTTGAGCAGCGGGCAGGCGATGACGCTTTCCACTTTGCTCTTCTGTGGCGTATTTCCGCTGCCTGCCTTCGCACAGGGGCCCTACAGTTTGTTCGCCGGGCTACTGCTTATCGGCTTCGTGAACAGCTTTATGAATATTTCCATGAATGCGGCAGCGGCAGCGGTTGAACGCCATTACCACATCGCCATAATGTCGGTTTGCCACGGTATGTTCAGCCTGGGAGCGATGGTCGGGGCTGGGAGTTCCGGCCTCATTGCCTCTCTTGGGGTTTCTCTTCAGGTACACCTGATCACGGTTGCACTTCTGATGGTAGGCTTGCACCTGCTATTGCGCCCGGTCATCCATTCTCTGCCCAGTGCACCCGCGGAGAATAATGGCCTTTCGATACCACCCCGTGCGTTACTGGGGCTTGCTTTCATCGGTTTTTGCATTATGATTGGAGAAGGGGCGATTGCCGACTGGAGTGCCATTTTCCTCCGCAAGGAACTGCAGGCGGGCCCGTTTATTGCCGGGCTGGCCTATGCCGGATTTTCTATGGCGATGGCTATTGGCCGCTTTATGGGCGATGGTATCCGCTTGCAGCTGGGGCTGGGCAAGGCTGTTACCATGGGCAGCCTGTTAGGAGCTGCCGGGCTTTTGCTGGCTATTTTGGCACCATTGCCATCGCTGTCAGTACTCGGTTTTACAATCGTGGGGCTTGGTTTCTCCACGGTGGTGCCTCTGCTGTTTAGCGCTGCGGCAAATACGCCCGGCGTGAGTGCAGGCAACGGTATCGCTGCAGTGGCGAGCTCAGGGGTCATCGGCTTTCTGGTCGCTCCCCCCCTGATCGGGTTGATCAGCGACCACTTTGGGCTGGCGCTGGGACTGGGTTTTGTGGTGGTCCTGGCTGTTCTGGCCTCTGTAACCGCTCGTGGTATAAAGGCTTAAGACTGCCTAATCTATAACGCATTCAGCAGTGAGGTGTCAGACAGGGCACCCCACTGCAGGTCCGGGTCGTCAGCCAGGTGTGGGTATTGCCGTTTCAGGAACTGCGTGTACAAAGCTTCGCCATCCTGTGCATTCCCCTTTTCCTGATCGCCAATACCGAAAAACCGGCGATTGTCCGACAGGTCGCAGAGGTGTACCTTGTCGAGAGACGTCTGGAAGTAGTTGTTCAGGGCATCCTCCAATGACCCGCGTATAGAGCTGGGAATAATACTTGGCAGCGGCTTGATGATAGCGTTCACCAGTACCCCCACTGCTTTTTTCGGGTAGAATTCGTCATTGAGGAAGTGGTCAACTTCCCGGAACCAGCCCTTTAGCAATTCTGTGATTTCTTCCCGGTTGAGGTTGATGTATTCCTCACTGGTCAGCAGTACATCGGCGATGAGATTGGGGTAGTCGGAAGAGTCAGTCAGGACTTTGATGTCTCCGCAGCCTTCGGCAATGCAGGCTTCTACAAAGGGGCTCCACAGCACCAGTGCATCAAGGGTGTCGTCCTTTATGAAGCGTTTGGTGAGAAGGTCCAGGTCGGTGTGTTTTTGTGGAATGGCTTCCACTTCTTCTGTTTTTATCCCATGTTCCTGTAGCACATACTTCAGGAAAGTATGAGAAGGGGAGTCCTGAGGGTATAGGATGCGCTTGCCGCGGAGGTCGGCTACCGTTTCAATACGGCTCCTGGACAAAATGGCATCGGCACCGTTGGACCAGGAAGCCTGGTAGAAAACCTTGGGCGACCACTCCTTGATCTTATCGGCTACGTAGGGCAGGCGGTCGATCGTGCACCACATCATATCAATCTGCCCGGCTTTGAAGTCATCGCAAAGCTGATCGAGGTGGTCATTGAGCTCAAAGTGGACCTCGCGCCTGTACTTCTGGAAAAGTGGCGTATTTTCATTTCGGGCGAAGCCACCGTTGTACATGATGCTGGGTATGAAGCCGATCCAGGTAGGCAGGGCGATTTGTACGGATTTGGCATTAATGCGGGCAATATATTCCTCCAGAGACTGAGCAATGCTTTCGTAGACTTTGCCCCGGTCCTTATCGGCTTCCGGCAGCTTGTCGAATACCCTAAGGTTCTCAATATCGAAATGCTGGTCGTAAATATCGTCCCAGCCATAAAGGTGGTTGAGCAGAATAGGCATAATGAAGCGCTCCTCTTTTCGGTAGGCATCGCTGTCGCTAAATCTGGCGTAGGTAGTCAGTAAGTCCCGTACTTCCTCGTCTACGATATCGTCGTTGACAAATTCAGGGCTAAAAAGTAGGAGCGTAATATCTGCCCGCTTGAGCTCATCCTTGAGCTGCCGCTCTACGGAGCCACCTATATCAATGTCAGTGGCAGTCCAGATGTGTACATTCGGGTAGCGGGCATTGATGCTGGTGAATTGCTTTTCCAGCTCTTCCCAGGCTTCCTGGTCGGCTTTGGCGTAAAGAACGGCAATGTGGATGTTGGTGCTGCGGTCCTGCGTCTCTGGTATCGGTTGTATGGGCATAATTCTTAGTGTGTTGTGCTTTATTCGTAGTCTTAAAACGGCGAAAAGCAACGCTCGTTACGCTTTCAAGGGTTAAATTAAGACTTTTTTAATTTATCAGCAGATTGCCCTGAACTGTTACTGCCAAAGGATAGTTTTTTGATGCTTTCTCTACTGTCAGGTTGATAGGTTACTCTTTATCCCGTTCTGCCCGCTCGCTCAGGATTTCGACCAGCTTGAATAAAGTCTTTTGAAACTGTAGCACCTCCAGTTCCGTGAGCCGGCTGTCGTTGAAGGATTCGATGATCGTTTTGGGGATTTCCTCTGCTTCCGCTTTTAGCTGTGCGCCGGTTTCGGTGAGTTGGACCAGTACGCTGCGCTCGTCTTGAGAGGACCGCCTGCGGCTGATGAGCCCTTTCTGCTCCAGGCGTTTGAGCAAAGGTGTGAGGGTATTGGATTCCAGGTAAAGACGGCTGCCAATTTGGTTGACGGTTTGCTTCCCGTGCTGCCAAAGGACCAGCATGACCAAGTACTGAGGGTAGGTCAGGTCAAGGGCCTTGAGCAAAGGGGCGTAAATTTTAGTCGTCATTCTGGAAGCAGCGTAGAGCGGGAAACAGAGCTGGTTCTCCAGATAAAGTGCCGCTGCGTTATCGCTCATGGTTACAACAGTTTTTTGATCGTTGACTCCATTTTTTCGGGCTTCGTGACCGGTGCGAAACGCTTCACCGGCTTTCCATTCTTGTCAATGACAAACTTGGTGAAATTCCATTTGATTTTTTTCCCAAACAAACCTTTGAGTTCCCCTTTCAGGTATCTGAAGATAGGGTGCGCGCCATCTCCGTTGACCTCAATTTTTGCAAACATGGGGAAGCTGACCCCGTAGTTAATCTCGCAGAACTCCTGAATAGCTTCGGCATTTCCAGGTTCCTGATTGGCAAATTGGTTGCAGGGGAAGCCCAATACGACGAGCCCTTCGTCCCGGTACTTTTGGTAGAGCTTCTCCAGCCCTTCGTACTGAGGCGTAAGCCCGCATTTGCTAGCGGTATTGACCACCACCACGGTCTTGCCTTTGTATTCTTCCATTTTGACTTTTTTGCCATTGAGTTGTTCGGCTTCAAAGCTGTAGAAATCCATATTGGGTAGATTTTAGCGGTTTGATTGATTGAATAAATATTTTAGTGCTCCGGTTGACCAAAGTGCCCACAAAATGAGTACAGGCTGAAAGAACAGGCGGATAAGCCGCTTGCGATCAGTGTCCAGCCCAAACGCGTCAATACCGTTGGTATACTGGGAAATATTGCCCGGGAAGATCAAGACGTAAAAGATTGCCAGCGCAATACCGACCTTGACCTTATGGCGGGTCCAGAAAATCATAGCCAGCCCGAACGCAATTTCCGTCACACCAGAAGCAAGTACCACAAAGTCCATAAAAGCGGGGTCGTTCGGTAGCCACCTCGGCACCTGAGCCTGGAACTCCTCCCGTTGGAAGGTAAGATGCCCTATGCCGGCCAGCCCCATGAGCAAGCCCAGAATGATACGGAATACGTTTTGAAGTGTTGTTGTTTTCATTTGGATCGATTAAGATTAAATCGTGTGCGATGTAAATGTAAGGATGTTTTTTTAACTTTTCAAGGATAAGGGTGAAATCAGCCCTTTTAATCTGCAATTGGCAGTGATTCGGAAGGGGGATTAAGCAGAGGTTCATAGATTTTCTTCAAAAAAACCTATTTTCGTAGCTCTACTAAAACCTCAGTAAAGATGAATATTCGAAACCCACACCTGTTGATAGGCTTCCTGTCAGTCATTATCGGATTTTGCGCATGCTCCAGTCCTTCCTTTGAAGACCAGATAAGAAATGATATTTTATCTAAAATGGCTAGTGGCATTTGTGATAGTATCCCGGAAGGATCCACTATTTCTAATATCCAGATCGGAGAAATAGTAGATATTGGCATGCAGGGCATGACAGATGTAAGCATTTCCTTCGACTATGAGCATAAAGGAGACCGAAAGCATCATGAATCGGCAATGCTCTACTTGAAAAGAGGACGCAGTTATACCCTGGCCGCACTAGGTGGGTGTGAGTATGAAATGGAATAAGTCCTGTCGTCTCATTTTTTGAGGCGGTTGTCTAAGCTTCCTAAATGAGATTAGTCAAATATTTCACATTGTGCCCGTGCAACAAGACCGGATTGCTTCCAGAAAACTTGACTATGAGCGAGACAAGGATGACGTAACTGCATTCCTGATCCGTAACCAAGCCTATCTGATCTATCAGGATGGGCGGGATGTGGATGAAGCCACAACAAAAGAAGTGTTTTATGGCGAACTGCCTGCTACACATACTTATGAGGACAAACAGATCATAGGTTATTTTCTTAACGGAGAACTGATAGGGCTGGTCGATATTTTAAAGCACTACCCAAAGCCAGATACCTGGGTGATAGGGCTAATGTTGATAGAAGCGTCTAAGCGAAGGCAAGGCATAGGCCGGATGATTTATCAACAAACAGAAGCTTATTTGCTTGGCAATGAAGCAAAAGTCGCCCGTCTAGGCGTATTGGAAGACAATATCGTTGGTAAATCCTTTTGGAAAACCAACGGCTTTCTGGCGACCGGAGCATTCCGGTGGCATGCTGATAAAAGGAAGATACTGGTATACGAAAAAGTGATTGCCTGAAGCGGTTTTGGGATGGGTACCATGTTCGAATTGCTCAGATCTATATCAATGCAGGAATCAATGGAAATGAGGCTATAATTGTAATGATTTGTTTAAGTTGCTCTATCTGAATAGTTAATATTGAAGACATGAAATCGCGCTATTTTCTGCTTTTCCCCATTTTGTGCTGTTTTGTTCCCGGCTTTGGTCAGAATTACCGCCCGAGTCCTGTTAAAGCCTACCTCTCACTGACTGGGGAGGTGAACCTATTGACTTTTTTTATAAATACGGCCTACGACTATTGGGATGAAGAAGAAGTGGATTTTTACTATGAGGAGTTACTGGAAAGCCAGAAATGGCTGGAATGGCAGGCCGATATTTGGGGACAGGAGCTGGAATTTAATAATGATGCCTTCCTGGGAGATAATAAATCAACGGTGTACCTTGAAAAAGTGTTACGAGGTTCCAACCCGGAGTCAACCATTGGGAAAATCATGAAAGAAATTGGTTTTAAGGGGCTGGATGACTTTTTGGAGTACTACCAGTTTGACTTGGATACCAGAAAGCTGAAAATTGTCCTCTTCGTAAAAAGCAACAATCGGAGTCATGCTTACAACCGGTGGTCGGTAAAGGAAATGGACCTGGCGGTAATCTACTGCCGGAATACGATCGGGATGATTACGGGAAGCACCGTGATTGCTCACGAGATTCTTCATCAGTTTGGTGCCTGGGATTTGTATTATGAATTGGGCAGAAGCCAAACCAGAGAGACTTCTGACATTATCAGGGAAAAGTACCCAAATTCGATTATGAGGCGGACTAGTGGCAATGAAAACACACTTGAAGTAGATGAAGTGACTGCCTGGAGAATCGGCTGGGGAGCTTTTCAGAAAGAGTTCAGGAGGTACGACCCGGTAGTCAATAGCAAGGAGCGGGTCAAAGAGTATCAGGATTATCAGTGGGCTAGACGTAAGTCGTTGATACATTTCAACTTGAAAAAAGAAAAAAAGGGGCAAAAAAATTAGACGACTATATTCCTCAGAGGGGATTTGAAGATCTTTTCGGAAAAGTAATGAAGGGGGAGGGTACCAAAGCCAACCCACTCCTGAGCCTGCGACTACTTTTTATGCCCCGCTTCCGTTTAACCAACTCTGTTGGGCCGGGCCACGGCATCAAAGCAGAAGGATCGTACCATCAGGCATTCGAAAAAAATGGATTGACATAGGCGCTTCTTCTTCACCGCCCTCGGCAGGGAAGTGGGGAGAGCACTAGATTATTTTATTAGGCTTAGAGAAGGGAGCTGTAAAAACGAATAAGACCCTTGATCCCATTCAGGACCAAGGGTCTTTTTTGCTGCTTTTGCCATTCTGCTTTGCCGCTTTGGTATCTGAAGGGCAAAGATTCAGGCAAAAAGCCTTGTGGAGAATACCGGAGTCGAACCGGTGACCTCTTGCATGCCATGCAAGCGCTCTAGCCAGCTGAGCTAATTCCCCTGCTTTTTAGCGAATGCAAATATAAGGGCTTTTTGGAAAAGGTGCAATAAGCCCGCTAATTTTTGCGCTCGAAAATCACTACGTAGTCGCCAATATTGGCCACCTCCGTATAGTGGGCGGCCCGGTAGGCGGCAAAGCGCTCCGTTTCAACCGGATAGCGGAAGACCATGAAGCGGGGGGCAGCAGCCTCAATTTTCGCCACTTCTTTCTCTACGTCTACCTCCATAGCTTCGATGTGTTTGTCCATCCAAAACAGAGAAGGGTGGACATAAGGGACAAGCGGAAGACGCCGGGTCATGAAGTAGATCGCCTGGTCCTCCTGTGTGTAGATAAGGTCGCCGGGCTCAAGGTGCTGATTGAGGTATTGTGCAGCATAACGGACATTATCCGGGCGGTCGAGGTAGTCTTTCTTTTGGAGCAGCAGGTGGGTGACAAAGAGTAAGCCCAACAAGGCATAGCCAATCCGGGGATGGCGCATCCAGCGCAGCCACCGGGGCACCTCCTGCCGGGGCAGCCCAAAGAATTCCCCGGCCAGGTAGCTAAAGGGCAGCATAAACTGAATGAAATAATGCCCAAATGCATTGCCGGGAATCAGCACGGAGGCCAATACAAAGCCAGACCAGATCAGCCCAAACTGCCGGACGGGCAGCTTGACGCTTTTGTGCCATAGCCCTACAACAAATAAAGCCGTTACGGGCAAAAACCGCAGAAAGAACTCAAAAAAGAAAACGATATAATGCAAAAAGGTGCGGGAGGAAGGGTAGCGCCCGGCTACCGTGATCGAGTTAAACCAAAAGCGGTCGAATTCTCCAATCTGGTAATAGTAGCCGACCACCAGGGCGAAGGGGATGGCCGCACCCAGCGCCATCGTCAATGCCTGACTCAGCGCTTTGACCACGTTGCCTTCCCGGCGTAAAGACTGGAAAATGAGGAAGGCTCCGAAGGCAAGCCCATCAAAGAGTACTACGTATTTAATGACGAAGCCAATGCCCAGCAGTAGGCCGGCTCCCAAAAAGGCAACATAACTGCGGTATTTAAAAAAAAGCAAAAGTGCGCCTGCCGTGAATAGGTTGAAGTAAGTCTCCGTGTTGGGGGAAACACCGTAGCGGGTATATAGTGAATTAAGGATAAGGTAAATGATACCTGCCGATAGCCCTGCCGCCCAGTTGCTCCCCTGTATACGCTTCGCGCGGTAAAGCAAAAAAGCCGTTAGGCCCAATACCAGGGCTGCAACAAGCCGGTAGCCCCAAATGGCATGACCCAGCACGGATTTTAGGACGGCGAGCACTAAAAAAATGCCGATGGGCTTGGTGTCAATGTAATCCACTTGGTAAGTATAGCCCTGTGATACGGCATCCGCGATGACCAAATAAGTGGACTCATCGTGATCAATGACCGAGGGGAAAAAGGAAATCAGGCGGATGGCTACTGCCACCAGCAGCAAAATACCTAAAGCCTTGATAGAGTCGGAAAGTTGCAATGTTGGGTATCGTTCGTTTTGTGGCTAACAATGGAGCGACAAATATAGGACAATTAATCTGCTTCCCAATCCCGCATTTTTCGAAGCAGCAAGTCAATCCTCGCAACAATATCTTTTTGCTCACGGCGCCTGAGCTGTGCAGCCTTTCGGGCGAGTTCTTCGTTGCCAGACCGATCCTGGTTCAGCTCTTTCAGCACATCCGCATAGTCTTTTGACTCCCAATATCCGCTTTCGTCTTCCACCTCCAGGTCGTGCAAATATTTTTCCTGTAGATAGCGCAGTAAACGGATTACAGCAGCGTGCATCTCCGGCCCGGCCGATTGGGTATGCACCGTAATCCAATTTGGCGTAACGGCGTAATTGTCGACCGCACTAACCGCCACCTGTAATGGAGAAGTCAAAACACCCGAAGCGCTAAAGCAAAAGTAAAGCGGGGCACAGTCTTGGTGAATCTGCAGAATAACACCCTTCAGGCCTGATTCGCCCACAACATCAGGCAGCCCGGCACTATTGCGCTCCAGGCGTGCGTCTGGCTTGCGGTCCCAGTGCCCGTCAAGTACCTGAGTAGGCCAGTGCATAGACTTTCCGATATCTTCCAGTTCACTGAGCAGTGCCGCGGATTGCCGTTTGTCCGTCAGGGTGCCCCTGTAGTGGATGCTTAGCCCCATACGTCAAATCGTTTGCAGTTTAGGCACACGCCGGGCAATTTGCTTAGCGATAACTGTGCCGTGGTCTCTTGTATTCTCGATGAAGAGCGAATTGGTTTTCATGCCCGCACAGACCACGCCTGCCAGAAAAACATTGGGCAGGCTGGTTTCCAGGGTTTCCGGGTTGTGATTGGGCACCCGTGCTTCGTCCTCTGGTATTTCGAGCCCAAGACTGTATAGCAGATCATAATTCGGGCGGTACCCCGTCATCGCCAGCACCCAGTCGTTGTCCAGCTCCACTTCGCCTACCGGTGTTTGCAGAACCACTTTATCCGGGTGAATGGATTGTACTGTGCTGTTCCAATAGGTCGGAATACTGCCCTCTTTTATGCGGTTTTCAATATCCGGTTTGATCCAGTACTTTACACCTTTATATATGGCATTGCCCCGAATAGCCATGGTTACTTTTGCCCCTTTGCGCCAAAGCTCCAGCGCCACCTGACATGCAGAATTAGCTGCTCCAACCACAAGGACTTCCTGTCCGACATAAGGGTGAGCATCATCGTAGTAGTGCTTGACTTTGGGAAGGTCCTCTCCAGGTACCTCCATCATATTGGGGGTATCATAGAAACCGGTAGCCACAACGACCGCCCTGGCCTGATAGGTGCGCTTTGAAGTCGCTATTAGATAACCACCTGTGCCATCGGGCTCCATTTTTGACACGGGCTCGTAGGTATGCACATTGAGGGACCAGGCTTGCTGCAGGCGCCGGTAATACTCCAGGGCTTCCCGGCGGGTAGGCTTCTCGGTATGAGAGATAAAGGGGACATCTCCAATTTCCAGACGTTTAGAAGTGGAGAAAAAGGTCATATTGTCCGGGAAATTATAAATAGAGTTGGCAAGCACCCCTTTTTCAAGCACCAAATGGCTGAGCCCCTCCTTATGTGCCGCAATGGCACAATTGAGCCCGGTCGGTCCGCCGCCAATGACGATCAAATCGTAACTTTCCATGATTGTCTTTTAATTTTTCGACAATCATTCAACGCAGTAAAGGGGGGCAAGGTTGATGGGTTAGGGGATGACCTGCCGCAGAACCCTCTTAAAAAGCCCTTCCGGCTTGACTGGCTTTACCACATAATCATTGATGCCAATCGACTGGCACCGTTCCTGCTCCTGTTTTGACTCATTAGCGGTAAGCGCAATGATAGGGGTTTTGCACTGGCTTCTGATTTTGATGGCAGCCTGTATGCCATTTAGTACGGGCATTTCGAGGTCCATCAAGATAAGATCGTAGTCTTTTTTGGTGGCCATTTTAACCCCTTCAAGGCCATTTGAAGCCACATCTACGGTTACCTTATCCGACCAATTTGTCAGCATTCGCTTGGTGGCCAGGCGGTGCAGGTCGTGGTCTTCCACCAATAGGATATGGAGCGGATCTGTCGGCTTTTCAGGCAACGACCTGGGCTGTTGTTCAGGTGTACCGATAGGCAGCTCAATTTTTATTTCGAACTTCTGGCTGGTCTTCCGAACCGGCTTGAGCTGCCCTCCCATAATGGAGGTCAGTTGTTTGGAAATGATCAGCGGGAGCATTCGGCTAGACTCTACGCTATGATCCTTAATGATTTCCTCATCCTCTATCATTTCTTTGGCTTCTTCGAAGTCGAAATCATCGGATTGGAACAAACATCGGATCAAAAGCTCAAGGTTGGCATTCCGGCTACCACGTACCCCCAGCGAAAGGCGGATTTGGGTATCCGGTACTGTGAAGTTGACGGCTAGTTCTATCGCATTATATATGAGTTGGGTGAGCCGCTGCGGGTCACTAATAATGATATCAGGTAATTTTTGAGACACGTCCAGCGCTAACTCGCTTCCAGATTTTTCTGCTCTGATTTTAGAGATGTCCAGGATGGTTTTTAGCATATTCGAAATCTGAATCTCCGAATAGCTCAGGTTGACTTGCTCGGTACGAAGGGTGCTGAGGTTTATCCAATTGTTAAGTGCGAAGCTTAGGTCTTCCAGAGAGGATTTAATGCCTCTGATATATTCTTTTTGCTGGGCCTGGAGCGCTGTTTCCTCCAATAGGTAGATGAAATTAATAACAGAGGCAATGGGCGTCCTGAGATTATAGGAAAAATCTGAAAATAAGACTTTGGCATTTTCATGTGCAGGACCATCCGTCCGATGCCCAGGTATTTGCGTAGAGTCATCTTTATCCGGTTTGGGCGGCTCTTCCGGATCAGGCCTGGGGCCCCCATCGGTATCAGTTTGAGGCAGTGATGGCTCAGGAGCTTGATTGGATACATCCTGAATACTGCCAAGCAGCATCATTTGGCTATCCTTTTCAACATAGCTGACTTGCGCATTGACCTGCACGTGGCGGACCTTTTTATTATCGATGACAATCCGGTGATTGATCGTGTGTGGCTTGCCGTCGCTCATCGCCTCTTCGAAGAACTGCTCTACCTCTGTGCGGTCATTTACATGGACGTACTTTAGGTATTCGGAAAGGGAGGGCAAAAAACTGCCGGGGTGAAACCCGAAGAAGCGAAAAATCTCGTCATCCCAGTGCATGGAAGTATCAACCATGTTCATCTCCCAACGGCCAAACCTGGCGATCTTCAGGGCCCTTCGGGTGCGTTCCTCGTTCTTGCTGAGGTCATCAGCTTTTTTCTGTAGCTTGGATTGCGTGGCAAAGCGCTGTAGGGAGTAGTTGATGGTTTTGACAAGCAGGCGGTGGTCAAAGGTGCCCTTGACCAGGAAATCCTGAGCGCCGGCCCTTACGGACTGAATGCCCATTATTTCATTTTTATAACCGGTCATGACAATAACCGGGGTATTGGGGGCCTTCTCTCTAAATTGCTGCAAGGTTTTAAACCCTGTAACGTCTAGCAAATTTAGATCGAGCAGTACGATCTCAGGTGAGCATTCCCACAATTTTTCCAACCCCTCGGACAGCGAGTCCGAGGTGAACAAGGTGTGCTTATAATTGGCTTCTTTGAGTAGTGCTTCAAGCAGCGCAATGTCTGACTCAGAATCCTCAATGACCAAAATTCTCGTATTGTTATTGCTCATAACCATTAACCGCTTCTTTCATTCCTCCCATTCGCCTGTTCCTGAATAGGGTTCGGGGTTAAAAATAGCTTTGGAATCTGGTGGGCAGTACGTCTGAACGTCTCCTTACTGCTTTGAAAAAACTGAATCAGGAGGAAACTGCCGAAGTGGCCGCCATGGTTCTGACTATCCACATCCAGATCTCAAATGCCGATTAAGTGCATTCAAAGGAATGCTAAGTAGTGTTTCACGGTAAGTATACAACCAAGGCTGTTTCCCTGACTGTAAAATAACTAGCTGTTTCCGGTTGTGTTGGGTTGTAACCGGGGGCTTTAATAATCGGCGGGACAAACCACTACAAGATCTCCTTTTAGGAAACCTTGGTTGGTAAAATTGTAGTAGATAACCAGAAGTCTTCTATCTTATGTATGATTTCAAAGAATTTATCGAAGTCGATAGGCTTATTGATAAAGCAGTTGGCGTGCAGGTCGTAGCTTTTTAAAATATCTACGCCAGCATTGGAAGTCGTAAGCACAACAACGGGCGTCCGCTTCAGTGTTTCATCAGACTTGATGACGCCGAGGACTTCCCGCCCATCCCATTTAGGTAGGTTCAAATCCAGCAGGATGAGGTCAGGTAGGGGAGCATCCTCGTAAGGAGGCTCCTTACGAAGGTATTTTATGGCTTCAATGCCATCGGTAACGACATCAAGCTTGATATCGTTTTTACTTTCCCGAAAAGCTTCTTGAGTAAGCCTTACATCCCCCGGATTATCCTCAATTAAGAGGATATTGTGTGCTTTTGTTTTGTTGACCATATTGCCAATTTCAATAATTGGGTCTTAGCTTTGATCCGATTCTCTGATCCGATGCATCCGGCATTCAAACCTGCTGTACTGTAATGCATTTTGAAAATTGGAACACCGCGTAAGCCTTTGTCAATTACTTGTACTGTTTACTATCGAGCTTGTTTCAATTCTTGTACTGTAAAGTTAGGATTATTTTGATAAAATAATGAATACGGAGGTGCTTAATTAGGGTTTTTCCTGTCACCTTTTCTGAACTGTTGGGCTTACAGTGAAACATCAGAGGGCCAAAACGGTGCCGTTCAGGTCATTATTAATTTTGAATATAGTCTTCTTCCCCCTTTTGGGAAACCTATTGCTTGTCTATCTTTGCCCAAACATCTTACCTTTTATGCTTGAAATTAAAGCACTCCGGGAGGCCTTTGAAACTTACCGCCAACAGTATGCTTTTTCGCAGGAGCCACAGGGGCTCTACGAACCAGTAGAATATATCATGTCTTCTTCCGGTAAGCGGTTGCGGCCGGTCCTGGTGCTAATGGGAGGCGCTCTGTTTAAAGGCGACACGGCCTACACCCTGCCCGTCGCTATGGCGGTGGAGGTTTTCCATAACTTTTCTCTGGTGCACGATGATATTATGGATGAAGCGCCCCTTCGTAGGGGCCGCCCCGCTGTGCACACCAAATATGGGTTGAATACGGGCATCCTTAGCGGTGATGTCATGCTGATCTATGCCTATCAGTTCCTGTCAAAAGGGGGCAAAACCGAAAGAGAAATTGCAGCCCTACTGGACGTTTTTAACGCTGTGGCAATTGAGGTGTGTGAAGGGCAGCAGTTTGATGTAGACTTTGAATCCCGGAATGATGTCACAATTTCGGAATATATCAATATGATAGAGCTCAAAACAGCAGCCCTTATTGGCGGTAGCCTTCAAATGGGAGGAATTGCTGCCGGAGCCCCTCCAATGGCTCAGCATCAGCTCCGTGACTTCGGGCGCAATATTGGCATTGCCTTTCAGCTTCAGGATGATATTCTGGATACTTTTGGTGACCCCGAAAAGTTTGGTAAGCGGGTCGGTGGCGATATTCTGCAAAACAAAAAGACGTTCCTTATTCTAAAGGCCCTTGAGCTGGCTGATGGAGAAACCTACAAGACCCTGCATCATCTGATGACGACAATGCCTCAAGACGAAGCCAGCAAAGTCAGCACGGTCACGCAAATCTTGCGGGAACTCAACATACCGGACTGGGCAGAAAGACAAAAACAGCAATATCAGGACCTGGCCTTTACCGCACTCGATCAACTGAATGCGCCCCAGCAGGGCAAGCAACAACTTCGCTCCCTCGCGGAACAACTGCTGGTGCGGGAGTCTTAACGCTCCCAAACGGGCAAAAGAAAAGGAGCAACCACCGTAAAGTGGCTACCCCTCACACTATGAAACACTATAAATTAGTAAGCTTGAGGCAATGGAATGTAATGCTAAATCATGTCAGAATACACGATTTGGCGCACAGCAATGCCATAGATGCTTTTGAGAATTCAAAAACAATAAGCATTTAGTGCCCAACTAACAGGCACCTATGCGATAGACCTAAATTGATAAGGTGATTACCACAAACCGGAAGGAAGGCCGGGAGGGTAACAGCCTCTGTTTGTTTGATGTGTAGTTTTCTGGACTTGCGAAACTGTAGTGTCCACAGCTTCATTCCAAATGTATTAACTAATATTAACAATTACAAGAAAATTTTGCCATTCCACCATTCCTGCTCGATTGTGGCTGCTTTTTTCCTGTAAAAATTGATGGCTGGCTCATTCCAGTCCAGCACCTGCCACTTCACCAGCCGGCAGCCTTTGTCTTTTGCGGTCTCCAGAAAGGCGTCGAACAGGGCCTCTCCAATTCCTCTGCGCCGGTAGGCAGCCTGAATAACGAAGTCCTCGAGGTAAAGCATTTTCCCCTTCCAGGTGGAGTAGGTCATATAGTACAAAGCCATTCCAACAACCGCTTCCTCCTGCTCTGCAACCAGCACCTCAAAGACGCCTTCCCGGAAGTCTCGCTGATAGTCCTCCAGCGTGGCTGTGAATTCATGGGCCGCCTTTTCATATTCAGCCAGCTCCAGTACAAGATTGTGAATGGCAGGCAGGTCCTCTGCAGTGCCTGGACGGATATTGATCTGCATAATGGGTTATCTAATGATCTCAAATTGCTGGAAATCAGTAATGGGTTGTTCTTCCACTTCCACGGATTCGACGTAAGCTTCCGAAGGGCCTTCCCCGCACCAGTCTATCCACTGTTGAAGATTGGCATCGGGCCCCTGTCCAACAGCGGAAACGGTACCATCCGGCTCGTTTTTCACCCAGCCTTTTATACCGAGCTGTTGCGCCTTCTCACGAGTGGAGGCTCTGAAAAACACCCCTTGTACCTTGCCGGTAATCCGCAGTTTTACTTGCCGCATAGCATCGTATTTTGCAGGTAATATACAAAAAAGGGGCTGCGCAAGGCAGCCCCATGAGGATTGAGGTCAGGGCAATCGCATTAAAACTTAGATTGTAGCACCCGCATCAAGTACTTTTGATCCCAAGCGGCCTTCATCCTTCGGTTTTGGACGCCAACCTTCGACTTAGAGTCTTTCTTAATAAGCCCTAGAGCGATCCGCCGAATTATGGCGAAGTTTTGATCGGCATTTCCTTTGCGTACTCTAGAGTGGTCTTCCCTAAAGGCTACGTCCAATGTCCAGTGCAGCTGGTTCTCAACAGCCCAGTGGGCCCTAATGGCCTGGTTGATGTCAGCAGCAGAGCATTCACTGAGTTTTAAGCTGCTCAAGAAGTAGCGCTCCTGCTTTTCGATTCGCCCATCCCGTAAGTACCGCACGGACTGGACTAATGTGATGGAGCTTAATTCGGGCCATTGATTCAAGTCCTCTGACAATATCCAGTCAAAGTCATCAGCTAGCAAGTCCACCGCATAACAAACACGAGACTCTATGCGGCCATGCCCCTTGTCCCATGTGTCATCCCGTTGTGTGAACCGGGTATCTAACAAGTGCTTAAATGTAGCTTGGACTTCATCATATAGCTCTCCATGATTTTGCTTTAAGCTCAGCAGGTAGTCTGCCTTTTTATCTACGATCTTTTGGGCAATATGCTTCTGCGTGCCCATCGCATCAATAGTCACGATGCAACCAGACAAATCAAGCAAGTCAAGCAGTTCAGGGATAGCCGTTATCTCATTGGACTTCTCATTTACCTTGGCCTGCCCCAGGCATAGCCCGTTTTGGCTAGCCCAGGCATTGACCATATAGATTGCAGCTTTGCCGTCTTGGCGGTCATGTGAGCCCCGCAGGCATTTACCGTCAATTGCCACTACCTCACCGTCAGCTAAATCACAAATGGCTTGTATCCAACTACTGAAGCACTTTTCTAATGACTTCGGGCATAGTGCCTTATACAAGCGCCCTAAGGTATCATGAGAAGGTATCCCATTGGCTAGATTGAGAAATTGCCGCAAAAAATCAATCCGGGCCTTGCCAAAGGTCTCAATCCCGACCCAATCATCTGCACCGCATATCACCGCCACAATCGTCAAACCAATAATATCCAGTAAATCATGTTCTCTACGACGCTCTATCCTTGGGTCCTCTAAGGAGGAAAAGTGCGTAGTTAAGGCTTCCCAGCGAGTAGTTTTGCTTGACATAGCTTTTTCACCACAAGATCACACCTTCTATCCAATTATTTTAATGCGATTGCCCTGGGATTGAGGTTATTCGCCATTTTGAGCATGGCGAAGGTACAGTTACTGTTTGATCACTTGCTGGCTGAAGGTCGACTCCGCGTCTGTGACCTGAAGTAGATAGCTACCTGCCTGTAGTTGCTTCAAATTCATTTGGTATTGTTGCCACCCTGCCGTGGTTGCGGTTTGGATGCCCCGAAGCAGTAGCTGCCCATCAAGGCTGAATAACCGGTATTCAACCGGGCCGGCCTTTGCAGTATGGTGCCCAATATTCAGCACATCCCGGACCGGGTTGGGCGCAACTTGCGGCTGCTTGCCAGACAGGGTAGCTTTTTCCAGTCCATTGATGACCAGCACATCGTCCTTCTGATAGCGTGGTGCCTGTCCGCTTTCAAACAACGGGCGGTAAAAGTCAGCCGATTGCTGCCCACCTCTCCACAACTGCAGGTAATAAGGCTGCCCGGCTTTCAGGGCTTCCTGCTGATGGGGCGTCGCTTCATCGTCTCCCCACACCGTTAGGGCAAAGTGTTCGCCTTCGTAGCGGCTGCGGCCAAACACATTACCTTCTGCATCCGTCACCACGACTTCATCACCGGGCATCAGCCAACGATTGGCTACAGGTGCCGGGAGAATAAGGGTCGCGCTGTTCCCAGTGGGCCTGAGCCCGGCAGCCGCCCGTTCTTCCAGCATAGCGTCCCCTTCACCTCCCGGAACGGGTGCATACAATGCATTCAAATCCGGGCTGATTAAGGAGTTGGGGCTGTAAGCCAGCGTGTCATCAGCAGTGAGCCGGAGGTGGTAGCCGCGTCCGGGCATCATATTACCGATGTCATCAATATTGAGTGCCGGAATGTAGGTGTCACCTGTGCCGTTCTTGGCGATCAGGAGATTGGAACCGATACTGGCCATTTCACCAGCAATGGGTGATGGGCTGTCTCTGAGATAGGCTACGATCTGCCACCCGGAGCTAAGCGGTATAGAGGTTTGAGGGTCCATTTGCTCACCGGTGAGAGTCAGTACCCTGGTGTTCCCCATTTTGACCTGATAGCCCTCAAGCATATTCCAGTTGCCAATGTCATTGATGTTGAAGGTTGGGATGTAGGAATTGCCCACGCCATCTTTAACAATAATAACATCTGTGGCTACCGGGCTGAAGATCTGGTCGATGGCCAGGTTTTCTGGCATCACATAGCTGGATATGGTATTCCAACCCACATCTAAGGTGATATCCAGCGAAATGTCAAGCGTTACGGTCAGGCTTTCCAGTGCACTGATGCCATCACTGGAGTAGCTGTCGGTATGGGTGATGAGGATATCCGTTGGGGCATAGGTCGCGAGGGCCTCATAGGCAAGGCCCTCCGAAGTGCGCCAGACCATAACGGTAAAGGTTTCACCCGGTGCAAATCCGTCCTTTTCCTGGGTTTGAGAATCATCGCCGTAAACCGTAATAACCGTATTGCTTTGTGGATTCCATTGTCCGAACCCGGCACAGCGCATGGTGTCGGTATCGGTGTAGAAGAAGCCGATCCAGTCGTCCGTGCTCAATGGCTGCCCATCAATACTGCTAAACAGGTCATCGGGCACAATTACACTATGGTTGTCCCCCGTCACCGTAACGGTCCAGGGTGCGCCGGTAGTAGGGATGAAGATGCTGTCGAGCTTGCTCAGACCATCCAGCGCGAAGCGGTTGGTGTGCGAAATGATATTATCAATCGGTGCAAACGCGCCCTGAGCATCCAGGGTGTCCTGTGTCAGTGATTGCAGTACGCGGATCTGGAAAAATTCTCCCTCGTCAAAGCCGTCTTTCAAAGGAGTCTGGGCGTCATCGCCGTACACGGTTACCGCTGTGTTATTGTTAGGGTCCCATTGCCCGGCACCGGCACAGCGAGGGGTGCCATTATCGTCGTAGAAGAAGCCAATCCAGTCGGTGGGGCTGAGTATGCTGCCGCCCAGGTCGCTGAAAAGGGTATCCGGCAATACTACAGTATGCGTGATACCGGTGGGCGTGACCGGCCATGGTGCAACATTTGATTGCGGATTCTGATTGATCGTAGCTGTAGTTGAGGTGCCTCCGCCTGAGATCAGGATATTGGCAATACGCAGGGAGCCGCTGTTGTTGGCTTCATAACAAACCGTGACCGTGCCATTTCCTGTACCATTTGCGGGTGTAACAGAAGTAATCCATGCTGTCTGGGAATTGGCTGTCCAGGAGGTATTGCTGCTGATGCTGAAGTTCACGCAGTTGGCAGGATGCTCGGTGGTAATACTGGAAGGCGTTACCGTTAGAGTAGCTGCTGTGCCTGCTGCCTGTGTGATGGTTGCCATTTGGGGAGGCAAGCCTTGCGTGCTCACAATAACCATGACAGAACGTGGGGCGCCCGTAGTATTTTCAGTAAAAGAAACGATCAGGGTCTGATTACCACTTCCTGAAGTTGCAGAAAGTGTTGCCCATGACTGATTGGTATTTGCCGTCCAGCTTACATTGGAGCTTACGGAAACCGTTGTTTGTCCTGCCGGAGCGCTCACTTGCTGATTGGCCGGGCTAATGGTCAGGACCGGCCCGGTGGCAGCAGCGTTTTGCAGAATGGTGGCGGTTTGGTTGGGCTGCCCCGGGCTGCTTAGCGTCAGGGTAGCTGTACGCTGAGTAGCCGTCATATTCTCATCGTAGGAAATCGTAATCGTCGCATTCCCAGACCCTGTTGTCTGAGAAAGCGTTGCCCAGCTTTGGCTGGAACTCAGTGTCCAGCTCACATTGGACGAGACCTCAACGGTGGTTTGTCCTGCCGGTGCTGTCACTACCTGCGATGCAGGGGTAATGGCAATATTGGCAGGAGCACCTGCCTGAGTAACGGCTACGATTTGGTCGGCCACGCCATCTCCGCTTACGAGGACATTCACGGTACGGCTGCTGGTGCTTAGGTTGGGTGTAGCGTTCAACGTAATGATACCATCGCCAATACCGCTCAACGGGCTGGCATCTAGCCATGGTGCGTTCTCTGCCACCTGCCAGTTGGTATTGGAGGAGATGCTAAAGCCTGCTGTGCCCCCGGTATGGGGTATGCTGAGACTGCCCGGTGTGATGGTCAGGAAGTCGGGATTGTTTATGGTCAGCTGATAATCTTCTACTTCACGGATGCCTCCCGTAGCGCAGGGTGCGCTGTATCCTCCTGTGCTCACAGCCACCCGCATCCGGGTACTGCCTGAAGCCAGGTTGTCAGGAATAGATAGCTGCCCGCTTAGAGATCCCTGGCTGCCACTTGTGCCCTGATAAAGCTGTTCGCCCGCATCATCAAAGTCGTCGTCTTGGTTCAAATCGACCCATACCCGCCAGTAAACCAGTGTACTTGAAGATAGCCCCTGGGCCTGTAGGAACAGGGGATAGTTAATCCCTGGCTGAACGCTGGTACTCAGGTTGGTGTAATGGCCATATCCATGGTCGTTGCCGGAAATATTATTGATGGCGCCTACATTTACACGGTCTATCCATACATTTCGGCTGTTGCCGTAAGAATAGCAATACGCGTCATCACACCCAATGGTGGAAAATGCGGAAGTAGCAGAAAAGTCGCTAAAGTTGCTGCCGCAGTCCGATCTAACCTCCACCTGGTAGTCTGAACAAGGGATAAGATTGTAGATGTAATCCGTCGTATCGCTTAGCCAGGAAGTCGTGGACCAGGTAAAGCTGCCCACGGTCCGGTACCTGATTTGATAAGCGGTGGCACCGGGAGAAGGCGGCCATGCAATTTGAGCAGAAGCATAGCCAATGTTGCTGACGGATGGAGCTGATGGCGCGCTGCAAAAACCGGGTTGTATGTTCAGGCTGTAGTCTTCTACATCGGTGAACCCACCGGTAGAGCAAGGCTCAGGGAAGTTATTGCGGTCCATGCTAATACGCAGCCGGGTATTTCCAATCATACTTC
Source organism: Phaeodactylibacter sp. (assembly GCF_022763345.1). GTDB lineage: Bacteria > Bacteroidota > Bacteroidia > Chitinophagales > Saprospiraceae > Phaeodactylibacter. Next base: position 116,356 of record NZ_JALEGS010000021.1, read on the forward strand.
CGGCCGGGATGGTGATCGCTCCGGATACGAGGGAACTGCTGTTGGTTGCTGCGGAAAGCAACAGCTCGCCAGCGTCTTCAAAATCGCTGTCCTGGTTAAGGTCTGCCCAAACCCGCCAGTAAACAGGCGCTACGAACTCATCATCAGAATTCATAATCAGGGTATAGGACTGGCCTTGTACCACATTAGCACTCATGTTGGTGAAGTTGGAGTATCCATTTCCGTTGCCGGAATTATTGGACAAGTTGCTTAGCGCTACACTGGTGATCCATGCGCTCCAACTGTTGCCGTAAGAATAGCAATAGGCATCGGAGCAACCCGTTGTGCCAATGCTATAAGGATTACTCCAGATGCTTGGTATGCCATTGCAAACAGACTGCACCTGCCACTCCAGCGTATTACAGGGAGATAGGTTCTCCATGGTGTGCTCGCTTTGCGTCAGGCCCTGCTCAACCGTCCATGGGGCAGTTGGGACGGTACGATACCTTACATTATAACCCTGTGCACCGGGCACAGCGTCCCAATCCTGAGTTATATGAGAGTAATCCGCTGAAACCGTCTCTACATTTGAAGGTGGACTGCAAGGAGTTGTATAGGAAAAGGCAAACCCAAAATTATCAGTGGACCATCGGTCGTCCCACTCAAAGTAATAGCGGGTGCCGGCCGTTACATTCAGGATGACCTCACTGGCGAGATTCGGCCCGCTCTGGCTGATAGCGCAGTCGTCATCACTGTTGTCAATTGGGGTGAGGTTGCCGCAGGAGCCGGTGTAAACCCAAAGCCGGGTATTCACATCATTCAGGCAGCTGCTGATGGAGATGCTTCCGTTGGCCGGGGCATCGTAATAGTACCAGTCTGCATGCTGCGCGCCCCCGGAACAGTTTACACAACCGTTCCCCTCATCGGGCCCGTCAGGAAAATAGTTGCCATTGGTGGTGATAGGCTGGGCATCCGCACAGGTAGAACCTACGCTGGGTGCTGTACCGCAGGAAAGGTAGCCTCTGGCGTTGGTGTTGTAAAAGCTGGCCCGCGCATACTGGCCGGCAGAGAAGGTGTTTCGACAGCTGTGAGGAGCATAAGACATGATATTGGATACGTCCGGGTTGTAGGAGTCGCCGTTGGCATCTGTGAAGGTTCCGGTATACACACAGTTAGACACCACATATCCGGTACATCCAATGCCCAGTAAGCCAGGGTCGGCAGGCGTATCGCAGATGTCATCGCCAGCGTTGCTGCAGTTGGAGCCATTTACAAGCTCATCGGTCAGCCCTCCGCAGTTGGTCTTGCCGTGCGTATGGTAAAGCCCGAAGTAATGCCCCACCTCATGCGCAAAGGTGTTCCCTCCGGATGAAAAGCAGCTTTTAGCTACGGTAATCAGGTCGCGCCCGCCACCGGGAAGGTAAGCGTATCCGCAAAGGCCACCCCCTGAACTTGTCGTGAGGCTGCCACCTGGAATGATAATGTTGAGGACATCCTCTACGCCATAAGTATTCCAGAAGCTGGTCTCTTCTGAAATGCTAAAGTTGAAGTAGGTGTCGCTGTTGATGAAATTGATGGGCGCACACTGGAAAAATTCCATGCTCGCATTAATAAAAAAGTCATTGACTTCAGTCAGCCCGGCATTGAACTCGGCTTCAGTTACACCGCCAGTGCCATCATTCCGGCGTATAATGTGCACCTGAACGGGGACCATATCCACCGTGCTGTAACTACCGGGAGAAAATGCGGCTGCAAAGTTCTCGTAGTCCTGCTGTAGACTGTCCATCAATTGAATAGAGGCTGGGTTGGCTATTGCACCGCAGGGGGAAATCGTAGGGGTGTTTTGTGCCAGAAGTGGGGGGAGCGCCAAAAAAAATAGTCCTAGAAACTGTACCAAACACTTCATAAATATTCGGGTTTTAAAAAACTTTAAGAACCCAAACAGATATAAAACCCCGCGCCCTCTACAGTTTACTGTGACAGATTAAGTAGCAAAAGGCAGCGCGTCAGGCACAGGCCTGACACTCTGTTTTTGGGCATATCTGTTTGATGTTATCAATTAATTAATGTCAACCTCTTCACGAGATTGATATATAGCGTGTTCTTTGTTGCCTTAGTGTTGTGGGGAAGTGTTGTACGTTGTACGATCTTGGTAAGATAGACATAGTGCTCTCAGCAGGGGGGAGTAAATATAAGGTAATTTCTAATATTTCTATGCTTAATACGTCAGGGATTTTATTGGGTTTCAAAATCCATGTTAATTTTCTTCTGATTTTTTGAAACTGTCGCTCCTCATTCACATTTATGTTTAAATATGAAAACAAAGATCTGTAATACCTGTAATCGGGAGGAAACAACGTTATACAGAGTACAGCTTCAAAAGAAGGGGCCCTGGGTTTTCGTCTGTAAAAGCTGTTGTAAGCAACACCAGCAACGACCGGGGTACCGGTATGGTGGGACCTGGAAGGGCTACCGGCATTAGTTTGCCGAAAGTTCGTTATTTTGAGCCCTTCAAACAATGAATTAGTATGAACCGAATCCTTGCTTTTTTCCTGCTCCTGGCTTTGGGCACAGGCTGTAGCCAAAGCCCTTCCACTGACCAATTAGCCGATACCCTCATTATCAATGGCAATATTTACACCGTAGATACTTTGTTACCCGGCGCTGAGGCGGTTGCCCTTAAGGAAGGTCGAATCATAGAGGTCGGTAGTACTGCTGATGTGATGGTACTCCGGACCGATAGCACCGATGTGATTGACCTGCAGGGACACTTCATGATGCCTGGATTTATTGAGGGGCATGGGCATTTTTCAGGTCTTGGCTACAGCCTTATCAACCTCAACTTCCTCAAGACCAGCAGTTGGGAGGAGATCGTGCAGATGGTAGCTGAAGCAGCTGAACAGGCCGAGCCCGGAGAATGGATCGTGGGCCGTGGGTGGCATCAGGAAAAGTGGACGGAGACACCAAGCCCATCGGTTTTAGGCTACCCTTACCACGATGCGCTGAGCGCCGTATCAGCCGATAATCCGGTCATGTTGCGGCATGCAAGCGGGCATTCCCTGTTTGCTAACGCGAAGGCCATGGAACTCGCTGGCGTTTCTGCCGAAACACCCGATCCTTCAGGAGGAGAGGTGGTACGGGATTCCCGCGGCAAGGCGATTGGCGTTTTCGAAGAGCGTGCCATGAGCCTCATCAATGCGGCATACGATGACTACCGCGCCGGTCTTTCTGAGGAAGCCAAAACGAAAGAGTGGTACAGGGCTATTGAATTGGCGGAAGAAGAGTGCCTGAAAAAAGGCGTTACCTCATTCCAGGATGCTGGTTCCAAATACTTCGAACTCGAGCGCTATGAGCAAATGGCAGAAGCCGGCGAGCTGGATTTGCGCCTGTGGGCCATGGTCCGCCACAGCTACGATGAGATGAAAGACAACCTGGATGGCTATCCCAAAATTGACGTCGGCAACCACTATTTCACTTGCCGGGCCATTAAGTCTGAAGTGGACGGTGCCCTAGGTGCCTTCGGTGCATGGCTGTTGCGGGCTTACAACGATAAGAAAGGCTTCACCGGGCAAAACACCACGCCAATCCCGGAGGTGAAAAATATCGCTCAGCTGGCTATGGACAACGATATGCAAATGTGCGTGCACGCTATCGGTGACCGTGCTAACCGGGTAGTCCTTAATATTTATGAGGAACAGCTCAGCGCAAATCCGGAAAAGGAAAACCTCCGCTGGCGCATCGAGCACGCCCAGCATCTCGATACAGCAGACATCCCACGGTTTCGCGAAATGGGCATCATCGCCTCTATGCAGGGCATCCATTGTACCTCCGATGCACCCTTTGTGGAAAAGCGACTGGGCAGAGAGCGCTCCCGGCTTGGTGCCTACCCCTGGCGCAGCCTGCTGGATGAGGGCGTCATTATCGCCAATGGTACAGACGCCCCGGTGGAGGATGTGGACCCGCTGCTGAGCTTTTACGCTTCCGTTACCCGAAAACGGGCAGATAATGGTTTCGAATTCTTTCCGGAGCAACGGATGACCCGGGCGGAAGCCATCCATTCCTACACCCTGGGCAATGCTTATGCCGGCTTTGAGGAGGACTTTAAAGGCTCCGTTACTAAAGGGAAAGCGGCCGACTTCGTGGTGCTTTCACATGACCTGGTCAATTGTACGGACGAAGAAATCCTAGAGTCCAAAGTGCTGATGACGATGGTGGACGGGGAGGTCAGGTATCAGGCGGAGGAGTTTAATCAATAAGTGTGTCAGTCTTTTATTGGCTGGAATAGGGCAGACCTGGATCTAATCTTGTTGAGGATTTCAGTACTGGATCCTCTATCCTGTAAATCTAAACGGGGTGCTTTTTTCCGGCGGTCAGCAATCATCAAAACCTGATTTTCAAACAGCTTTAAGTCCAGGGTAGTGCACTGTTCCTTGTTGTCCACTGCACAAATATGGGTTTGTGCCAGACTGGGGTCGAATTCCAATAACCGAAAATCATCCGGGGCCAGCTCAAAACTGAGGCTATCGTCAATGGTCACCTCAATGGTTTGATTGGAGTTGTTGAGGTCAGAGGCGTAAATCAATACCCGGGATACAGGCTGACGAAGGACTTCTTCAACCAAAGTGGTCGGTGCACCGCAGCCAGGCGAAATGTAGTACTCCAGCTTGCCGGGATTGATTCTCCTGATCCCCTCGTAAGTGAGGACGCCAAGTACACCGCCTACAAACATACTGAAGGCAGTGGCATACTGGTCAGGTGGTTCAGGCAGGTCTGCAACTGGCCCATACCGGCTGGGATTCAGGCGATAATAGCCGTCTTTTATGCGGGTGTAAACCTTACTGTCAAAACTGATCCCCCAAAAATCGAATCCATCATGCCCTGCAACCAGCCGATTGCTATCTGGCAGGCATAAGTCATCAGGAAATTCCCATTGTATACTTAGCTTACCCTTAATATCTTCAATTTTGTGCGCCCTGGGAAAAGTGGTAATCCGACCGTCAATATAGTCGGTGTAGGTCGCAAAAATACCTTCCGGCAATTCGCGCCCCAAAGGAATTGAGGATGGAATGGGGGCCCGCATCAGTAACGCCTGCTCAGTAACAGGAATAAGTTGTAGGTCTCCTGATCTCCATCGGTTGAGAAAACTATTAATGCAGCTTTCCAGTGCCCGCTCAATATTGCTACCATGTGTCTGAAGGTTTGTCTCCAATCGGTATGTCTCGGTATTTGTTGCAATCTGTCCTAAGGCTTGGAGGCTGCCATTGTTGTCTCGAGTATAGAAGCCGAGACGTAGCGCGCATACCGTTCGTTCTTTGTAAGTGTTATAGAGTTCATGCAGCCGGATTTCCTCCACGGTAAGCAGTAGGGCAGGGGCGTCAGGTAAATTAGAAAACCCCGGTGCTAGAAAAGAAATAATTTCCTGCTCCATCGGATTGTGAAACCGGGCAACCCGAATGTTCCGCATAAGCCCAAGCCGTACATAGCCGATACACTCCCCCATAGGCAATAAATTAATCACCCGTTCTAAGCGGAATGGGTGGGGCTGAACATCAAATGGTCTGCCCGATAGACTAATTTCTGCCATTTTATCCTGAGCAGACAAAGGCAATTGCAGAAAGATTCCGAGCGTAAATAGGAATATACCGAGGCGCATTTTTCTGGGAAGTTCGCTTTTCTATCGTTGACCTACAAGGTCTGAAATGGTTTTAACATTCATAGACTCCGCTTGCGCCTCCCGCATCATCAGGGCATAGGTATTGTTAAATCCAAGCGGACCAAGCCACTGTAGCCCGTATTGGGCCTCAAATTCCCGGCTGACATAACGGTAGACAGCATCGGGCTGAGTAATGATGCGCTCAAGGGTGTCCTGAGGCGGGTCGAGTAGTACCTGCAGCCCGGTCCCGGTATACTCCGGGTAGAGGTCGATCTCGCCGTTTCGTAGCGCATCGAAACAAATCTTGGTGCCTCCCAGCCCCGGGCGGGTGTCCACATCGTAGTCGGTGTACCCGTTAATGAGCTGACTGAAGAGCTCTACCAGGATGTACTGCTCAGTAAAAATCTTGGAACCGATAATCAGCGTTTCCCCACCTTGATTTTGGTCCGATTTCCACAGTCCTTCCGCTTTTAGGAAGTCCCGGGCGACCTGTTCAGGCGATATTTTGTCGAAATCTACCCGGTAATTCAGCACGGTCATCACCGAATCATTGATCCGGCCAGCGAGTAAATCAAGAGCTTCCGTTAGTATTTTATTTTCCTCAGCCAGCTTTTTCTGCATAATTGGAGCACAGTAATAAGGTGGAAAAGCGTGGCGGTCATCTTCTAATTGGCGAAGGTTGTAAGCTTCCACCCGGCCGTCGGTAGCGTAGCCGCTGATCACATCTACTTCACCTTCATAGACTGCTTTGTACATCAATGCATTGTTTAGGATGGTAGTCGTGAAATCCACGCCGTAAGTGTCCACTACTTTCTGATAGCCATCGGGGCGGCCCATGAATTCGGGTGGGAAACCGGCGCTCCAGCCTGGTGCATAAGCCTGCGGCCAGAAGTAGGCGGAAGAGAGCAACGGGATGATGAGCAGCAGGGGTTTGCCTGCTTTGGAAAGCTTGCGCGCGTTGGTATTTTGCAGCAAGGCCAGCAGCTGATCGAAGATTATGGCGAGCAGGGCAGCAGGCAGTGCTCCGGCGAGGATCATCGTGGCGTTGTTGAGTGCGATGCCTCCAAAGATAAACTCTCCGAGCCCGCCGGCACCGATATAGGCAGCAAGCGTAGCTACCCCAACATTGATCACCGTTGCTGTTCGGAGCCCGGCAAAAATGACCGGAAGGGCCAGGGGAAGCTCCACTTGCCGCAGCAATTGCCCCTTTGATAGCCCAATGCCCAGGGCGGCTTCCTTAACAGCGGCATCCACTTCACTAATGCCGGTATAGGTGTTGCGCAGTATCGGCAAAAGGGCATACAAAAACAAAGCAAAGATGGCGGGTTTGAGCCCAATGCCTAAAATAGGGATCAAAAAACCCAGCAAGGCAATGCTTGGAATGGTCTGTAGTATTCCTGTAAAGGCCAGAACTCCACCGGACAGCTTAGGGCGCCGCGTGATGAATATGCCGGCGGGGATCGCGATAACGGCGGCCAGCAAAAGTGAGATAAAGGTAAGCCCGATGTGCTCAAGGACCTGCTCTATCACTTTTTCCTGATTATCGCTGAAGAAGGTAATTAGTTCGCCCATGACTGAAGGTTGTTTTTAAAGGCTTCAATAAGTAAGGAAAGCGTGAAATAGCGTTGCTGCCCCTGGTAGGTGGTCGAGCCAAGCGGATGTTCGCCCCGTGCTTTGGCAAGTCGGTAGATGGCTCTCAGGAGCGGCAGGGTAGGGGGGAGCGGCAGTGCGGCACCTTGCAATGGCGGCGCTTCGGGCAGTTCGCTAAAAATATCCCGCAGTTTGGCCGACCGCAACTCGAGCTGTGCGGCCTTTTCTGCCACAAAGTCGGCCACAAACTCATTGGCGGGAGACTGCAACAGGGTTTCCGGTGGGGCGAGTTGCTGCACTTCTCCCCGGTTGAGCAAGCACACGAGGCTGCCCATTTCAAAGGCTTCTTCAATATCGTGGGTTACCATAATGGTGGTCTTGGAGCGCAACTCTTCCAGCTCCATAAAGTCGCGCCGGATTTGCTGCCGGGTGAGGGGGTCAAGCGCGCCGAAGGGCTCATCCATCAGCACGATGGGCGGGTTGGCAGCTAGTGCCCGGGCAATGCCTACCCGCTGTTGCTGCCCGCCGCTGAGCTCGTTCGGGTATTTTTGGGCAAAAGCTCCGGTATCCAGCCCCAGTTGCTCCAGCAAGGCACCGGTCCGGGATTTGATTTTACCGGCTTCCCAGCCCAGCAATCTGGGCACTACGGCTATGTTCTCTGCCACGGTGTAGTGCGGGAACAGCCCCATATCCTGAATCACATAGCCCATTTGGCGGCGTAGATGCACCACCGGCTGCTGGCTGATGTCCTGCCCGTTTACCCAAACTTTGCCGGCACTCGGTGTGATGAGGCGGTTGAGCATTTTAAGGGTGGTGGTTTTGCCGCAGCCACTTGGGCCGATGAGGGCAAGGGTTTGCCCCTCCTGCAATTCGAAGGAGACTTCTTTTACAGCAGTAAAATCACCGAAATGCCGGGTTAGGCCCTGGGTTTTAATCATGGATTCTTTGTTTTTAGGCTTAGCCTTAGTTTTGGGTATCCAGTTTGAAAGCCAACTTGAATAGCTGCTAAAATACAGGAACAGATGCAGAATGCCCATAAATTGAGCAATAGGTACGGTGTTTTATCGGTGATCAGGTCTAGTTAGCAGAAAAATACGAGGACAAAACAGGCATTTAGACTATCTTGACTTATTATACTATAAACAGAGTGTTCCTATGATGACTAGCTTCGGGGGATATTTGCGCTTCCGAATACGGCAGCTTGGGCGCATCCTGTATTCTGCAGGCTGGCCTGGAGTTGTTGCCCTGCCGCTGCTGCTGGTCTTCGCCCTGCAGGGGGTTGAAGCAATGGGCGGGGCGCCCGGGTGGAGTATCCCATTGATCGCTGTGTTGCTTTCCATAAGCTGGCACTACAGGCGTAAAGACCACCTTTTTCTAAAGCGTACTGGGTTTGCAGTGGGCTGGATCCTGGGGCTGGAATATGCTATGGTGAGTACTCTTGTGGTGCTGCCTTTACTGATTTACAGTGGAAATTGGCCGATGTTGCCGGTCGCAATTTTGGGCAGCCTTGCGTGTGGCTTCCTTCCGGTCCGGACTGTGCAGGCGTCATTTAATCCAGCGTTTATTGTAAACTGGTTGCCCGTTACACTTTTTGAATGGCGGAGCGCGCTGAGACGGTATGGCGTCCTGTTTGCCCTGCTTTGGTTGCTAAGCCTGACCGCACCCTACGGTATGGCGGTTTTGCTGATTGTCTTGTTGCTTTGGGCCAGCTTAATCCCATCGGTATTTGAATATCAGGAGCCACGGGAGGTGACGATAGCGGTCATCTTAAATGGAGGAGGCCTATGGCAGCATGGGCTTCGGCATTTTGCGCTGCAGTTGGTGGTTTTTGTGCCGGGCCTGGCTTTGCACCTGGCTTTTCATCCGCAATACTGGTACCTCGCATTAATTGGTTTAGGCTTTATTGCACTGATGCTTGCATTCTCCATCGCTTATAAATACGCCACCTGGCACCCGGGCCGGCAACGGGTCATTCAAAGCCTGCCAGTTACCCTGGCTTATTTTAGCCTGTTCTTTCCCCTCCTCCTGCCAGTGGTGGGCTTTTACCTGCTGCGGTTTGTGAAAAGAGCGCGGGATCATTTCAAAATGGCATACCATGCTTGACATCAGTAACCTGACTGCCAGTTACGGCAATACGCTCATCCTGGATGCGATTAACCTGAAAGCCGCAGCTGGTGAGATACACGGTGTTTTGGGGGGCAATGGTGCTGGGAAAACAACCTTCTTTAAAGCATTATGCCGTTTAGGTCCTTCCTTTTCGGGAGCAGTCAGTTGGGAAGGAACAACTTTATCGCCTGCCGAGATAGGTTACCTGCCCGCTGAGCCCTATTTCTATCCCTATCAGACCGGGCAGGAATACCTTGAATTGTGCAGCCATCGCAGCCCGGGCTTCCCAATCGATAAGTGGAACGGGCTTTTCCAGCTGCCACTTAAGGGCCTAACCGAGACCTACTCTACCGGGATGCGAAAGAAACTGGCATTACTGGGCATTTTAGCGGGAGGCTACCAAGTGTTGCTGCTGGATGAGCCTTTCGGTGGGCTGGACCTTGAGAGTACAGAAATTCTGTACGAGATATTGGAAGAGTTAAAGCGCAATGGGCTTTGTCTGCTGCTAAGCTCCCACATTATGGCTACCGTTAGAAAAGTATGCGACCGGGTGAGCTACCTTAGCGAAGGCCAAATCCAACAAACTTTTGACAAAGTGGATTTTCCCGCTCTGGAGCAATTCATCAAAACCAAGGTACACGACCGTACTAAAGCTGCATGGGCAGAAATACGCAAGCCTTTGTAAAACTTTTCCGGTGTTCAACTTTTATGATTAGACATTATGAATAAATCATCATGAAAGAGCAGCAGTTTATCCAGCAATTGTTCCGCGCCCATCGCGATTCCCGCAAAATCCCTTCGCCCAGCGAGGTGTGCAGCTGGCTGGATGGGTTGCTAACCGTTATGTTTCCGGAACTGGCAAACCGGCGGTACCGAAGCGAACGGGAGGTCGGCCAGCATTACCAGCAACTGAAGCTGGAGCTCTTTGCCCTGCTTGAAAAGATTGAAGACCTTTTGCCTACGGCCGCAGAGGACCTGGAAGCCGCTTTCCTGGACGAGCTGCCCCGGAATTATGAGCTGCTCCAAATGGATGCGGATGCGATCATGGCCGGAGACCCTGCAGCAGTCAGTCGTACCGAGGTTATCCGGACTTACCCGGGCTTCCGTGCCATTGCGGTATTCCGGTTGGCGAATACTTTTCATCGTTTGGGCGTACCTTTAATCCCCAGAATTCTTACTGAGCATGCGCATGGCGTTACCGGGATTGACATACACCCTGGTGCCGCCGTTGGCGAGCGGTTTTGCATTGACCACGGTACAGGAGTCGTCATCGGAGAGACGGTGGAAATCGGTAACAACGTGAAAATTTATCAAGGTGTTACACTGGGTGCATTGAGTGTCCGCAAAGAATATGCGAAAACCAAGCGCCACCCCACGATAGAAGATAATGTTGTAATTTATTCCGGCGCTACGATCTTAGGGGGGGAGACCATCATTGGCCACGACAGTGTGATTGGGGGTAATGTATGGATAACCCGGAGCGTTGCGCCGGGTTCCAGAGTCTACTATAAAAGCGTAGCCCAGCCGGAAGCCGAAGGCACGCCGGGCGGGATGTAAGGCTTACACCAAGTCCTCGTCGCGCCATTTCTTTTGAGGCTTTTTATCCAGTTCTTTGAGCTCCAGGTGGTCTTCTTCATAGTAGCCACTGTCGAGCCGGCGCATTTCCTTTTCCATTTCCCGCTGCTCCCAGTCTGCGGTTTCTCCCCGCATGCCCGGAAAGCCGAATACCTGATAATAATGGCTCATCAGGCCGACGCCCCAGCCCAGGAGTGGATAGATAAACCAAAAGTGGCCTGGTGAAGTGAAGATATTCAACAAAAACAGGAAAATATTGACGATGAGAAAAGAGCCTAAGTGCTCGTAGAATTTCTTTTTTTCTTTTACCCTTTTACGGGCTCGTTCATAACTATTGTTCTCCATTAGTCTGTTTTAGCATTTCGATATTCAAGGTAACGATATGAACGCCTCCGGTCAAGGTTATTCGACAGAATTAAGGTTTGCAACGTTCTTTGTACGAAATAAGCCGGTCGAAAAGTACGGTCTTTAGGAGCCTGAATCCCCTCTGGTTAGGCTGCCGGTCCATGCGCCAAGGGCCGCGAATATAGCGCCAAAGAGCCCGGTAACGAGTACCAGCAATGGTCCGCCAAGGCCACCAAAAAGCTCTCCTATTCGGGCGCTTAAAATACCATCATTTTGGACATTAAGGATAGCGGCATAGCCTCCCCACAGTAGTAGCCCGCCCAGGAATCCGCCAAGCAGGGCAGGGCGGGGGCGCAAACGGAAAATAAGGGCAATAAGGGCAGCCAGTACCGGTAGGCTCCACCAGGCCAGCAGCGCCTGCCCTACGGCTCCACCCACGAGAATGGCTATTGTGGCTGATAATGTTTTTTGCATAGTTATTCAGCAGTTTTGAAGGTGAGTCGGTAAAGGGGCTTCACAGCGGGGTCATCAGGGCTGTCCAGCAGGTGCAGGCGATTGTACTGCCCTTCCACCCAGGGCGTGACCATAGGGTCATAAAAGGCACTGCCTGGATTGCCGGAAGGGCCGCCGGGGAATACGCCCCACGCATTGGGCTGCTCACCCAACTCTACTACCATACGCCAGGAGGGGCCGTGTTCGGGCTTAATGGCATTGGGCGCGTCCCCATAGCCGCCTACGTCCAGGTCTAACCTGGAAAAAGCAGGGATCATGGCCATGTGCCCGATGTCAGTTGACTTATGCGCTGCCCAGGAGACCGGTGGCTGTTCCAGCGCTTTTTTCAGTGCCATTAGGACGACCTCCGCGGCGGTTTCCACCTCCGGAGTAGACTGATGGTCAAAAATGGCATGCCCGGGTTGGGTGGCCAGCAGCTCAATGAAGCGCCATTCTTCGGGTTGGAGGACTTCCAGTGAATCTTCCCATACGGTGAATTCATCAAAAGCGTGTGCGTAGGCCGCTTCAAACCAGTCCTCGAACAGGCTGGGTGCTTCCGCGTCCCTCGTAAAATTATAGTCCCAGTTTCTCAACGTTTTGACCCGTTCGTGCGCTCGTAATTCGGAAGCCGTGCTGTCGAGCAATTGCAGCAGTACCGGTAGGGCATCCTCCGGCTTCAGGCTGCGGCTGTCCAGTTGGAGGGCTTTCATATCCTCCACGGTAATATTTTCCATCTCGGCTAAGCGGCGGTTGATGTAGCGGCCCCGATAATCGTCAAAGCCGCCGTTGTAGTAGTATGGATAATCAGGCGCGGTTGACCGTTGGTTGGCGGAGGAGACAAAACCCCGCTCGGGATTGACGACACTCGGTAAGTGTTCGTGCGGGATGAAACCCTTCCACCCTGATTCGGACCGGCTGCCATCCTGAACGAAACGGCCCTGTTGATCTTCCTTAAGCGGTAGTTTCCCATTTACGGTAATCGCAATATCATTGGCTTTGCTGGCGAAGACAAAGTTCTGGGCCGGGCTTTCCCACCCACGCAAGGCGGCTTGGTAATCCGACAGCCCCTGCCCGCCCATTAGCCGGGTGAATACTCCAAGCGCGTAAAAAGGCTTTTCTGCCGGCTCATCGTGAGCCAGCCAGCGCATTGCCATGTCATGCTGTGGGTGTTCCGGGTCATCGTAGGTAACTGGGCCCCAGATGGTGTAGCGAACGGTATCCAGCAGGGGTTCATCGCGCCCTTTGACCTGAATGACTTCCACGACTTCCCGCACCGGTTTTTCCTCCCCATCAATCCGGTAGGCTGTTTTCTCCGGGTTCGCCCAGTCGATCCGGTACCAGTCGAGCACATCATGCCCTACATTGGTGACCCCCCAGGCCATATCTTTGTTAAAACCGATGATGATGCCCGGCACGCCCGGAAAGGAAACGCCGTAAGCATTGTAATCCGGTGTCTGCATCTGCACTTCATACCAAACTGCGGGCAGGCGGAGCTGTAGGTGGGGGTCATTGCATAGGATGGGGGCTCCGTTGGCTGTTTTTTCGGCGCTCACCGCCCAGTTGTTGCTGCCTATGAATGGCGAGGGTAGCTCGAAGGGCGTCCGGGTGGCACCACTGCTCAGCATGCTGTCACCGGTTGCAGAAGGCGCCAGGGGCAACGGATTGAAATCCCACTGAACAACATCCGGAATAATGGGGGATTGCTTCGGGTTATGCTCAGGGTAAAGCACCTGGAAAAGGCTGTCGCCAAGCAGTAACCGCGCGTTGGTAGCAGGGATGTCCTCGTGCCGGCTGCAAAGGGCTTCTGACATGGATTTGTAAAAAGCGGCGATGTGCAGTGGCGTCCATGGCTCCGGCGCATAACCCAGCAACTTGAATTCGATGGGATAGTCTGCCGGGCTAAGGCTATTGATATACGCATTGGCTCCCTCGCAGTAAGCGTTGATGATGGCAGCTTCCTCCGGAGAGGACATCCACTTTTTCAACGCATTCTCAGCCCCCCACAGCAGCCCTTTGCGCCGCTGTAAACGATCGCGTTCCAGGGTACGCTCGCCCATCACTTCAGATAGGCGCCCGATGGTCGCCCGTACCGAAATATCCATCTGCCACAGCCGGTCGCGGGCATGAATATAGCCTTGTAAGAAAGCGGCATCCTCGTTGCTTTGCGCAAAGATATGGGGCACGCCCCGCTCGTCGAACAGGACTTCGCTTGGAGCGGAAAGTTGGGGAAATACCAGGTTTTCGTCCGGAAATTTATCGGCTCGTTCTGCATTTTGCCAAAAGCCGGTAAAAGGGCTTAGGAATTGGCCTATTGCGGGCAGGGGAGACCCCAGGGGCTGGTGCAGGCTGGCCAGTATCGTCAGGCCGGTTGTCAGCAGCAGGGCAAAGAAAAACCTTATCTGTCGCATGTTGTTAGTTAGGGCAATTTAAAAAAGAAAGATATGAAAACTTCCTGGGCTGTCATGGGCCTTTTTTTGATTTGTATGGCCTGTAGCCCCGATTCCACTGAGCGTCAAAAGGGTACGGGAGACCGCCGGTTCCGTACCACCCCGCCCTCCCTGCTGTATTTCAAGAATATGCGGAGCACGCAGTATACGGTGGCGGAACAGCCCAAGAGCCGCATTGAGCTGTACCGGCTCAGTAAATTTGAAACCATCACCAGGCGCCCGGCCCTTTATCCAGTCATCGCTAACAACTGGCTGGAGGATGAAGCCTACCTTTTCCTGCAGCCCAATGACTGGGAGGCGGGCTTCCTGTCGCCTTTGACCCTCTCGCAAGATACCAGCTGGTCTTCTGAAACCCTGCAACTGCAACCGCCCACGCCAGTGCAACAATATGAACTGGGGCTGCGCCTCTACGAAAGCCTGAAGCAGGGCGAAACCTGGTATGCCGCTGCTGCGGATTCTACCTTCGCCCCGCTTTTTGAGGATGGAGACGAGCGGGCGTACTTTTTAATGACAGTCCGGGATTACCTCAAACTTACGGATAGTAAGGATTAGCTTTCACGGGTAAACACAAAATGCTGATCTTTGGATAAGTCTGTGTTTAAACTATAGCCGTCCATATCGAAAGCTTTGAGGCCTTCCGGGCTGGTGATGCGGTTTTTGACAGCATAGCGCGCCATCATACCACGTGCCTTCTTGGCGTAAAAGGCGATGATTTTGTATTTCCCGTCCCGGTATTCCTTGAAGTCAACCTGATAAAGCTTTCCCGCTAGGTCTTTGGGCTTCACAGCAGAGAAATACTCCTTGGAAGCCAGGTTGATGACACTTTTGTCCTGCCCGTTGGCGTTTAGGTCGGCGTTGAGCAGCTCGGTGATGCGGCTGCCCCAGTATTCATACAGGTTTTTGCCGCGTTCGTTTTGGAGCTTGGTGCCCATTTCAAGCCGGTAGGGCTGCATGAGGTCCAGCGGGCGGAGCACCCCGTAAAGCCCGGAGAGGATGCGGAGATGTGCCTGCGCGAATTTAAGGTCTTCTTCTGAGAAGTCCTCTGCGCCCAGCCCAACGTATACATCGCCCTTGAAAGCCAAAACAGACTGCTTGGCATTACTCATGTTAAAGGGGCGCTCGAAGTCCTGATAGCGCTCTCGGTTAACGGTGGCGAGGTCTTCGCTGATTTTCATGAGGTCCATGAGCTCTGATTCTGATTTGTCTTTCAGAATGTCAATCAGAGGCTGACTGTCACTAAGCAGGCGGGGCTGATCGTGCAGATCTGTGGACGGCTCAGTATAATCGAGGGTCTTGGCTGGTGAAAGTAGTAAAAGCATGTCTATGTTTTTATGTCACAAAGTCGTTGTTTTTGTATCTATTTTGCACTTTGCCTACTGATTGAGTCAAATGGAAAAAAGTGTGACACTGCAAATACTAATTAGGGCTGTGCAAATTCGTCACGAAAAAATACAGGAATCTGTTGTGTTTTTCGTATTTTGCATGTCATAAAGCCTGTGTAGGATGTCACAAAACCAAATATATTAATTTGGCTATTATTATAATTCATCCTATGTTTGTGACAAGCACTTAAGAAGTAGTTTTTGTGTTTATTTGTTTGGGTTAGAGGCCCTTACTTCATTGCAAGTAAGGGTTTTTTTATTCCCCTTGTTAGGGGGGCACCTGAAATAACCCAATCATGGCAAAAAGGTTTTTGGGCTTCCATAGGCGTGGGCTATTGCCTGTTGAGAATGGATTGGTGGCATAAAGCTCAGCTTAATAAAAAGCCCCGGACTGAGAATCAGTCCGGGGCTTTTGTAGTACAACAGTAACTGAGTAATAATTACTGATTGTTGAACATATTGCCTTCATTGGCAGGCAGGCCTGCAGGCTCTTCCGGCTTCTTCACCACTTCACCCTTGATGGTCAGCATCTGCTTCTCATCACCGGCGTTGGTCGTCAAAGTTACCCGCTTGGTGAATTTGCCAAGACGGTTAGTGTCGTAGCGAACTTTGATTTCGTTAGTTTCACCTGGTGCGATTGGCTCTTTTGGATATGTAGGCACGGTACAGCCACAGCTGCCTTTGGCATGCGTGATGATCAGAGGCTCTGTGCCCGTGTTGGTAAACTTGAATACACGGTAAGGGTCAGATCCCTGCTCAATCGTGCCGTAGTCTACGGTTTCAGTTTCGAAAGACATTTGAGGGCCTTCCTTGGCTTCTTCGGCGGCAACCGGAGTGGCAGCAGCATCATTCTGACTGAATCCTACAGTAGCTACCAGGGCCAGCAGCGCTAATACGGAAAATACTTTCTTCATCACGTTATTCTTTTTTTGATAGATCACAAATAAATTGGATGCGACCCAAAAATACAGTTAATGCTACCAATATAAAAGCTGAACCGCTTACATTATGGTTAATGAGTTGTTAATCCACCCTTTAACAAGTGGTTCGGACCGGCTTATGATCTGAACAAATACAGGGTTTCTTTGTCTATTTCGGTGGGGTTTGTGCCAAATTTTTTGTATATTAGCACAGTTAAAACCAAGCCCTTTGAAATTAAATTTTGCAAAAGCGCAAAATAAACCAAATTATAACCAGTACAACTGATAAAAGTATGCTAGACCATTCTTTCACCCGTGAATCTGCGAATTCAGAAGACGGGCCATCCAGAGCATCAATTATCAAAGATTTTGAAATTTGCTGTATCAGCCGGGAAACCAGCTTGTTAGCCCGCAAGGAAGTGCTGACCGGAAAAGCCAAGTTCGGGATTACCGGCGATGGCAAAGAGGTGCCTCAGGTAGCCATGGCCAAAGCGTTCCGCAAAGGCGACTGGCGCAGCGGTTATTACCGTGACCAGACCTTTATGTTCGCCCTCGGCCTGGCAACGGTGGAAGACTTCTTTGCCCAGCTTTATGCCGATCCTGAAAACGATCCTTTCTCCGGTGGCCGTCAGATGAACGGCCACTTCGCTACTCCTACCATTGATGACGAAGGTGAATGGCTCGACTTGCTCAATCATTATAATGTTAGCGCAGATATTTCCAGTACCGCCGGGCAGATGGCCCGTTCACTTGGACTAGCCCTGGCTTCCAAGCATTACCGTGTGAATGCAGAAATGTTAAGTGGGGGGGACTTCTCTCAGGACGGTAAGGAAATCAGCTTTGTAACTATAGGTGATGCCTCGACTTCTGAGGGGGTCTTTTGGGAAACCGTCAATGCCGCTGCCGTACAGCAGGTGCCGCTTGCGATATCAGTTTGGGATGACGGCTACGGTATTTCTGTGCCGATTGAGTACCAAACGGCTAAAGCGAGTATCTCTAAAGCCCTTCAAGGATTCCAAACCGAAGGCGATGATACTGGCATAGACATCTACGTAGTCAAAGCTGGCAATTATCCGGAACTGGTGGAAACCTACATGAAAGGTATCGCCAAAATGCGGGAGACCCACCGCCCGGCACTCTTCCACATTACAGAAGTCACTCAGCCACAGGGGCACTCCACTTCCGGTTCTCACGAACGCTACAAGTCAAAAGAGCGCCTGCAGTGGGAAAAAGACCACGACCCCATCCTGCTAATGGAGCGGTGGATGGTCAGGGAAGGCATCTTTACCGAAGAGGAAGCGAAAAAAATCCGTAAAGATGCCAAAGCTTATGCTAAGGAGTGCCGCGACAAGGCTTGGAAAGCGGCGAACGCTCCGACCAAAAAGCGACTAAAGGACCTCAAAGCAATCTTTGATCAAATCCCGGCGGATGATGGCCCCTGCGACGAACTTAAGCAAGAGCTTGACCGGCTCATGCACCCGGTAGACGGGGAGGTGACACAAGTTGCCCGACGTATGCTCTTCCAAGTTATGGGGGGCGAGCTGGATGCAGAAACCAACCTCCGCAACTGGATTGAACAATCCTATCAGCTGGCCCACAAGCATTACCACGCGCACCTGTACAGCGACTCCCCTCAGGCAGCCCTAAATGTACCGGTAGTGCACAAAGCGTTTTCTGATGAATCAGAAGTGAAAAATGGCTACGAAGTCCTCAACGCATTCTTCGATAAAAAGCTGGCGCAATACCCGGAGCTTTGTGCTTTCGGTGAAGATGTTGGCGATATTGGCGATGTGAATCAGGGTTTCGCAGGCATGCAGCAAAAGTATGGTAAAGGCCGGGTCTTTGACGCTGGCATCCGGGAATGGACCATCATGGGGCAGGCCGTTGGCATGGCGATGCGTGGCCTTCGCCCCATCGCAGAGATTCAGTACCTCGATTACCTGATCTACGGATTGGAACCCCTAATGGATGACCTGGCAACAGTACGCTGGCGCAGCAATGGCCAGCAAAAAGCACCGGCTATCATCCGTACACGCGGGCACCGGCTGGAGGGCATCTGGCATGCTGGTTCGCCTATGGGCATGATTTTGAACGCCCTGCGTGGGATGTACGTCATTGTGCCCCGTGATATGGTACAGGCGGCCGGCTTCTACAACACCATCCTGCAGTCTGATGACCCGGCTCTGATCGTGGAGTGCCTGAATGGCTACCGTTTGAAAGAGCGTGTGCCGGATAATCTCGGGGAGTACACCATTCCGTTGGGGGTACCAGAAGTGCTGCATGAAGGCCGGGATGTGACGGTGGTCACTTACGGCTCTTGCGTTCGCGTAGCGCAGGCAGGGGTACAGTTGCTAGAACAGCAGGGCATTTCAGTAGAGTTGATCGATGCGCAGACCCTTCTGCCTTTCGACCTCGAGCACATTATCCTCGAATCCCTGAAAAAGACCAACCGCATTATTTTTATGGATGAAGATGTGCCTGGTGGCGCTACAGCATTCATGATGCGGGAAGTGCTGGAAGTACAGGGCGGCTACCGCTACCTTGACTCCGATCCTGTGACGCTGACCGCGCGTGCGCACCGCCCGCCCTACGGTTCCAACGGGGATTACTACACCAAGCCCAGCCCTGAGGATGTCTTTGAGCAGGTTTATAAAGTGATGCATGAGGCGAACCCAGGACATTTTCCGGGTAAATTGTAATGAACCTCAATTCGAAGAGTGCAATGCCCAGATTCCGGAATTCAACCGGAGCCTGGGCATTTTTTTAACCCTCAACATTTTGCTCAGTACCCCCGTGCATCATCATCCGGGTTACGGAAATCACCTGCCGCGTGGAGTGTACCATCCTTGTCCTTTAGGATAGCCTTGATCACTGCCATGCGCTCAATTTCGCGGAACGTATGCCCCATGGCCCTTAGTTGTGCCATGGTGCTGTCGGGCAGGGCACCCCGCTCCACCAGGATTTCATCAGGCAGCCATTGGTGGTGGAACCGCCCGGCATTTACCGCCTCCTCTAAGGACATTCCAAAGTCAGTAACATTGGTGATGACCTGAAAAACAGCCGTAATGATGGTGGAGCCGCCCGGTGCGCCCAGGACCATATACAATTGTCCGTCCCGCTCCACAATAGTAGGCGTCATGGAGCTCAGCATCCGCTTTTGGGGAGCAATGGCGTTAGCTTCTGCACCCAATAGCCCAAACTGATTGGGTACGCCGGGTTTGGCACTGAAGTCGTCCATTTCGTTGTTAAGAAAGAAGCCACCGCCCCGTACCCAGACCTTGGAGCCAAAGTTGGAGTTGAGCGTTGTGGTGATGGATACGGCCTGCCCTTCTGCATCTACCACAGAGGTATGCGTGGTTTCAAAACTTTCCTTGAGCAATTTGAAATCTCCGGCAATGATATTGTCGCTTGGCGTAGCCTGTGCAGGGTCGAAGTTGGCCATTTGCCGGTCGAGATAAGCCCGGCTCATGAGGGAGTCCATAGGCACATCGTAGAAGTCGGTATCGCCCAGGTGGGCTGCCCGGTCGGCGAAGGCTCGGCGTTCTGCTTCCACCATCAGATGGACGGTCTCAGCGCTGTGGAAGGATTTTTCGTGCAGGTCAAAGGGTTCCACCATATTTAACATCTGCGAAAGCGCCACCCCGCCGCTGGAGGCTGGGGGCATACTGATGACGGTATAGCCCCGGTAATTGGCACGGGTTGGGATGCGCCAGGCAGGTTCATAGCTCTGTAGGTCCTCCAGGGTGAAGATACCGTTGCGGGACTGAGATTCCTGTACTATAGCTTCGGCTACAGGGCCTTCGTAGAATCCCCGGGCGCCCAGTTGTTGAATCCTGCGTAGGGTGCGGGCGAGGACCGGCTGTTTAAGGATGTACCAGGCCTCGAAAGTATCGCGGATGAAAGGGTTAGGCCCTTCGTTGTAGGTACGGAAGGCTTCCTGGAATCCATTAAGGCGTTCGGCTTCGGCAGGGGAGATGGGGTAGCCCTCTTCAGCCAGTTGTATGGCAGGCTCTAGCAGCGCACTCCAGTCTTTTAGGGCGCTGTATTTTTTAAAGGCCGCTTCCATACCTGCTACCGTACCGGGAATGCCGGCGGCCAGCGCATCGTTGCGGCTCAGCCCTTCGACGACCTGCCCGGTGCTGTCAAGATACATGTCCCGCTGAGCCGCGAGTGGCGCGCGCTCCCGGTAGTCCAGTGCATCCGTACTGCCATCGGGCTGCCGGAGCACCATGAAGCCCCCACCTCCTAAGTTGCCCGCCCGGGGGTAGGCTACCGCCATGGCAAACTGCACGGCAATGGCCGCATCCACTGCATTTCCACCTTTTTTGAGAATGTCTATACCGACTTGCGTCGTCAACGGGTGAGGGGAGACCACGGCGGCTTCATTCGCCAGGGCTGTTTTTTGAGCAGTGTAGGGAGGAGCCTTGGTCTCAGAGCCGTTACAGCTCCAAAGCAGGACC
Source organism: Phaeodactylibacter sp. (assembly GCF_022763345.1). Classification (GTDB taxonomy): domain Bacteria; phylum Bacteroidota; class Bacteroidia; order Chitinophagales; family Saprospiraceae; genus Phaeodactylibacter. Next base: position 137,305 of record NZ_JALEGS010000021.1, read on the forward strand.
AGAAAAAACAGTATCAAAGTGTGGTTTTTCATTTTTGGCACGGTTGTTGGTATTAGTTAGATGTCATTGAAAAACGAAACTACATCAAAATACTAAAACACCGGAATATGGGTGCAGAATGCTGCGCCTTCGGTGAGAGAGCCAACTTCGAAAGGGATTATACCGGTGTGGCCCGTTTCCATACTTCTTTAGATTGGTAAGGAGAGCAGTGTGGGGCAAGATCACCTGCTACACGGGCTGCACTTTTTCCTTTGAAGTGTCAAGAATGTTTGTTTGTTAGTAGCCAAAGGGCTACTGGTTTACTGGCTTTTGGGTGCTGCCGCACAGTGTGCGAGCAGCACTTTTTGTATTTAGGGTACAAAGAAAGGCAGCCCGCGGGTGCAGACTGCCTGTGAAGTGAATATTTCACTTGAAATACATGAGCAAGGTGCGCTCAATGCTTATTCTGCCGGGTCTTCCTGCAGGGTAAAGGTGCGGGTGACCGGATTGAGCGGCGCATCTACTTTATTACCTTCGGCATCAACGAGGGTAAGCGTGATGGTGTTCTCGCCCATTGGCAGGCCCTCAATGTAGTAAGGCTGCCAGGTATCAATCATATGGTCTTCTCCGTTGATAGTCGCTTTGACCATGTGTTCGTTGCCGAAGCCAGGTACATTGACTGGGTAGAAGTCGAGCATGACCTTTTCTGTCTGAGCTTTACCGGTGTACGTGCCCTTGGGGCGGCTGTAGAAAAGAATAGGTTCTGTAATATTATCGACCGCCATGAAACCATTGTTTTCGATCGTTACTTTCTTAGCAACGTGGGCCTGATCAGTCTTGATACTCTCGTGGTAGGAGCGGGAAAGAAAAGCAAGCATGTAGTGGTCGCCGTCTTCGATTTCGTAGTCAAAGGACGCTTCGTATTTAGCAGCGTAGGGCTGATCATCGATGATTAGGTGGATGTGCTGTCCTTTGGCACTGTTGGCACACATTTTAGCGTCTGCGTCGGGGGTTTGTACACCGAGTTCGTACGTTTCTCCGCTTATCGTGAAGTCGAATTTTCCGGCATCGTAGGTGACCCCTTCAATGGCCGCATCAGGATAAGCTTTCGACTCACTGAATGGCGTAAGGAAATATCTGGTGGCGGGTTTGGCATCTACCGCAGTGGTATCAGCGGTGGTTTCTTCGGTGGTGCCGGTGTTGCCACCGCTTTGGCAGCTGGTAAAAAACAGGGCAAGCACAAATAACAGGCTTAGCGTTCTCATCATTAATCTGATTTTGGATTGATGTGTTAATAATACGAAGGTAGCTGTTCCAAATTAAACAACTGCTCCATACCTTTAACAAGTGTGAAAGGGCGGGCAAGGTTTAGCATCCTTTCTATATTCAGACAGAAAAGCGACCATCACTATGGCTAACGATATAGTAGAATTGAAAGTAGAGGGCATGACGTGCAATAATTGCGCGGCCAGCCTGAATAAATTTCTGGAGCGCAAGGGGCTGGAAGAGGTGTATGTGAATTTCCAGACTAAGGAAGTGCGCTACCGGGAAACGGCATCTGGCATCGACCGGGAAAAAGTCAGGCAGGGCATCCACAAACTGGGCTTTTCGGTGGTGGATGAAGACAGCGATACCAAAGGGCCCTGGTGGACGCTGGAGCGCAAATTGCTGATCAGTGCCATTTTTACTTTCCCGCTGCTGATGTACCACTTCTTTATGATGGCGGGTGTGGAGTTGGCCATCATGGAAAATTACTGGTTCCAAATGGCCCTGTGCCTGCCGCCTTTCGTGATCGGGTTCCTGCACTTTGGCCGCTCGGCCCTTAGCTCGCTTAAGGGAGGTGTGCCCAATATGGATGTGCTCATCTTTGTGGGCAGTACAGCAGCTTTCGTTTACAGCCTGGTGGGGACGCTGCTTTGGGAAGCCAATTACATTTTTTATGAAACAAGTGCGACGATTGTCACACTGGTGCTGGTAGGCAACTGGCTCGAAAAGCGAGCGGTGGAGCAGACCACGACCGCGATTGGGGAGCTGACGAAGCTACAGGTGGAAACCGCTCGGAAGATCATGCCATCCGGAGCGGTGGTCACGCTGAAGCGGGAAGAAGTTAAAGTAGGGGATACTCTGCTGGTGAACGAAGGCGATAAAGTACCCCTGGATGGCCAAATCCTGCAAGGGGAAGCGGCTGTGGACGAGTCCATGCTGACGGGCGAAAGCCTGCCGGTGAATAAGTCGGTTGGTGACCGGGTCATCGGGGCCTCGGTGGTCGTTGGCGGTTCTCTGAAAATGGAAGTCACGGCAGCGGGCCGGGATACGGTGCTGAGCCAAATGATAGAACTGGTGAAAACGGCTCAGCAGGACAAGCCGGACATACAGCGGCTGGCAGATAAAATCAGTGCTATTTTCGTGCCAGTGGTGTTGAGCATTGCTCTTCTGACGCTGCTGCTGGGGCACTTCGTCTTTGGGCTGGCTTTCGGGCAGGCACTGATGAATGCGATTGCTGTACTGGTGATTTCCTGCCCCTGCGCGATGGGCCTGGCTACGCCTACAGCTGTGATGGTAGGCGTGGGGCGTTTGGCGAAGAATGGCATTCTGGTGAAAGGCGGGCAGACCCTGGAAGTCTTCTCCCGCGTTAAAAAAGTTGTCTTCGATAAAACGGGCACACTGACCACAGGCGATTTCCGCATCAAGCATATTGAGTACCATCAGCCGGATGAGGCTCGGGCAAACGCCTTGATTTATAAACTGGAGCAGCACTCTTCTCATCCTATTGCACAGTCTCTTCTACGGGAGATGGAAAGCCGGGTGAATGGCGTAGCGGTGGAGTTGCAGGAGGTAGAAGAACTGAAAGGGCGCGGCCTGCAGGCACTGGACGAACATGGGCATACCATTCGGCTGGGCTCTGACCGGATGCTGCCGCCACAGGTTACCGGGGAGCCAGGAGCCCTCTATCTGATCGAAAATGATACCCTGTTAGCAACGATCACTTTAGCAGATGATATCAAGCCGGATGCAGCAGAGACAGTAGCTTACCTTAAATCCCAGGGTAAATCTGCAGTGCTTCTGAGCGGCGATCAGGAGGCGAAGGTAGCTGAAGTGGCAGGCAAACTTGGGATTGAGGAGTATTATGGCGCCCAGTTGCCGGAACAAAAACTGGAACGCATAGCTGCCCTTTCCGATCAGGTGCCTACTGCTATGGTCGGCGATGGTATCAATGATGCCCCGGCACTGGCCAAGGCGACCGTTGGTGTTTCGCTAAGCAATGCGTCCCAGGTAGCCATCCAATCCGCGCAGATCATTCTGCTAAACGGTAAGTTGGAGTACCTACGCAAAGCCTTTGGCATTTCGGAGCATACGGTATTGACGATCAAGCAGAATTTATTTTGGGCTTTTGCCTACAACATCGTGGCCATCCCGATTGCGGCTATGGGCTTTCTTAACCCGATGTGGGGTGCCCTTTTTATGGCGTTTTCTGATGTGGTGGTGATTGGCAATTCCATCCGGCTACGGTATAAGCGGATTAAGGCTTAATTGTTAAAACTTCCCCGGCCTCCGGTTGTTCTGCCAGCAGAAAACATACTGCATGAATCGTATTTTCTTGTTTATCCTGGTAACAGGTTGGCTCGCACTAAGCTGTGAGCAGGAATTCGTGCCCGCCTCGGCTGACCTGCCTCCGGAAATCGTAGTGGAAGGCTACATTGAAGCGGGAAGCGAGCTGCGCCCTCCTTTTGTCATTCTTTCCCGGTCTACATCCTTCTTCTCAGAGTTTAGCGCTGAGGATTTCAACGAAAACTTCGTCAGCGGAGCAGAGGTGCGTATTACTGATGGTCAGGATACGGTACAATTGGAAGAGGTGTGTCTCAATGAATTGTCTCCGCTGGAAAAACAGCTCGCTGCTGATGCCTTCGGGCTTGCAGTAGACAGCCTCGGCTTCAACTTTTGTGTGTATATTGATATGAGTTTCTCAATGATAGGAGAAGCGGGTAAAACGTATACCCTTATGGTAGAAGCTGAGGGCCGTCAATTACTTGCGGTAACGAGTATTCCGGAGCATGTGCCGATCGACTCCCTGCGGTTCCGGCCTCCACCGGGCGAGCCTGTTGATACCCTGGCACAATTGGTGGGTTACCTGAAAGACCCCGCAGGCACTCCCAACTTTTACCGCTATCAGGTAGGTACCAATGGCGGCCCGATCATCAGTCCGGGGGCTTCTGTTACAGATGATCGGTTGTTTGATGGCGAAGTGGTGGAGTTCCCGCTCTTCCGCCCTATTCCCAGAGGAAGTGCGGATATTGACTTGGAGACTTTTGGCTTTTACACCGTTGGTGATACCATCACTGTAAAGTGGATAACTATAGACGAGGCCCACTTTGATTTCTGGAATACCGTGGAGTTTAACACCGCCAATCAAGGCCCCTTTTCCAGCTATACGCTGATTGAGTCTAATGTGGAAGGTGGGCTTGGCATCTGGGGCGGCATTTCAGCATCCTACTATACCTTGCCGGTGTCGCGGTAGAATAGGAAAAGTTCTTACTTTTACGGCGTATATGGAAATCAGCAAACATCAGAAGACCGCATTGGTATTTGGAGGCTCCGGTTTGGTCGGCGGTTTTGTGCTCCGGCAATTGATTGCGCACCCTGCCTACAAACGGGTAGTCAGTTTTGGACGGCGCAAGCTCGACTTTGAGGGCGAAGGGCTTGAGCAGCATATTATCAATTTTGATAAAGCCGCTGATTACCAGTACCTCATGGAAGGGCAGGATGTCTTTTCCTGCCTGGGTACAACTATGGCTAAGGCCGGTAGCAAAGAGGCATTTTACAAAGTGGACTTCACTTACGCTTACGAAACTGCAAAGGCCGCGGCAGCCGCAGGAGCCAATCAGCTGATGCTGGTTTCTTCCGTTGGGGCAGATCCGGACTCCCTGTTTTTCTATTCACGGGTAAAGGGGGAACTGGAAGCTGCAATCCGGGAGCTGCCCCTGTGGGGCATACATATCTTCGAGCCCTCACTGCTGCTGGGGCCAAGGAAGGAACAACGCCTTGCAGAGCAATTGGCTGTGCGCCTGACCCGGGGCATTGCTCCTTTCATCCGGGGTAAAGTGGTAGGCAAATACCGCCCGGTGGAAGCCAAGGATGTAGCAAAAGCGATGATTGCTGTCGCTCAGGGATTGCAACCCGGTCAGATTGTGTATGATTCGGAAAGGATTTATGAAATCGCTAATGCCGGTAGAGGGTTGATCGAAGGCTAGGTGGTGCCATCGGGCTAAAAAAAATGAAAATCAGAAAATAACATGGCAGACGAAGTTAAGAAGTGGTCAGAAATAAAAATAAATGTAGGGCTGGATGCTGAAAACATGCCTATCGACATACAATGGGCATCGGTAGATGGGCCTGACGGGCCGGAGCTGCAGTCCGCTAAAGCCTTTCTGTTGTCTATTTTTGACCGGGAGACGAAAGATACGCTTAGGATCGACTTGTGGACTAAGCAGATGCAGGTGATTGAAATGGACCGCTTTATGTTCCAGACCCTGAGAGCACTGGCGGATACCTACTACAAAGCCACTCAGAACGCTGAGTTAGCTGCTGATCTGCAGCGCTTTGTGCAGTACTTTGGCGAAAAGACAGAGATCATTCCCAAAGGAGGGCAAAAATAATTGTAACGCCGGGGGCAGAGTTTTGGAATTTCGCAAGGAACCCCTTACCTTTGCCGTCCGGCGAGCACACACGACCAGCTCCCGCTGAACTCCCCCAGGGCGGAAACGCAGCAAGGGTAGGCAGGTTGAGCGGTGCGATGTGTTGCTCGCCTTATTTTTTTCTCCTTCCAGATATCTCACCAAACTATTGCGGATACCACAGGTTTTATCTCTGAAACCTATTCTGAAAATACTGTAAAACCAACCTGCAATATGAAGTTTTTCGTTGATACGGCCAGCCTTGATCAAATTAAGGAAGCCAATGAATTAGGTATCCTGGACGGTGTAACCACCAATCCTTCTCTGATGGCAAAAGAGGGAATTACCGGTCAGGACAACATCTACGCCCATTACCAGAAAATCTGTGAAATCGTGGATGGCGATGTGAGTGCTGAGGTCATCTCCACTGATTTCGAGGGCATCATCAAGGAGGGAGAAGCACTTTCCAAACTGGCACCGAATATCGTGGTGAAAGTACCGATGATTAAGGACGGCGTTAAAGCGCTGAGCTACTTCCGTGACAATGGCATTCGCACCAACTGCACCCTGGTCTTTTCTGCTGGCCAGGCGATCCTGGCTGCCAAAGCAGGCGCGACTTATCTGTCCCCATTCATCGGCCGTATTGATGACATCAGCTGGGACGGTATCGGCCTTATTGAGCAAATCGCTGAAATTTATGCCATTCAGGGCTATGAAACGGAAATCCTGGCGGCTTCTATCCGTAATGCCAAGCATATCGTGGATGCTGCCCGTGCCGGAGCGGATGTCTTCACTTGCCCGCTCGATGCCGCTATGGGCTTGCTGAAGCACCCACTGACGGACATTGGTCTGGAGAAGTTCCTGGCCGATCATAAGAAAGGGAACGGCTAAGCTGAGGAAGCGTATAAAAAACAGAAAGTCCCGGATCCATTAAGTTGGTTCCGGGCTTTTCTTTTGCCGGTAGGGGTGATTGTAAAGTTTTAGCCTTTTCTTCAAAGCTTTCCGAGAACATACTCGATCAGTTGGTCTACCGATTTCTTGGGATCAGGGCTGAACTGCCCGGCCGGCCGGTTCGCCAGTATGACGTTAGTGGACAGTGCCTGGTGGCCCAGCATACGGGAAAGCCCGTAAATGGCGGCAGTTTCCATTTCAAAGTTCGTGATGGGCGTCTGGCCAAAGTAAAAGTGGCCGAGCTGCTCCATCCGTTCGGTATTGAATCGGGGCTGTAGCCGGAGTTGCCGCCCCTGAGGCCCGTAAAAGCCAGCCGCCGTTAGCGTAATACCAGGATGCATGCCCTGCCCAACCGTCTCCAATAGCGCCCTGCTGCCAGCGCAAACGTAAAAGGGCAGGTCCATCTTCTCTTTGAGGAAAGCGCGGAGTTCATCCTCCAGCTCTGCCTCAGCCAGATTTTGCTGGTACTGGTAAAAGGAAAGCATATTGTCGAGCCCGATACCATAGGCTGAAGCCACAAAACTGTCCACCGGAAGGTCTGCCCGCAGCGAGCCGGAAGTGCCGATCCGGATGATATTCAGCGCAGTATGCTCCGCTTTTGGCGTACGGGTTTCGAAATCAATATTGACCAGCGCGTCAAGCTCATTAATGACGATGTCAATATTGTCGGGGCCGATACCGGTAGAAAGCACGGACAGCTCTGTCTGCCCGATCCGGCCGGTATGGCAAACGAACTCCCGTTTTTCCTTTCTCACCCGCACCTCGTCAAAGTATTGAGAGACCCGGGCTACCCGGCCGGGATTGCCCACCGTAATGATGGTAGGGGCAATATCCTCCGGGCGGAGGTTAAGGTGGTAAATACTGCCGTCGGCATTTAAGATGAGTTCGGCATTGGAAATGCGTTGCATCGTTTATCTTTGCTGAAAAAAAGATGAAGAAAATTTATCACTTGTCCACTTGCAAAACCTGTCAGCGCATCATCGGGGAACTCAATGGCGGAGAGGGCTTTGTCTTGCAAGATATCAAAACCGAGCCAATTACCGAAGCACAGCTACAGGAGATGTATGATATGGCGGGCTCGTATGAAGCGTTGTTTACTCGGCGTTCCCGAAAATATCGGGCTATGGGGTTGCACGAGCAGGAATTGAGCGAAGCCGACTACAAGCGCCTGATCCTGGAGGAATATACCTTCCTTAAACGCCCGGTGGTTGTAGTGGAGAATGAGATCTTTATAGGCAACAGCAAAAAAGTGGTGGCTGCTGCTGCGGAAAAGGCGGGCATCAGTTAGCAAACTCAATAGAGAAAATAGTCCCACCGCCCGGGCGGTCGCTGATTTCGATACTTGCACCGAGACTGTCGGCGAGCCGCTGAACGATAGCCAGGCCAAGACCAGTGCCTTCGTACTGAGACCGGCCGTGTAACCGATAGAACATTTCAAAAACTTTGGGCTTGAATTCATCCGGTATGCCAATACCGTTATCGATAACCAGTAATCGGGGATTCTCGGTTTTCAACGCCTGCCGTACTATGATCATGGGCGATTTATGTTCGTTGTACTTCAATCCGTTTTCGACCAGGTTTTTGAGTATGATGTAGAAGTGGTGTGGCGTACCTTCCATGAAGGTTAGGTTTTCGCTGTAGAGTTTGGCATTTTTAGCTTCGAGCTGCGGCTGAAGGGCCTCCTGTACCTGTGCCATGATTTCGTTCAGATCAACCCTTGTCAAGGCCGTTTTATTGTGTCCTCCGCGCACCTGTGCATAAGCCAGCACATCCTGAATCAGGGTATGCATCTGCCGGGCGCTGCGTTTGATGTGGCTGAAAAAATCCCTGGCGTCTTGATGGTCCACCCAGAGTGCCTTTTTTCGCTCCAGCAGCGTAGTAAAGCTAATGATATTGCGAAGTGGCTCTTTTAAATCGTGCGAAGCAATGTAGGTGAACCTTTCCAGTTCCTGATTGGACTGTTCCAGTTCCTGGTTTGCCCTTTGCAGTTCCTGGGTTTGCAGTTCTACCTGTAGCTCCAACTGCTGGCTGAACTGGCGGCGCTGCCACAATAAGAACAGGGTGGTGGAAAGCAAAAGCACCAGTACAAGTACGGTTAGCAGTGCCAGGCGCCTCTGATTGACGACCTTTTGCTCGGCCTGTTCCTTTTCCAGCGCAAGGATTTCGTTGGCACGGTTCTTCTGAGCCACTTCGTAGTTGACTTCTAACCGGGTTAGCTCCTGTTGTTTTAGGGTACTGGACAGGCTGTCTTTATAAAACAGGACAGAATCCTGCTCTGACAATGCCTGCTGGTACTGACCGGTTTCCCGGTAATACCGGCTCCTAAGTTCGTGCAGCAGCAATTGGTCCCCTAGTGCCATCGAATTTTGGACAGGAATGTGTTGAAGTGTTGCCCAGGCTTTGGTGTATAGCTTATTGTCCAGGTATAACTCACCGAGTTCCAGAATAGCGTAGTAGGCACCGAGTGGATAGTTGTTTTCTTCGCAGAGGCTAATCACCTTTTGCAATACGTTTTCACTGAGTTCCGTACGTTTAGCATCCCGGTGGATAATGGCGATATTGATAAGCGTGTGTACTTCGGTGGTCAGGTCTTTATATTCCCGGCTTATATTGAGGGCTTTATTGAAGAGCAGCAGTGCGGAATCCAGTTGTGTGGTATCCTCCATCTTGATCATACCTTCTGTAAAGTAGGCTTCCAGGAGGACCAAAGGGTCATCAGACACTTGTGCTTCTGCGATAGCTTGAGCCATATATTTTTCACAAGCTGCTTCATCTCCGCTGTTGTAATACAGTAAAGCGATGTTATTGAGGGTGTAGACCCGCCCCAGGGTGTCATCTGTAGTGTAGTCCAGCGATTTATGAAACCGGCTGAGTGCCTGCTGGGCATCTCCGGCATCCATATCCACTAAGGCAAGGTTGTTATAGGCGTTGGCGAGATTCGTACTGTCGTTAATTCTGAGCGCCAGATTGAGTGCCTGTTCCGTCTTTCGGATGGATTCAGCAAGGTCGCCCCGAGCCGAAGCGACAGACCCCTGTAGGATGTAAGCCCTTGCAATGACCGAGGTATCTTTTCGTGCAATGCCTTCTTTCTCCGCTAATTGAGCATAGTGGTAGGCCGAATCGAACTGATAAACACTGTAAGCGTAGCTGATGTCATTGAGAAGCACTCCTCGTTTTAAAGGAGGAGGGTCAGCATGCAATAAGCTTTTCAGGCTGTCAACCGGCGCATCATATTGGCTGAAAACGGGCACCGTTATCAGGATCAAAGGGATGATCCGGAAAAGGCGTCGACAATGCCTTTGCAATATGTATATGTGTGCCTTCAGCAAAGGGTTGTATTTTGTGCAATTGTTGAGTTCTAGCCACTAAAATACGAAAATTCATTATGTATATCGATAAACAGGAAACCATTTTGGTTTTTCGAGCCCATGCAGAAAAGACAGGTTTTAGTTGGGGAAGTGAATGGTAAAGATCGTGCCTCCACCGGAGCGGTCGTTTATTTCTATGGTTGCTTCAAGGCTTTGAGCCAGGCGGTCTACAATAGCCAGCCCAAGTCCGGTGCCCTGGTATTTCGAACGTCCGTGCAAGCGGTAGAACATATCGAATACCCTGGGTTTGAACTCATTGGGAATGCCAATGCCATTGTCAATGACCAATAGCTGAGTGGTATTCACTTTTTGTTCCTGCCTGACGATGACGATTGGCGCGCTGCTTTCGTTGTATTTGAGCCCATTTTCCACCAGGTTTTTCAGTATGATATAAAAGTGGTGGGGAGTCCCCTTTAGGAAGGTTAGGTTTTCGCTGTAAAGCCTTGCGTTCTTCTCCTTCAGTTGGGGCTCCAGAGCTTCCTCAATTTGGGAAAAAACCTCATTGAGGTCAACGGGGATGAGTTGACTTTTTTCCTGTCCGCCCCGAACCTGTGCATAAGCCAGTACGTCCTGAATCAGGGTGTGCATTTGCTTGGCACTGCGTTTGATATGGGCAAAAAAGTCTACTGCCTCCTGATTGCCCTCCCAAAGCTCTTTTTTACGTTCGAGCAGCATGGAAAAGCTGATGATATTCCGAAGCGGCTCTTTCATGTCATGGGAGGCAATATAGGTGAACCGTTCCAGCTCCTGATTGGATTGTTTTAGCTCTTTATTGGCCTTCCGGAGTTTTTCTGTCTGAAGGGCTACTTGTTCTTTAAGGCGAAGATTGAAACGGCGCTTCTGCCAGAGCAGGTACAGGCTGGTCGTCAGTAGAGTCAGGAGTACAAACAAAACGGATACTCCCCGTCGTTTTTGATAGAGTGCTCGCTGCTCAGCCTGTTCTTTTTCCAGTGCAAGGATCTCATTTTCCCGATTTTTTTGCTCGACCTCGTATTTTATCTCCAGCCGGGTCAGCTCCTGTTGCTTTTCTGTACTTGCCAGGCTGTCTTTATAAAAGAAGATAGAGTCCTGTGTTGCCAGTGCTTCCTGGAAGCGCCCGGTATTCCGAAAGTACTGCACCAGAAGCTCGTGGTAAGCTAACTTATCACCAAGGGATAGCGGGTAGTTCTTTGGGATTTGCTGAATGGCTTCCTGAGCTTTGTCAAATGCGCTTTCATCCAGATAGGAGGTAGCCATTCCCATTTGGCCGTAAAATATCCCAAATGGGTATCCTATTGCTTCAGAAAGCGCGATAACTTTCTGGAAGGCTCTCCGGCTAAGTTCCTGGCGCCCTGCTTCACGGTGGATCACGCCAATGTTAATCCATCCTTGAATTTCAAAAGTGGCATCCTTGTTTTTTTGGCTGATGGATATGGTCTTTTCGAAGAAGAACAATGCAGAGTCTAGTTGAGCACGGTCTCCCATAGCTAATTTACCCTTAGTGTAGAAGACCATCTGCAAAACTTTTGGGTCCTTAGAGGTCTGAGCTTCCTGAATGGCCTGATTCATATACTTTTCAGAAGCGGTCTCGTCCCCGCTGTGGTTATAGAGCAGTGCGATGTTTTTTAGCGTATAAATCCGCCCAAGCGTATCGATAGTAGTGTGGTCTAAGGACTGCTGAAAAAGCGTGAGTGCCCGCTTTGCATTACCGGCCTTCATATCAATCAATGCAAGATTGTTGGAGGCATTGGCGATATTGACGCTGTCGCTTATCGAAAGCGCGAGATTCAGCGCTTGTTCGGTTTTTCGAATAGCCTCAGGCATGTTGCCGGCAGAAGCCGCGGCAGAGCCTTGTAGTGTCAAGGCACGTGCGATAACTGCGGTATCGGAGTGCGCTATCCCCTCTGCTTCTGCTAACTTCGCGTAGTAAACAGCAGAGTCTAGTTTGTAGGAATAATAGGCGTAGCTAATTTTATTAAGGAGGGGTCCCCGGTTGGCTGAATTGGTTCCCCCTTCTAGCTGCATTAAGAGGCTATCTAAAGGCGGGCCCGACTGGCCGGAAGCAGACAGCGCTGCGGTCAGTACGAATGCTCCCCAAAACAGGCGTTTACAATGCCTTGACAATATGAATAGGTGCGACTTGAACAAAGGATGTATTTTGTGCAACTGTTAAGTCCTGAACACCAAAATACGAAAATCAATTATGGTTATTGATAAAAAGGAAATCATTTCATACTTCAAAACGCTGCAGGATAGTATCTGTCAACAGCTGGAGGCGGCAGACGGCGGGGGCAAGTTTCAGGAAGATGCCTGGGAACGCCCCGGTGGTGGCGGCGGACGCACCCGTATCCTTCAGGGAAACCGCATCGCAAAGGGGGGCGTCAACTTCTCTGCAGTACACGGGGAGATGCCGGAGCGAATTACCCGTGCATTGGGAGTTGAGCCTGGCCGCTTTCTGGCTACCGGCGTAAGTATCGTACAGCACCCGGTCAGTCCAATGGTGCCCATCATCCACATGAACGTTCGTTACTTTGAAATGGAAAACGGGCTGTATTGGTTTGGAGGAGGCATTGACCTGACGCCGCACTACATTGACAAAACAGATGCGCGGTATTTCCACGAACAGCTAAAGACCGTTTGCGACCGGCACCATCCGGAATTTTATACCCGGTTCAAAAAGTGGGCGGATGATTATTTTTATTTGAAGCACCGTAAAGAAACGCGGGGCGTGGGGGGCATTTTCTTTGATCGCCTGAATGAGGATAACGAAGGGCTTTCAAAAGAGGCTGTTTTTGCCTTTGTGAAAGAGGTGGGGGAGCTTTTTGCTCCTGCCTACAGTGAGTTGATCGCGCGAAATCAGGACAAGTCCTACGGAGAACGGGAGCTGAGCTGGCAGGCCCTGCGCCGGGGCCGTTACGTGGAGTTCAACCTGGTCTGGGACAAAGGCACCAAATTTGGTCTCGATACGGATGGGCGTACCGAGTCCATTCTCATGAGCCTGCCTCCGGTTGCCCATTGGGTATACAGCCACCAACCGTCACCGGGAAGCCCGGAACAACAAACGCTGGACTTGCTAAAGAAGAATATCGACTGGCTGTCAGTTGCAGATTAGTGTGACCATCTCCGTCTGTACGACATTGCTTAGGTTGCCTGCCCGGTCCTGAATTTGGACCTGGTAAGAGAAGGTATCTGAGGGTACTCCCGGGATCGGGCCAGAGCATCCCTGCTCACCTTCCACAAGGCAGCACAGCTGTGACACCTGATTCGGGAAGCGCAGAATAATTTCACCGGAAATGCCGTTACCTACGCCTTCTTCCGGAATAACCGGCAATTTTCGGATTTCCGGGAAGTCGGGCGTCCGGCTATCTGTTATGAAAATATCAATGGCAGAGTCATCATTGCCCAGGTCGCCATCGCCATCCGTAAAGCCCAGACGGAGGACCAGGGTGTCAAAGGGAGCATTGGCTCCTCCCTGGGGAAAGGTAAGTTTGTTAAAACCGATGTACTCAAGTTCAGGCTCTACGGGGTAGTCCGGTGGTTGGACACAGCTGAATGCAGCGAAACCTAAAGCTAGAAGCAGTACCAGGGAATTCGTTCTCATTTGAAAAATTTTTCTGTTGAAACGCATTTGGGTTTTGAAAGCTGGGCATATGTCAAAAGTTGGAAACCATATCCGAGCCCAATGCCCATAAGATTAAGCTTTGCGCCAAATAATAACCAAACAAAACAATTAAAGAGGAGTTGGGTGAAACTTGGCTCAATGTCAAAATTGAATTGGCTTTTTGAACAGTGTCTGTCAATCACTACTCGCATAGGATAGTAACGGTTTCAGTACGTACGGCATTGCTTAAATTCCCTGCCCGGTCCCGAATTTGTATCTGGTAAGAGAAAGTCTCTGAAGGTACACCTTCGATCGGTCCGGCGCATGCTTCCTCCCCCTCAAGGCAGCAAATTTGGTCTATCTTGTTTGGAAAGCGCAAAATAATTTCACCGGAGATACCATTGCCCACGCCTTCTTCAGGGATAACTGGCAGTTTGCGGATTTCCTGGAAGCGGGGCGTCCGGCTATCCGTTATGAAAATATCAATAGCGGAGTCATCATTGCCCAAGTCGCCATCGCCATCGGTAAAGCCCAAACGGAGGAACAGGGTGTCGTTGGGGGCATTAGGTCCGCCCTGTAGTATAGTAAGTTTGTTAAAACCAATATATTCAATTTTGGGTTCTATGGGGTAGTCTTTTGGTTTTACGCAGCTGATCAGCGCCAGGCTAAGACCAAGAATCATTACCAGGGATGTCGTTTTCATCGGAAAAATTTCAACTGTTGAATTATAAAATAGAACATGCAGCGCTTAAAGAGCGCATCGGGCAGGTTACTGCCTCTGACTTTGAACCCTTAGCACTGGAGGTGTTCAGGTTTCAGGCGGCGTGTAATCCACTCTACCAGCGCTACCTGGAGCTGCTTGGGCAACCGCCGGGAATAGTTCAACGCCTTTCTGATATCCCCTTCCTGCCGATTTCGCTGTTTAAAAGTTACAACATTCAAACTGGTGATTGGCAACCGGATGCGATTTTCAGCAGCAGCGGCACCACCGGAGCTATTTCCAGCAAACACCTGCTGCGCAGCAAGGCTTTCTACCAGCAAAGTGCCCGCCGTGGTTTTGAAACCTTCTACGGCAGCCTCAAAGATTACTGTGTGCTGGCATTGCTACCCTCCTATCTGGAACGCAGTGGCTCCTCCCTGGTTTTTATGGTGGAAGATTTTATTCGCCAATCCGGGCATCCAAACAGTGGATTCTTTCTGTATAACACCGATGAGCTGCTAAGGATTTTGCAAAAGTGCCAAAAAAGCCAGCAGCCGACCTTACTAATTGGCGTAAGCTTCGCCTTGCTCGACCTGGCAGAAGCCCACCCCACGGATTTATCCGGCATCACCATCATGGAAACCGGGGGCATGAAAGGCCGCCGCCGGGAGCTCACCCGGGAGGAACTGCATGCTCAGCTCAGGCAGGCTTTTCAGGTGGAGAAAGTTCATTCCGAATACGGCATGACAGAGCTCCTGTCTCAGGCCTACTCCACCGGCAAGGGGCTTTTTCGGGCTGCCCCAACGATGCAGGTGCGCACCCGTGAAATCACTGACCCCTTTGCGCAGCCTTCCCCTGGCAGGACCGGAGCCCTGAATATCATCGACCTGGCCAATTTGGATACCATTAGCTTCATCGCCACTGATGATCTCGGCCGTGTTTACGACGATGGCAGCTTTGAAGTCCTCGGCCGCCTTGATGCCAGCGATGTGCGGGGCTGCAACTTAATGATTGTAGATTTGGGGTGACTCAAGTCATTCCAAGTTGTTGACCATTACTATTGACGAAGCAGCTTCTTATGGATCAACTGCCCTTCTGCTTTTACCCTCAGTAAATACATGCCTTTCGGCAAATGAGAGAGGTCGATTTGTTGCTGATAATGGTCTTCAAATACGACCTTCCCCTGTAAATCCAGTACATATATCCGCTCAATTGGAACCTCAGTTTCAATCGTTAACGGTCCCTTAGTAGGGTTGGGATAAATCGTTAGCTTTTTAGGCTGTGATAAGGATGCTTCAACCTCAGTCAGGATCAGGTTGCAAGGCTGAAAACCAATACCATTAGGGTCATAGCAATTCAGGAAGAAGCCCTGAATGCTGTCCATGCGTATTTGCAAACCTTCTACCTGCGTAAGATGATCAGCCTGATTGTCTGAGTAGACAAAGGAAGTATGGAATGTCCTGATATCGCCTGGCAGGTAATTATTAATGGGAGCATAGTTGAGGAGCGCCCGCCGGTCTCCCGGTGTATTCTCTGCGGAATATTCAGTCCAGGTGTTTTCTGAGGCAGGAAGACCCGGGAAAGCAAATTCCACGACTTGTTGGCTAGTGTAGCCCAGGCCGCCTTCGGTCAGAGGCTGCCCATCCCGCCATCTTCCGGTCATAAAGTTGAAATATTCTTGTGGAGTTGCCGGATCAAGGGTAGCCGGTGGATAGTTTCCGTTGCTATTGAAATAGGGCATAAAGCTCGAAATAGGCACGGGCAGGGCAGGGGCTTGGCCAGGGCCTGCCAGAATATTGACTCCAAAAGCAGGTGGATTTTGTCCAAAGCCGGTGAACAAATCATCCGTTTCATCTTCATTGTCGGCGTTGTAAATAAAGACGGCTTCTTGCTCAGGAAAGCTCCCCAGATAATCATCATTTGGGTTGCCAAGGTCCATATCTGCCCAAAAGCTCCAATAGGAGGTGGCGTCGGGCATATCCATTGTTTTTAGCACCTTGTGTTTAAGGAAAAGGGTGTTGTTCAGCGCATTGTTTTCCTCGCACTGGAAGTAAAAAAGGTTGGCCTGGACCTGGTAGGTGGTTTCGGAATCTGAATTTTCCAGTTCGTACAGGCACCAGTTCATCTGTGTTGGAATGATATTCAGACCCTCAAAATCTTCACAACTTTCTTCTGATAACACCGGGAAATCACCGGCATCAGGATTATAGATGCCGTTTTCATCGGCATCACGGAAAGGGGCAAGCATCGCTGCTGGCACATCGGGCAGGGTTAGCCCATCGTGATAATCAGAAAAGAAAGGATTGCCAAAAGCAGGCCAACCGTATATAGCATCCTGAGGGGCATCAATTTGTCCGTTGTCCTCGTAGTCTGCCCTGTGCCCGGCAATAGCTTGCCCGCTTACCTGAAAGACCTTGGGAAGCAGGCTGCTCGGAGCTACGGGGCCGTTGCCATAAGTTCTTGCGTGAAGTGAAAGGTTGCCCTCTGTACCCTGACTGGCTAGCCATAAATTTGCTGCAAGTACAAGGGGTTTATCGGATTGGTCAGACTCATCAAAGTAAGTGAGGAGTGGCCCGTCATTGATAATATCATTGGCCAGCCCCCGGGAGGAGAATCGGGCACGCAACTGACCATTTTGCACCATTACACTTTGTTGTGCGGTAAGAGTAAAGACCATGCTGAACAGGAGTAGGCAAGTAAGTCTGGTTTTCATAGAAACTGGATTTAGAAGGAGTGAAAGATTTCCCAAGCTATCTTAATTTAGGTATGAAGAGAAACCGCATTCCCTTATATGTCAGGTTCCTAAAACGAAAGATTTACAATGGGAGCATCAAGTATCCGGTTAATTGCCGGTCAATAGGAGAATTCATTATCTTGCCTCTTCACAAAAAGTCAATTGATGCAACAACACTGGATGATCTACGGTGCGAATGGCTATACCGGTGAGCTGATCGCACGCCATGCCAAAGACCGAGGCTTAACTCCAATTCTGGCAGGCCGGACAGCGTCAAAAGTGCAACCCCTGGCGGAAGAACTTGGGCTGGAATACCGGATTTTTCCGCTGGATGATGCCGAAAATATAGCGAAACAGCTGGAAGGCTGCGATTTGGTCCTGCACGCTGCCGGCCCCTTTATCCATACCGCACGCCCTATGATGGAAGCCTGCCTGCGCAGCCGCACCCATTACCTGGATATTACCGGAGAAATCCCGGTGTTTGAAACGGGCGCAGCTCTGGGGGAAAAGGCAGCAAGAGCGGAAATCATGATGATGCCAGGCACCGGCTTCGACGTGGTACCTACCGATTGCATGGCGGTTTTCCTCAAAGAACAGCTCCCGGATGCCACCCACCTGCAATTGGCGTTTGCTTCTCAGGGCACCCGCTTTTCCCGGGGTACTGCCCTGACGATGACGGAAATCCTGGGAGAAAGCAGCGCCGTTCGCCAGAATGGCAAAATCACAAAAGTCCCCCTCGGTCACAAGTCGATGACGGTGGAATTTGCCGATGACTTTAAGCGTTTGGTCATGACCATTCCCTGGGGTGATGTTTCCACGGCTTACTATTCCTCCGGCATTCCGAATATTGAAACCTACACTGCGGTGCACCCTAAAACGTACCGGTATGTGAAATTACAGAAGTACTTCGGCTGGTTCCTGCGCCTGCCATTTGTAAAAGCACGTGCCCGTAAGCGGGTGCTAAGCGGTCCCGCCGGACCCTCTGCCGAACAGCGCAAAAACGGCCGCAGCCTGGTTTGGGGCCGGGTAACGAATGCCAAAGGTGATACCCGGACCGCACGCTCTATCATGCCGGAAGGGTACACCCTCACCGCCCTGACCAGTATTATGATCGTTGAGCGGATACTCAAAGGGCAAGCCAAGCCCGGATTCCAAACCCCGGCGAAAGCCTACGGTGCCGACTTGCTGTTGGAAGTAGAAGGTGCCGTCCGGGAATTAATCAGTTGACCATGCGGAAAATAAAACTGTTCATCGCACTCAGCCTCGATGGCTACATCGCCGGCCCTGGCGATGACCTGAGCTTTCTGTCCCGCTTCGAAGGGGAGGACTTCGGGCATGCCGAATTTTCTGAGTCGGTTGATACCTACCTCGTTGGACGTCGGACGTATGACGTAGTCATGAAACTAGCAGGGAACTTTCCTGCAGCCGAGCAATACCCGCATTGCTACGTCGTGACCCGGCAGGATATTCCGGACCAGCCCGGCATCATTTTCCACAAAGGAGAGGTTGTGGAACTGGCCCGGGAGCTCAAAGCCAAGCCTGGCAAGGACATTTACTGCGACGGCGGTGCTCAAATCATCAAAGCCCTGATGAAAGAACACTTGGTGGATGAGTTCACCCTGTTCCTGATGCCCATTTTTCTGGGGGAGGGGATTCCCCTGTTCCCAGGTGGCATTCCGGAGACGATGGTGGAACTCCTCGATTCAAAGTCCTACAGTAATGGAGCAGTCCGGCTGCGGTACCGGCTTAAAGCTGACTGACAGGCGTGGAAACATCAATAAGTTGTCATTTGCTGATCTATGGCTTCGGCCCAGGCCAGAATCCCGCCTTCCAAATTGTAGAGGTTTTGAAAGCCGGCCTCCTGCAATTGCCTTACGGCCCGTGCCGATCGCTGTCCGCTCCGGCAGTGCAGGATTAAAGGCGTTTCCTTTGAAAGTTCGATGCTACGGGCGGGAAGTTCAGCCATTGGTATGAGCCGCCCGCCCAGGTTGGCGATTTCGTACTCGTAGGGCTCCCGCACGTCTATCAATTGGTGAGGTATGCCCTGCTGACGCCATTCCGCCAATTCCGTCACAGTGATAGACGGCAGTGGCTTTGCAGGAGCAGGGTTGCAAAACTGATCGTAATCAATGAGGTGCCCAATTGCCACTTCGGGATTCTTCACAATCTTAATCGTTCGGGACAAAAGCGTAGCGGCATCGAAGAGGTAGAGTTTGCCATCCAGTGGTTCCCCGACCCGTGCCAGCAATTTGATGGCTTCATTGGCCTGCATGCTGCCAATAATACCCGGCAGTACGCCCAGAACGCCTCCTTCGGCACAATTGGGCACTAGCTCGGGCGGGGGAGGAGTGGGGAAAATATCCCGGTAGTTGGGGCCACGGCTGCCATCTTCCCGTAGCAGGTTGAAGACCGAGACCTGCCCTTCAAACCTATAGATACTGCCGTATACCAGCGGCTTGCCTTCCAGCACACAAGCATCGTTGCTCAGGTAGCGGGTGGGGAAGTTGTCGGTACCGTCGATGACCAGGTCGGCCTGACGGACCAACTCACGGGCATTCTCCCTGGTAAAAGGGGCAACAATCGTGCGGATATCAATCTGCGGGTTCAGCTTGCGCAGGTGGTCAGCTGCCGCTTCTGCTTTGGGCCGCCCCAGATCTGCTTCTGTAAAAAGCACTTGCCGCTGCAGGTTGCTCATTTCCACCCGGTCAAAATCAACGATGGTCAGGTACCCAACGCCAGCTGCCGCCAGATACAGCAATACCGGACTGCCCAGCCCGCCTGCTCCGATCACAAGCACCCGGCTTTGCTTTAACCGTACCTGCCCTTCCGGACCAAATCCAGGAATGGCCAAATGCCGGGCGTAACGCTTTATTTCAGCCGCATTTAGCCCATCCATAACGCAACAGAATTAGCTCGTTTTGAAATAAATACAGAATTAATCGGATAGAAATTTTTATTATTCAATATAAATTGGGATTTTTGACATATATAATCGGTTTTTGGGATAGCCTCTCTCCTCTGAAGTTCAAAGGAGGGAGGTTTTTTAGTTTCTGGGCTTTAGCAAAATGCTTTGTTTGAAGTCTTTCTCGAGCAACAGCTGAATGTTTGTCAAGACCACTTCCCCCATCGTGCTGCAATCCTCAAAGCGTTTGTTTTTGTGGTGGTGCGCCAGACCATCTGCCAATTCCCTGGTTTTCTCCGGTGTCGATATTTCGTCCTTCATCATAACGTCCATCAACGCCTTGAATTGTTTTTGTGACGTCTTGACCCGCCCGGCGATCAGGCTGCGTTCCTCCAGCTGGTACTGCTTGACGGTTTCCGGGGTCATGTGCTGCATGCCCAGGTATATAATGGGGTCGTTTTCCCGGAAATACTGCGGCAGGTAAAATCCCTTTCGCCCCTCAAAAGATTGCTGGTCAAAGTCAATTGGGCGCATGCGGTACTGAGAGCCTTCAATATCCGGCGTGATGGCGATGACGTAGTTGTAAGCCCGCATATCTCCCAGCAGCCGCACAAAACAGCGCTCATTAAACTTGATGAACTCCTTGGCAATACGGATTTGATTGAAAGTCGTTTCCTGCAGGTTGTGCTTCATGAAATCATCTCCGGGGATGCCGGCCACGTGCTCTTCAATCAGTGTGGCCCCGTCAATCAGGTAGGTGACGTGATTGGGCGAAAGCAGCCACTCCAGTTCCAGCCCATACACCCGGGAAGCATCCGCTTTTTTAATGTAGAAATGGTCGTAGTTGTCATTCAGCCGGTTGATGATGCGTACCCGGAACGGCTTGGTATTCCCAAAGGTACAGAAGTCGATACGGGCTACCGTCAGGTGGTCGAGCACTTCCACGTCCCCATCGGTTTTGAGCAGGGCATAGATCAGTTTCATGGCCTGGTTGACATCCTCGAAGTCGGACTGAGAGTAATAGACCGTTTCCCAGAGGGTATCGTTGCCTTCCTGATCAAGCAGGGGGATGGAGGACTCATAGCGCAGCAGGTCGTCGTACTGCATGGGCAGATCGGCCGTGCGGTTGTTTTTCCTAAGGTAGTTCATAAAGGGGCGCTTGACGCTAATCATGACCTTCTTTCTGGAAGGGATATTACCTTTCATAGTTCAATAGATTTTATGCAAACGGGGGTGGGGCAGTCGATCACTGCCTGCCGGTTGAGCTGTCCGGACGCCGGGTCGCGTTCAAAGATGACGATGTTATCGCTGTTTTGATTGGCAACCAACACCTGACTCCCATCCTCTGTGATCATGAAATTGCGCGGGAAGTCGCCCATTGTAGGAGCCCATCCTGCGGGTTCCAGCTTTCCGTTTTCGGTCTGAATGCGGTAAATAGCGAGGCTGTTGTGCCCGCGGTTGGAAGCGTAAAGGTGGCGGCCATCCGGGCTGACGTGGATGTCAGCACAGGCGCTGAAATCCGTAAAGTCTTCAGGCAGCGTAGTCAGCGTTTGGATGGGGGACAAAGCGCCGGTGGTTTTTTCCATTTGGAATACGTCCACCGTATTATTGATTTCATTAATCAGGTAAGCTACCGGCAGGGTAGGGTGAAAAGCCAAATGCCGGGGGCCCGCCCCGGGAGCGGTCTGTACAAATTCCTGATCGGTTGGTTGGAGCAGCCCTTTCGCTGTTATCCGGAAGCTCATCACCCGGTCGGTCCCTTTATCAGCAATATACACCCATGGACCTTTAGGAGCCTGTATGATACAATGCGGGTGAGAAGCTTCCTGCTGCTCATTCGGGCCGGACCCGTTAAAGGTCTGCTGATCGGTTGCTTCGCCCAGGCTGCCATCCTCGTTGCGGGGGTATACGGCTACCGTCCCACCTACATAGTTCGCTGCCATCACAAACTGGCCATCGTTGCTGATGCTGACATAGCAGGGCGCAAAACCGTAGGAAGGCTGTCGGTTAAGGAAAGTGAGCCCGCCTTCCGGGCTTATTTTATAGCAGTAAATGTAGCCACTGCTGTCGGCTCCTCCGGGCACCAGTTCGCTGGCGGCGTAGAGCATGCGTTTGGCAGTATCAATCGTCAGGTAGGAAGGATTTTCAATGCCGGCAGTAGTGTGGGCGCGGGTAAAAAGGCTGTCTTGGTCTGGAGCGAGGGTGTAAATCCCGGCGGCTTTGCCATTCACGTGCCCCAGTTGCTGCGTGTAGGTGCCGATCATCAGCATGGCCGAAGAAGGGGCTTCAGTAGCGGAGGACTGATCAGATGATTCCTTCATGGTGCAAGCGTTGATTCCTAAAATCAGTACGAGTAGAAAGTATACCTTTGTCATGTTTTTCGTTTGCACTCAATCTAAAGCTTTTTTTACAAATGCCGACCGGTCTGATTATCTGTTTGGACAAACCACACCCTTATTTACCTGATCAGCTCACGAAGGCGGGTTATGAGGTGCGTGCCGCTTATACGGAATCTTTTGAACGCCTGCGGGAAGATTTGCAAAGAGCCAGGGGCCTCATCCTGCGCAGCCGCTTTACCCTGGACCGCGCTTTTTTGGAAGCCTGCCCCAATCTGCGATTCATCGCCCGCATGGGCATCGGGTTGGAGCATGTAGATGTAGCTTACGCCGAAAGCCAGGGCATTGCCGTGCTGAACTCACCGGAGGGAAGCCGGGATACCGTTGCAGAACAAACCATGGGCATGATGCTGGGGCTGCTCAATCATATCAATAAAGCGCACCAGGAAATACAGCAGGGCACTTGGGACCGCAAAAGCAACCAAAGCTTTGAGCTGCGCCACCGCACCGTTGGCATTATCGGTTTTGGCAATATCGGGTCGGCTGTGGCTCAGCGCCTGTCGGGTTTCGGATGCCGGGTGATCGCCTATGATAAGTTCAAGAGCGGATTTGGAAATGATGGGGTGGAAGAAGTCAGCCTGGCACAATTACAAAAAGAGGCTGACATCGTTACCGTGCACATTCCCTACGATGCGGATAACCACTACTTCATCAACGAAGCGCTGCTCGTCGGCTTCAGCAAGCCATTCTATCTGCTCAATACTGCCCGCGGGCTGGTCCTGGATACCGCAGCACTGGCCAGGCAATTGCAATCCGGCAAAGTGCTGGGCGCTGCGCTCGATGTGCTGGAGTACGAAGAGCAGGCCTTCAATGTTCTGGAGTTGAGCACCTTGCCCGCTCCCTTTCAGTACCTGCGGCAGGCTCCAAATGTCATTCTCACCCCCCACACAGCGGGGCTTTCCCATGAGGTGATGGAAGCCCATGCGAAGGTGCTGGTGGAAAAAATAAGGGGTTTGTAAAAAAGTCGTACTTTAGGATGGTCATTTAAAGCCTCAAAATGTACGGACTAGTCAACAAAGCCATAAAGGAAATGATGATCCAGGAATATGGAACCAATGGTTGGCAGGCCATTTGTGAAGCAGTAGACCTGGAGAATGATCATTTCATTAATCTACAGCCATATCCTGACGAGTTGACCTATCAAATGGTTACAGCGGCTGCCTGTTATGCCAACCAACCGGTGCCGGATATCCTGAAAGCCTTTGGCCATCACTGGATCAAATATACAGGTCAGAATGGCTATGGGGATATGCTGAATCTTGGAGGACATGATTTGCCAACTTTTTTATCGAATTTGGACCGCATGCACGCCGGGATGAGCCATGCATACCCCGAACTCCGCCCCCCCTCCTTTAGGTGTGAAACCCTTTCCCCAAACAAGCTGCGGTTGCATTATCAAAGTGAAAGGGAAGGGTTGCCCCCTTTTGTGATTGGTCTTTTAGAGGGGTTGGGAGAATACCTGAATACCCCGCTTCGGGTTGATCACTCCGGTCCCTGTGATCTAGACCAAAACTGTGAAGTTTTTCATATTGATCTGCTTGAGGAAGCTTAGGGAAACGGATTAGCATAGGGTGGCTTTAATGCTAATGCTATGATCTAACGATGGGCTTTCAGAGTAAACGGATTTCTTTAGCGATACCTATTTATGACACATCCAGACCAACCTGAAATTCAGGCAAACTTTGCATTTATTGACCGTTTTTCACCTTTTTTCTTTTGTATAGATCAATTTTGTACGATTGTAGAGGTAGGGCGCAGCTTGCGTAAGATTCTGAATTGGCAGGAAGACGCTACCCCATTTTCTGAACTACTGAGAATCAGATTCCCCTATAAACTTGATTTAAACTATGAGGTGCTCTTTAAAACACAGGGGACAGTTATGGTTTTTGATATCAAGGGTAAAAGGTCACAGCTCAAAGGAGAATTTGTTGCACTGTCAAATATTCCGGGTAAGTTAACCTTTATTGGAAGCCTGCTGCTGAATCCTAATGAGCAGATGCAGGATTTAAAACTGAGCCTCGCTGATTTCCCATCGAATGACAACAGCTCTAATTTACTCTTTTCGCTTATGGCGCAGCAATCAACGCTGGAGGAAGTAACCGGGCTGACCAGAGCGCTTCAGCGGCAAAGCCAGGAGCTACTTGAGGTTAACCAGGAGCTGATGCAGTACACACATGCCGTTTCTCACGATTTAAAAACGCCTCTTCGCAGTATTACGAGCTTTATGCAGCTTCTTCGCCGCAGTTTTGATCAATTGACTCCAGTGCAAGAAGAGTATGTCGGCTTTATTATGCAGGGGGCAAGCCGAATGGAACAGCTGATCAATGATTTGTCCGTCCATTCTGGCATTAGAGACCGGCCAGTTAGAATGGAGGAGGTAGACACAGAGGCTTTGATACACGAAGTGGCTAAAGGGTTGGTGAGCCAGTTGAATGAGTTCAATGGGCAAATTGAAATTACGCCCCTCCCGGTAGTTATGGGAGATAAGAACCGGCTGTATCAGCTGTTCAGCAACTTACTCCAAAACAGTCTCAAATACCGATCCGAAAAAGCACCACTACTCCAGGTAGAGGCACTAAAAGAGGATGACCATTGGGTATTCAGGTTCACGGATAACGGTATTGGCATTGATAAAGCCTTCCAATCCAAAATTTTCAAACCTTTTACCCGATTGCACAATTATTCCAGTATCGAAGGCTCCGGGTTGGGGCTGGCTATTTGCCAAAAAATAGTGGAACAGCATTTTGGAGAAATTAGCGTAGACAGCGACCTTGGGAAAGGAGCTACCTTTATTGTCCGGCTCCCTGTTTCAATACCTGAGACTACTCCCGCCCCAGCACCTGCACCCAGTACCCTTCCTGAACGGCAGCACCCATCTGCTTGAAATCCGCCGACATCATATTTCTGCAGTGCGACGTACTTTCCTGCCACCCGGCTACCACAGCAGCTGCGTCCGGATAGTTGTAGGCAATGTTTTCACCGATATTCCGCCAGGCAAAACCTGCCTCCCGGGCGCGGGTGCTGACGTTGCTGCCATCTGATCCCTGATGGCTGAAAAAGTCTTGCTGGGCCATATCTTCAGCATGGCGTTGAGCAGCTTGCTCCAGGCGGCTGTCCCAGCTTAGAGGCGGTACCGGCGGCATACGCTTCAGCCCACAGCGGCAGCCCCGGGACCGCAGGTCATTGACGGCTTCGAGTATGGCTTGTGCAGCGCCGGGGGTGGTGGCAGGCTCCACAGGCGCGTCTAAAGTGGAGCAATGCAGTGCCAAAATTGCGGTAAGCAAAAGAAGTGTTGTTTTCATTTAATAAAAATTTGATATGGGCCTTTTGATCATCTGAGGTGAAAAAACGTATTATTGTATTTATCGGGGGCGGTGCATGCCTGTTTTTTAGCAAATGCTCCCCCAAATGATTATGAGATGCTAACATAGCATCTCTAAATGCTCAGTACGCTAAACATCCATTAAAAAACACACTATGGCCCTTGATTATTATCTGTACCGTGGCTCAGAGCGCATAAAACTGGAACGTGCGGATCATTTTTTTACGGCAATCCTACCCGACGCCCCCGCCCGGGCGGTCCTGGCCGCTCAGCCCGGTCTGCGTCAGGTCAGGCAGGTACTTGGCCAGGTGTACAAAGTGGAGACAGAGGAGGGCAGACGCGATGAATTGATGGAGCACCTGCGCTCCCACAGTGCCTGTCCCATGATTTGCCATCATGCCTACTGTCCGGAAGGCGATCCGGCGACCCGCTATTACCTGACGGATAAACTTATCCTGAAATTTAGGGAGGTCCTGAGCACGGAAGAAAAAGAGGCGTTGCTGCAACAGCATGGGCTGCGTTTTCTGAAAAGCTATGATAACAATCAGGAAGCCTGCCTGGTACAGGTGACGCATGCTGCCCGCAAAAACCCGCTAAAGGTGAGTAACGAACTGGCAGAAGATGACCGCCTGGAATATGCCGAACCGAACCTAATCAATCGCTTTGCCCCACAGTACGAGCCTTCGGATCCGCTTTTTGCAGAACAGTGGCATTTGCAGGCACGGGCTGGTCTTGAACTGGTACCTGAAGCCGGCGTGGACTGTACGGAAGCCTGGAAGATCAGCCGGGGTACACGTGCCGTTACCGTTGCCGTCATCGATGATGGTTTTGACCTTTCCCATCCTGATTTATCGGGCACAGGAAAAGTCGTGGGCGCGCGGGACTACATCGGTCGGGACAGTTACCCGGGGCCGGAGCGGGCAAGTGGAGACTTTCACGGGACGCCCTGTGCCGGTGTCGCCATAGGGGAAGAAAACGGTACGGGGGTTGTTGGAGCGGCTCCGGGTTGCAGCTTTCTGCCTATCCGCTTTCCGCTGAGCGCCGATGATAATATGCTGTTCGATATTTTTGACTACGCCGGGCGCAATGCGCATATCATATCCTGTAGCTGGGGACCGGTGCCCGTCTATGCGCCGCTAAGCTCCCTGCTGAGCAATCAAATGGAGCGTCTGCACCGATCGGGTGGGCCGGACGGGCGGGGCTGTCTGGTCTTTTTTGCAGCAGGCAATTACAATGCACCAATCCGAGATTTGGACAATACCGGATTTACCTGGCGTCACCCCTCCCAGGGGCTGAAGACGACTACCGGGCCTATTGTAAATGGCTACGCTGCTCATCCCGATGTGGTAGCAGTGGCGGCCTCCACCAGTTTGGCCCGTAAATCAGCCTATTCCAACTGGGGCGAAGGAATAACCGTTTCAGCTCCCAGTGACAACTGGAACCCGCTAAATCAGCAGGAACGCCTGCCGGGCAGAGGTATTTGGACAACGGACAATGAGGATACCGGGCTTGGCTTTGCCCCCGGGAGCCGCTATACGGGCAACTTTGGCGGGACTTCCAGTGCCTGCCCGCTGGCAGCAGGCGTGGCCGCACTGGTCAAATCTGTGAATCCGATGCTTTCCGCAGCTGACCTGCTGAACATTTTGAAAAACACAGCAGACAAAATTACAGATCAGAACCCAGACCCCATCCTTGGAAACCTGAAAGGGGGCTACGATACCAATGGGTACTCCGAATGGTTTGGTTACGGAAGGGTCAATGCTGCCCGGGCCGTACAGCAGGCCGCTCCGATAGCTGACCCTGTACCCGACGAGCCTGAGGTTGCGGAAGCTGAAGACCAGGCCGTACAAATTGTCGCTGCTTTAGTCAACCCAAGGGGCCCGGAGTCTGGCGCTGAAAAGTTGATGCTGGTCAACCTGTCGGATCAGCCGGCGGCGCTGGGCGGGTGGACCATTGAAGACCAAAATGGCAATACCGATCGGCTGGCGACTTACACGCTTCAGGCGGGGAGTGTCGTACGAGTGGGGCTGGGGCGTGTCCGTTTGTTGAATGCCGGAGGCCGTATCATACTTAAGAATGCCCGGGGACAAGTGGTGCACCAGGTAGATTACACCAGAGCTGAAACCACAAAAGAAGGGTGGTGGGTGAAGTTTTAAATACAAAACCCCGACGGAACTGTTCCGCCGGGGTTTTAGCTTTAGCTGCTAAAGCAAGCATTTAGTTGCAACCCAGGTCTTCCTGAGACATGGGGTCCGCATTGGGGAAGCATTGGCCCGTTGGCAGTGTTTCGGGGACATAACGGTCCAGGTTAGGGTCATAGAGTGCATTTTCAATAAAAGCAACAAGTGCATCGATTTCCTGATCGGTCAGCCCCAGGGGCACAAAGTCTTCCGCTAGCTGAGCAGCGGGCACTGTGGTCTTCTGAGGAACTGCTTCATTCTTATAGGTAATGACTTCACGGATCGATCGTAGTGTCCCTCCGTGCCCGTAAAAAGGGGAGTCTTTGAGGTTGTACAACTGGGGCACCTTGAATTTGTACATATCCTCTGCCCGGTTGGTAAAGCCACCCCGGCCGAGGTGCTCCGGAGCATTCACAGAGGTCAGTAATACCTCCTCCGGGCAATCCATCAAGTCGCCCAGCCCAATACCGTGAAATTCCATGCTGTTGAGCGCCGGGCCGGTATGGCAATTGCCACACTGTGCTTTGCCGAAAAAAACGAGTGCGCCTTCTTTTTCCAGGGCATTCATGGCATCTTTATCGCCACGCAGCCAACGTTGGAAGGGCGCTTCGTTAGCCAGCAGGGTCCGTTCGTAGGCGGCAATAGCTAACCCGGCAGCTACCCGGTTGTAGCGTTCCACCTCGGGGCGCTCGGGGAAAGCCGCATCGAATAGCTCTTTATAATTTGCCAGATCGGATACATCGGAAGTGTCTTCTAATTGGCGGTGTACCGAAAGTCCTGCAATTGCCTGGGTTTCAATACCGTGAAAACCGAGATGGTTCACTGCTTTTGGAGTACCTGCCGTCCATGCATATTCAGTGTTGGCATTGATGCCCTTGGCCCCAAACTGCCCGTTCCACAGCATGGCAATCTGATAAGCCGAGTTTAGAGTCGTTGGGCTGCGTACCGGCTGAACATCAACGTTGAGGACATTATAGGCCTCATTCCTGTCCCGGGATTCCCCGTTAAGTCCAAAACCTTGTCCGCCTTCTCCAATGCCCTGATGCCGCCCGGCCTGAAAACCGGCTGATGCGAAGTGACAGGAGGCACAGGAGTAGGTGCCCAGGCCTGCTATATTTTGAGGGTTGCGGGCAATACCGGTTTCGTGGTAGAGGAACTTACCCAGCTGTACTTTTGCTTCAGTAAGAGGGTTGGCAGGGTCCTGCGGAATCTGATCATAATCCTCAGAGGCTGGCAACTGGAAAAAGGCTAAACCACCGGACATGGAAATATCTTCCAGTGTTTGGATTAGTTCCTGATCGATTGATGGAGCCTCGTCAATCGGATCGTCTTTCTTGCATGAGCTGAAAGTCAGAAGGACGGCAAGTGTAATTAATAAGGAGTTGTGCATTTTAGTCGGTAACATGTTGGTGCTTTGGTTTTAGTTTGAATTTCGGTGGACCTGTTGAGGGCAGTGTCTGTACCAAATTTTTAAAATAACGTGAAAACCAGACGCTTGAGGGGAAGCATTTTGGAAGTTAAAAATACTGTATTTTTGGAGTAGAATCAAGTAAAGTTACTAAAAGCGAGAGAATCAGGAGTATAATTTACACTGTGCAACTTGATTATTTATAGACAGTTGCTTCATCTAAAATGTAGTTCAGATAATACAAATCATCATCATTCAACCGGAGTCTGCCCCGGAAGGTCATCCGGTCATCGGTAGTGAATTTTCGTTGTTCATCAGGGCGGAGCTTGATGTCCATGACAGACTCAGGCCCGGCACCACCACAGAAAAAACAACTGCTGTAGGGTTGGGCGCTCAGTACGAGAATGGTTTCGTCGCCCGTTTCTTCGAGCGGGATAATGTAGCCTTCAATCAGGACTTCACGCCCCTCAATAGCCTGTAGCTGAGCCCCGAAGGTAGGGTAGGGGACATAGGCTTGCACTTCTTCACTGTACTCATCTGAAAAAACGACATCGGTCAGCATTTTCCAGGTTAGGCGCAGTACGCCATCCTTATACTCGAAGTGGCTTGTGTCCACGGCAATATTGCTGATGGCTTTCTGAGGTTGTAGCGAATCAGTGCGGAGGGTATCGGCATCAACATTTACGGAGTTATCTGATGGCGTATCGTTATTGCTTTCGGCGGCACAGCCTGAAAGGATGGCGGTGGCAAGTGCAATGGTCAGGAGCTTGTTTCGCATGGTGTAATCCTTGAAAATTGGGTCAAAATAAGGAAAAGGGAAGCAACCTGTCAGGCTACTTCCCTCTTCATTGCTCCGGCTTGGGAGACTTTATTTCTTAACGGAGTCAACCACAGCTTTGAATGCATCCGGGTGGTGCATCGCAAGGTCAGCAAGGACTTTGCGGTTGAGCTCAACGTTGTGTTCTGATAGTTGGTGGATCAAACGGGAATAAGAGATTCCGTTTTGACGCGCTGCAGCATTAATACGCGCAATCCAAAGGCGGCGAAAGGCGCGCTTCTTGGCTTTGCGGTCACGGTAGGCGTAAGTAAGACCTTTTTCTACAGCGTTTTTAGCTACGGTGTAGACTTTGCTGCGGGCACCGAAGTAACCCCGCGCCATCTTTAAAATTTTTTTGCGCCGCTTGCGGGAAGCAACGGCATTCACTGAACGTGGCATAGTTTGATTTTTTAGTACAACGCAGAGGTGCCATCTACCAAATGGGCGACGCTTTCGTCCTGCGCTCTCGTTAAAAAATTAGAAATAAATTACATGCAAAGCAGACGCTTCACGCGGTCTTCGTTGTGCTCGTGTACAACTGTGGAATCCCGCAGGCGGAGTTTCGCTTTCTTGCTTTTGTTGCGCATCATGTGCGAAGTCTTTGCCTGGTACCGCTTGATCTTGCCAGAGCCAGTGCGCTTGAAACGCTTCTTGGCACTGGAGTGAGTCTTCATCTTTGGCATTGCTAAATGGCTTTAATATTGAAATAGTCCCTGAAAAGGGAATGCAAAGGTAAGAAAAATAAACCCTACAGCTAAACAAATTTCAATTGTTTGTGAAAAAGTTTAGCAGTAGGGTTCTGATATTTCGGCTAAAGACCGTTTATAAACAGCCGGTCTATTTCTTTTTACTCTTCTTGGGTGAAATCATCACGATCATTCGGCGCCCTTCCATTTTGGGCAGCGCTTCTGCAGAGCCATATTCTTCGAGCTCTTTGAGGAAGCGAAGGAGCAGCAGTTCGCCACGTTCCTTAAAAACGATAGTCCGGCCCCGGAAGTGGACATAAGCTTTCACCTTAGCGCCATCTTCGAGGAACCCTTTGGCGTGGCGGAGTTTGAAATCAAAGTCATGATCATCGGTATTGGGGCCGAAGCGGATTTCCTTGATGACTGTTTTGGCAGCTTTTGCCTTGATTTCTTTCTCCTTTTTCTTTTTTTCGTAAAGAAACTTGTTGAAGTCGATGATCTTGACGACCGGCGGCTTTGCGTTTGGAGAGATTTCAACCAGATCAAGCTCCACCTTTCGCGCCCAGTCTTTTGCTGCGCGGGTAGAGTAAACGGTGCCTGCTTCCAGTTGTTGGCCCACGGCTTCGCCAATTTCTTCAACGTTTTCGCCTACAAGCCGGATTTCAGGTACGCGAATGTGTTCGTTGATTCTAAACTCGGGTTTGTTGTCAGTACGGGTATTAAACCCTCTTCTACCAGATCTCTTTGCCAATAGATTCTTTTTTTGTTAGAAAATAAAAAGTGCATTGTGGTTTTGACACCAGCACTACTAATTTAATTAAAATATTCGAAAAAAAGTTCAGCAATTTCCGGATTTCCACCCGAAGCAGGCTTGAAACACAAAAAGCAGCCCAATTGACTGCTGTCAAAAGGGCTGCTTTTATCTTTTAACGCTGTTTATGCGTCTGTATTCACT
Source organism: Phaeodactylibacter sp. (assembly GCF_022763345.1). Taxonomy (GTDB): domain Bacteria; phylum Bacteroidota; class Bacteroidia; order Chitinophagales; family Saprospiraceae; genus Phaeodactylibacter. Next base: position 168,955 of record NZ_JALEGS010000021.1, read on the forward strand.
TCTTTGCTCAGCGTAATCTTGAGACCGGTTTCATTATCGTTCATAACCGCTTCGAGGGTTGCGCCAGCGTCCGGGTTCGTGTTGAGGATGAACTCCGCAAGCGGGTCCTCAATATATTTCTGAATAGCCCGGTGCAGCGGACGTGCGCCAAATTGAGGGTCATATCCTTTTTCGGCAACAAACTTCTTCGCGTCTTCAGACAGGATCAACGTGTAATCCATATTTTCAAGGCGCTTGTGAAGGTCCTTCAGTGTGATATCGATAATCTTAAAGATATCGTCCTGATCCAGGCTGTTGAAGATCACTACATCGTCCACACGGTTGAGGAACTCCGGAGAGAAGGTCCGCTTGAGTGCATTTTGAATCACACCCTTCGCGTTGTCATCTGCGGCACTCTGCCGTGCTTGGGTGGCAAAGCCAACCCCCTGGCCAAAATCCTTCAGCTGACGTACGCCAACGTTGGAGGTCATAATGATCAGCGTGTTTTTGAAGTCAACCTTTCGGCCCAGACCGTCGGTCAGCTGACCATCATCCAGCACCTGAAGTAAGATGTTGTAAACGTCAGGGTGTGCCTTTTCGATCTCATCCAGCAGAATTACGGAGTAAGGCTTGCGGCGGACTTTTTCAGTCAGCTGCCCCCCTTCCTCGTATCCAACATAGCCCGGAGGCGCACCAATGAGGCGGCTAACGGAGAATTTCTCCATGTATTCGCTCATATCAAGCCGGACTAAGGCATCTTCGGAATCAAAGATGTAACGGGCGAGCGATTTCGCCAGCTCCGTCTTGCCTACGCCAGTAGGACCAAGGAAAATGAAAGAACCAATGGGCTTGGTGGGATCTTTCAGTCCCACGCGGTTACGCTGAATAGCCCTTGTAATTTTGGTAATGGCCTCATCCTGTCCGATAATAACATTCTGAAGGTCATTGTCCATGCCCACCAGCTTTTTGCTTTCGCTTTGGGCTACTCTTCTGACTGGAATACCAGTCATCATGCTAACCACTTCAGCGATATCTTCTTCGCTAACGGGATAGCGCTTGGTCTTCACCTCTTCTTCCCACTGAATCTTGGCAAATTCCAACTGACGGACGAGCTTGGACTCCTTATCCCGGAGGTCGGCTGCTTTCTCGTACTGTTGGTTTTTTACGGCCTGATTCTTCTGATCCTTGAGCTCCTCGATTTTCTTTTCCAACTCCTCGATATGCTCTGGAACGTGGATATTCTTGAGGTGAACCCGTGCACCTACCTCGTCGAGTACGTCAATGGCTTTATCCGGCAAGAAGCGGTCACTGATGTAGCGGTCGCTAAGCTTGACACAGGCTTCAATCGCATCCTGGGAGTAATTCACATTATGGAATTCCTCGTATTTCGGACGGATGTTGTCCAAAATGTTTACTGCTTCTTCAGCGGAAGGTGGATCGACGATGACTTTTTGGAAACGGCGGTCAAGTGCGCCATCTTTTTCAATATGCTGACGGTATTCATCCAGGGTGGAAGCACCGATACACTGCAATTCGCCACGCGCCAGAGCAGGCTTGAAAATATTGGAGGCATCCAGGCTACCAGTTGCGCCACCTGCACCAACGATGGTGTGGATCTCATCAATGAAAAGGATCACGTCCCGGGACTTCTCCAGCTCATTCATGATAGCTTTCATCCGCTCCTCAAACTGACCGCGGTACTTGGTACCTGCAACGAGCGCTGCCAGGTCCAGCATCACAATCCGCTTGTTAAATAAGGTGCGGCTAACTTTCTTCTGAATAATGCGAAGGGCGAGACCTTCCACGATAGCCGTTTTACCCACACCTGGTTCGCCAATAAGGATAGGGTTGTTCTTTTTACGGCGGCTCAGGATTTGAGAAACCCGCTCGATCTCGTTTTCACGGCCGATGATAGGGTCCAGTTTGTCCTCTTCGGCAAGCTTAGTGATGTCACGGCCGAAGTTGTCCAGTACCGGCGTGCGGGATTTAGAAGTCCCTTTGCGCTGTTGGTACCGGCCACTGCCTTGTCCTTCATCGTCTTCGTAGGGGTCATCCTGATCAGACGGAGTTTGAGCGAAGGGCTCGGCTGAACTTGTGAAATCCTGTTCCTGACGGACATACTCCAGTTCTGCTTTGTAGATATCGTAATCTACATCAAACTGATTCAATATTTTCGAAGCAGGGTTGTCTTTATGCTTGAGGATGGAAAGCAGCAAATGTTCCGGGCTGATTTCATCACTTTTGAGCATTTTGGCTTCCAGGAAAGTCACTTTGAGGACCTTCTCAGCTTGCTTGTTGAGTGGAAGGTTGCCGACATTAAGGGCGGTCTGTCCGCTGGGAATCCGCTGTACGGATTCTTCCACATTTTGCTGAAGCTCAGAAGGGTTGACATCCAAAGAATCCAGCACCTTGAGCGCAAGGCTGTCTTGTTCAGCCATAATGCCCAATAGCAGATGCTCGGTTCCAATAAAGTCATGACCCAGGCGTATCGCTGCGTCCCGGCTTCTGGAAATGACCTGCTTTACTTTTGGAGAAAAACGTTTATTGTTCATATTTCTTTCTTCTCTTAGCCAGTTGGGTTACCCAAACAATATTAAAACTAATTATCCAAGAATACAAAAGAAGGGACTCTTTAGTTTCTTCTGTTTCTTAAGCTTAACAACGCACTAACATTTTAGTGAAATGGAATTTGGGCAAATAGGTTTTTGTAATTTATTGAAATGGGGAGCGGTATTGCAAAAAGCCACTCAAAATGATTCTTCTGAAGGGCAGAGAAAATAATGCCAATCTTAAAAAGCTGCCAATATTTCCGGTCCTTGTGGCTGATCGGTTAATCTGGCAGGCTTTTCCCGCTTCACTTCTGCGAACAAAACACTCAAAACGGGCTCAGTGTTTAGGATACACAGCACCTAATACCTACAGTACAGGGAAAATATGCCGGACAAGCTAGGTAGACTGCCGCTTAATTGATATTTTTGCGTTCGCCCACAATCAAAATGACAACCATAATACTATATGGAGTATAAAATAAAGACCGAAGAACGTTATACCGTCTTCACATTGCAGGAAGAGAACTTCAACTCCCTTATCGCACCGGATGTCAAGTCGGAGCTCGTGCTGCTGGCTGATAAGGATGTGAAAAACCTGATCATGGACCTCTCTGAGGTCAAATATGTGGACTCTTCCGGGCTCAGTGCGATCCTTACTGCTGACCGTCTCTGGAAAAAGATTGGATCGTTTGTGCTTGCCGGTGCTGAGCAGCCCGCTGTCAAAAAACTGATGGAGATTTCACGACTGGATACCATCCTTACGATGGTACCCACTGTATCGGAAGCGATTGACTACATCTTCATGGAGGATATTGAGCGGGAGCTGAATGATGATGACAGTGAATAAATAACGGAACGAAAGGCTTCAAACTTAAAGGGGCACAGCTGAACTATTTTAGCTGTGCCTTTTTTGTATTGACATGCGATTTGATCTAACCATTCTCGGCTGCAGCGGAGCTGTGCCTGCTTACAGGCGCTACCCAACCATGCAACTGCTCAATGTGCAGGAACAGTTGTTCATGATTGATTGCGGTGAGGGGGCGCAGATGCGTTTCAGTGACTTCAGCGTCAAATGGGGTAAACTGAGCCATGTTTTTATTTCCCACCACCACGGAGACCATGTACTGGGCCTGCCTGGTTTGCTGAGCTCTATGGGGCTCAACCATCGTACCGCGCCACTGACTATTTTTGGCCCGCCTAAGGTGGGAGACTTTTTGAAGCAGGTATGCGCTTTTTCTGAGCGGTTGTCTTTTCCAGTGCATTTTGAAGTTGTGGACCCTGATCGCAATGCCCTGGTTTATGAAAGTAAGCACCTTAAGGTTTACAGCCTGCCTCTGCGCCATAGTGTGCCGGCTGCAGGTTACCTTTTTCAGGAGAAGGAACGCCCCCGTAGCATGCGGGGCGAACTGATTGAAAAGTATCAGATCCCTTACCAGGCCATTCCCGGCATCAAGAACGGGGAGGACTTTGTTTCTTCCGATCATGGTGTAGTTCCTAACGAGGCACTGACTATTGCACCACCTAAGGCTCGTTCGTTTGCATTCTGCTCAGACACCGCTTATCAGCCTTCGCTGACAGACTATATATATGGTGTAGATTTGTTGTACCACGAAGCGACTTTCCTGCAAAAGCACGAGGCGCAAGCCAAAGAAACCGGCCATTCTACCGCAAAGGAAGCGGCACTGACCGCACAGAAAGCGAATGTCGGCACACTGTTGCTGGGCCATTATTCCACTCGTTATCCGGTGCTGGACCGTATATTGCAGGAAGCCATATCCATCTTTCCAAATACCATTCTGGGGTCAGATGGGCTGGTCGTTCCATTAATGGCACACTAAAAAGCAGCCTGCCGGGCTTTGTACTAAGAAAGCTTGCCCAAGTCTCTGATCAGGATGGTGCGCCGGTTAAAGTAGATCAGGTTAGCCTTGCGTAGGTCGTTCATGACGGAAGTGACGGTCTGTCGGGACGTTCCGGTGATGTTGGCAATATCCTGCTGAGTCAGGGCATGCTTGATCAGGGTTTCATAACCTACCCGCTTTCCTTGCTTCCGGGCGGACTCCTTTAGGAATTCGATGATGCGCTCACGGGCATCTTTAAAGATCAGGGATTCCAGCCGCTGTTCCACGTTTTGTAGGCGGTTGCCGATAAAATTGAGAACACGCATTGACAGCTTAGGGTCCCGGCGCATAACATGCTGTAGCTGAATCATCTGAATTTTCAGGATTTGCGTATCCTTTTTGATAGCCACTGAAAAGTCTTTTCGCTTGAGCTCACCTGCCAGGCAAAGCTCCCCAAACATGCTCATAGGGTGGAGCACATGCTTAATGATTTCGCGCCCGTCGGAGGAGTACCTGCCGATTTTTACAACGCCCTTGATTAAGAAGAGCAAACAATCGGACCGTTCGCCAGACTGGTAAATTGTTTCATGTTTTTTGAATTTGGCAAACTCGGCGCGGGCAGCCAGGTACTCGAGCTCTTTCGCTTCTACGCCTTCGAAAAGCGGGAACAACTGTAGGAGCTCGGCGGTGTCTTTGGATTGAGATTTCTGCATCGGATGAAATGTTTTGGTGTTCTTTGACACTACAAATATGAACCTAATACATCCGGGAAAAAACTACATAAATGCAACTTTGTTTGGAGAGTTGTTTTGGTTTTATGAATTTAAAAAATTGAAAATCAATAAGTTATAGTATTTATTTGTCTATTTTTGTTAGGGTTTGTGTGTTTTTCCTGCTTTTCTGAAAGCCTTTCTTTTAAGTATTGAGGTGACAAAAAACTGAGTTAGCCCCGATGACAGCTGTTTATGGGCGGAAAAAATATTTTTTCTAGCCTTGCCAAATAGTAAAATATATAACCAGAAAAAATAAATACGAATATTTTACGGTTAAAGGTCCGTGGTATTAATGTCACAAATTATATAAAGGTGTGTTGAGTTGATTTGCATAAGACCTTACATTTACAGTAACACAAAAACTAAAACCTTGTCAGCTCAAATTCTAAAGGTCGCTGTAAATGTGACTGCTCCCCCCACTGTCTGTTGGCAGAAATGCCTTTTAAAGCGGCAATGAAATTTTACACACCTGAATTGTGACAGTGCAATCTGACACATTCACCACTACGTTCAACACTAAGGAGAGTTTTTTGGTCATTAAACACCCAAACAATGCAAAAACTGTCCTGCTTAACTACACTATTCTTTATTTTATTGGCTTCTAACCCAAGCTACACGCAGTGTTCGCTGGTAGCGACCGCTTTTGAGGATTTGCTTGCACCTGGCACTACTGTAGTCGAGGCCCGGGTGAAGAGCGCCGCTTCCTTTTGGGGGAGCGCAGGGGAAATGATTTACACACGCTATGAACTGGAGGTTTATCAGGTTTTCAAAGGGAACGCCAGGCGTTCAGTTGACCTGGTTGCACTCGGTGGTGTCGTAGGTGATGCGGCCATTCAAGTCGCCCCTTCCACCGACCTTCAGGTAAATGATGTAGGGCTTTTTGCCCTCAAGCCTTCAGTCTATGACCTGCCTCGCGGTTACGGGCAAGCCCTGCAATCCGTTGTGCCACAGGGGGCCATAGTTACTTATGATCCAACCGCTGAAGAGGCATACCTTTTGAATGGTAAGACCATGTCCCGGGCAGCTGTGTGCGAAGCCGCGGCATCGGCGGCGGGTAGGCCTCCTGTTCGGGTCAGGGAATTTCCTGCTCCGGCGCTAAACCGCAGTATGGTGCCTCAGATTGATTCCATCACCCCCGAATGGGTAGCCGCTGGTGTCGGTGAGGTCATAACCATTCATGGTGCCAATTTCGGTGAAGGCACAGGCACAATATTTTTCCGGGATGCAGACCGGGGGGGGCAGGGATACACTGCCGCTCTTCCGTGGCATATCGTTTCCTGGACTACAACCACCATTGAAATTAAGGTTCCCCATAAAGCAGGGTCTGGTACCCCTTTGATTCTTACAAGTGCCGGAGGCATCGGATTTAGCCCCTTCTCCGTCAACGTCACTTATGCTTATAATAATGTGATGAGCTCCGGGGCATTCTATGAACCCAAGCTTATCGACCACAACAGCCGGGATGATGGAGGGTATCTTTTTACCCTCAGTGACAATACAGAGCATAATGGTGTATCGCTGGCAGCGGTGGAAGGCGCAATCGAAGCCCTCAATGCTGCTGCTGCTGCCTGGCAGGACTCTATAGGACTGCCGATTTATATAGGCGATGATTGCCCAATGGTCTCCACAACTGTCAATGGCAGCTCCAATGATGGTCAAAATATCATAAGTTTTGACCACGATGAATGGGATATCCGGGAGCAGCTAGGAGAACAGGTGCTCGCTGCCACCATTTCGCGCTACGCCCGTTGCGGTGACTCTGAGTGGGAGCTGACCGATGTGGATATGGTCATTCGGCGAGGCGCGCAGCATAATGAAACGGATGATGTGGTTTGGTCTTTCAGCGGTCTCCCAGCTGCTGATGAGTTAGATTTCCAGTCGGTAGTACTGCATGAACTGGGGCATGCGCTTCAGCTACAGCATGTGGTCAACCCGGAGGGAGTGATGCACTACGCCGCTACCTTTGGTGCTGCCCACCATGAACTCGGCTTTGAAGATGACATAGCCGGTGGTTTACATGCCATGATGGGAAGCCGGGCGTACAGCCCTCCTGCGATTTCCTGCTTCCCGGCAGAGCACTTCGACCGTCAGCGCAGGTTAGGGAAGTACACCCCCAGTCACTCTTGCGCGCCAGAAGATGATGAACTTGGGATAGAGGGCCTGCAAGCTCGCAGCCCTGATTTCGAGCTGAAAGTATTCCCTAACCCCAAGCCAAAAGATACCCCCCTGCAACTATCTGTTTATATGGAAGCGTCAGGTGAAGTGTCGCTTATGCTCTTCAGTAACAACGGTCAGCTGATCGCACAGCGCCAAGCGCCGCTTGCCCAAGGCAGGCACACCCTTGAGTGGCCTTTGCCTGACATACCTTCCGGGTTTTATCAACTGTTGGTGCAGCACAACCACGGCCGCACGCCAGTAAAAATCGTGATACCTTAAAGATTAGCTTTAAGCAGGCAATTTTTGCGCTCCCCGCACCCTTGTTGGTGACGGGGAGTTTTGCTTTTGGGCATCTTTGGCGGCGGCCTCCCTGATCAGAAGTTTTTCCGTAATTTTAGCCGGAGGCCGATTATCTTACACGCATGGAGTCTAGCCGGAAAATCATTCATATCGACATGGATGCCTTTTATGCATCGGTGGAGCAGCGCGACCGACCGGAGCTGAAGGGTAAGCCTGTGGCTGTGGGAGGCTCCAGCCTTAGAGGGGTGGTCGCTTCTGCCAGTTATGAAGCGCGCAAGTATGGCGTTCGTTCGGCTATGCCCAGTGTTACTGCAAAGCGCTTGTGTCCTGATCTGGTTTTTGTCAAATCGCGCTTCGATGTCTACCGGGCTGTTTCTCAGCAGATCAGAGCTATTTTTGAAGACTATACGGAGCTGGTGGAGCCTTTGTCCCTCGATGAGGCCTATCTCGACGTTACGGAACCATTGCGGGGGCCAAAGTCTGCAACGCTTATTGCCGGGGAGATCCGAAAGCGTATTGAGGCAGAGACCGGTCTGACAGCATCGGCAGGCATATCCTTCAACAAGTTCCTGGCGAAAGTCGCTAGTGACATTAATAAGCCGAACGGGATGAAGGTCATCCCTCCGGAAGAAGCGCTGGCATTTTTGGAAGAACTGGATATCGAAGCTTTCCACGGCATCGGCAAGGTGACGGCTACCAAAATGCGGCGGATGGGTATTTTCAAGGGGCGGGATTTGAAAGCCCTTTCGGAAATCGAGATGGTACAGCGGTTCGGGAAAGTAGGGCGGCATTACTACCGCATCGTCCGCGCGGAGGACCACCGCCCGGTCAACCCCAACCGCATCCGCAAATCCATTGGTGCGGAGCGTACTTTTAAGGAAAACCTGACCAAGGTAGCGGATATGGAAGAAAAGCTGGCCTACCTCTGTCAGGTGGTGCATCAGTACATGGAGAAAAGCGACAACTTTGGGCGTACTGTGACGTTAAAAGCCAAAACGCCGGACTTCAAAATCCTGACCCGCAGCCGCACTTTCAACCGCGAAGTGAGAAAGGAAGCCACGCTGCTGCGTACCGTGCGGGAGCTCTTGCTGGAGCACCTGGAGGAAATAGGTCAGGTGCGGTTGCTCGGCGTTGCAGTGTCTAACCTCTCCAAAGAGCAGGAAAGCCTGGGCATTCAGCTGGAGCTGGATTTCCCGGGTGCGAAAGGGAGTGCAAACGAAACAAATGGAACTGATCATCTTTGATGTTGATGGTACGCTGGTCTACTCTGACAAACGGGACAGCCGCGTTTTTGCCCAAACTTATGAATCCGTCTATCAAAAACCTTTTCCCAGTATTGACTGGCGCCAATTCCCACATGTAACGGACAATATCATCTTCGGTACTGTGATCCGGCAGCATTTTCAACGTACGCCTTCCGGAGAAGAAACCGCAGACTTCCAAGCCGTATATATGGAGGCGCTGCGCAGGGAAAGGCAAAAACAGCCCGGGCATTTCCGGGAAGTGCCCGGAGCCAGGCAAGCCATTACGCAGCTGCAACAAACCGACCGGCTGATCGGCATCGGTACCGGTGGCTGGAAAACACCGGCCCACATCAAGCTCTCGCACGTAGGCATTACGGTAGAAGACCGGCTCTTCAGCGGCGGAGACAACAAGCCCAACCGGGAGGCTATCCTGGAGGAAACCATCGCTGCCGCAGAAGACCTGAATGGCGGTCCACTGTCGAGGATCGTCTACCTGGGGGATGCCGAATGGGACGTGGCCACCACCCGGAACCTGCAGATTGATTTCGTTGGCGTGCGCCATCTGGGCGATTTGGATACCCTTCATACGATCGGGGCAGAGACCGTTATTCAGGACTACACCTGTTACGTTACTTTTGAGGCTGCGCTGCAGGCTGCCCGTCCACCGAAAAAATAAGTAAGACTGGAAACTATTTCGCCCAAGTTCCTGTTTCTCAATTGTCTGTAAAGCAGGGGAGTGAAAAGAGCGAAAAAAATAAAATTTCTCTTTTGTTTTTTCCGCCAAACTGCCCTATATTTGCAACGCCTTACGAAAAAGGCACCGCAACATAGCCAATTTAGGAACCCGTAGCTCAGTTGGCTAGAGCACTTGACTTTTAATCAAGGGGTCCTGGGTTCGAGCCCCAGCGGGTTCACAGTAAAAGCCTTCAGCATAGCGCTGGGGGCTTTTTTTATGCTCCAAACCGTTGAGTGAAACACTAACTACCCGCGCCAGGGCGAGAAGCCTGTCCCGGTGCAACCGGGAAGCCCCAGCGG
>NZ_JALEGS010000022.1 GCF_022763345.1 Phaeodactylibacter sp.
CGATGTTGTCTTCCACTGTGACAATTGCCGTGCAAGTGCTCGTATTGCCATGCTCATCTTCTGCGGTAACCACTACCGTGTTTGAACCAACATCCGCACAGTCGAACGCACTGATATCAAGCGTAGTGCTTGCCAGTACACAACCCTCGGATGGCGTGCCCACAATATGGGCAGGCGTGATGCTTGCCAATCCATCGTTATCCAGCTGTACGGTAATGTCCTGGCAGTCCAGGCTTGGTGCGGTATTGTCCTCAACGGTGACTGTTGCCGTGCAGGTGCTGGTGTTGCCGTTGTTGTCTTCCACGGTTAATGTGACCTCTTGGGAGCCAACATCAGCACAGTCGAAAATGCCGATATCTATGGCTACACTTGCCAGACCGCAAGCGTCGCTGGAACCATTATTTACCTGAGCGGGCGTTAAGCTGGCATTGCCAAGGACATCCAACTCCACCGTCACATCCTGACAAAGCGCAATCGGTACGACATCATCGATAATCGTAATATTGGAATTGCAGCTACTGCTGTTGCTGTTGTTGTCTGTAACCGTAAGGGTAACCGTTTGCATGCCCACATCGCCACAGCCAAAAGCGTTAATATCAAGGCTTAGGGCAGCAATACCGCCCGGTACGGGTAAGGATGTGCAGTTATCTGAGGACCCTGCGTCTACTTGTGCAGTGGTAAGTTCGGCTACGCCATCTTCGTCCAGCAGCAATATCACATCCTGACAAACGGCAGCTGGTGCAATGGTGTCAGCAACCGTCACCACTGCACTGCACTGGCTGGAATTTCCAGCGATGTCTTCTGCGGTAACCGTAACGGTCTGTGTCCCAATCGCACTACAGTCAAATGTAGTAACATCCAGATTCACACTTGCCAGCCCACAGGCATCGCTGAGGGGGGTGGCCACCTGGGCTGCAGTAAGTTCAGCAGTACCATTGGCATCCAACTGCACCGTGATATCCTCGCAGATCAATTCCGGCGCTACCATATCCAATACGGTAGCGGTGAAGGTGCAGGTGCTGCTGTTGCCGTTGTAGTCCGTTGCCGAAATGGTCAGGGTGTTCTCACCCAGATCACCGCAATCAAAGGTCCCAAATTCCCAGGACCAGGATTCAATGCCACAAGCATCACTGGAGCCGTTGTCGACTTCCTCCTGTGTGATGGTTGCGGTACCTGAGGCATCCAATTGTACGGTTACATCCTGGCATACCATATCAGGACCGATGTTGTCCTCTATGGTGACCGTAGCCGTGCAGTTACTGGTATTTCCACTATTGTCCTCCACAGTCAGGGTAAGGACCTGTTCGCCAACATCACCGCAACCAAAGATGGTGGTATCGGATGTAATGCTCAGGAGGACGCCCGGCAGTCCGTTACCGGAACAGGCATCATAAGAGCCTGCATCAATTTGTTGCGGGAAGACTTCAGCCGCACCATCGTTATCCAGTTCAACTGTAATGTCCTGGCATAAAGCCACCGGAGCAATATCATCGACAACGGTGACGATGGTTTCGCAGGTGGTGGTATTCCCACTTGGATCGGTAGCCGTCAGCAAGACCGGGTTAGGCCCTACATTCGTACAATCGAATGCTGTTGTACTCAGAGAAAACTGATCGTTCGGTATCGGGTTGCTGCAGGCATCGGTTGCTGAAACTAATACATCATCAATACCGATTGCCGCCATGCCATTCTGATCCAAAGGCAGGGTTAGGCTTTCACAATTCACCACCGGAGCGATGGTGTCGAGGACGGTGACCAGCGCCACGCATTGGCCGGTATTTCCATAGACATCCTCGGCCGTGAGCGTCACTTCATTAGTCCCCACATCTGCACATCCAAAAGTGGTTTGATCTGCGCTCAGCGAGGCAAGCCCGCCAGGGCCATTACCGGATGGGCAGTTATCAGAAACGCCCCCATTGAGTGCGGCCAGGGTAGTGCTGCCGTTGCCGGAAGCATCCAGCCAAACCGTATCCGTTAGGCAGGTGACCACCGGTGCTTCATTGTCTACTACAGTAATATCAAAAGTGCAGACATCGGTATTGCCGTGGTAGTCGGTGGCGGTGTAAGCCAGGGTAGTTGTCCCAATCGGGAACGTGCTGCCCGAGCTCAACCCTGTGATATCGATTTGATTGATGTAAACTGTTGCGAGGGCATCCCACGACAGGATAACCTTTCCGTGACCGTAGTTGAGCCCTGTGACGTTATTTTGTGAAGTGCCGCTATTGAAAGAGCCACCTCCACCACCGGCACCGTACTGATCGCCACCACCGGCAGCACCGCCACCGGAGTAGCCGCCACCACCGCCGCCGGGACCATAGCTTAAACCGCAGTTGTAACCACCGCCGCCGCCGCCGAAGCCGCCGTAGGCGTCCACGATACCACCAGACTGCCCGCCGAAGCCGCCGGTCTGATAAGAACGGCCGCCGGTAGACGAACAGTCGCCGTTAGCACCGTCCGAAAAGAAGCCACCGCCGGCTCCGCTCATCTGTGTAGCGGTACCTGCTTCGCCGCCGTTACCGGAATTACCACCGGCTCCTACCCCACCGGAAGCATTGATGCCGGCAGAGCCAAATGGAGCAACTTGTCCGGGCGCGCCGTCGTGGATGGTACCACAGCAGAACCCGGCACCGCCGCCACCGCCACCAGCGATAATCAGCGGTGTACCGGTATCGTGGTCTACCACAAAGGTACCGCCACCGCCACCGTTGGATACGGCTGGTTTTTCTCCAACCAAAACATCAATGACTTGCCCCGGCGTTACTACGAAAGTACCGCTCATGTAAGCCCCCAGGCCACCAAATCCTACATTGGCGTCGCCACCCTGCGCACCGTAGGCTTCAATCTTTAGGGAAGTCACCCCTTCCGGCACAACGAAAGTCTGAATCGTCCCGTTGAACTCCAGCGTATCGGAAGATACGGCTTCATCACAAACAAAAACAGCCTCGGGCAGATCGTAGGCCACTATGGCATCGCAAACACCGGGATCCGTATCTGTTGTGATGTCCCCGGGACAGATCGCTGTGGGCCCGTTGGCATCCTGAACGATGGCCATAGCGGTACAGGTGCTTGTATTGCCGTTGTTGTCCATTACGGTCAGCGTGACCGGATTGGGGCCAAAGTCTTCACAGCTCAGGGTTTCGATATTCAGTGTGAAGCTGCCAATTCCACAGGCATCGGTGGAACCATTGTCAAAATCTTCAGGTACCAAACCGTAGGCAACATCTGAAACTGGCTCTACCACAACATTTTGACATTGGGCAACGGGTGCGATGTTGTCCTCAACGGTAGCTACTGCCGTACAGGTGCTCAGGTTACCATTGATATCCGCAACGGTGAGCGTCACCGTATTTTGCCCCACATCCTCACAATCAAATTGAGTCTGATTGAGGGAAATCCAGTCAATTCCACACACATCATTAGAACCCGCATCAACCAAGGCAGGAGGCAATACCCCTTCACCCGATGCGTTCAGCTGAACCGTAACGTTTTGGCAAAGCGCTTGTGGTGAGGTTTGGTCCTCCACCGTTACGGTAGCCGTGCAGGTGCCGCTATTCCCATTAACATCCGTTTGAGTGAGTGTAACGGTATTCTCACCGATATCAGCGCAATCGAAATCGCCGCGGTCAAGCGTCAGTGTTTCGAGCCCACAGGCATCAATAAAGCCGCTACTGACTTGTGCCGGTGTGACGCTGCCCAGCCCATCTACATCCAGTGCAATCGTCACATCCTGGCATAGAGGCACGGGTGGGGTATTGTCTTCCACGGTTACGGTGGCACTGCAGAAACTGCTGTTGCCATTCACATCGGTAACGGTAAGTACCACCAGGTTCTCGCCTACATTTTCGCAGTTAAATGTAGTGCTGCTCAGTACCATATCTTCAATGCCGCATGCATCGGTAGAACCAGCATTTATTTCATCCACAGTGAGGCTTCCCAATCCTGTACCAGACAGTACAACAGTTGCATCCTGGCAAAACGCAGAGGGCGCTACATTATCTTCAACGGTCACCTGACTGGTACAACTGCTGCTGTTGCCATTAGCATCCGAGACCGTCAGAATGACGGTATTCGGACCGAGGTCAATACAACCGAAAGCGTCAATGTCGAGTGACAAGCTTTCAACACCACCCGGTACGGGCCCGTATGGGCAGGCATCTGAGGATCCGTTATCAATTTGAGCCGGCGAAAGAAGTACCTCCCCGTTTTCATCCAATTGTGCGGTTATGTCAGCGCAGGAAGCAACCGGCGCGATATTGTCTTCTACCATGACCGTAGCATTGCAGGAACTGCTGTTGCCGTTCACATCGGTGAGGGTTAAAACAACCTGGCTGGCCCCAACATCACCGCAGTCAAAAGCAGTGATATTCAGCCCCTGTATGGCTATTCCGCAGGCATCCGTTGAACCTGCATTGACCTGCGCGGGAGACAACAGTGTCTGACCATCAGCATCCAGCTGAACAGTAACATTTTGACAAAGCGCAATGGGCGCTTCATTGTCTTCAATTGAGACGATAGCGGTGCAGGTGCTGCTGTTGCCGTTCACATCCGTTGCAGTGAGGGTGACTTCATTTAGACCGGTGTCTGAGCAATCGAATGTAGTGACATCCAGGGAAAGCCCCGATAGCCCGCAGGCGTCTTCTGATCCATTATCGACCTGCGCGGGGGTAAGCGAGCCGCTGCCAGCGGCATCCAGCTGTACCGTCACATCCTGGCAAAGCGCCTGAGGCGGCACATTATCTTCCACAGTGACTACAGCAGTACAGGAACTGGCATTGCCATTGGCATCTACAACGGTAAGTGCTACGGTATTGGCACCGACATCCTCGCAATCAAACTCCGTAATATTCACCGCCAAATTACCTATAGAGCCCGGTACGGGCCCGTATGGGCAGGCATCATTGGAGCCCGCATCAATCTGAGCGGGTACAAGACTGGCGACACCATCTGCATTGAGTTGGATCGCAATGTCCTGGCAGAGGGCCTGCGGTGCGATGTTGTCCTCCACAGTGACTGAGGCAGTACAGGTATTGCTGTTTCCGTTGTTGTCTATACCGATCAATGTTATCGTGTTGACCCCAACGTCACTACAACTAAAGGTATGCTGGTCAAGGGCAAGACTGGAAATCCCGCCCGGGCAGGCATCGGTTGATCCACCATCAATCTGATTGACGGTTATGCTACCGGCACCATCCGCATCAAGCTGTACCGTCAGGTCGTTACACACCATCGTTGGAGGTATATTATCCTCAACCGTTACAGTAGCGGTACAGGTGCTGCTGTTGCCGCTGGAATCCGTAACCGTCAGGGTGACTTCATTCAAGCCTATATCTGAGCAGTCAAAGCCTGTTAGATTGAGGGAGAGGTTTTCTCCGTTGCAGGCATCATTGGAACCCGCGTCTACCTGAGTAGCGGTGAGACTGCCTAAACCATCAGTATCCAATTGTACGGTTACGTCTTGGCAGAGGGCTATTGGTGCAACATTATCCTCCACTGTAATCAGGGCGGAGCAGGTACTGTGGTTACCGTAAATATCGGTAGCAGTCAGGGTAACGGCATTCGGCCCAATATCGGCACAATCAAAGGTTTCGGTATCTATAGTCAGATTGTCCAGACCACAGGCGTCACTAGAGCCATTATCCACCTGAGCGGCCGTGAGGCTTCCGGAGCCATTGGCATCCAATTGAACAGTCACGTCCTGGCACAAGGCTTCCGGGGCTACATTATCTTCTACGGTAACCGTTGAGGTGCAGGTGCTGGCGTTGCCGTTCACGTCTATGACGATAAGGGTAACGATGTTAGGACCGATATCCGAACAGTCAAAGCTATCGTCACTAAGTACCAGGCTGGAAACGCCGCAAGCCCCGGCAGAGCCACCATCTACATCAGCGGGCAAAAGGCTGGCTGTACCATCGCTATCCAATTGGATGGTCACGTCCTGGCAAAGTGCGGTAGGTACTACATTATCCTCTATAGTAATCTGAGCAGTGCAACTATCGGTATTGCCATTGATGTCAGTGACCGTCAGGGTAACGATTTGCGTACCCACATCATCGCAGTCAAAAACATTCTCGCTAAGGGTGAAATCACCTAGGGCACAAGCGTCCTCTGACCCTGCATCTACGTCTTCAGGGTCAAGCTGCCCGGCACCTGAGCCATCGAGCTGTACGGTCACATCCTGACAAAGGGCTTGCGGTGCCACGTTATCTTCTACCGTCACTACTGCCGTGCAGGTACTGCTGTTACCGTTGCCATCTGTAGCCGTTAAGACCACGTTGTTTTGCCCAACGGCACTACAGTCGAAGGCCGTAATGTCTAAAGAAAGGTTATCCAGCCCCCCCGGTGTAGAGCAGGCATCATTCGAGCCATTGTCGATCTGGGCAGCAGTAAGGCTAACATTACCGGTGGCATCGAGTTGAACCGTAATACTCTGACACAGCGCCTGAGGTGGCACATTGTCTTCTACGGTAACTGTAGCGGTACAGGTACTGCTGTTGCCATGCGTGTCTGTTGCGGTCAGGGTTACAGGGTTCTCTCCCACGTCTTCACAACCAAAGGATTCGGTACTGAGTGAAAGCCCGGCGAGTCCGCAGGCATCATTGGAACCATTGTCAACTTGTGCGGCGGTGAGCGTGGCGGTGCCGGAGTCATCCAGCTGTACCGTAACGTCCTGACACAGGGTAGTAGGTGTTAAATTGTCTTCAACGGTTATTTCTGCGTCACAGGAGCTGCTATTGCCATTTACATCGGTAACGGTAAG
This sequence comes from Phaeodactylibacter sp., assembly GCF_022763345.1. GTDB lineage: Bacteria > Bacteroidota > Bacteroidia > Chitinophagales > Saprospiraceae > Phaeodactylibacter. The sequence goes on from NZ_JALEGS010000022.1 coordinate 6,758, forward strand.
GGTGACGGCCTGAATACCAATATCCCCACAACCAAATGAAGCCTGGCTAAGACTAAAGCCATCTAGCCCGCAGGCGTCGGTTGAGCCACCATCTACCTGAGCAGCAGTGAGCGTCCCTACTCCATTGGCCGCTAACTGTACGGTCGCGTTCTGACAAATAGCTTCCGGAGCGACATTGTCTTCTACAGTTACGGTAGCGGTGCAGGAACTGCTGTTACCATAAACATCCGTTGCAGTGAGGAGGACTGCGTTATCCCCTATATTGGAGCAATCAAAAATCGCAATATTCAGGCTTAGGTTATCCAACACGCAGGCATCTGAGGAACCTCCGTCCACGGCAGCAGGAGTGATACCGCCTGTACCGTTTTCATCAAGCTGAACGGTGACCGGCTGGCACTGCGCATCAGGTGCGATATTATCTTCTACGGTAACGAGTGCCGTACAGGTACTGCTGTTGCCATACTCATCTTCAGCCGTGAGAGTAACGGTTTGCGTGCCCACCTGATCACAATCGAAGGCAGTGATGTCAAGAGAAAGGGAAACCTCACCACAGACATCACCGGAGCCCGCATCGACTTCAGCGGGTGTCAGCGTGCCCAAGCCATCAGCATCGAGCTGTACGGTAACATCCTGACAAAGGGCTTGTGGAGCAACGTTATCCACTACAGTAGCCAGCGCGGAGCAACTGCTTTCATTGCCACTGGGGTCCGTTACGGTTAGAATGACCGGATTGGGCCCAATATCCTCACAATCAAAATTGGTAACATCAATAGCCAAAAGGTCTACACTGCAATTATCTGTTGAACCGGCATCTACTTCAGCAGCAGTCAGGCTGCCCAGTCCATCCGCGTTCAGCTGCACCGTCACATCCTGGCAGCTGGCGATTGGATCGATGACATCCGTTACGGTGACGATGGCGGTGCAGGTATCGCTGTTGTTGTTTTCATCTTCCACAGTAAGGGTGACCAGGTTGGTACCCAGGTCCCCGCAATCAAACATATCCTGATTAAGCAGGAAGGGGCCGACCCCACACGCATCGGTAGAACCATTCTCCACATCGGCTGGCGGAAGCACGGCAAATCCGAGGGAATCCAATTGTATGGAAACATTCTGGCAGCCGGCTACCGGTGGCACGTTATCTTCCACGGTTACGGTGGCGGTGCACTTACTGCTGTTGCCTGCCAGATCGGTGACCGTGAGCGTGACCGTATTGGCACCGACATTACCACAACCGAAGGTCGTTTCATCCAGTATTAGTGTATCCAAACAGGCATCACCCGAGCCGGCATCGATCTCCTCAGCGTCGAGGATCCCTACACCAAAAACATCAAGCTGTACCGTGGCGTCCTGACAGAGGGCCACCGGCATGATGTTATCTTCAATAGTAACTGTTGCGGTGCAGGTACTGACGTTACCGTTATTGTCCGTTACGGTAAGGGTGACCGTATTATCACCTATATCTGTACAATCGAAAAGGGTCTGATCCAAAACAGAACTGGCGATCCCACAGAAGTCCAGAGAACTGGCGTTGAGGTCTGCCTGGCTCAGGGTCGCTTGCCCGGAGCCATCGAGTTGCAAGGTAGTGGATGCGCATTGTACCTGAGGTGCAATATTGTCTTCTACGGTGATGGTAGCGGTACAGCTATTCATGTTTCCATTCAGGTCCACTGCGGTTAGCGTGATGGTATGCTCACCAACATCCGCGCAATCAAAAGCAGTTTGATCTATATATAAGGTGTCGAGGTTGCAGGCATCATAAGTGCCATCATCCACATCTGCCACACTGAGGGTGCCCTGCCCGTTGGCATTAAGCTGTACGGTGACATCCTGGCATAGCACTTCGGGCACTACCGTGTCGGCTACGATGACGGTTGCGGCACAGGTTGCGGTATTTCCGTTGTTGTCCTCCGCAGTCAGGATGACCGTATTGGTTCCGATAGCGCCGCAGTCAAAATTTGAAATATCCAGTTCCAGGCTGTTTATCCCACAGGCGTCTGAAGAACCATCATCTATGGTTGAGGCAGTGATGCTTCCCAAGCCATCAGCATCCAACTGAACGGTTACATCCTGGCAGAGCACCTGCGGGGCAATGGTGTCAGCCACGGTTACGGTAGTGGTGCAGGTGCTAAGATTGCCATTCGTGTCTTCAACGGTTAGGGTTACGCTATTATCGCCTACATCCGAACAGTTAAATGCCGTGGTATCTATGGTCAGGCTCGCAATTCCGCAGGCATCGGCTGAGCCACCGTTTATGTCAGCGGGAACAATACTTGCGAGCCCATCTGCATCCAACTGAATAGTGATATCCTGACAAACAGCAGTGGGCAGGACGTTATCCTCCACAATGACTTTGGCAATACAAGTATCCGTATTACCCCCAACATCTACCGCAGTGAGCGTTACAGGGTTTGTGCCGATATTATCGCAGTCGAAAGCTGTTTCGGACAAAGAAAGACTAGCCAGCCCCCCAGGACCCGAGCCATTAGGGCAGTCATCGGTGGAGCCTGCATCCAGGTCATTCGTGGAAATTGTGACGAACCCATTCTCATCCAGCTGCACGGCAATATCCTGACATGCCGCAATCGGTGCAGAGGTATCGGCAACGGTAACGGTCCACGATCCCAGGGATACTTCAGGGCTGGTATTACAGGTACTATCGCTGGCGTAGCGCCGGAAGATAGTGGTTTGCGGCAGCTCATCCTCAGGTGTGTAGGTTGGATTATCAGCGCCCGGGATAGCCGCTGTAAAGTTATCAGCAGAAGAACGCCAGGTGTAGGTAATCTCTCCATCTCCACCCGTTGCCAGGAATTCATTCGGAATAGTGGATGGCGTGCCACCGGGGCAAATCGTTTCACCTTCATCAGCGATTTGACCGGGGTCGAAGGCGGGCAGTACGGTGACGGTCCATTCTCCAATGGCGGGAGTGGGGTCTGTACTGCAGGTCTCGTCTATAGCGTAGCGGCGGAAAGTGGTGGTTTGTGTCATGCCATCGTCCGGCGTATAGGTAAGGCCATCGGCACCGGGTATTGAGCTGGTAAAGTTGTCTGCAGAGGAGCGCCAGGTGTAGGTGATTTGACCATCTCCACCGGTAGCAGGAGCGGTACTTCCAATTTCTGAGGGCGTACCTCCAAAGCAGATCGTCTCCCCTTCATTAGCGAGCTGTCCCGGATGAAATTCGTCGAGTACGGTGACGGTCCATTCCCCATCTGATGGTGTAGGCGTGGTGCTGTAGGTCCCATCGTTGGCATAGCGCCGGTAGGTGGTGGTTTGCGTCAGCCCGGCAGGCGGAATGAAAATGGGTGCAGTCGCAATGGGGAGCGGATTCGTGAAGTTATCAGCGGAGGAACGCCAGGTATAACTGATGTTTTCATCTCCCCCACTCGCCAGGGTTACATTGCCAATCATCATGGAAGGTGTCCCCCCGTAGCAGATGGTTTCCCCACCGCTAACGATCACGCCCGGAGCAAAAGGATAAATACAAATATTTTCGTACCAGTTAATTTCATCGTCGTAATTGGCTGCGCCAAGCACATCCGGGTCGCCGTCCCCATCCAGGTCGGCTGCGTACACCGAAATAGCACCATCGGCATTTCCATCAATAATGCTTTGTGAAGCAAATGTGCCGTCGCCCAGATTTTCGTACCAGGCGATTTCATCATCATACTGAGAGGCAGACAGGACGTCAGGGTCCCCATCGTTGTCCATATCCACCGCATAAACCGACAGCGCACCATTAGCGGCGAAGGAGATAATTTTCTGAGCAGAGAAAGTACCGCCCCCCAGGTTTTCGTACCAGGCGATTTTATCATCCTGAAAGGAGGCAGAGATCACATCCATGTGCCCGTCGAGGTTGATATCCGCTGCATAGACGGAGCGGGCCAAATTGGCTGAAGAAGTGATGACCTGCTTACTGCCAAAGGTACCGCTCCCCAGATTTTCATACCAGGCAATCTGATCGTCGAAACCAGAGGCGGTAAGTACGTCCATATCACCGTCATTATCCAGGTCTGCGGCATAGGCGTCGTAGGCCCCATCCGCATCCGCTGCAATGATTTGCTCCCCGGAAAAAGCGCCGCCTCCCAGGTTCTCAAACCAGGCAATTTTGTCGTCGAAAACCGAAGCTGAAAGAATGTCCAGATCTCCATCCCCGTCCAGGTCTGAAGCATTGACAGATATGGCGCCATTAGCGTTAGTAGTCAGGACTTGCTGCGGTCCAAAACTTCCACCCCCCAGATTTTCGTACCAGGCGACTTTATCATCATACCCGGAGGCAGACAGGACATCCACATCCCCATCGCCATCCAGGTCAGCGGCATGTACGGAGAGGGTGCCGTTCATAATGGTGGAAATGACCTGCTGCGGGCCGAAGTTGCCGCCGCCGAGGTTTTCGTACCAGGCGATTTTGTTGTCGTTGAAGGAGGCTGAAAGCACATCCATATCGCCATCGCCATCCAGGTCCTCTGCAAAGACCGCATAGGCCCCGTCAGCGAGGCCACCCGCGACAGGGGCACCCGAAAACGTGGGCTGTGGGCAGGGCTGTGCAAAAATAAGGATTGGGCTAACTAACACGAGAAAGGATGCCAGGCGCATACCTCTACTTGTTACCTTGGGTAGTAATTGTGTAAACATGTTTAACGTTTTCTCTGATCAGACTCTTTCCTAAGCGATAAGTGCCTGAAAATGAAATAAGCCCGTTCAGGTTCCCGGTACACGGGCATCCTGGGGACCAATTCAATAGTATGTTCCGAAAAGCAGGCAACACTAAAGTGTATAAGCTCCTTCGGTATGTTTGTTGAAAGTTTGCGATCCAACCGAACGGATCAAAGGTTCGGACTGGGACATGCGTACCAAAATCCACCGGAAAAAAGAAACGACTATGCGGGATGACATAAAGCCATTACCCCACAGGCGTTGCGTGACGCGGTGGAAATCAGAAAAGGTATCAAGTTAAAGTATCAAGGCTCAGATTTCTGCTGTTTGGAAAAGCATTACTGTTTACCAATATCAGCAGAGAGGTCGGAAGCGACCAAAAATCGGTTTACCAGATAAATCAGCACTTCTAATTGAAAAGTGCCGGAAGCCAGCAAGGATGGGAATGCATATTTGTTCCCTGTTATTGCGCTTTTTCCCGAAGAGGATTAAGGCAAACCCGTTGGATAAGACAGACTAACTTTTGATATTAGTCTGGTATTCATCGTTTCGGGGTTTAGCTTGCTGCATGTTTGTTTGCTTAAAACTGTTACGAACTTATTAAATATTTTTGGGATATCCTAGGATGGAATTCCAGTATTTACACCCTGAGCAACAGATTTTTAGAACTTAAATATGGAAAAACAGGCATATTACAGATGATGCGTTGCAACTTATTCCCTTGTCACAATGCTAATGCAGGGTCTAAACAACGAATTATGTGGGCAATGTGCATTTGCTTTTTCATTAAGTATTTTTCATGCACAGTGCCCATCAGTGCAACCAAATGACCACGAGCTGAATTCGCAAATCCGCCGCTTTGTTAGGTGTTTTGGGAAACATTCTGCCGCTTAGGTGCTAATGCAGCCCGTTCTGCCTGCTCCATATGCCGCTGATTGTGGTAAATGACAACCCGAAAGGTATCGCCCAACCGAAGCTTGATCCATGAAGAAATGGAAATACTGGTCTTTGTCCGGGTAAGATCCACTGTTTTGGCCTGCTCAAGCAACCTCAGCAACTCCTGCTGCTGCTTCAGGAAAGTCGTAAGAACGGATTTATTCAGTTGACTGCCGGCCGGGTCCATGGAAGAAAAGGTCTTCATTTTATTAAGCTTTGGTTTGGGCAGCAGGCTTTTGGCGAAGTAATTGCCGAGCCAGCCCGTCTTAAACCGCCCTGTGGTGTTTTCGGGGGCTTTGTCCATACGCTGCTGTATTTCCGGCAGGTAGAAATCGCCATATCGGTTGAGGTGTTCGATACACTCAAGCGCACTCCAGCTGTCTGCTGAAGGCTTGGTGTTGAGAATGGCTTCGGATAGTTCCAGCAGCTGTTGGGCACCCTGTATCACATCTTCGGTGCGTGTGGTAAGGTCAGCAATGAGTTCAGATGATCGCATAAGTCCTTTTACCTGCAAAGATGTGGCAGTCAGGTTTTCTTTTCCTTGATCGAAATCAAGATTTCTTAATCCGGGAAAGGGTTTCCGGGGTCATGCGCAGGTAGGCAGCGATGTATTTATGGGGGACTTCCTGAAAAAGCATAGGGCTTCGTTCCAATACCCGCTGATAGCGCTCCACCGGAGAGGTGATCAATAAATCCTGTTCGCGCTCCATTTGCTGCAGTATCAACTGTTCCAGCAAAAAGTTGTACAGTTCCGCCACTTCCGGCACCTTTTCCAGCAGTTCCGTAAAGCTCGACTTGCGGATAGCCTTCAGCTCACACTGCCGTAGCGCCTGCAAATAATAGGCAGAGGGCTGCCCGTGAATAAAGCTGTCCAGGGCCGCAATGAAGTGCCCGGGGTACCCGAAACGGATCGTATACTCCTCCACCTCATGCTGCCAGTACACCCGGATGCTGCCCGACTCAATAAAGTACAGCCGGTCATCGACCTGTCCTTCCATGGTGAGGAACTGATTGCGGTCGAGTAAAATGGACTCATCCCAGTCCTGATGCTGACTGATGAGGTGGTGAAGGGTTTGGATGGGGTTGTTGGTCATGAAGAGTAGTTTTAAAAAAGCAAATGACTACCTCAACGCCCCCAGCGCCGCCTCCACCGCCCCCAAGAGCGCTTTTTCCTGCCCGGGGATCTTGCCCACCACTTTCACACCATTGTATAAGGTGAAGAAGAGGTTGGCTGCAGCTTCCAAATCCTGATCTGCTGACAACTCGCCGGAGGCTACGCCTTGCTGCAAAAACTGATGGAATACCGCCGTGAAGCCTTCCTTATTCGCCCGGATAACTCCCTCCATAGACCGGTCTTCGGGCAGAAGCTCCGTCGTCACATTGACCACAAAGCAGCCTTTTTGGCCAGCTTCGGATTGCGTTTCTTCTATGGCCATGGCGAATAATTGCCGAAAACCGTCGCGTACGCTGTCTTGCTGCTCCAGAAAACGCTGCAGGCCCTGAGTGTTAGTCTTGCGGTACAGCTCAAAGGCCTGATCAAACAAGTCCTTTTTGCCCCCAAAGGTGTCGTACAGGCTCGCGCGATTGATCCCCATCGCGTCTACCAGATCCTGCATGGAAGTGGCATGGTAGCCTTTGCGCCAAAAGGTGTGCATGGCTTTCTCCAAAGCTTGTTGTTCGTCAAAGGTTTTTGTGCGTGGCATAGCTAAAAAATTAAGGGGAACGGTAAGCCGCTCCCCTCTTATAACCCCATTTTGGAATTATCGTTCCGTTTTAGGGCAAAAAAATTTAGTTGGCCGCCAGCAGCGGGTTCACATTAATACCGCCGTCGATGTTGTACTCTCCGCCGGTGATGAAGGAGGCATCATCGGACGCCAGGAAGACAACCAGATTAGCAATATCCTTGGGCTGCCCAAACCGCTTAAGGGGCACCCGGTTTTGCATGGCCGTCGCAAAACCATTGAGCTGTTCATCCGGCATACCAGTCTTGCTGAAAATAGGGGTGGCTACAGGGCCGGGGTTGACAGCATTGACGCGGATCTGACGAGGGGCGAGCTCGGTGGCTGCCGTGCGGGTGTAGGCGTTCAGTGCGGCCTTTGAAGCGGCATACACGGCCGTATTCGGCATGCCGGTGTAGGCGTTTACAGAAGACAGATTGATGACGGAAGCCCCATCGTTAAGCAGGGGCAGAAACTTCTCAATGGTAAAGACCGCGCCTTTGAAATTGATCCCCATCTGATGGTCAAACATCTCTTCGCTGATCTGCCCGATTGGTGCGGGGGCGAAAATCCCGGCATTCACAAACAGGATATCTACCTTTCCGTATCCTGCCTCCACCTGCTCTACAAGATGGTCAATGGCACTGAGCTGACTCACATCAGCGACTATGCCCTCCACCTGAAGGGCCTCCGCCGCTTCTGCCACTTTCTCCGCTGAGCGGCCAGTGATGATGACCTGCGCGCCTGCTGCTTTCAGGCTTTCTGCACTTGCGTATCCGATGCCGCTGTTACCGCCGGTGACTACGGCTACTTTTCCAGTTAAATTACTCATGATGGTTGTTGTTTTATGGTTTTAGAATGATCGTTCCAATTAAAGAACAAATACAAGAACGATCGTTCCAGATAAAAGTTGAGCGCTTTGTTATTTTTTTTCAAAAACCCAAGGCTACACGGTTCAGGTTGCATGGAATAGTAAGAAAGGGTACTTGGATAACAGGGTGGGCGCGAGTGAGAAAAGCTTCATTTAAGAATGAAACAGAAGTTGGCAATGCCGTAAGCAACAATCTGACCACTTCAAAGTATCAGACCCAACTCAACAGCAACAGCGCCCTCAAACTCCAGATAATGGTGCGTATCCAGTTGGTTTGGACCAGGCGGGCGTGGTTTTTCGGATCAAATGCCTGGCTTAGCGCATTGTGCAATGGTACCTGAATGAAAAAGGTGGAGCCCCAGAGCCCTAACAGCCCTGCTGCATTTACCCACCAAAGCCAGCTGTCGGTATGCTGAAACAGCAGCAACAGCCCACTCCCCAGCTCAATCAGCATAGGCGGGGCGGTAACCCAGGAGGTGAAGCGGGTGTGCGCCCGTTCGTAGTCGATAAAGCTGGAGGCGCCTACTTTGCCCATGAGCGGGTAATGCACGACCTGCACAAACCAGATTAGCCCCAGCATGTAGAGCGTGAATAAGAGGTGAGTTTTATATGCCCAGTCCATTAGCAAAAGTTAACATTAATCAATGCCTATCATGAAGTCACGCTGCAGCAACGCTTGCAAGTCCAGGCTTATCACTTGGGAAGAAGGAAACTGGATGCGAAACAAGATTACCTTAAATATTCTTCAATTGACTGTCGGCAACTGCATTGCTTAAGGAACGTAACTATATTAGATATGCTTTGTTCGTTACGATCTGGGCGTAGGGAATAGATTTCCACCGTCCCAGCATAATATCATTGAATAGTGGCTGGTTTCAGAGTGTCTTGCTGATAAGCCCAGCGAATTTTAAGAGCCAGGGGTTTCAAACAGACTATGGCACTCGGTGGGGGCACACTTCAGGCTCCAGTCTAAACTTTCTTCTTTTTCCTGAGCCTCGATCTTCTTTAGCCTCTGGAATTCCTTGGCGATATAAACCTGGAAGGTGGGCGACAGCCACAGGGCAAAATTGAAGGCGATATCAGGATGAGCATACGTCCCGCCATAACGCCCTGTTTTAGCTTTTATTCCAATAGCGTTTGTTTCACTTGACCATTTCTTCACGGAGAGCTTGAAGCGGTTCAGACCGGTTTGCGCGAATATTCCGTCGAATCCGACGGAATTAAAATCGGAGTTGTGAACGCTCTCCCACACCCCCAAGAATTCAACAGTGTTCCGGTTGCGCATCCAGTTTTCTATGTGCGATCCGCCACCATCAAAAGCAGCATCTATGTCTGTTAAAGACAGGTAGTCCCCTTCACTGGAGATTAAGGTTATCTTCTTACCCTGTACTAGAATGTCCTTTTTCTTAGCCATGGAAACGAATATACGCTAAAAGTAAGGAATCGGGAAGCAGACACTTTTTCATGTGTACACTGTAGATATGTTTAGTTCGGTTGGGATAAGAACACTGATTGGAAACTCTAACAAAGAATGAGTAAGTTTAGAGCTTATCATCATAACTATTGCATAAAATATGGAACTGCTCAAAGATCCCGATATGCTCAAACATTTGAATGATATTAACAACCTGCCGAAAAAAGATAAGGAAGGAATTTTGTTTGCTCTCGATGGTTTACTGCGAGATGCTAAAACAAGGTTGGCTTATCAATAGAAAAAGCCCCGGTTTCCCGAGGCTTTCTAATTTATTCTTTAAGCAGTAACTCTTTCTTGGCAGCTTGCAATGCTTCCAAGAATATAAAATAATCTACTTCCTTAATTTTCGGTTCATCGAAAAATTCCAACTTTAATTTATCAGCCCCTTCATCTTGATTTAAAAGAGCAACGTCTTTTCCATCTATATGTATATAGGCTACAAGTTTTTCGTAATCAATAGGACTACCAATAATTATCTGATATTTTTTCTCGTTGCTCATAATTGTCTAAAACCATTAAATAATCCGTTCCTTGATAATCCAAATCCACGACCCGTGGCTCCATCAAAAATTCTGTAACCACCATTACCTGCATTTTGAATAACTGGATTCTTGGAATTTAAAATACTATTGAGTACATTCAAGCCTTGTTAATTACCAGTCTTATGCGAAAATTTGATATTGTTAAAAGGACCTGGTCTACCAGCGTGCTTCTTCAAGGCTCTTCCTGCTACACTTAATCCATTTTTATCGAAAACCTGAGCACTTGACAAAACACTTTGTCTTGTCGTTTGGGGCAACATTGGTAACAGCTTCGTACTCGTTTTAGCGGCAAGCCCCTGCCCACCAACCTTACTAGTAATGACTACTACCTCATCAGACAAGCTGACCCTAAAGACTATATTATCAACGCTGCCGCCTACTCCTGTCTTTATGACCGATTCACCGCCGGAAGCAATAGAAGAACCGTAGCTGCCAGCTAGTTTCTGTAGGCTGCTCGCTAGATTACTACCGATCTTTGGAGTGAGGCGCCATGCTGAAATAGTCCGTGACTATATTCTTATTGTCAAGACCCGAAGACATAAAGTTTCTTCATTCGCTTTATTTGGAGCTCAATGCCCTATATCTTTTATTGAGGGGTGATTCGTCTATGGCATTTTTAATAGAAGGATAGCTAACTTCTAAAAATTGATGGTTTTCATCAATTACCGCTAATTTTTTTGAGTGAAAGAACTCAATTACTTCTCTCAAAAAAACTTCGTAATCACAAGAATAATCTACTCGTAAAGAAACCGATGCTACTTGGTCATTCTCGCGATAAACTTCTAGGCAATTGGATTCCTCATTGCCAAAAATCAGTAAGTCTTTGCTCCACGACTTACCTTTAGGAAGAATTTTCTCAAAATCTTCAAAAAGACTAGTTGAAGCAGAAATACTTGACCAGAACACATTGTCTTCAAACAAGCCATCTTCATCGTATTGGGGTTCAAACGACTTACTTGAAACTGAGTGTTGGGGCACTACTAAAAACGTATATTGCCAAATAGCCATAACTTATTTTATGTATTTCCAAAAACCCGGATGCCTACCAGGCTCAAGTATTAAATCCATAGTACTCTTATATCCTGCATAAGGAAGTTGAACTTGTTGGACAGGAACATTTTGAATTCCTAGTTTTTGAGCTGCATAAAATCTATGATGACCATCTACGATATGCTTTATTCCGTTATGTTCAACATATTTTATCGATTGCTTTATTCCATTCTCACGGATATCGTTTAGCAATGTTTTCATTTGCGTTTTTGACTTTGTGATATAATGTGTAGGACTTAAAGCGCTTCTTGAAATATTTGTCACACCAGTGGCTTGAGCAACCCCACCATAGCGCACCCACCCCCCGGGCAAATTGATGTAAAGTTTTCCGTCGGGGAAACGGATTACAGAGCGTCCCGTTCTTACTGTAGCATTAATTGCCGCATCATCAACAGTACTAGCAGCGACACTTTTAAGGCCTCCTGCAATATTACTGCCGATATTGGCAGCAGCTCCTACCATCAGATAGTCACCGCCTATATCTAAAGCCAGATTTGCTACATCCCCTACCGAATTAATTTCCGTGACGTCAAACCGGCCAGTGGCGACCTGAATGCCTTTGTTCCCGATTGCCTGTACGCTGCCTGCGGCGGCTTGTCCGCCAGGCGTGACATACAGCGCACCTGCAGCGGCTCCGATTCCAAAGTAGCCGAGGCCTGCGCCTAAGCTTGTCACATTGCCTTTGAGCGCTTGAGACGCTAAGTTAAACAATCCCCCGACTATAGCAGCTCCTAGATGAAGCGGGGTGTCCCCGTTTGGATCATCAAATAGAATGGGGTTGTTGAGCATGGAGTTGTAAGGGGTATGACTAAAGTGCAGCTCCGCTTTCGGATCTACCTGCCACCACCGTCCCAAACTCGGGTCTAGCGTCCGGTAAAAAGCATTGTACACATCCAGCCCAAGATTAGCCGTCTGCTCGATACCGTTGTACCGGTACTTATTTTTGGGCATGGAAGTGCTCAGCCAGCCGCCTTGCATTGCCATGCCGAAAGGATAGTAATGCGCCTCTTGGCTGACCTCCGACATAGACACAAAGCCATTTCCATTGGTATCGCTGAAGAAGACCCGGTTATTGCCCAGATGGTCTCTGATAACATACTCATGGTGCCAGTTGCTGCCATTTTTGACATAGCGGCCTTCTTCGTGGTAGATGGATTGCAGCGTGCCGTTCACATATTCCATGCCGCCGGCATATTCAGTGGTTACGGATAAAGCAGAGGGGCTGCTTTGGCTGACTACCCGCTTGAGCAAATTGCCGTCGTAATCGTAGGTGAAGGTGAGGGTCCCGGTGAAACTACTGTTGTTTACAGTGATCTGCTCCGGTAGGTTCAGGCGGTTGTAGGTGGTTGTGATGCCACGCGAAGGGTCATTGGTTAGGTTGCCATTATTGTCGTACCCCATTTGCCCAGAGCTGCCTTTGAAGCCTTTGTTCTGTAGGCTATTCTCCGTAGCAAACTTGATCCGGTTTTTTTCATTCACTAAAGTAATTTGATCAATCGCCCCAAAATTAGTGGCCCCGCTGATCAGCCCATTCCGGTCGATGGAAGAAATGTTCCCCCGGTGGTCATCGTACTCAATATTCACATCATAGCGCCCGTAATTTAGGTATTCTGGGCATTCCTGAGCATAGTCATACTCTGCAAACCTTGCATCGGTAAGTCGGTCCAGATTATCGTAAGTAAATCCATAGTTTTGGATGATCCGGCTGCCCACTCTCCAACGGAGGTAGGCAACATTGCCATTGTACTGTGCAGATGCATTGAGGTCGCTGTTGCTGCTTGTGTAATAAAGGTTCTCGGCAAAAAGGTCATTCTCAGGTGCTGTATTTGGGGGCGGTGGCGGAGGCGTCGATGCCGCAGCTTGTACGCCATGGAAGATACTTTGCTCTAAAAAATTTAAAGTTTCTGAACTATAATCCGAGGCTGTTGCTTCTGCTGTTTGCGCTATGTCTGCCTTAATATTGAGGGCTATGATCTTTGCTGCATCTTCAAAGGTGAGCAGGCCTTCTACTTCCATGGTTTTAGTCTCAAAAGCAGCTACTCCCCCACCTGCTTCCCCTTCCAAGCTGATACTAAAACTTTCGTTGAAGGGTTTTAACGGAAGCTCGCCGACTGTACCTTGCAGGTCAAAGTGAAAGTCTATTGAAGTGGCATGTTGCTGCCTAACAGCTTCTTTATCATAGGTATAAGCGATTGTCCCTTTTAGTTGCGGCTCTTCGTCATAATTGCTTTCCTGCCCCGACATCATGAACAAAATATCATCATCGCAAGGTGTTTGTGCTCCACCAAAAAAAACATTGTTGATACGAGTTAACCAGCTTCGGCTGTTATAGGCAAAATCGATGGATTGAAGGACACCTCCTGAGGTGACGCCAAGGTTTTTTTCAACCAGCCTGTCCTTACTGTCATACTCCAGTTCGCTTAACTGGACCTCTGTGCCACCATCTACGCTCATGAACACCGCTTCTAATCTTCCTGAGTCATCGTATTCATATCTTTTGTCAACCTCTTTATCAGGAGTTGTGGAGCTGCTGCTATCGTAGTGGTCCCGTTCAATAGTTTTAATGTTGTCATTCATGTCATAGGTGTAGGTGTGCTCGTCCCTGCCACCTAAATAATTGTCGGTTGTTTGCGTCTCTACTCTACCATACTGATCATATTGGTATCCGGTATGCAGCATTACAGAGGTGCCCAGTACCCTTGTCTCTATGTCGGTAACCTTTCCGACATCTATGCCGGAAGTAGCTGTAGAATAGGTATATTCTTTTAGGATGTTGTCATTGCCATCTTTTATATACTCGATTTGATTGAAAGTATTGTAAAAGTACTTTGTAATGTGGCCTTCCGGGTCTGTTTCTTGTTTGATCAAGTCATTAGGCCAGTAGGTAAATTCGTACCACCCTGAGCCCGGGATATACTTACGCTCGATCAAGCCATTATCGTAGTACTCATATTTAAATGATAGCACACTGGCTTCGTTAGGTGCTCCTGGAGGGATTACGTAAGTTAAGTTCCCCTTTTCATCATAGCGGAAGTAGGTATCTGCAAACACCGAAGCGCTTACTTTTCGGCGCTTGAGCACCGTGCGGCCTAGCTTATCCTTAAATTCATAAGCATAATTGTAGTTCTCATCTTTGTACTCATATTTGTACAGTGAGCCGGCAGCATAATAGGTAGTTGAGGTTTTTTTGACATTATCAGATGCCGTGTTTACCAAGTATTTGGATTGCGGCTTTCTTGTCCATCCTGGGGCCTTCTGTTCATATAAACGGTTGAGCGGGTTATCTTCATAGTAATAATAAGTACATCCGCCAGAGGCAGGGTCGCATTGCTGAGTCATACGGCCCGCACCATCATATTCCTGGCTGGAAACATAGTCCGTACCGGATGGGGTATAATTTTCTAAGCGGGTCGTGATGCTTCGCCCCAGCCCATCGTAGTACTCTGATGCAGGCGGTATATTTGACAGCCCAGTGTAAGAAAAGGTCGTCCTGACTTTATTATCGCCCCCTGTAACCAATTGAAGGGTATAATCATATTCGTCTTTACGGTTACCTCCCCGGTCTTCCTTGGATTCTAAGCGGTTTAAATCATCGTACTTATAAGTTGTCGTTAGCCCGTCAGGTTCGGTAGCGGTGTGGAGCATACGGTCTGAATAATAAGTATAATCCCATTTCCAGTTGGTATTAAACCTTTTCCAGAGCATTTCGCCATTCACAATGTTAAACAAAGTCATTGGTGTCCCCGGAGAGTCATAACTCATCAACAAGCCAGTATGGTAATAATTCAAA
Source organism: Phaeodactylibacter sp. (assembly GCF_022763345.1). Taxonomy (GTDB): domain Bacteria; phylum Bacteroidota; class Bacteroidia; order Chitinophagales; family Saprospiraceae; genus Phaeodactylibacter. The sequence goes on from NZ_JALEGS010000022.1 coordinate 21,789, forward strand.
TGCGTTTTTTCGAGCTCCCATGTGGACGTACTTTCATGCCAGCTATAGAAGCGCTCAGGAGCATATATATCATAAGGGCCTAGGGCAGAATTTCCTACAAAATTGTCATAAACAATTTTCTGCCCCCCTACCGTTTGGAGGCTGGCTGGAGGCCCTACTTTTTTTAGGACTCTAACTGGTGAGCCAATCCGCCAGCTATCAGTAAGCTGTGCAATGCTCTCATCTTGCGGATAATAGTACTCAGTGCGGTGACGAAGGCCATCGCTATTGTCAGTGTAAGATGCGGACAGCATGTGATGATGGGGGCTGTCATATTCATAGTTGGTTTCTGTGGTCAATGTGTTGCTGAGGTCATCATAGTTTGTTACTGTTTTTTTAACCAATTTATGAAAAGCGCTAATCAAATAGTACTTGCCCCATTCGTAGCGGTCAGGGTCAGGAGCGCTTTCGGTGTAAACGGAGCGGATCGCGCCTATCTTTTTATGATCGAGCAAGTCGTATTCATACTCAGTTGCACTTACTAGATCGCCATTATCATCGTATACTTTTTGATTGCTCGGAAGACCATTTCGCCAAGAGTAGTTTGGGTTAGGGGGATAAGGGAAGTTGTCCTCTTTGGTTGGGGCTGATATCCTATCGCTTACAGATTGCGTATACACCCCACTGTCATGGCTAGGCGTTCCGTATTCCACAGGGATATTATACTCGGTAACTATTTTGCCATGAGCCACTACTTTACTTACCTTTGAGTATCCTATAGGAGGAGTATTGCTTGAATTCATTCTATCAGAAGACCCAATAAGCTCTTGGTCCACCCAATGATTGTAAGTGCAGATTTTAGTGTTTCTCAACATAGCAAATGCTGGCATTTCCAGTAAGCGCCCAGTAGTTTGGCCAGTACCGTCTTCATTTGAGTCATAGTAATAAGAAGTATTTGTCGTATTACCGTTCCCATCATTTTCAGTGACCGACTTCACCCTTAGGCCTCCACCAGTTTCTGTACTATTTAGAAACAAAAAACTGTTCGATTCATAAGTAATATCAGTGGTGCCACCTAACGGCGTAGTTATCGTATTTAAATTCCCCGCTTTTGCATAGGCAGCATCGGAGTCCCTGTCTGCTCCCGGCCTTATTATTTCTGATCCAGAATATCCCAACCGTTTGATAGGGGAGTGTATTGTTTTAAAAGCACCATTGTTGACTGCATCATCAGGATAAGCGTACAATACAGGCCGGAAGTGGCTGTTTTGATTTGTGCCATTATAGTACCCCCATAAGTCAATTTGTGAAGAATGCCTGGGAGGCATCGGAATAGTATTATATGTGAATTCATATTCAGGAAGAGCCAGGCCATTGTTTTTTTCCTGGATACTACTTAACTGTAATCTTTTTTTATGGGCGCTCATGTATGCAGGGGGAGAAGAGCAGTTTGTATTTAGTTCATTGGCCCAAGCATAAACGAAACTATATTTTTTGACTATTTGGCTTCCGCTTTTATGCTCTATGGTCGAAAGAGCTTTGGGATGTTGGTAACCTAATGGAAGGTACTGCGTGTACTGATAGATATCATCCCTGTTAAAAGTGCTTATAAAGGCTATTTCCCCATAGTCTGAAACGCCATTACCGTATGTAATTTCATCCAAGCGTTTATTTAGATATGTTTCTACAGATGATGATGAGTGGCTCGTGAATGATGATGTATCCGAGCACGTCAGCGCTTTCCACTGGAAGATATTAGAATGGTTTAAATAAATTTCGTCCTTGTATTCAAAAGTAAAATCAGGGGCTATCGGGTTATCATTTTCGTCATATAGTGGGTTGGTAATGCTAGTCAGGTGCCAGGCTGTTACCACAGCATCTACGCCCGAAAAATCCTCTCGGTATGGATCTTCCAGCACAGGGAAGCAATTTGAGCTTATATACTCGGTCCCATTATCTTTACTTTTGTATTGATCCTCATTACTTGAAATAGAGTATGATCTTTCTTCAAATTTAAAGATATGCCCACTTGGGATAGTTATCGTAAAGCTCTTGATAAGCCCCCTGTAATTAGAGGTCAGGAAACTATGATCGGTGGTGTAGCTGTAATTCTGATCAAGGTCATATTCGATTTTCAAGTCAGCCTGGCTTTCAAGCTGAGGATCTCCGTTTTTATCAAAAAAGAACTTTCCGCTTATGCCTCCTCCAATATTAAAGTAGAAAATATCAGGTTCCGAGTCTTTCCCATACTTAAACATATAGTCCTCTTCCGAAGAAGATAGCTGGCCAAAGTACTTACCGTATATGTCATCTACTGTCTGCCCATTATACAAATAGCCGTCCCCGCTGAAATTGTGCGCATCGTCCGGTAAGTCATTGACCTGCCTTGTGATCACGCCCCCGGCATTTAAGTTCCACCCCATACCGACCCAACTCGCAATTTGGCCTACCTTTGCCCCTTGTGAGGTATAATTAAGGCTAATCGGAAGGGTATAAGACTCAGACTTAACGGAAAGTAGGGGGATTGATACAGAAATAGCCCCTGTGAACTCATTAACGGTAGTGTTTGCCCCTTTTGATGTAGAAGCGATTGACGTCCCTGGTGTAGGATAGTATTCTTCATCCTGTGCTTGAATAGAAGAAATAGCTAAAAAGAATATTGCGGTTACAATTAGTAGTATTTTGGGATATTCCATTTTTCAAAGTTATAGCGGTTAGAAAAATAAATGGGCAGAGCCTCTAGCGGGCGATAATCACTGGGATTGGCTCAAAAACCTGGGCGTTATCAGACTGAATCCAAAGAAAATAGCTGCCAGAAGCAAGGTTCTTTGTATCTACAGTTGTTTGTTCCCCTATGAGTTTGAAACGTTCAATAATGTCCCGGCCTGCTAAATCCTTTAAAACAGCTGTATATGATTCCTCTGCGTCGTAATGTTGGCACTCAATCGTGAAATTCCACCTACAGGGGTTTGGGGATACTTCTAAGAGCATCTTGGATTGATTGTCATCGATGCATGGGGATATGATGAAATCTATATCGACTTCGTCAGGAACAGCACATAAACTTAGCTTTGTGCTCTTTTCCCGCAGCTCGCTTAACCCAAGCAGCTGGCCATTATTTGTAATTACTTGTAAAGGTAAATCGGTTTTCGATACTGCCGTAAAAAAGCTTGTAACCCCTGCGATGACTGGCAAGTATGTTTGATTTACACTATAATTGGGAGGGCCGTCTGTATAAATAAAAATGGCTTTATCTTCAGCTCCATCTGCAATCAGGAAATCCATTACGGAATGAAAATTAGTCATCTCCTGCATCTCTTCTTTACTGGCTATGTTCTCATTTGCGTCAAAAAAGTATTCATATAGCTTTGAACCTGGTTCAAAGTCAGCTTCTGTTATCGTCGGCAAATAGAACTGATTTACCGCGGAGTTCCCAAAAGCAGCAATCTGCAGCCCTATTTGCTTGCCTGCTAATTTTGACAACTCATCCCAGGCATGCTGTTTGTAAGTTGTCATTTCATCATTCGAGATGGAGCCGGAATTATCAAAAACGAGGAGGATCTTATCCAAAGAGCAACCTTCTGCCCACGGGTCTTTTTCTCGGTAACCGGCCGAAAAGTCCTGGCTGGAGACTCCGTCTATATTGAATTGTATATATCCCCCTGATTGGATACCGCTCGGGGCAAATCTTATTCTTGAGACTTTTTCTTCGAAAAGAAAAATAGGTTGCCTTGATAGATCATCGATACCTAGCTGAAGTGCTTTTGCTTCACCTTGACGTGTAAAACAATGAGGGACAATCTCTTCCCCATTTTGATTGTAGCCTGATATTTCAAAATGGGCCTCTCCTTTGTCTTTCGGAGTTTCGCTTATGTAAACTGATTTTGATAGCGAAAAGGAAGTGATAGATCCATTAAAGGTAATTTCAAGTGGTTCGCTTGAACTCGAGAAAGAGATTCGGTTAAATTCACTTATAGGGTCAAACCCATTCTTTTTGGAATAATTAGCTTCTAATGAATGTTTCTGATCAGCATCCCATAATGCAAAGAAGGCTTCCGATTGTGCATACGAGAGTACCATTCCTTGCAATGCAAGGATTAAGGTAAAAATCCAATTTTTCATAAAATCAGTTTTTAGGCTTTCAAAATAAATTTGTTTGCATGCCACCAACACTTGTAGCTGTATCGTTTGGAGTGCTCAGTAAGGGCATACCTGCATACCTGCATACCTATTCCAATTTGAAACTCAGCTTCAAGTAATAAAAGGCAGAAATTGATAAGTGCCTGAAAGACTAAAAACGGAAGGGATAAATCGTTGTAAAGACTTTCAGAGTTTACGCGTTTGTTCATCCGCAAAATAGAGACAAACTCTGTAAGAAGCAAACGACACAATGTTAAAAGCAAGATTATGGACAAATCGAATACGTGGTTAGATTCTTGCAGCTTCTTCAGTTTGATTAGTACAGGTACTATCGCTACTTGAATTTGATCGTACCGCTTTTTAGAGTTCGTCAGGGGTATGATATCATTTCCTCTTCCGCGAACTAAATGATTCACAAAGTTTTTGATCAGCATGGCTTAACTTTTCACCAGCTACAACATGACGTTTAGTTAGAATTTGGGCGGCTGAAGGTTCTTAAAATGCCCGTTCATCCGCGCCCGCTCCTGCAGGTTATTCATTTCCCGGACTACCGGCAGCATCTTTTCCAGATGGGCGCGCATGTATTCCTGCCGGGCCAGCTCATTCGGGATGCAGAGGAACTGATACTCCTGCTCAATGGAAAAGCCAACGTGGTGGGCCACATCAAACGTTTGTAGCGTTGCCGGGTCTTCCGGGACCGGCTTGTCGATGCTCAGCAGGGCAAATAGCTCGCCAATGAGCTCAATCAGTTGCATGCTTATGGTAATATCGCCCTCTGTGCTTGTATACTCCAACCAGTCTATCTGTGCCCCGGCGTACAGCTTCCCCGGTGCCTGCCTGAAAAACTGTTCGATCCGGAACGGGCGGATACCTTCGGTCCTGATGTCCAGTTCGCCATTGGGATACCGCTTTTCGACCGCGACCAGCCGCATTTCCGTACCGACCTCCATGACTTTGCCGTTGATATAGGCAGGAATGCCAAATGTGGCCCCCTCTTCTTCGCACGCTTTGGCCAGCTGACGGTAGCGGGGCTCAAAAATGTGGAGGTTGAGGGACTCGCCCGGGAAGGCAACCAGTTGCAGCGGAAATAAAGGCAGCATTTCGTTCATGGAATCCGGTCGTTTAGATTTTCCCGTAATAACGCCATTTACCGGCAGGTGTTGAAGGGATTGAATATTTTTTCTTTGGAACGAAAAGCAAAACCTGCTATCTTACGTGAGTTCAATTCAAACCCAAAAACCAGCCACCATGTCCAGGTCTTTTCTTCTCCCATTGGTCGTTTTCATGCATACGCTTGCTATTGTAGCGGTATTATCCTCCTGCGGTTCTAAAGAGCAACGCGCTGCCCCCATGCCGGAGAGCGCCAATGCCTACCTTTACAGCTACACGTCCGGTGTGATTTCCCGGACCAGCCCGGTGCGGGTAAGATTCGCCAGTGCAGTAGTGGCCGAAGAGCAGATCGGGCAGCCGGTCGAAGGGCTCCTGCAGCTTCAGCCCGCTAATAAAGGACAGGCGATTTGGGAAGATGCCCAAACCCTGGTTTTCCAGCCGGAACAGCACCTGGCTTCCGGAACGGCTTATGTGGCTACCGTGCAGCTTGGCGAGTTGTTTTCCAATGTGCCCAGGGAAGCGCGGGTATTCGAATTCGACTTTCGCACCTACGACCTACAGCTTTCCGCAAATATCGGCGGGCTGCGCACCCCGGACATCCGCGACCTTTCCAAACAGGAACTTTCCGGCACCGCCCATACAACTGACTTCGGCAGCAGTGAGCTCGTCGAGCAGGCCATCTCTGCTACTCAGAATGGCGAATCCCTGCCCATCCGCTGGGAACATGGCGGGCGTGGGACCGAGCACTACTTCTACGTTGAAAAGATTACCCGCACAGACCAACCCAGTACCGTTGCCGTGGCGCTGGACTACGATGGCTTTGATCAATCGGGCAGCCAAACCCTGGAATTTGTTGTTCCCGCTCTGGGCGACTTCACCCTGACCAACGTGCAGGTCAATCAGGGACAGGAGTTATTCCTGGAATTGTTCTTTTCGGACCCCCTCGATGCTGCACAGGACTTCAACGGGCTCGTGACTATTGAAAACTACAGCGGCACCCTCCGCTTCCTGGCGGACGGCAACCGGCTAAGGGTTTATCCGTCCTCCGGCATCATCGGCACCCGCAAGGTCACCGTGAGCAAGGGGCTAAAGAACAGCATGGGGGCGCCCATGAAAAAAGCCGGGCTTTGGGAGGTGGATATTCAGGATGCCAAGCCGCAGGTCCGACTGGCTGGCAATGGCGTGATTTTGCCCAATACGGAAGGCCTGGCTTTCCCGTTTGAAGCCATCAACTTGCATTCGGTGGTGGTCGAGGTCTTCAAGATCTACCACAACAACATCTTACAGTTTTTACAGGACAACACCATTGACGGAGGCTACAATCTCCGGCAAGTAGGCCGTCTGGTCAAACAGGTGGATGTCCCGCTGCAGGCCCTCAACGCGGAAGCCAACCTCAATACCTGGTCCCGCTATGCCATCAGCCTGGACGAGCTCGTTCAGTCCGATCCACAGGCGATCTACCAGATCCGTATCGGGTTCCGCCCGGAGCATACCGCCTACACCTGCTCGGAAGAGCTGAGCAGCAAGGACGATAATGCTGATCCTAATGACAGCGAATTAGAAAGCATCATGGAAAACTGGTACGGCTTTGCCGGCTATTACGATGGCTTTAGCTGGTCAGACCGGGATGACCCCTGCAAGCCTGCCTATTACAATTCCGACCGGTTTGTGCAGCGCAACGTCATCGCCTCCAACATCGGCCTGCTGGCCAAATCAGCTGATGCGCGCAACTGCACGGTTTACGCCACCGACCTCCGCACCGCAAAGCCATTAAGCAGTGTCAACCTCGAGTTTTACGACTTCCAGCAGCAGCTCATCGGCTCCGGCACTACCGATGGGGACGGGCGTTTTCAGGCAGACCTGCCCCGCGAGCCTTTTGTGGTGGTCGCTAAACAGGGATCAGAGCGCGGCTACCTCCGCCTGCAGGACGGCGATGCTTTATCGCTCAGCAAGTTTGACGTAGAAGGCGCTGTAGCGCAAAAGGGCCTGAAGGGCTTCCTCTACGCCGACCGTGGTGTTTGGCGCCCGGGCGATTCGGTTTACCTTAATTTCGTGCTCGAAGATGCGCTGGGAAAACTTCCGGCAAACTATCCCGTCACCTTCGAACTGCGCGACCCACGCGGGCAAGTCCGGGAAACCCGGACGGTCACCAACCGGGTGCCTAAAGTCTACCCCCTCCACTTTGCCACCGCCACAGACGCCTTTACCGGTATCTGGAGGGCTACAGTGAAAGCCGGGGGCGCCACCTTTACGAAAAACCTCCGCATTGAAACGGTCAAGCCCAACCGGATCAAGATCAATTTCGATTTTGGTACGGAACAGCTCAGCGTAGCCAATGCGCCCTTCTCTCCTACTCTTCAGGCCAATTGGCTGCACGGGGCGCCGGCCTCCAACCTGGAAGCACGCATAGAAGCGCAGCTGCAATCCACCAATACCGCCTTTTCCAGCCGGCCGGATTATGAATTTGACGACCCTGCCCGCTCCTTCAGTATGGAGCCGCGTTTGGTTTGGGAAGGCAAGCTCAATGAGGAAGGCGCAGGTTCGCCCGCTGTCGATTTGGGAGACCAACAGGAACTCCCCGGCCGGCTAACCGCCAACTTCCAAACCCGGGTATTCGAACGCGGTGGCGGGTTCAGCACCGACAATTTCAGCCTGCCCTATGACCCCTACAGCGCCTACGCCGGACTGTCCATCCCCAAAAACAAGTACGGCAGCAAGCGCATCAATAGGAACGAGCGCACCGATATCCCTATGACGGTGGTGGACACCAAAGGCAAACCGGTGGCCAACCGCAAAATCAGCGTGGGGCTCTACCGCGTAGACTGGCGCTGGTGGTGGGACCGCAGCAATGGCAACATCTCCCGTTACAATACGGCTACCCACTATGGTGCCGAAGAAAAAACCACCCTCACCACCGGCTCCGACGGAAACGTTGCCTGGCCCGTAACGGTCAGAGACTGGGGCCGCTATATGGTCAGGGTTTGTGATACCGAGAGCGGGCACTGTTCCGGCGACTTTTTCTACGCAGGCAGCCCGTGGTACGGCGATCAGGAAGGTAACCGGGAAGCCGCAGCTATGCTCCCCTTCACGGCCGACAAAGAGCGGTATGATGTTGGAGAGCAGGTGACGCTGCGCCTGCCAGAAGCCCGTGCCGGAAGAATCCTGGTCAGCCTGGAAACCGGCAGCGAAGTGCTGCGGTCTTTCTGGGTAGACGCCAAGCCGGGTGAAAACACCATCACTTTCGAGGCTACGCCCGACATGGCCCCTACCGCCTACGCCCACATGACACTGCTGCAACCCCATGGCAAAGTGGAAAACGACTTGCCCATCCGGCTTTACGGGGTCATTCCGGTCAATGTGGAAGACCCGGCCACCCATCTTAAGCCAGAAATAAAAGTCGCCGAAGAGCTCCGCCCAAAACAAGACTTTACGGTGAAGGTCAGCGAAAAATCCGGCCGCCCCATGGCCTACACCCTTGCAGTCGTCGACGAAGGGCTGCTCGGGCTGACCCGCTTCGAAACCCCAGACCCGTGGAAGCACTTCTACGCGCGGGAAGCTTTGGGCGTACGCACCTGGGACCTTTACGACGAGGTGCTGGGCGCTCAAAGCGGGCAACTGGACCGAATGTTGAGCATTGGCGGGGACGCTGCTGCAAAGGTGCAGGCGGCTAAAAAGGCCAACCGCTTCGAACCTGTAGCCATGCACCTGGGCCCCTTTTATTTGGAAAAAGGCAAAACCGTTTCCCATACCCTGCAGATGCCTAACTATGTAGGAGCAGTGCGGGTCATGGTCGTTGCCGCCGAACAGCAAGCCTACGGGCATACCGATCAATCTGTGCCCGTCCGCCAGCCGCTGATGGTCCTCGGCACCCTGCCCAGGGTACTCGGCCCGGGCGAATCCCTGCAACTCCCGGTCAATGTATTTGCCATGAAGGACGGTATACGGGATGTCAAAGTCACGGTGAAGTCGCCCGGCAGCCTGATTGAACTGCCGGAGCCTTCCCAGCGCATCCAATTCCAGCGGACGGGCGATCAGCTGGTCAATTTCCCGGTACGGGTGGCGGAGCGCATCGGTATAGCGAAGTTTACGATCACAGCGGAAGGCGGCGGCCACAAAGCCACCCAGGAAATCGAAATCGAGGTCCGAAACCCTAATCCCGTAGTAACGGATGTGGATGAAAAAGCCCTTGACCCCGGACAAACCCATGCCTACAATTTTGAAAGCCCGGGCATGCCTGGCACCAATGAGGTAGTACTGGAAGTCAGCAATCTCCCGCCAATCAATCTGGAGCAACGGCTCAATTACCTGATCCGCTACCCCTACGGCTGCCTGGAACAAACCCTCTCCGGCGGCTTCCCTCAGCTCTATGTCAATGACCTGCTCAACGTGGAGGAGGACCAACGCCAGCAAACCACCAAAAACATCAAAGCCACCATCAACCGGCTCGGCTTATTCCAGCTGGGCAATGGGGGCATGGCGTACTGGCCCGGCGGCAGCACCGCCAGCACCTGGTCCACCACCTATGCCGGGCATTTTCTGCTTGAAGCCAAGGCGCAGGGGTACTTTGTGCCGCCCACTATGCTTGACCAATGGATACGCTATCAGCAGGAGACCGCACGACTCTGGTCCGCTGATGCAGCCGCGTACGGGCTATACCACGCCGGCAATCAGGCACTGGACCAGGCCTACCGGCTCTACACCCTGGCTTTAGCCAAGGCACCTGACCTGGCCGCCATGAACCGCCTGCGCTCCAATGACAACCTGAATACTGCTGCGAAGTGGCGCCTCGCTGCCGCCTACGCGCTTACCGGCAAAATGGATATGGCCCGGCAGATGGTGCGCAGTGCGGACCGCAATATCGGAACCTATCAGGAAATGGGTTCCACTTTCGGATCAAGGCTGAGAGACCAGGCCATGATCCTGGAAACCCTTGTGCTGATGGAACAAACAGACGAGGCGGCTGAACTCCTGCGGGATATCGCCAGCGAGCTCAGCAGCCTGGACTGGCTCAGCACCCAGGAAACCGCTTACAGCCTCCTGGCTATCGGCAAATTTGTAAAAGCCAAAGGCACCGAAGCTAATCAGCCCATCGCCTTCGAGTACACCGCCGATGGCAATACAACGGCTGCCGGATCGGACCATCCGGTAATGCTTATCCAACTATCGGAGGACAGCAAACAGGTTACGGTCAGGAATACCGGCAAGGGCCTCCTCTTCACCCGGGTCATCCGGAGCGGGCAGCCCCTGACCGGCGAGGAGACCGCCCTGAACAGTAAGCTGCAAATGGATATTGCTTATAAAAATATGGCAGGCGAGCCGATCAGCCCGGCGAATCTGCCGCAGGGCGCCGATTTCATTGCCGAAGTTACCCTTACGCACCCCGCCAACCGTAACTACCGGATGTACGAAGAGCTGGCCCTGGAACAGATTTTCCCCTCAGGGTGGGAAATCAGGAACACCCGCATGTCCGGTTTCTCAGATGAGGCCGATACGCCGGAGTACCAGGATATCCGGGATGACCGGGTACATAGCTTTTTTGACCTGGGCTGGAAGAAAACCAAGACCTTCCGGGTACAGCTGAACGCGGCCTATCAGGGGCGGTTTTACCTGCCTGCCACCCGCTGCTCGGCCATGTACAAAGCGGATATTGAAGCCCGGACCGCCGGCCAATGGGTGGAAGTGGGACTGCCGGGCGCGATTTAGATTTCGGAGAACCTTTTAAGCCGGATCAAAAAAAGTTCAGGCGGCAGGAAACGTTTTTGGGGGGCCGTATCGTTATGGTATTTTAACACTTTTTAACAACTGTTGCCATCGAAAGCCTCCAACGCCGCCTGACCTTTATCGACCTGCTGCGCGCCTATGCCATACTGATGATGCTGCAGGGGCATTTTACGGATACCTTGCTCGCGGATACCTTCCGCGACCCCGACAACCCGTTGTTTTCCGCCTGGAAGTACCTAAGGGGCATGACAGCTCCACTGTTCTTTTTTGCCAGCGGCTTAATTTTCACGTTTCTGCTGCTTAGAGATGGGCGCCCGCTGTCCGCCAACAAGCGCGTTCACAAAGGGCTGCGCCGAGGATTGCAGCTCATCGTTATTGGTTATGCACTCCGGCTTTGCTTCCCTCAATTGCTGAGTGGCTATATTTCGCCTAATCTGTTCCGGGTGGATGTACTGCATTGTATCGGGCTGGCGCTAATCGGGCTCGTAACGCTTTATGCGGTAAGCCGCTGGTGCAGATTGCCTTACCCTCTCCTACTGGCAGCTGCCGGTGGATTGGCTTTTTTCTTCTTCTTTGAAGTGCAGGACGGACAGTACGCCACCCTTCCTATTGCCCTCCAAAACTACCTGGTCAGAGATCATGGGTCTGTTTTTACGCCGGTGCCCTGGGTAGGCTACACTTTTTTGGGCGGCACTCTGGGCACGCTGCTCCACAATAGGCCGGACTGGGCATTTAGCCACGCTTTTCCTGCCGCACTTGTTGCCATTGGCATCCTGCTGGACCAATATTCCTCAGGCTGGCTAATGAGCCTTTTTCATGGGACCGGTGTACAGACATTCAAAGACCATGCTTATTTCAACTTCCTTTTGATTCGGCTGGGGCATGTCCTTGTGGTTGTCGCACTGTTCATGTGGCTCGCACAGGCTTGGCGCAATATTCCTCCGCTACTGCTGAAAATCGGAAGCGAAACGCTGGCAATTTACGAGGTGCACTACATCCTTTTGTACAGTACCTGGTTTGGTATTGGGCTTTCAGCCCTGTGGGCGCATTCACTTACGCCTGTGCAAACGTTTATAGGTGCGCTAACCTTTTTGGCCTTTTTCGTCGTCCTCATCGCCTACATCGACCGCATCCGGGCCATTTGGCGCTCCAAGTCCCGCTGGGCCATGCGCCTTTCACGGGTAGCGATCCGGCGGCGCTACCACCGCTGGGCTTACCGTTGAGCCTGCTCCACTGCCCAACGGTACATATCGTGGTAGAGCAGCGGGAGCGCCTTGGCTACCGGCAACCACAATAAGGTGTGGTCCGCTTCCGTCTTTTGGGCCAGGTCCTGTCCGGTGATCACCACCTTATAAAAGTGCCCGATTTTTTCATAGTACCGGGATTCTATCTCATCCAGGTAGAACTCTTTGGCCTTGCCGATTGGGGCTTGTACAGCAGCTATGAGCCCCGTTTCCTCCAGGATTTCACGAATTAGCGCCTCTTCTTTTTCCTCCCCGGCTTCGATACCGCCTCCTGCCAGGAAGTAACGGCCATCATCTGTGCGCACCAGGCCAAGTTCCTGCATTTCGTTAAAAAATACCGCGTAGGCACCCGGACGGGTAATAAAAGCCGCATCCACAGGCGGCGTTCCGAAAGTCAGTAAAGCAGACATTGATTACAGATTGTTGGAAGAGGGTAATCCAGAAAGGAACAAAAAGGTTCCGCATCGTATATTTTTTTCAAGTATTTAATTTTTGGCATGCCTTTTGCAAAGGAGTAAGTGTAACACAAAATCGTCCCCCCGATGATAAGAGCCTGCTGAACCGTCCCCTTTGCTGCAACTCGGTAAAGGCCAGGTATTCAGGCTCGTAGTTTTCATGAAACGCTTAAAGTAAAGAACAAATGTTTGCCAAAATCAACTTCATCACACTTGCACTAACCTTGATGACTACGCTGGGGGCCACTCAAGACGCTGAGTTCGCGCTCGATGTAGCATTCCGGAACCATCTTATTTACACCCAAATCCCTTCGGCTGGCGGGATGCTGAGCTTCCTGGCCAATACAACGGGCGGCGCCTTCGTAGCAGAGTCTGCTATGCAGGAACACGCCTTGCCAGGGGTGGTAGACGATAGCGGCAACGCCTTCGTTGCCATCAACGAAGTCCTCGAACTGGGCGCCCTTCCAACATTAAACCGAAATTCAGCCCTGGTCCTGCCGGATGCGCAGACCAACCTGGGCAAAGATGTGCACGGATCCCTGGGGCAGTCCTGGTTCGGGCAATACTGCTGGACCTTCGACTTCCGGTCAGAGGAACTCCTTTGCCATTCGCCGGCCTTATCGCCCCTCGAGCCTAACATCGTACCAGTCACTTTCAAAGAAAGCGCGAGTGGCAACCGGATTTCAAGCCTGCCCCGCATCTTCATAGAGGTAGATGGAGAGCAGATACCAGTATTGATTGACTCGGGCGCTAAGATGCTGCCTTCAAAAGCTGCTGCCAGCGCACTGGGGGAAACCGGTACGGAGCTCATCGCGACCTCCTTTATCGTGGAATCACTCTTTGAGCAATGGCATCAACTACATCCGGATTGGAAGGTGATCGAACAGGCCGATGCTGAGCTTGGGAACGTACGAATGATCGAGGTGCCTCAGATCGTTGTCGGCGGACAGAAAGCGGGCCCCGTTTGGTTCTGCTCCCGCCCGGATGCCAACTACATCCAATACTATTCGCGATTAGCGGGTGGACAGGTGGAAGGCGCCATTGGCGGTAACGCCCTGCAGTTCTTCCGAATGACCATTGACTATCCCAATAAACTGGCTCGGTTCGATCAGTAAGAGCAGGTAAAAATCTTTGAAACACTATACCTATTTGGTGCTGCTACAGCACTGGCTATCTACCTGTCAAACCTACAACTACATCAAAATCACACTTTTTCATCCTGCCCGGACTGCTCCTGCGGAGTGGTCCGGGCAGGATTTTTTTACAAAAGAGCAATAAGCAGAAACTGAAGGACCATCATACCATCCACCAGACCCGAGAAAAAGTAGTCGTGGCGGGTGCGGTCAGAAAGGAAAATCAGCAGCCCAGACAGGCAAGCCGAAACCACGAGCGCCACTAAATCATTGAGCGCATAAACATCCCAATAATAGTTGAGGGCAGCCAGCAGAAGCATTAGGCCCAGGCTCAGTCCACCCAGGCGCTGACTGCTGCGGACTCCGAGAACAGCTGGCAGGGTTTTGACCTTATTGAACGCATCAATTTCCATATCTCTGATGTCAAAGGGGATGGTAATGGCGAATACAAAAAACACCCGCTCCAGGACCATCACGTACATCGGGACACTCCAGGTCATGCCGAGCTCCAGGGCGACCAGAAAAACGGTAATCCAGCTCCAGGTAATAGCGATGAGGAAGATCTTTACATAATGAAGGTCACGAAGACGATAGCCTTTCCAAACCGGCAGCACATAAAGCAGGGCAAGCAGGCAGGGAGCGATCAGACCAGCAATCAGCGCCCACGGCATTTGCAGCAGGAACAGCCCCGCACAAAGCCCCGCCATGCCGGCGTAGAATACGATGTGGTTCCTAAACCGCGCGATGACCGCATAGCGCCCAGATTCTGTAAAGGGCTTAGATTTTCGCAACCCGATAATCCGATGGACCGCGTACAGAAAAAGGGTGGCAAAAAAGATAAAGCCAAGCAGTGCGGTGGGCTCTCCCCTGCCACAAAGCAGCAACTGAGATTGCGCAGCCATACCTACAGCAGCCAGAGCAATCCAGAAGTTGCTGTAGAGCAGAAGATCCAGCAGGGCAATGAGCAGGGCTCGCAATCTTTAGAAGTACTTGAAGTTATGATTCTTTTCGATGCGTTGCAGCACCTCATAAATAAGCCGGATGACCGCGTCCACATCGGACTTGTGCGACATTTCCACCGTGGTGTGCATGTATCGCAGGGGCAAAGAGATCAAGGCACTGGGCACGCCTCCGTTGGAGTACGCAAATGCATCGGTATCTGTTCCCGTACGCCGGGAGGCCGCCTCCCGCTGTATTGGTATTTCTTTGGCTTCAGCGGTCTCAATAATCAGGTTGAGCAGCTTATTGTGAACCGCCGGCGCGTAAGTAACGGAAGGGCCTTTTCCGGATTTCACATCCCCGAGCTTTTTACTGCTCACAAGTGGGGTATGCGTATCATGAGTTACATCTGTAACGATGGCAACATCTGGCTTAATTGTTTGCGTGATCATCTCTGCACCACGCAGCCCGACCTCCTCCTGTACCGAATTCACGATGTAGAGGCTGTACGGCAATTCCACCTTGTTTTCTTTGATCAGGCGCGCCACTTCTGCTATACAAAAGCCGCCCATTCGGTTGTCCAGTGCCCGGCCCACGTAGTACCGGTCATTGAGGATTTCCATTTCATCCTCGTAGGTGATGACGCAACCGACATGTATGCCCATTTCCAGTACTTCCTCCTTATTCTCCGCACCGACATCGATAAAAATATTACTGATTTTCGGTGCCAGCTTGGCATCCTCCCCGTGGCGGGTGTGAATGGCCGGCCAACCGAAAACACCTCGTACAATACCTTTTTTGGTATGGATATTGACCCGCTTGGAAGGGGCGATCATATGGTCGGACCCACCGTTGCGAATCACATTGATAAAGCCATCATCAGAGATATGGTGGACGAACCAGGAAATCTCATCAGCATGCCCTTCGATCACGACTTTATAGTCCTGCCCGGGGTTGATGACGCCATAGACGGTACCGTAGTTGTCTAACTGCCATTCGTCAATGAACGGCTTAATGTACTCCAGCCACAGCTGTTGACCCGGAGCTTCAAAACCGGTAGGCGAAGCGTTATTGAGATAGGCTTTCAGAAAGGCTTCGGATTTGGGTGTTATTACGGACATGTGAAGTTTTTAATGATGAGCGGTTATGGATGTCGCTTGGCCAGCTAATATAGAGATTGCCCCTAAAATAATGATAGCTAAGACCGAAATAATTCGCATTGTCAGCGGACGTTTAACCATTGATGAAGCCCAAAGCCTAAAAAGCAGGCTTGACCAATGACGTTGAAGCCCACTATTTCCCCCAGGTTTCCGGAGCTTTGCGCCAGGCTTCCAGAGTGTCCATCTCTTCCGGTGCGATGTACTCGGCCTCAGCGGCGGCTTTTAGAAGGGCATCATAGGTGGAAAGCGTAGCAAAGGATGTCCCGGCAGCTTCAAAAGCAGTGCGGGCTTTGTCAAAGCCATAGCTGAAAATCGCCATCACGCCTACAACATCAGCATTTGCCTCCCGCAACGCCTCAACGGCCTTGAGGGCGCTTCCCCCGGTGCTGATCAAGTCTTCAATGACCAGGACCCGCGCACCTTCCGGCAAGACCCCTTCGATTTGGTTTTGGCGGCCATGGGATTTAGCCTTTGACCGCACATAAACAAAAGGCAGCCCCAGTTCTTCGGCCAACAGCGCACCGTGGGGAATGCCTGCAGTAGCCACCCCGGCCACTACATTGAAGGGCTGAAAAATCGCCGATGCCTGCGCAAACCCTTTGATGATAAAGCGCCGTACCTCAGGAAAGGAAAGCGCGGTGCGGTTGTCGCAGTAAATCGGTGATTGGATGCCGCTGGCCCAGGTAAAAGGCTTTTGCGGACTCAACTTAATTGCATTTATTTGCAAAAGCCTGTGGGCTACTTCAGCTGCTAAATCCATATCGCGAATTAATTTTCGGCAAATGTACAAAATCTATGTCAACGGTAGGCCCTTGGTCCTCGCCACTCTTCCCGAGGAGGGCTTTCAGCCTTCCAGTAATCCGGATGACTTCATCACCATTTATACGGGCAACCCCAAAAGCCTGCTGGGCTATGTGGACATGCTGGAAAAAAATAATGATTTCAAACAGGTCACCATTTACGGAAAGGATGGAGAGCGGCTGTTTAGAGAGTTCTCTACCCAATTTACCATCCTGGAGGCTGCCGGGGGATTGGTTTTCAATACTCACGGACAGGCCCTGCTCATCTACCGTTTGGATACCTGGGATTTACCGAAAGGGAAAATTGATCCCGGCGAAACCCCGGAAATTGCAGCAGTCCGGGAAGTACAGGAGGAAACCGGGCTTAAGGAGGTCCAACTCGGGGCTTTTCTGCAAATCACTTACCATACCTACCGCCATTTGAAAAAGGGCCGTATCCTTAAGCCAACCTACTGGTACCGGATGACTACCCCTGAAATGCACCTTACACCTCAGGCGGAAGAAAGCATCGAAAAGGCAGAGTGGACATCAGTCCCTGATTTCCTCCAAAGCGATTTACCGGTCTACCCTAATATCCGAATGGTGCTTGAACAGGCCCCGCAATAAACCTTTTTTCAAAATCTTAACATTTCCTTAACGGAAAATATATCCAAAGTCACGCAACAAAAACCGGGCTGCTACGCTACAAATGATGGCAACTAGCCTGATCCAGTCCAAAAAATTTCAAATATCCCTAATACCCGACATTTTTTAACCGTGTGGTGCAAGAATTAAGCTTCTTTGTACCGCTAGCTTTTTATATTTTTGTCCAGCCTTTCATCCCCATGGCGTACCTAATAAAAAAACACACTATGCTTAAAAAGCTAAGTTTCCTGCTCGCACTGTTCTTAACAGGCAGCTTGTCAACAGTGGTTGCTCAAACCGCTAACCTTCAGACTTCAACGCTCCCCGAACCGGAAAACATGACCGCCAGCAGCAGCCTCCTGAATATGGATACGGAAAGCTGGTCGCTCTATTCCGATGAGGAGAACAACCTCTACTATGTGGATTTCGCTACCCTTAGCGTAAACTTGAACGATATCGTCGTGACTCGGGATGACGGCGAGGTGGTACTGCGGGAGCAGGTCTTAGACTTGCCGGTGGATACCATATACGAAATTGACTTCAACCAATACGGCGAAGGCAATTATACCATAGAGCTGCGCTCTTTTACCGATGTTATCCGGCGGAAGGTGTCGATTTAGCGCCTTCTTTCCATTCTTTTACTGCGCTGCGCAAGGCCCTCAGGATATCCTCAACCGGATAATCCTCTTCAGATAATGCATGGGTTTTGCCATTTTTTTGGATAATAGCCAAGATACGGGTACTTCTTTGGCTAAGGTTTGAAAAAGGGCTGTTCTGCTGATCCATCATGATCTTAGCATTGCCCAAATCTTCAAATGCCACCTTACCGTAAGAGGTCACCACGGCGTCCGAGTAAATCAGCACGGGCTCTAGCCGATTCGTCCTCATCCATGAAAAGAAAGCAGTGCTTGCCCCGATCAGGAACATAAAAAACAATAGCATCGCGATCAGCATGCGCTGATTGTGCTGCCCGCGGGGAGCGGGTTTTCTCAGTAACAGAACCGTCCCTCCAAGCCCTACGAGTGTTGCCAGCAAAGCCAGAATAAGGGTAACATTTGAGGCGGCACCTGCCGCCTCAAATGTTCTCAGCAAAGTAGTCTCCATTATTTGTTCGGATTAGCTTCCTCCAGTTCCCGCATTTCGATGATGCGGTCCATCACTTCCTCCAACTGTTCTGCCCCAATCCGCTTGGAAAGGATTTCCTTGTTTCGGTCCAGTACGTAGACCTGCGGGGTTGATTTAATGTTGTAGACTTTCATATACCGGCTGCGGTGGTAAGGGTCTACCAGGTGCATCCAATCCCCGATTTCATTCTCATTGATGTAGTCCCAGCAACCTTCGATCTCATCGGTAAACTTGGTACAAACGGATACCAGCTTTACGCCCTTATCCTTGTATTTTTCGTAAAATTCTTTCATGTGCGGAGTCGACTTTTTACAGTGCCCGCAATCGTAGCGCCAGAAGTACAGAATGGTGTACTCCGATTCAATTTCATGCAGCGATTTGGGCTCCCCTTCCTTAGTCTGTAGCTGAATATCGGGCGCAACTTTGCCAATGAGCAGCGGTTTGAGCGTTTTGGCATTGTCAATGATTTTCTCCAGCTGCTCTTCGTCCGTCCAGGGTGCCTGTCCGGTAGCATAGTATTTCTCCACCAGGTAGACGTAAGTCGCATCCATACCCACCACTTTAGACTTAGCGGCTTCGTTGAGGAAGTGGATCAGGTAATACTTAAAGCTTTCCTCGGCTGGCCGCATTTGCTCCAGTACATACTCAATTGCCAGGGCAATAGTATCCGGGTGCTGCAACTGTAGCTTATTCACGAAGTGGTCTACCCGCTGAAACAGGAATGGCGTACGCAGCATACGGGGATCGGCCAGATCAATATTGTCGAAATAGTGCTTTTGAGAATAGCGCCACCGTTTGCGCTGTACTTCCTCATCAGTGCCTTCAAACTCTGGCATTTCCAGAGGCAGGTTAGCCTTGATGATGGCCGCAGTCAGGGTATTTGGGTGTTTGGCAATCAGGGTTTCCTGGTAATTTTTCACCTTTTCGTCCAGTTTGGCACGTTTGGCTTCCAGGCGTTCTTTGTCTTTATCGGATGCATCTTCCATTGCTTTAGCGATTTCTTCCGCCGCCGGTTTTTGCTCATCCAGGAAGTTCATATACGAATAGAAAAGCTGATTGTCTGGTGCCTGCTCCAGTTTCATATCGGCAGAGGGCGCATCCTTGCTAGTCCGAAAAGCAAACTGTTGCTCCTCTTCGGTAATCAGGATTTGAAAGAAGTTGTTATCAGGTGCCATAACAACCAGGTAGACACCAGGCTCCAGCGGCTCATCATCTTCAAAGAGGAACTTGCCTCCCTTTACCTGCGCAGTATCTACAAGGTACTGCTTGTTGCCATAGTAATAACCGAGGTAGAGCTCTTCCTCCTCGTACCCCTCAATTTCAGCCTTGATGGCGTACCCCTGCTGGGCGTTCAGTGAACAAACCGCCCCCAGGGCAAAGAAAAAGACGAATAGCAATGATCGCATATCGATAGATTAATTTTATACGGGTTCAAAAAGAAACACCCCAAATATCACGAATTCCGGGGTGTTCTCTTAGAGAAATCCTATGTCTTAACGAATTGTTTAGTTTTCTCCCTCTGCTTTCAGGGCTTTCAGGCGGGCTTCAGCAGCTTTGATTTCCGCCCGGAGTTCTTCCAGCTGCTTTTCTGCTGCTTTGCGCTCCTGCTGCGCAGCCATTGCACGTTCGCGTTCAGCCTGAACTTTAGCTTCGATTTCCGCTTTTGTAGCGGCAAAGTCCTGCTGCAATTCCCGGATTTTTTCTGCATTTGCAGTTTTAACGGCCGTCACCTGCTCTACAGCGTTCTGCTTGGCGGCATAGATGGCATCAGAAGCTTCTTTTTTCGCCTGATTGATTTCTGTCAGCGATTGTTCGCGGGCTTGCTCGGTATTGGCCAGGTACTCTGCCCGTTTGGCTGCAGATTCCTCCCTCGCTTTGGCCACCGCCGCCTGTTCTTCCTCCCGCACCGTTGCAATCCGCTGCCGGGCAGCTTGTTCCGACTCGGCTACCTGACTGCGGAGCTCTTCCTGACGGCTTTGAGCTTCTGCCCGGGCCTGGGCGATCGCTTCGGAAGCTTCCCGCTGAGCGGTGGCGACCTCGCTGGCCGCTTTTTCACGGGCTTGGGCAATGGCATCTGCGGATTCTTCCCTGGCTTTGAGAACTTGTAGCGTCAGGCGCTCCTGCACAGCATTGGCGCGTTCGCGGGCCACTTTGATGGCTTCTGCAGCCTCCTGATTAGCGGTGGCCTGTTGGGCAGCCGCGCGCTCTTTGGCTGTGGCTACTTCGGCAGCAAGACGTTCGCGTTCGGCTGCGCTGCGCTCCCGGGCTTCCCGCACCGCTGTGGCTTCTTCCTTTTGGATGGCCGCCAGCTGCTCTGCCGACTTTCGCTTAGCTTCTGCGATCTGATTGGCGGCTTCCTGTTGGGCGAGTGCTGCTTTTTCCTTGGCCGTACCGATTTCCTGAGCCGTGCGTTCCTGAAGAGCGAGCAGTTCGGCCTCCGCCTTTTCCCGGGCAGAAACGATTTCTTCAGCTGACATGTTCTTCACTTCCTCCTCTCTGGAGCGGGCAGCAGCTACAGCTGCGGCGGCCTCTTCCTGTATTTTTTGGATGCGGGTTTCTGCGGCTTTTTGTGCAGCAGCCACCTCCTCTGCGTAAGTCGTTGAAGCCTGATCGGCATTGGCTGTGGCCTCTGCTACTTTCTGAGCGGCGGTTTCGCGTGCTTTTCGAATCTCAGCTTCTGCTCTTTCCTTGGCGGCCTTAACATCGGCAGCAGCGGCCTCCTGTACTTCCTTCTTGCGGGCTTCAGCGGCAGCGATAGCCTCTTTCAGCTCTTCCTGTATGCGTGTCTTTTCTGCAGCAGCCCGCTCCCGGGCACCGGTAACCTCCTCGGCAATTGCCGACTTTTCGGTAGCAGCTTTCTCCCGTGCTTCCGTGACTTTTGCCGCTTCCTGCGCTGATATCTCTTTAATGGTCATAGCGGCCTTCTCTCGGGTAGCCGCCACCTCTGCTGCTGATGCAGCCTTCGCAGACTCCACTTCTCGGTCTGCCTTTTGCTGCTCCGTGACAACCTGCTCCTTAATCGAACTTAACTCCTCGGAAGCCCGGCGCCGTGCTTCGGCCACTTCACGGGCGGTCGCTTCCTTCTCCCGGGCAGCATTTTCCTTGATATCAGCCAGTTCAGAGGCTGCATTTTCCTGCACCAATGCTTTTTCTTCAGCGGCCCGGCGGCGGGACTCCGCCAATTCAAAAGCCAGCTTTTCCTTTTCCAAAACGGCATTTTCCCGAATCTGGGCGATTTCTTCTGCCGTCTCTTCCTGAATTTTCAGGATTTGCTGTGCCGCTGTTTCTTTGGTGCCCACCACTTCCTCCAGGGTACGCCCCCGCTCTTCTTTCGCCTCTTCCCGGGCTTTGGTAATCATGGCAGCCGTTTCTTCCCGGATGCGCTTCAGTTCGGCGGCGGAGTTTTCCCGGGCCACGGATATCTCATCAGCGTACTCCAATTTGGCCAGTTCCAGCTTGTCCTGCACTTTCTTGATCTCAGCTGCCGCTTTATCCCGGATGGCAGCCACCTCACGGGCAGATTCCAGCTCAGCCTGCTGAATCGCTTCGCTGGCTTTCCGGCGGGCTTCCTGTACATCGAGGGCTATTTTTTCCAGCTCTGTGCCTGCTTTGTCACGGGCGGCCTTGACTTCATCCGCAATCTGAGTACGGGAAGCTTCTATTTCTTTATTGGCAGCTTCGCGGGCCGCCACCACCTCATCGGCATACTTTTTCTTTTGCTCGGCTGCCTGTTCCCGGGCCAGGTTAACCTCTTCCTGCAAACGGGACTTGATGCCTTCCGCTTTATCTTTTTCTGCCTGAATTTCAGCTTTGAGGCGGGCTTTCGTATCGGCCAGCTCTTTTCTCAAATCTGCCACCTCCTGGTTATCAGCAGCGGATGCCTGTGGCGCACCCGTGGTTGGAGCAGAGGCAGCCGGAGTCGTTCCGATAGAGGTCGTCGCTGCAGCAGGCTGAGCCGCAGAGGGATTAACGATGATCACATTACCTTCCAGCTTATTATCATTAACTTTATCCAGTTTGAGGCGCTCCTTAAAGCAGGTAAGCAGTGTTTTGAACTCCGTTTGCCGACTTTCATTAATCGTAAATTTCCGGAATTGATTGCTCACTTTGTTTTTGATGTACATCACCTCGACATCCGTACTCAGCATCCAGTCAATGGCAGCAAGGTCCATCTGCAATACGTTTTGGTAAACCGGTGTGCCCGCCTCCCGGACCATTTCTCCCATTTCAATAAAACGGTAGAACCGGCGCTCCCCGCTCTTGTTGAGAAAAATGATCTCATCATCCTGATTGAATTCCACACCTGCCTTTGAATACATCTTCCCGGTGATGCCCATGCGCCCACTCTGCAGCTCAAGGCTGTAGGTGTAATTCCCGCGGACCACCAGGGTCTGATTGATGGTTTTCAGCACATGAATGTTATTGATGATCCGGTCATCCGTAATCAGGCTTTCGCACTGTGCCTGTAGGGTGGAAGAGGAAAAAAGAGATAAGATAAGTAAGGCAAGAAGAGCATACCTCATAGCAATTCAGAGTTTTGTCATGTGTAAGATAACCTTTTTCAATACACCTGGAAAAATAAACCTGGCATTACCTGGTGGTATAGCCAAATATTTTTTGGAAGTCGCATTTATGGCCCGCTGAGATTGAGACCCGAAGCTTGTATGATCAGATTACCAACGTCCCGCCCGGCGTGATAATTGTTTAACTCGGTGCAGAGCGCGCAAAAACAGGCTTACCGCCCGGCCGCCAGAAGGTAGAGCACGGCCATACGGACAGCCACGCCATTTTCCACCTGTTGCAGGATGATGGAATGGTCGGAATCTGCTACGTCACTGGAAATCTCCACACCCCGGTTGATAGGCCCGGGGTGCATGATCACGATTGGCTTGTCGAGGCTGTCCAAAAGGGTTTTATTGATCCCAAAGTACTGACTGTACTCCCGCAGGGAGGGGAAGTACTTAATGTCCTGCCGCTCCAGCTGTATGCGGAGCACGTTGGCGATATCGCACCACTTGAGGGAGCCCCATACGTCGTGCGACACCTCAACGCCCAGGCTCTGAATATGCTTCGGAATGAGCGTTGGCGGGCCACACACCCTTACTTTTGCGCCCAGCTTGGTCAGGCAGTAGATATTGCTCAATGCTACGCGGGAGTGAAGAATATCTCCGAAAATAACCACTCGTTTGCCTTCCAGATCACCTACCTGTTCCTGCATAGAAAAGGCATCGAGGAGCGCCTGTGTGGGATGCTCGTGGGTGCCGTCTCCGGCGTTGATGATGTTGGCATCAATATGCTGAGCCAGGAAGTGGTGTGCTCCGGGAGCCGGGTGCCGCATCACGACCATATCCACCTTCATGGCCAGGATGTTATTCACTGTATCCAGAAGGGTCTCGCCTTTCTTTACAGAGGAAGAAGAGGCAGAGAAGTTGACCACATCTGCTGACAGGCGCTTTTCAGCCAATTCGAAGGAAATACGGGTGCGGGTGGAGTTTTCAAAGAAAAGATTCGCAACGGTAACATCTCGTAGGGAAGGTACTTTCTTGATCGGCCGGTTGATGACTTCCTTGAAGCTTTCGGCGGTTTCGAAAATCAGCCGGATATCCGCTGCTGTCAGGTATTTAATCCCCAGCACGTGCTTGGTGCTCAGTTGCTGTACCGTAGCCATTCGATATAGTTATGTGCCGTTTGGCAATTTGTTTGTTGACCTATCCTTCTGCTTCGCTCTTGTCCGCAAAAATCAAAACGCGGTCTTCGTTGCTTTGCTCTTTCCATTCGACGCGGACGAAAGCCTTGTCCACAGCATCCACCGTCATGCCAATGTAGTCGCCCTGAATCGGCAGATGCCGGTTGAAGCGGCGGTCGATGAGGGCAAGCAGTTCCACTTTCTTTGGCCGGCCATAGTGGTTGAGCGCCGTCAGTGCTGCCTGTACAGTCCGCCCGGTGTACAGCACATCATCCACTAAAATGACTTTTTTGCCTTCCACGAGGAAATCCAGTTCCGTTGGGCTGGCAGAAAGCGGCTTGGCCCGGGTCCGGAAATCATCCCGGTAGAAAGTGATGTCCAGTTTGCCATATTCAACTTTAGGGCCACCGAGCAAGTCCTCCAGCCTCCGGTGCAAGCGGTCGCCCAGGAATACGCCACGAGGCTGAATCCCAACCAGGCAGGTATCCTCAAAGGCACCATGCTGCTCAATCAGTTGCTGACAGAGCCGCTCTATGGTCAGCGCAAAGCGCTTTTGGCCTACTATGACGCGTCCTTTCTCCATGCAAAAGCAAATATAGCGGTTCCCGGCCGGATTGCAACAATCCCCTTTACGGAATACGCTAGGCAGCCATGAATTTAATGAGGAAGACCAGCAGGATACTCACGACCAGGCCAAAGAAGACTTTGCCGAGATCAGAAAGGATCATCTTAAAGACCTCCCGGGAGAACTTCTTGTCCAACTGATAGCGGATAGCGATTTCCCGGCCGGCCAGCAAACCGATAAACACCCAGGTCGTACTCATGGGGATGTTGCTCAGCTCCTTGAAGAAATACAATACCACGCCGTAAGTTGCATCAATGATGGTGGCCGAACGGATGTCTACGGTATTGGTCTTGGCTTTTACGATTTTCTGGATCGCACCGCCTTTGCTGTAGAAAATATAAGCCAACAGCACCAGCAGAATGGTCAGGGAAATCGCCAGCGTCGTAGCGCTCGTAGACCGGGGCAGGTACACATATATATTAGCAAAATCCTGAATCAGCCACTGCGACCAGAGAAAGCCGGTCGAAAGCCATTGCAGGGGCACCCAGATGCGGCGGTCGGCATCTGTGGGCCGGGTTTCGATAAAGCGGCGCTCTATCGTTTTGGTAATCAGCAGGTAGATGAAAATGGCTACCGTAAAGGCAACAACATAACCCAGGAGCGACTTCACTGTCATATCCACCAGGTTCTTCTCATTGAAGAAGGTCAGGATGAGAAAAGAGGTACTTACCGGAATACCCGTTCGGGTCAGCGACATCAGCACCAAAGGCGGCAGCAGGTAGTACCAGGCAAAAGGTTGCGGCAGGGGGTACTTTTCCAGGCGGCCGTAGGAGACATCGCCACCGTAGTTCATCCAGCCATATATTAAGGTGGCGGACAGAATGCTCCCGGCGAAAAGCCAGAGGACGAACCAGGAGCGCTCCTCATTGGAAGAAAGGAAGGTACCGAGCGTTTGAATACTGTCGTTGCCTACCACAGAATAACCAGCGAGGATAAAACCCGCCCACATAAAAATCAGGGATGGATCCATGTGTTGTTTGCTTATAATATAGTGAGCGACAAAATTAGCGACTACACCTGCGGGCAGTGTTAAGCTAAGGTTAAGTTTAAGTTTTATCCACCTCAAAGCTAGCATTGCTGTATCGTCCCGGATAAAATTCACCTACTCCAAGGGCTAGACAGCCAAAAACAAGTTAATCATTAATTAACACGAGTTTAATCTTCGGTTATCAACTGGCCCCGACATTTGCGGCAGATTACACTTACACAAAAAAACTTTTGTTTATGAACTTTCGACTGTTAGCAATGCTTTTCGTGGTCTCTGCACTTTTCTTCACAGCTTGTGGAGATGATGATGACCAAGTAACACCTATGCCGGAACCAGAACCGGAAGAGTCAACCATTATCCTGCGGGAGAACATCACATCTGATGCAACCTGGGAGTCTGACAAAACTTACGTTTTGGGCGGTCGTATTACCGTTGAGTCCGGTGCAACGCTGACGATTCAGCCTGGTACTGTGATCAAAGCTGAGGCAGGTACAGGCGCAAACGCAACGGCTCTGCTCGTAGCTCGCGGCGGCACACTGATCGCTGAAGGCACAGCTGATGCACCCATCATTTTCACTTCTATCGCTGACGAAATCACGCCTGAGCAGGTAGCTGGCGGTGACTTCGCAAGCCCGAACCTCGATCCAGACATCAATGGTCTTTGGGGTGGTGTGATTGTGCTTGGTAATGCTACAATCTCTGCTTCTAACGATAATGACGAAGATTTGAACGAAGTACAGATTGAAGGTATCCCTTCAACTGATACGAATGGCCTTTACGGTGGCAATGAGGATGGCGACAACTCTGGCGTTATCTCTCACATTTCTATCCGCCACGGTGGTGCAAACATCGGTGCAGGTAACGAAATCAATGGTCTTACCCTCGGTGGTGTAGGTTCTGCTACTACAGTCAACAACGTTGAAGTAGTTGCTAACCAGGATGACGGCATCGAGTGGTTCGGTGGTACAGTTGACGTAACTGACGTTGTAGTTTGGAACGCAGGTGACGACGCAATCGATACCGATCAGTCTTGGGCTGGTACTCTTGACAACTTCTTCGTAGTTACCCCTGTTGGCAGCTGCTTCGAGCTGGACGGTCCTGAAGGTTCTTACGTAGCTCGTCAGACCATCCAAAACGGTACTGTGGTTGCTGGTATCTTTGAAACTGTTGATGGTGAACTGGAACTGGTAGCTGGCGCAACCGGTCTGTTGCTTGATACAGACGAAAACACGCCACTTGACATGTCTAATGTCCACTTTGTAGGCCCATTCGTTGACGGTCAGGACGTAACTGACGACGAACTGCAGAACACGACCCTCACCAATATCACATTCGACGTTGAACCAGCTGCTCTCGTTGATCTGATGGAAAAAGGCGAAGTACCTGCAGGTGTCTCTGCTGGTGGTTCTCCTGTTGCTAATAAGTCTGGCCTTGGTTGGACTTGGGCATCTATCAGCGGCGGACTGGACGGTCTCTAAGCCGAATGGCAGACTATTGTTTTGATATTATATCTCTCCATCATTTTTGATGAATGATACTGAAAAGATTCATGGCTTCCGGGCCGTGAATCTTTTCATTTTAAAATTGCCCTAAATACTTTAAGCACATGAGGCAGCTTTTAACTATCCTATTTCTATTCACTGCACTGTTTGCAACTGCTCAAAACGGCACCATCCGGGGTACCGTAATCGAAGACGAGAGCGGGTTTACCATTATTGGAGCCAACGTGCTGGTGAAAAATACGGACCGGGGAACGGTTACGGACCTTGACGGTAAGTTTTCTATCGAAATCACTCCCGGTACTTATGAAGTACAGATATCCTACATTGGCTTTCAGACCCTGACAATTTCCGATATTGAAGTGGTCGCAGGTGGCGTAAATTCACTGGGCGAGATACGTCTTGGTGACGATACGAAACAATTGGACGAGGTGGTAGTCACCGCCAAGGCCATTCGCACAACGGAAGCCGCACTGATGACCATCAAGAAGAAAGCGCCTGCCATGCTGGACGGTATTTCTTCCGCTCGCATGCAGCTGACAGGGGATGCTACTGCAGTGGAAGCGGCCAAGCGCGTAACCGGTGTTTCCATCGAAGGAGGCAAGTACGTCTACGTTCGTGGCCTGGGTGACCGTTACTCCAAGACGACCCTTAATGGTGTTGATATCCCGGGCCTGGACCCCGATCGGAACACGATTCAGATGGATATCTTTCCCACCAACCTAATCGACAACCTTGTCGTCAGCAAAAACTTCACAGCTGATATGCCGGCCGACTTTACGGGTGGCCTGCTAAACATTGAAACCAAAGACTTCCCGGAAGAGCGCATTGTCTCCGCATCCGTAAGCCTTGGTTACAATCCTCAAATGAACCTGACCAATGATTTCCTGACCTACGATGGAGGAGGCACTGATTTTCTTGGCTTTGATGATGGCGCACGGGCACTGCCTTCTGGTGCCGAATCTGCCAATATCCCCACCCCAATTAGCGGAAACTCTGACAGAGAGGTGGGTGATTTCATCCGCAGCTTTAACCCGGAGCTGGGTGCCAATCGCCAAACCAGTTTGCTCGATTACAGCGCTAGCGTATCACTCGGAAATCAGATTGACCTTGATAATGAAAAGGAGGGCAAATTGGGCTACATCTTTTCCCTCTCCTATCGCAATGATTATACCTACTACGACGATGTTTTCTATGGGGAATATCAGCGGGTGACAGACCCCGCAGATTACGAGATGATCTATGCCAACGATCAGTTTGGACAACTCGGTGAACAAAGTATTCTGATTGGAGGCCTTGCAGGTCTTGCTTACAAAACTCAGTACTCTAAGTACCGCCTGACCGCTATGCGCCTTCAAAATGGTGAAAAGCGTGCCGGTCAGTTCGTAATCGACAACAACGGTGATGCAATTGGCCAGTCCGGATACATTGCATTATCTGACAACCTGGAATACAATCAGCGCTCTTTGACCAACTTCCTGTTGAATGGTACACACGTGCTAGGTGACAAAGGATGGGAAGTGGACTGGCGTACTGCTGCGACCATCTCTACCTCTGATGATCCCGATATTCGTAAGACGGCCTTCACGGTATCTCCGGTTGACACCAACTTCGTAGCTGGTGCAGGGGGTAACCCTTCACGGATCTGGCGCTACCTGGATGAAATTAACCTCGTCGGAAAAGTAGACATCACTAAGCAGTACACCTTCCGGGGTGAAGATGCCCGGTTCAAGTTTGGAGGCGCTTATACCTTTAAGGAACGGGACTACGAAATCCTTTTCTATGACGTTCAGTTCTTCGGAGGCAGCACTTCTTTTGATCCGATCCCAAATGATGTCCTTGTAGATGAAAATCTATTCCCTACTGGCAACATTTATTATCAGTCGGGTAATAATATTCCTAATCCGAACCAGTATAATTCAACGGTAAGCAATACCGGATTGTACGTTTCCAACGAAGCGGACCTGTTCCCAGGCCTGAAAACGATTGTTGGTGTACGTGCGGAAAACTACGTTCAGCGCCATACCGGCCGGGACCAGCGCTTTTCCAGTGGAGACCCGGGCGGGAACAACCTGGACAACGAAAAGGTCCTGGATGACCTGGACTTTTTCCCTTCTGTCAATTTAATTTACAGCCTGCAGGAGGAGCAGAATCTGCGTGCGGCTTACTCCCGGACTATTGCGCGGCCTTCCTTCAAAGAGCTGTCCTTTGCTCAGATCCTAGACCCGGTAACCAACCGGATTTTCAATGGTAGCTTATTTAGCCTCGGGGACTGGGATGGCAATCTGGTAGCGACCCGTATTGATAACATCGACCTGCGCTGGGAGCTGTTTATGGAGGGTGGACAAATCTTCTCCGTTAGCGCTTTCTACAAGCGATTCGATCAGCCCATCGAATTGGTACGGCTGCCTCAGGCCGCCACTAGTGCGGAGTTCCAGCCCCGGAACGTGGGTGACGGGCAACTCTTCGGATTGGAATTTGAAGTACGCAAAAAGCTGAACTTCATTTCTCCTGCGCTGGAGAACTTCTCCTTTAGCGGAAATGTCACAGTGGTAGAGTCTCAAATTGATATGACAGATGCGGAATTCAACAACCGTCAGTTGTTCGAGCGCGACGGGCAAACCATCGAGAATACCCGCCAAATGGCCGGCCAGGCACCTTACGTTATCAACGCAGGTGTGACCTACGGCAACCGTGACAAAGGCATTGACGCGGGCTTCTTCTATAATGTTAAAGGAGAAACCCTACAAATTGTGGGTACGGGGCTTTATCCGGATGTTTTCTTCCAACCCTTCCACAGCCTGAATTTCAGCTTCAACAAAAAGCTGGGTGAAGAGCAGAATACTACCCTCGACTTTGGTATCAACAATATTCTGAATGACGAGGTGGAAAGCTTCTACCAGTCCTTTGAGGCGACACCACAGGTCTTCAACCGGGTGAACCCAGGCGTTTCTGTAAGCGTGGGCATCAGCCACAAGTTCTAAGTGTAACTATTTACCTGACAGTCTCCCTTTTTTCAGTTAAATGCAAAGCGGCATGTTCCCACACCAGGAGCATGCCGCTTCTCTTTGCGCAAAGGGGGGACGAAGATCAGGCGCTTTCGTATTTAGGCTTTAGGTTGTTGTACAGCTCCATTACTAATGCCCGCCGTTGCAGCAGGGCTTCCAGCTGCTTTTCCGGAACGATTTTCAATCGTTGGTGCTGCCGGTACTCCGCCCGGTATTCAAGGTAATATAAGGCGTACTGGCCTGCCAGCAACAGCCCCACATACGCCAGAGAAAGCCACCACCACTGGGTAGCCAGAGTTACCACCACCACGGCTATTGTTGTGAGCAGGTATACGCCAAGGCTGGCAGCCCAGCGCACTGGCATCACAAATTCATGCGTTTTCACACGTGTCTCGGAAATATATTTTCCGGGTAAGGTTAGGGGTTTATTGAAAGCGTACCCCAGTAAGAACACAGGGAAGCTCAGCCACAGCGGCCAGGCAGGGGGAGGTTGCTTACGCTGCATCAGTGTACGGTCTTCCAAACCGAATTGCCCCAGGTGTTCTATATAGTCTGCTACCGCTTCCCGCAATTCGGGCAGGGCAACTTCATCAGCGGCGTTTATTTTTTGAGCCACCGCTTTTTCCATCTCAAAACGGGCAGGGTCTTTCGAAAGAACCGAAAAACGCGATTCCTCAAAAGTACTCCGGTGCATTCGCAGCAAGCCTTCCACCAGCGCGTCATTTTCAGGGTCCTCTACATGAACCAGGCAGTCCTCCAGGGCCGGCCGGACGGCATTGGTGAGGTCCATGATGGCTTTGTTGGCATTATGTAGGTAATCCTCCAGGTAGTCCTTAGCCTTTACTGGCTCACCGATTTCAATCATAACTTCGGACCGGGGGCGCTCTGCGTAGGTAAAGTTCACGCCGCCCGGCACGATGTACACCTCCTCCAGGTCATACGCCTCAATAGCCCCAAAAGCCATGCGGGCGGTCCCCTTTTTGAGCGGGCGCAACCGTTTGACCTGAATGGTGCTCCCCTCGATGAGGATCATGACGGTACGATTGTCATGCAGTGCGCTGAAAACGGATTGAAACGTCTCGTAGTTGTTCTTCACTTTGCTGTAGCCTCCGTCCTTGCGGCGGTAAATGGGCAGCATATTCAGGCCCCGCAGCAGGGTATCAAAAACCTTTTTCTGAAACAGATTGCCGCGTACGAGAAAAAAGAGCGGGCGGTCCAGAAAACAAGCCATCAAACAAGGCTCAATAAAGGCAGTAGGATGGTTGGAAGCTAGAAAAACCGGCTTATCCCTTGGCATACGTTCTGCATGGGAAACGTAGATTTTCCGGTAAAAGACCCGCAGCCCCAAACGGGCAATCGGCCGCACAAACGAGTACAACATGTAGGCTCTCCGTTGGTGAATGAGAGGGTAAAGTTAACGATAATTCAAAAGCCTGCAGTAGGTATTGGCCAATCGCTCCTGAGAAAAGCCCAGCCGGTACATATTGAATACGATTAGATTGGCGAGTTGCACACGCATATAGTTGTTTTCTTCGTACTTGCGCGCAGAGATCAGCGTAGCCTTAGGCATAATTTTAAACGGATGCTCTTTGCGTACCCGCTGCATAAAGTCATACTCCTCCATAATTTGATAATCCTCCCGGTAACCGCCAAAGGCTTCAAAAACAGTGCGGTCTACATAAATCGACTGATCGCCGCCCCGGCACCACATAAAATCAAACCGCGTGAAATAGGCGTTGATTTTTAAAAGTCGGTGATCCGTATCGTAAACCGATTGGTAAGACCCGATAGGGTAGCCTTCTGCTCTGGCTGCTGCAATGTCATCCAGATAGGTAGCCGGTGGTAGCGTATCTGCATGTACAAAATAAAGCACCTCCCCCCTACTCTGCCGCACGCCATAATTCATTTGCCGGGACCGCCCTTTCTGTGGAGCAGCCAGTACGGTTGCCCCAGCCGCCTCAGCAGCACCTGTAGTGTCGTCTGTGCTACCTCCATCCACCACCAGGAGGTCTACCAAGCGGTGGTCAGCATTTTCGCACAGATGAGTGACTACCTTTCCGATTTCCTCCGCTTCGTTCAGGGCGGGAATAATAATACTTACTGTCATAGTCTATTTTTAAAAGGCTTCCCCCACTGTGAGGTAAAAGCCACTGCTGCCGGCCGCAAAACCATAGTCCAGGCGCACATGTACCTGCTCCGCTTCCAGCAGCAAAAATCGTAGTCCAAGTCCGGCTGTCCACCGGGTATTTTGCAGCTGAAACCCGGATATCTCACCCGCCACGTTGCCCAATCCTCCAAAAATGGCGCCCTTAAGCCGCCAGAACAGCGGAAAGCGGTAACCGCCCTGCAAAATCGCCATCTGCCGGTCTCGATAACGCCCCTCGTAGTAGCCTCTCATCCGCCGGGTACCGCCCATGAGGGCCAGGTGAGTAAAAGGTGGTGCTCCGGTATTGAACTCCAAATAGGCATTAAGGGCAAAGACGGCATCCTCACCTGTAGACCAGTACTTCCGAGCATCCAAAGCAAATTTGGTAAAATCAAACCGGCTTCCGGTGCGGGAACCGCTGTTAATGGCGCCAAGTTCAAAATAATGCCCGGCAGTAGGGTAAAAAACATTATTCCGCTGATCCAGGAGCACAAAACCGCCCGCCGCTGAAAGCAATCCGCCCGATTGGCCGACGGTTGACTCCCCGTCCAGCAAGCCTCCCGGTTGCAGCCCGCCTACCTGCATATCATCCAGCCAATAGCGGAAGCCAACGTACCAATCTCCCCAAAACTTCCGCGCTGCATTAAGGCGTACTCTTGGGAAACTCAGGTCAAATAATTCCCCTTCGTAATCTTCAAACTCGTTACCGATACCGTAATAGAAATAGGTATACCGGTAATAGCCTAATTCTCCGTAGATGTTGTAAGCCTCTGCTTTGGCAAAGATTTGGAATGGGAGATAAGACAATATCTGATTTTCCAACGTATAAGCTCCGCCCAGTTGCAGCTGCGAAGGCCGGCTGTCCGGCGCTTCTCCCGGTAGCCGGAAGGTATAAATCCCGGCTGCCCCAAAGCCCCAGCTTGTTTCCGGAGTCAGGAAGACAATGGGCAGGGCCACCAAACGGGAATCGGATTGCGATGTAGTGTCCTCCTGAGCTTGTACAGGCAGCAAGGCCGCTCCCAGGCAAAGCAGGGTGAATAAGGCTGTCTTCATACGGACAAGGTACGAAGTTTCGTGGGGGCTTGGTTTTAAAGCAGGCCTGTTACACCTTACCCCTATAAGCTATCGGCCCATCCACCGACATAAATCTGCCCCCAGGATAAAAAAGAAAAAAGGCTCAGAGGAAAATGGTCAGCAAAATGATCTGACCGGAATACCCATCTAATCTGCCACTGCATATAAAACAACGTTTTCCTGCTTGCCTCGCAACAGAATGCAGCCCATCTCTTTTGCCGAAAAAGCATCCAGCACCTGACCAAGCTTATTGAACAACGCTTTGGAAATCAACAGGTCAACGCCAAATTCATTGCATTTGGATTGAATTCGGGCTGTGGTATTTAGAACATCTCCAGAATAGGCAATATCTCGCTTGACCACGCCAACTTCACCTGCCATCACATGCCCGAAATGCACCCCTGCCTTGAACGTAGGCCGGATGTTGTCATATTTATCCTCATAAAAAGCCGCTCTTTTTCTTAGCACATCCCGGATATCAAAAAAGCATTGTACGCAGTTGGCTTTATTAAAACCCTCCTCTAAATTCCAGGTAATGACTATTTCATCACCAACGTACTGATATATCTGCCCCCTCGAATTAATGATCGAAGGGGTCACATCTGCAAAAACCTGCCGGATAAAATTGAAGTAGCGCTTTTCTCCAAGTTGCTCTGCAATGGTAGTGGAAGCGCGCAAATCCAAAAACATAAAGATGCGCTCCTCCCGTTTGGGCCTAAAGTACTTCCCGAGTAAAAAGGACAAAAAAACACCTGGCCCATACTTATCACTAACCTGCAAAAACACCATAGTGATAAGTACGGTGAGGAGCCAGAATACGAAACTCTGAAGGTTTCCAACATTTAAAAGAAAATCTATCACTCCAATCAGTACCTCCTTGCTAAAGAATGGCATATCTTTTTCATAGGTATTAAAAAAGATGCCATTAATGAAGCTAACGAGCAGGTAAACCAAGATATAGGATAACAGGATATCGATCAGGGCAGCCCCATAACTTTTTTTCCTGAGCCATTTTTCCCAACCGAAAACCATCAAACTTCCGCCAAGCACTCCGGCAATGACTCCCGTTAGCAAGCTACTCTTGAAATAAATTTTTAAATCAAAGCCTATCGGTGTGCAATCAAACATTAGGAACGATGAATAGATCATTAGGATCTGAAATACAGACACTAGTACCCAAGCACCGGCTATCCAGAGGACTCTTGTTACATTCCTGTTCATCGTTATCATTTTGCCACAGCAAATTACTGATTTTTGCTTAAATACAGGGGCAGAGCGGAAGGGTGGAAATAATAGTTATGGTACCTATTGCGCTCCATCAAAGCCAGTAAAAAATAGTGTAAATCATCCCCAGATTAAAACCGGCATGGCAACAAATCGCACCAAGCAGAGAACCGGATTGCTTTTTCATCCTGAAAAATAACACGCTAACGAGGAACATACTTAACACCCATACTATCGCAGGTACTGTAAAAAACTGCCACTTCCCATCAACGAACACCCAACCAAAATGGGCTATATGCGTAAAGGCAAAGGCAGCGCTGTCTACAATTGATGCCCGCCGCTCCCCAACTGAGGCGGCAAAACTACCATGAACCACGCCCCTGAAGAACAGTTCCTCCCCAACCGGGCTAAACAGCATACCCGTGATGGCAACGATGAGGAAGAAAATGAACTTCTCCTGACTGGCAATACCTTCCGGAATACCGTAGGATCTGCCGATATATTGGTACCAGTTCTGGTCAGTATCCCCATATAACCCGTATCCTATTGCGTACAAAATGAAACTGGCGGCTATCCCAAATGCAAAAGCGGGAACCAAGACTGACCACCTTTGAGCGCGTCGAATTCCGATTTTTTGCCTGCCCTGCCTGCTTAGAAAAAGAAAAGGAATCAAAGCGGAAATCAGCATAATCAAGCCAATCGAAGCATAGTTCCCCGTTTGATTGGCTTCCAGGACCAACACAAACCGTGGAATACAAATCATAAGAAGTAAAGCTATTCCAAACTTCCAGTTCCACGGAAAGTACCTGGCCCAAAAGGGACGGAGTTCATTACCAGCCATATTGAAGGACATGATCTGATTTAGTAGTCACCAACTAAAGATAAGATATGCCTTCCAAAATCAAAAGCAGAAAGTTTCCACCTCCCTGTAACCAATCCCACCTCCCGCATTATGAAGGCAACGAACCAAATTTTAGGGACAGGTTTTTCCGATGTTCCTAATTAATTGGATGCCCCGGGGCTTTTATAACCCAATTGGAACATTAGCCTGACGGCAAGCGCCTGGCTTTCGGAAAAAATGTATGATAGATGCTATCGAATTTGCAATTAAGCCGTTCTTTTGCAAAAACCATTCCTATGAGTGCGCCCAAGCGGACGGTCTCAGAAGCAGACATGCAGGAAGAGTGGCTTGAAGTGCAGGCTGCTCAGAAGGACCCCGCTATGTTCAGGCCCCTCTATGAGCGCTACCACGAGCCCATCTATCTATACATTTTTCGCCGGACTACTGATGAGATGCTGACGGCAGACCTCTGTTCGCAGGTATTCCTCAAAGCTATGCAGAAAATCCACCGTTACGAATACCAGGGTGTACCTTTCTCGGCATGGCTCTATCGGATTGCCAGTAATGAAATCGCTCAGCATTTCCGAAAAGCCAATAAAAACAGGGTGGTCACTATTGAAGACGCCCCCCTGTCGCACCTGGCCGAAGAAATCGGCCAGGAAATACCGGAAGATCTCACGCCCCTGCTTGTTCAGGCACTGGACTCGCTGAAGGAGGAGGATCTTCAAATAATTGAACTGCGTTTCTTCGAGGAGCGCCCGTATAAAGAAGTTGGCGAAATATTGGGAATTACGGAAAACTACGCCAAAGTGAAGACTTTCCGGATTCTGAACCGTATAAAGAAAAATCTGGGCGAATGAGGTATCCCCTAACTACAAAACCAAGGGTAAACACCGCGCCTGGACATTATGCCTGTTGGACGCCCCGGACCGGGCTGCAAAACCAGCAACCATGAGGAAAAACTACAATTTTAAATTCAACCCGGATCTGCCTTCCAAATCAGACATCGACAAGCACCGCGACTTCGATGCGCTGTTGGGGCAGTACCACGCTGCACAACGGGCACAGCAAACGGCAAAGATCCGGAAGCTGGTCTTTCGGGGCCTGAGTGCTGTAGCTGCCGTTGCCTTGCTTGTAATTGGGGTGCGAGCTGCCTTTTTCTCTGGTGAAACAGTGCCTCCAATGAGCAATACCGCTTTCCTGGCTGAGCAACCGTTCATCGATCAGCCTATCGAATCTCTGGCCGCACCGGCTTTCGCCAATTTCCGGGTGAATACGGCTAAGGGTGGCGTTTACGAGTACCCCAGCGGGTCAAAGTTGGTAGTCCCTGCCGCAGCCTTTGCCAATGATTACGGTCAGCTCATTGGTGGAGAGGTGGATGTGTTTTACCGCGAGATGCACGATTATGTGGACTTCTTCACTTCGGGCATCCCCATGCGCTACGATTCCGCCGGCAACGCATATCAGCTCGAGTCAGCTGGCATGATTGAGCTTTACGCCGAGCAGGATGGACAGCGGGTTCAGCTGGCAGTAGGTAAGAAAATTGATATCGAACTCGCTTCTGAAATCCTGATCCGGGCGGACCAGCTCAATTCACCGCCCGCCTATAATGTATATTTCCTCGATACCCTGATCAATCAATGGCGCTATCAGGATATCGATCAGCTGCAACTGATGGCGGACGGGCAGACGATGGCAAACGATCCTTACCAGAAAGAAAAAAATACCCTGCTTAATGAACTGCAGGTCATCGAAGCCCGCAAGGAAAAACGATTGTCTACGCTCGAGGGCAGTATTCCCTCCCCAATAAAACCTCTGCGCCCGGTACAAGCCAGCGGCGACCGCCCTACACTTGAGCTCAACTTCCTGGATGGCTCCGTACAGGTGGAAGATTCCCGGAACGGACAGGTGCAAAGTGAGCTGGCGCAATTACAGCAGATGTATCAGAATGTCATCTGGCAAATTTCGGAAGACAGCCCGGCCTACGATTCCAGAGCCTTTGCGGTGGAATGGGAGTCCGTCAGCATCCGCCCAATCAACAACCGGGACTATGAGCTGACCTTGATCCATCCGAAAAACCAAGTCACCCTGATTGTCAGCCCTGTACTGATGGGTGAGGACTATCAAAACGCATTGGACCGGTACAGTGAAGAGTTAACCGCCTATCAGAAGACGATGGCAGAACGGGAAGCTCTCCTGAGCGAAGAACGGGCCGTCATCATTGAAACGGCAGAACAGGAAAAGCAAGCCGCCATTGCCAGCTACGATGAAACGATTGCCGGAGAAGAAAACGCCCGCGACCTGCAACATTTGGTCCGCCATAAGGTCATGAACAGGTTTAAAGCAGATAAGCTCGGCGTATGGAACTGTGCCCGCCCGGTACCGGTGTCCACTCAGCCCCTGAAGGCGAAGTACAAGGACCAATACGGCAATACTTACCAGAAGGATAAAATGTATCTGGTGGACAAGAGTAAAAACACCATTTACCAGTTCTACTCTGGCAGCGAGGTGGTGGAAGGCCTCAACCAGAATGCCGACAACCTGATTTGGGTGGTTACACCGGATAACGAAATCGCGGTACTCCGGTCCGCTCAACTCCGCCGCATCAATCAGAAGCCAGGAAAGCCTGCGACCCTTGAGATGGAAGTGCTCGGACAACCTGCTGATGCACGCGAAGCACGGGAAATGCTACAGTTTTAGTGCAGATTTCAGAGCGTTTGCCAGAACCCTTTATTCCACCATTTCGCCAAACAAGCCCACTTCACGCTCGCCCGGGCGGGCATACCCACGGTACATGCCGGGGGTGTTAAATGGCATCGTAATGTTGCCGTTTTTGTCGATGGCAATAAGCCCGCCTGCACCGCCCGCCTCCTTCAGTTTTTCGTGGATAATATGCTGCCCTGCCGCTTCCAGGCTCATCCCCTTGTAGGCCATTAGTGCCGTCATATCGTGCCCGACGGCGTACCGGATAAAATACTCTCCGTGCCCGGTACAGGACACCCCACAGGTGGCATTATCCGCGTAAGTACCAGCGCCGATCACCGGGACGTCACCGAACCGCCCGTAACGTTTATTGGTCATTCCTCCGGTGGAAGTCCCCGCTGTGATATTGCCACTTTTATCCAGGGCCACACAGCCTACAGTGCCGTATTTATAATCCACAGGCAGCAAGGCGCCACTTTTTTGGTTCTCCGCCGCCCGGGCACGTTGCAGGGCCTTCCACCGGCTTTCGGTGTAGAAATAATCGGCAGCGACGGTATCCAGCCCCTGCTCGATGGCAAATGTTTCTGCACCCGCCCCCGTAAGCAGTACGTGCCTCGAATGCTCCAGTACCGCCCGCGCGGCCCGGATGGGGTTGCGCACGTGGTGCAATCCACCCACAGCACCCGCATTTAGTGTTGCGCCATCCATAATGGAGGCGTCGAGCTCATTTTGCCCATCGCTGGTAAAGACCGCTCCTTTGCCGGCATTAAACAGGGGAGAATCTTCCAGGAAAATGATCGTTTGCTCCACCGCATCCCGGCTGCTGCCCCCGGCTTTGAGAATGTCTTCCCCAATCGTCAGAGCGGTGTTCAGGGCTTCCCGATAAGCGGCTTCCTGTTCTCCGGTGATATTTTCCGGCAGGATCGTCCCTGCCCCACCGTGGATGACGATGGCGTAAGCGGGCTTTTCAAGACCAGCCTCAGCAGTAGCCGCCGCCTCCGAACCCGATGTGGGGTTCTTTGAACAAAAAGCGGCGCTCAAGGCCATTAGGATGATTAGAATGCGGTTCATAATTAACTTTTTTAACGAATAAGTGTCGTCTGCCCTTTGAAGACCTCTGTAAGCCCATCCGCATATTCCACTTCCACGACCCACAGGTATACGCCCGGCTGTGCCAGCGCCCCGCGGTAGTCGCCATCCCAGCCTTCAGCCGTCTGATTGGGTTGGATATCCTTGCGCTCGAAGACCAACTCGCCCCAGCGGTCGAAAATGCGGAAGGTCAGAATGTCTACTTCGATATCTTCGCGCGCCAACACGCTGAGGATGTCGTTGTTGCCATCGCCATTGGGCGTAAAGCCAGTTGGCACCTCTACAGGGCGGAATTTCCGGGCGTACAGCGTCATGATCGCTTCTCCGGTACACCCGGCGATATCCGTGACAATCACCTGTATGCTCCGCTGAAACTCAACGGTAGCCAGAGGCGCGCTGCAGCGGAAACAGCTCAGAATGGAGGAGTCCTTAGGGAACCATTCATATCCAAAGGGCGACAAACCACCGGTAATCTCCGGGTTGAGCCGGAGCGAATCCCCGTAATTGATGGATTGGGTGCCTCCAAGGTCTACGATGATTTCATCCGGCTCACCAATGACGGCATTTTCGGCTAAGAAGCGGCAGTCGTTGGCGTCTGTAATCTGAATATCGTAGGTGCCGGGCTCCAGTCCGATGAAGGTGGAAGTGCCGGAGAAAAAAGCCCCTCCGTCTATGGAGTAGCGATAGGTCGGCGTTCCGCCGCTTGCCGAAATCTCAATGCGGCCATCTTGATCGCCGAAACAGCTCACATCCAGTGCTTCCACATTTGCCGTTAATGCCGTATCGGGCTGTTCAATGACAATGGTCTCCGTTTGGGTGCAGTTGGCTGCATCTGTGATGGATACCGTGTAGGCACCCGCAGCCACACCGGTGATCAGGGAGTCCGTCCCCCCGTTTGACCAGAGGTACGTATAAGGGGGCAGACCTCCGGATACATTAATGGAAGCCCCTCCGCTTCGCTCGCCGAAACACTCCACCTCCGTCATCTCGCTAAACAGGTTGATGGGGCTGGATTCAGCTACGGCTACATCCAAAGTAGCCACACAGTTATTGGCATCACGTACCGTTGCGGTGTAGGTACCCAAGCCAAGATTGTCAATATTCAGGCCCGTTGCGCCGTTGCTCCAGGTGGTGGTGTAAGGTGGGGTGCCACCGGTGACGGTTAGGGCAATTTGCCCGTCTTCGCCACCTGAGCAGGTTACCCGGTCAACATCAGCGGTAATGACAATGGCGGAGGGCTGGGCGACAGTGATTGAGGCTGTCACTTCACAACCTAAGCCATCCGTAAGCGTAAGCCCGTAAACACCACTTTCAAGACCCGTT
Organism: Phaeodactylibacter sp.; assembly: GCF_022763345.1. GTDB lineage: Bacteria > Bacteroidota > Bacteroidia > Chitinophagales > Saprospiraceae > Phaeodactylibacter. The sequence goes on from NZ_JALEGS010000022.1 coordinate 62,425, forward strand.
TGGTCAGGCTGTGCGGGCAGACCGTTGCTCCAGCTGTACGTGTAGTTGCCATCGCCTCCGCTCGGGGTAAGAGTGATGGAACCATCTGCAGCGCCATTGCAGGAGGCTTGTGCGGTTGTAAAATCCAGGTCCAGCTCCGGAATGCCATCCACAAAAGCCGTATCCACGATCGTACACTCATTAGCATCAGAAACGGTGACCATGTACATGCCTTCATTCAACCCCTGAGCCACCGGAACAGTCTGTCCATTGCTCCATTCATATTCATAACCAGGGGTGCCTCCCCCAACGACTACCGTGGCAGAACCATCGGGCTCCGGTAAACAGGTAGCCATTGTCGAATTGGTGGAAGAACTCAGCACCTCAGGATCTTGCAGGGTGACGGAGTCTGTTAAGCTACAACCGTTGGCATCCGTGACGGTGAGGGCGTAGGTCCCCGCCATAAGATTGGAAGCCGTAGCCGTACTTTGCTGATCGCTCCAGGCAAAGGTGTAGTCTCCTGCTCCTCCTTCCGGGGTCACTGTAATACTGCCGGTAGGCGTGCCCTGGCAAAGCGGGTTATTGGTCGCAAAGGATAAGGCTAATTCAGTGGCTTCCGCAACGACGACTGTATCCAATGCCGTACAACCGTTGGCATCCGTCACCGTTACCTCAATGGGGCCTGCCAACAGACCTGTGGCAATGGAATCCTGTTGCCCATCTTCCCACAAATAGGTATAAGGCCCGGTGCCCCCTTCCGGAATCACCCTTGCCGTGCCTGAAGCATCACCGTTGCACTGCGTAGGGGTTGTCTCCGTTGTATTCAGCAGAATTTCCGGTTGTGTTACGGAGAAACTATCGGCTACCGTGCAATTATTGTCGTCCGTGATGGTCAGAAAATAAGTACCGCTGCCCAGATCAGAACGGTCCTCTGGCCCCACTCCAATATCGCTCCAACTGTAAATCAGCGTACCCGTTCCGCCGGAAGCATTTACTTCCACGCCACCGTCTGACAAGCCAGCACAACTGGCAGGGAAAGGCAGCAGTTCATAAGCAATGCTGTCCGGCTCACCAATACTTATAGAATCAGTGATAAGGCAACCGTTGCCATCGGTCAGCTCCAGGGTGTAAGTGCCGGCCGGCACCTCCGCAATTACAGAGTCCGTGCCGATGAGTGCCCCTTCGTTTCGCCAAATGTAGCTATACGAAGTTACGCCCCCACCGGGTACCGCCACGGCGCGCCCGCTGAGGCTATCCGCACAAAGCGCATCTGTGCCTGATAGTTGCAGGGTGAGCGGTGCGGGTTCCTGTATTTCAAAGGGCAGTGTCAGCGCACAGCCATTGGCATCCTGAATATTCGCAGCATAGCTACCGGCAGGGATCTCAGTCACCACTGAGCTATCCGAAACCGCCACCAACCCACCGTCGTAGGTAATTTGATACGGCAGGGTGCCGCCGGTAAGATCAAGGCTGACCACACCCGAGGAATCGCCGGCACAACTGATATCCGTAACCATTGCGGTGGCCAGAAGGCTGTCGGGCTCCGGAACTGTAAGAGTGTCCAAAGCCACACAACCTGTCACATCTGTAATTGCTACCGGGTAATCGCCGGCAGATAAGCCCGTTTGCAGGGAGTCCGTGCCCAGCCCTTCCCAGTTGAAACTGTAGGGCCCATTGGGTGCCGGAAGTTCCAGCGCGATGCTACCATCAGCAGCATCTTTGCAGCTAACCGGCGTGATTTGCTCGATGATCTCCAGCGGTGCAGGCTCGGTGACAGTTATACTTAGGGTAGTACCGCAATTAGCACCATCCACTACTGCCACCTGATAGGTCCCGGCAGCTAAGCCATTGAAGATACCGGTTGTATTTTCCACCCCATTCATTGCAAACTGATACGGGCCAACGGTGCCTGAGGCGCTCACCTCTACGCCTCCGTCACTGCCCCCGTTGCAGGTGATCGGCGTAGTATCCAAAAGCGTGACATTTGGAGGCACACAATCCAGCGTCTGACAAGTGATGGTCCTTGAAAAACCGGGGCACTCGCCCACCCCGCGCACTTCAATAGTTACATTGGTCAAAAAGCCCAGGTTGCTGACCGTATGATCGGTAGTGCCATTGGAAGGCATCCAGGGCCCGCCATTCACATTGACTTCGTATCCGCCAGTGGCACCGGCCACTTCTTCCCAGTCTACCGTGACACTGCTGCCTGTGACATTCGCACAGTTCAATGCCGGCGCCTCGGGCCCCTCAATGACTTCAACCGTAATCGTATCTGATGTGGTACAGCCGTAGGAATCGGTGGCATTCAGAATGTAGGTGGTGGAGGTATCCGGCGTAGCGATCGGATTGGGGCAGTCCGCGCAACTCAGCCCGGCGGCAGGCTGCCATTCGTAGGTAATTTCGTAGACCGGATTGAAAGTGATGGTCCAGCTGTGCAGCGTACCACCTGCACTTGGCGTATCGTCAATCATCAGGAGCTGCCAGGTGCCATTGGAATTCTTATCGTCTCCGTAGAGGTCAGACCAAACGCCCTCCGGTGCCCAGCTGCCGGTGAATGGCAAATCGCTGACTGGCAAGGTGTTGATGTTGGTGGTAGCCTCAGGCGTAAAGCACATGTCGATAAAGAAGTCCTGCCCCAGGGCATTCCCTCCATCGGCGCCCACATCTGTCGCCAGCTCCATAAACTGATCGTTGGGCCCAATGAGGAAAAAGTCCATATCATCAATCCAGCGGTGGTTGAAGCTGTCGATACAAACCGATTGGATGACCCCCGGGCCAAGCGTGGGCGGGATGACCCCGATGGCCGTCACCGGGGAAAACAACTGCACATTTGGCGGGTTGGCCGGGATACTGATGGGGGAGGTACTGGTAAAGGAAGGCGGTGGCGGCAACGGTACCGGCAGCTCGCCCATCAGCTGCAGGCTATCGCCCAGGCACAACTGCACATCCGGGCCTAAATCAGCCGGTATCAGTGGGTTTTCGCGTATGAGGATGGGAATGGTATCGCGGTTGCAGGGGTCCCGCTGCACGTCGATAAGAATGGTTTCTTCCCCCTCATCAATACCATCTTCAAAGGCGATGATTGGAATACTGATCGTACTGTCGCCGGCAGGAATGAACAGATCGGAAGGGATAAAAGCATAGTCCACGCCATTTTCAGCTGAGCCCAAAATCTGGTAGTCGATCGGATAATCCGACTCTACCGGGCCAGGCAGACTAAAGGTCAGCAAACCTTCCGCACAACCCTCCGCTACCGATCCGTCCAGGCTAACGGTTGCGGCTTCAACATTCAGGGAGCCCGTACCGAAGCTCTTGGCCTCCAGGAATACGCCGGAGTCGAAAGCCCCGTCGCTCACATCGGCAATCACCAGCTTGATGGTATAAGTGCTGCATGGCTGTACCACCGCTTCAGCCGTAAAGACATTGGAGAAACCATCGAATACCGGTTGGTTATTGGAGTTGTCGTTATCATTATAGAATTCCGAGTAATCCAGGCTACCGTCCGGAGGTGTACAGTTGCCGATGCTCCCATTCGAGCCTACTGTACCGGAATTGAGGTTGTTAATCGTCACCGGCAGGTCAGTGCCGGGCAAGAGCGCAATATTTTCTGCATTATTGGTAAAAGGGCCGTTGATACCTGGCCCGCTGATGAAAAACCCGAAGACATCGTTGAAGTTAGAGCAGGCATACTCCGGGTATTCCTCGGACCCAAAGATGTAATTGAAGCGGAGGGTGTCCGATATTGGAATAAAGGTAATGGTGTAGCGCACCAGGTCATTCACCTCTACCCCACCGGTGATGGCCAGCAGATCAGGGTCTGCGAGATTCGTGCCCATATTGGAATTGGAGAAGTCATCTCCCACCTGATCCACGCCCGTCCCGGCATTAGAAGCCGCAAAACCAGTCGACATGACGATGCCCCGGTCGATCCCGATTTCGTCCTGTGCCTGGTTGAAGAAACCAACGGACTGAGGGTTGCCGTTGAATTGGATATCAAGCACTTCCACGCCTTCGCCCAGGAAGATATTAGAGATGAGGTTCTGAGGCGTAAAGGGACCGCCGGTGGCGACGCTCATATCCTGTGCAAAGGTGGTAAGGCTCAAAATAAGGAAAGCCAGTACGCTCAGTAGTTTTTTGGTAATGGTGCTCATAGTATGCGGTATAACACTTTTAAAAGCCTGCCAGGCCGGATGATTCATAAGTTGTGGTCTCAGTAAGAATAAAGTAAAAATGGCAGAACAGGTATTCCGAAGAATGTGTCTCCCCTTTTCTGCCACACCTCAAAACAGAAATATCCTGTGATGATTTTTGGCAATATTTTTCAAAAATAAGGTGTTTGTACCAAAATGAAGTGTTCCGCCCTCATCAATTCGCCATAGGGTTCTGAATTTGACATTTTACTCTATGTTTTAGCTCTGTTAATCTAAAAAGTACGGTATTCTTTCCAAAAGCCCGGTATTTTAGGATGCTGTTAAGAACACTCACCCGTAAAACAACTGTTATACCTCCTGTAAAACCGGGCTGTTATGTTGAGTAGAGAAGGGCTTTTGGCGAGTTTGGGTAAGACCAAAATGCCAGATCGCTTCGCACGATTCAGCCAAACGCACCGGAAAGCCACAACGACAAACGATTATAATCATACCATTCTATGGGACAATTTCTGAAATTTTTATTAGCCTCCTGCCTTGGACTGTTCATTGGTTTCTTCCTGCTTATGGGTATTGGCGCCCTTGTGATCGGGCAAGCGATCAGCGCCTCTGAAAAAGTAAAGGATGTAGAGGCGAACTCTGTGCTCCACCTAACCCTCGACCGCCCTATCCCGGAGCAGACCAACAACCTGGAGATCGACCCCTTCGCTTTCGAAACAGAGAGCACCCTGGGGCTGACCGCAATCGTAGAGGCCATTGACCGGGCAGCCGAAGACGATGACATCAAAGGGATATTTCTGGAGCCGGAGCAATTGAGCGCTATCGGGCTTGCCTCTTCAGGAGTGATCCGCGACGCGCTGGTGGATTTCAAGGAAAAGGGCAAATTCATCATCGCCTACGGTGACTACTACACGCAGGCAGGCTACTATCTGGCGGCTACTGCTGATGAGGTCATACTCAACCCACTGGGCATTGTAGACTTGCGGGGCTTCTCCACGCAGATCCCATTCTTCAAAGATATGCTGGACCGCATCGGCGTCAATATGCAGGTCTACTACGCCGGCAAATTCAAAGGCGCTACCGAGCCCTACCGCCTTAATGAACTGAGCGATGCCAACCGGCAGCAAATCCGCACTTATCTGGATGATGTGTACAACCACTTCCTGACAGGGCTGAGCGACGCCCGCGGGCTAAGTGTGACTGAACTCCGGCAGATTGCCAACGACTACGAAGGCATTGACCCCAACAGCGCACTGAGCAGCAGCCTGGTTGATGTAATCGACCACCGGGACGCTGCCCTGAACCGCCTGCGCGACCGCCTCGGACTGGAAGAAGATGAAGACATCAAGCGGGTAAGCCTGAGCACCTACGCTAAAGCCAGCAAAGCAGACAAAGACTACTCCGTTAAAGACAAGATTGCCATTATTTATGCGGAAGGCGCTATCGTTGATGGCAATGGCACACCGGGCACGATAGGTGACGAGCAGTACGTGAAATACATCAAAGAGGCCCGCAAAAGCGACCGCATCAAAGCTATTGTGCTCCGGGTCAACTCACCGGGCGGCAGTGCCATGGCATCCGAGAATATCTGGAAGGAAATCCGCCTGACGCAGGAAGCCGGCAAGCCCGTAGTGGTGTCTATGGGCGACTACGCCGCCTCCGGAGGTTACTATATCTCCGCAGCAGCCGACTCGATTTTCGCGGAGCCCAATACCCTGACCGGCTCCATCGGCGTCTTTTCCCTGATCCCGGACGCCAGCGATCTGATGAACGATAAACTCGGCATCCACTTCGATACGGTTAAAACCGGCGATTTCTCCCTCGGCATCACACCATTCTTCCCGATGTCCCCACAGGGTGCCCGTTTGATGCAAATCCGTACCGATAGTATGTATGAGACTTTCCTGCAGCGGGTAAGTGAAGGCCGCGGGCTACCCAGAGATTCCGTCCACGCGATTGCACAGGGACGGGTCTGGACCGGCAATGCAGGCCTCAAAATCGGGCTGGTGGACGCCCTCGGCGGGCTGGACCGCGCCATTGATGCTGCCGCTACGCTCGCAGAACTGGATGAATACCGAACTACCGATTACCCAAAGGTTAAGGACCCTATTCAGCAACTGATGGAACAATGGCTGGGCGAAGAGAACGTCCGCGCACAGGCGATGCTCAAGTATCAGCTGGGTGACCAATACAAACATTACCGGCTGGTGAAAGACCTGGCGGAAAGTAAAGGTGTGCAGGCGCGTATGCCTTATCTGTTGTCGTATTAGTTAGTCAGGCTGAGCGAGGCTGAGATCAAGGTTAAGGTTAAGGTTGAGGTTGAGGGCGCTCCGATGGCTTCCCGGAGGCGACAGTTCACTGTCGCTCCCTGCGGATGACCCCGGCTGGTCTCAACCTCAACCTCCCCTGGGCCCGGCACAGGACCAACCTCAACCTGAGCGCTGGCTGAGCAAGGCTGAGGGCACTCCGATGGCTTCCCCGAGGCAACAGTTCACTGTCGCTCCCTGCAGAGGGCCCCGGCTGGTCTCAACCTCATCCTCCCATAGGACTGGCACAGGACCAACCTCAACCTGAGCCTGAGCCAAGACAAAACCATAACACCACAACCCTAATACCCCACAAACGCCCGCGCATGCGCGTCCATCACCTTCAGCGTGTCCGCATCAGCGATTTCGCCGTTGCCGTTTTTTAGTTTGAAAATGCTGGAGATAGGCAGTTTGTTGGGCATTACCGTCATGCCCAGGTAGTTGAGCACACCGGTAAGGTGGTCCATCCCGCGCAGATTGCCCGCCCGCCCGGATGCAATACCCACCAATGCGGCTTTCTTGTTTTGGAAATTACGGCTGTACTCCCGCACCGAGCAGGCATCAATGAAAAGCTTCACCGACCCCGGGTAGCTGCCGTTGTACTCTGGCATTACGAACACCATTTTGTCCGCCGGCAGCACGTACTCATCCTGCAGGGCGGCAACGGAAGGCGACTGTTCGGAATACATCGCCGCGTGGAACCAGTCGTGCGGGATTTGCTCCAGCGCCAGCAGTTTCACTTCTTCTTCCGTGTGCTTTTGCAGCAAATCGGCGTACAATTTCGCAAAATTCAGGCATTCGCTGCCCTTTCGGTTGGTACCGGATATAACGGTTATCATAATTTCGTTTAGCGGCTCGTTTGAAATACAGACATAGTACACAGTTGGCGCTCAAAATTGTTTAACACTTTCCAATTCTAGGCAATTTTCCTATCTTAATGCCTATGTAAAATCAAGTGATCACCAAAAGCAAAAAATAGTGAAACTAACGTACTACGGCCACTCCACCTTCGGGCTGGAAACGATGGGCAAGCACATCCTGTTTGACCCTTTTATTTCACCTAATGAATTAGCAGCTGAGGTAGAGGTAGACCAGATAAAAGCCGACTACATCCTTGTTTCCCACGGGCATCAGGACCATGTGGTGGACGTGGAGCCCATCGCCAAACGTACCGGTGCCAAAATCATTTCCAACTTTGAGATCGTCAGCTGGTACGGAGAAAAGGGGCTGGAGGGACACCCCATGAACCACGGTGGCAAGGTCAAATTTGACTTTGGTATTGTCAAATACGTCAATGCGGTACACTCCAGCGTATTGCCCGATGGCACCTACGGCGGCAACCCCGGCGGCTTTGTCATCTGGAATGAGGAAGGCTGCCTGTACTTTGCCGGCGACACCGCCCTGACCATGGACATGAAGCTCATCCCTATGACTTGCCCGGCCCTCGACGTGGCCATTTTGCCCGTAGGCGACAACTTCACCATGGGGTACGAAGATGCTCTGATGGCCTGCGATTTCATTGACTGTGACCGGGTAGTCGGCTGCCACTATGACACCTTCGGATATATTAAAATTGACCACAAGGCCGCGCAAAAAGCTTTTGATGCTAAAGGAAAAGCGTTAATTTTGCCTGCAATCGGCGAAAGCCTTGAACTATGATGCGGTATTTACCAGTATCATTCACAGCAGGGTGAAGTACGTTTTTGTTCTTCCGGCCAGGTAACCAAATTTTCGCAGCACGCCGGAAACGGTACTGCGAAGTTACTAAGGTGTTACAAACACCTAGCCGCCGAAGTACACTACTTCACCCTTCATTTTTTTAGCGGGCCGGACAATATGGCCGGGCCATCAACACGGAATCAGATTATGGGAAAAGTCGTAGCTATAGCCAACCAAAAAGGCGGCGTAGGCAAAACCACCACCGCCATCAACCTGGCCGCCAGCCTGGCCATCCTGGAAAAAAAGGTCTTGCTCATTGATGCAGATCCCCAGGGCAACGCCACTTCCGGCGTGGGTGTGATGCCGGAAGATATCGAAACGACCATCTACGATTGCCTCGTGGGCGGACTGGAAACGGAGGAGGCCATCTACGAAACGGATACCCCCAACCTGCACATCATCCCTTCCACCATTGATTTGGTCGGGGCTGAAATCGAACTGGTCAGCCAGATGAAGCGGGAGTTCCTGATGCAGGATGTCGTGAACCAAGTGCGGGATGACTACGACTACATCTTCATCGACTGCCTCCCTTCCCTCGGCCTCATCACTGTGAATGCCCTGACCGCCGCTGACTCCATTCTCATACCAGTGCAGTGCGAGTTTTTTGCGCTGGAAGGCCTGTCCAAGCTTCGGGATACCATCGACCTGGTGCAAAAGAAAATCAACCCCAATCTGGAAATCGAAGGCATCCTGTTGTCCATGTACGACACCCGCCTGCGGCTGGCCAATATTGTGGTGGAAGAAGTGCAGAAAATGTTTGAAGATGAGGTATTTGAAACCATCATCCACCGCAACTCAAAGATCGGCGAAGCGCCCAACCTGCACATGCCGGTGGTCATGCTCAACGCCGGCAGCCGAGGCAGCATCAACTTCCTCAATCTGGCCCGGGAGTTCCTGACCAACAACAACGATCAGATGGAAGGCGTGCCCACCCTGCATGCCGATTAGTCACTTTCCCAAAACCAAGTAAGTCTATGGCCAAACGCATCAGCAAGAAGAAAAAAACCAGTGCAGACGATTTGCGAAGCTCCCTGCGCACCGTTGCCGGTAAAGGCGCGGGCAGCGGCGGGCGGCTTTCGTACTTCAACATCACCGAAGAAGACATCCAAAATGACCCGGCGGGCGTCAGCAAAGAGCTTGCCAATACCGTAGCGATGATCCCTGTGGTGCAAATTGCCCCCAACCCAGACCAGCCGCGCAAGGAATTCGAGCCGGAAGCCCTGCAGGAACTGGCCGATTCCCTAAAGACCTACGGGCTCATTCAGCCCATCACCGTGCGCCGCTTCAATGACCACGAGTACCAGATCATCTCCGGGGAACGCCGCTGGCGCGCTGCCCAACTCGCAAAACTGGAGGAGATTCCCACCTACATCCGCATCGCCAGCGACCAGGAAATGACCGAGATGGCCCTGGTGGAAAATATTCAGCGTGAAAACCTCAACCCCATGGAGGTTGCCTTCTCCTACCACCGCCTGATTGAGGAATTCAACCTCTCCCATGAGATGCTGGCCGAGCGCGTCGGCAAAAAGCGGGCTACCATCACCAACTACCTCCGCCTCCTCGACGTCCACCTCGAAGTGATGCAAGCCCTGAAGTCGGGCGGCATTAGCATGGGCCACGGCCGCGCACTGGCCGGCATTGCAGACAAGCTGCTGCAAAAGAAAGTCCTCGATAAGGTTCTGGAAAGCCGCCTGAGCGTCCGGGACACCGAGCGCCTGGTCCGCGAATATAGCAAGCAGACCAAAAAGAAAAAGGCCCTGCCCGACAACTATCAGCGCATCCTCAACGAACTCCGTGCCAAACTGGGCTCCAAACGCATCGACCTCAAGCTGAAGGACGAAGCGGGCGGCAAGGGGCAGATTGTGGTGCCCTTTGGCTCTGTGGAGGAGCTGAATGCGCTGTTGGAGGAGTTGGAGGTGCGGATATAGGGAGGCTGCGGAAGCTGGAAAAATCAATCGATCTAATGTTCAAAAGAGGGGATTTTGTCCGCGTAAAGCCGCGGACAATACTGGATACCGGAGAAACCGCCGAAAGTTGGGGCGGTGAGATGTTTCATGTGGATAAGGAAGATGGGCTTTACGGTATGGGGGTTGACCTGTCAAGCGAAGAGGCTATCGAAGCCCTACCTTATGAAAAAGCAGATGGAGGCCTTTGCGCAACAGCCCCGGGAGCCCCGTTACCCGACACCGCCCGAAGACCCTTTCAAGAAAGGCTTTAGAGCAAAACTTTTGGGCTGGGCTGGGGCATTCATGAGGACTTGAAATATATCTACGAAGAGTATGTGAAACAATAACAGCCACACGGACCTCACCCAAAAGGCCCTCAAAAGCCTTCCCTCAAACGTTAACCCTTTCCCAATACCCGCCCTTTTTTCAATGCCGGAGCGTTTTTTGCGTTACTTTTGTAGTTTCAAATTTGGAAAAAGCGCAGCTTACAGATATGGCTCCGATGAAAATATCAGAACAGTATGACTTACTGAAGGGCAAGCTTGACATCTTCCGCCTGTTTCTTGCACCGGCTCTCTTCTTTTGGGCAACAACCCTCACTGGGCAGGTTCCACCCTCTAGCCTGGAATACCCAGACACCGCTATCGTTGCCGCAGATGCAACCGCTACGGATACCGTACAACGGCCCAAACGGAAGAACTGGTTCACCCAGGATTACCCTTCTCCCCGCAAAGCCGCCATCCTCTCCCTGGCTATTCCCGGGGGCGGGCAGATTTACAACAAGCGCTGGTGGAAACTGCCCCTGGTCTATGGTGCTGTGGTAGGCATGGGGCTCACCATCGACTACAATCAGTCTAACTACCGGCGGCTGCGGGATGCTTTGGAGCTGAAACGGGACACCATGGAGCATGAATTTTCAGGCACTTCAATAGACAATGAACGGGCATTGCGGTCCCTGCGCGACGAGTTTGACAAAAACACACAGATGGCTTATGTGGGCATGTTCCTCGTCTACACCCTGCAGGCCCTGGAAGCTTTCGTGGATGCTCACCTCAAAAGCTTTGATATAGACGACGATATCGGCATGGAAATCAAGCCTACCTTGGACTTTAATGGCTTCAATACACCTACCATCGGGCTGGGGGTCACGATCCCGCTCAACCGAAAAGCCCCTCCTCCCCTGCCCGTTGCCCGGTAACAAAAATCAGTGCGCCGATAGCGCTGATCCACTAATATTGCGGCAGACCAACCGATACACACGA
>NZ_JALEGS010000023.1 GCF_022763345.1 Phaeodactylibacter sp.
ATTTACGCTGGGAAGTGGCTTGCGCCTGCCCTGACAAGCTATGCTTCGTCAGTGGCCGATGTCGCAAATCCAAGATCCCAGACGATGAATGTCTGGATCAGTGGCCCAGACGATGAATGTCTGGACTTTAAGCCCGACATTTATCGTCGGTGACCACTTCGTATTGCGTATAATTCACCTATTCTTGTAAAACAAACCTGAAGCCTCTGCTTTGTAAAGTGGGGGCTTCATTTTATCTTCCCGACCAAAATTTAAACCATCTTCGCAATATGAGACGATTAAGCTGGTCCTTGTTTTTGATTTTTGGGTTACTGGCCTCCTGCACGGATGATAAGCCCGCAGGTGAATCCGGTACAGAAAATACCACCGCGCCAACAACGGCTGAAACGAATACCTCCGGCGAAGGCATAGCTATGAACGGTTCTTTCCAGCCGCCGGTAGCAGCGGAGCCCTCCGCATTGGTCAACACTTTGACTACTGATTTCTGGGTCTGGGAATACTATGTGGTAGATGATAAAGCCACCCGCCTGGCCAATAAAGGGCGATGGTTTAAGCTATCTGCTGATGGTACGTATGAAAACGGCCGCTGGCAGGACAAAACAGGGTATGGCTCCTGGCGCCTGCTGAATCAGGATGGTAAGCAGATATTGCAGTTTGACAATATTGATGACCGTCAGGACGAGCAGTGGGAGATTCAGGGTATCAATCAGGAAAACGATACGATGACCTGGGCTGGTGTGAAAGATACGAAGTCCGAAGGTGCGATCCTGAAAGCGATTTCCCTGCTGACCCGCCCCACCCGTCAGCAGTTTGGTGTTGCTGAATAACTGGTCTTAAATTCTATTGCTATGAGAAGCCTGTTCTTTCTTCTGACTGTGCTTTCCTTGTCTGCCTGTGGTGGCGGGGAAGGGACTGAAGCTGAAAATCCATCTGAGCCTATGGAGCAGCCGGACCTGCTGCCTTCTGCTGCCACGCCTGAGTGGGCAGCACAGGCAAATATCTACGAAGTCAATGTGCGGCAGTACACGCCTTCGGGTACCCTGGAGGCTTTCGCCAAACACTTGCCCCGCCTTAAGGAAATGGGGGTGGATATCCTCTGGTTTATGCCCGTTTATCCCATATCTGAAGCTAGGCGCAAGGGCAGCCTGGGTAGCTATTACGCTGTAGCGGATTATACGGCAGTGAACCCGGCCTTCGGCACAATGGAGGAATTTAAGGCACTTGTCAATCAAATTCACGACATGGACATGCGGGTGATTCTGGATTGGGTGCCGAATCATACCGGCTGGGACCACCCCTGGATTACCGAGCACCCGGAGTACTACACGCAAGACAGCCTGGGCAATGTGATTGACCCTATTGATCCGAAAACCGGAGAATCCTGGGGCTGGACGGATGTAGCCGATTTGAATTATGATAATGCGGCGCTCCGCGAGGCTATGATCGGTGAGATGTTATTCTGGCTGGAGGAGGTAGGTATAGACGGGTATCGTTGTGATGTGGCGGGAGAAGTGCCCGATGATTTTTGGGCACAGGCGGTCCCACGGTTGAGAGCGGCAAACCCTGAGCTATTTATGCTGGCAGAATCTGACCATCCGCCGCACCGGAACGAGGAATGGTTCGCTATGAATTATGGTTGGGAGTTCCACCATCTGATGAATGCCATTGCGAAGGGAGAGCAGTCTCCATTGGCTATTGATACCGTCCTGGCTAAAAAAGCTGCAGTATACAATCGGGGTTACTTCATGAACTTTCTGACGAACCATGATGAGAACTCCTGGCAGGGCACCATAGAAGAGCGCATGGGCCCCGCAGCAGACGCCATGGCTGTCCTGGCTTTCACGATTGATGGCATGCCCTTGATGTACAGTGGTCAGGAAGCCGGGCTCAACCACCGACTGAAGTTTTTTGAAAAAGATACCATTCCCTGGAATGGGTTTAAAAAGACTAGATTTTATAAGACCCTCCTCGACCTGAAGCATAACAACCCGGCATTGGGCAATGGGCTTGCCGGTGGTGTCCTGGAGCGTATTACCGTTGAAAATGCAACGGAGGAGATCTATGCCTACCGGCGTAAAAAAGGTGCGAATCAGGTAGTGGTACTGCTTAATCTTAGTGGAGAGCCCCAATCCTTCACTTTGAGTCAGGAAGACCTGGCTGGAGAGTACACCAACGTCTTTGCAAACAGTACGGTTAAGCTTACCCCTGAGATGAGCATGAACCTCAATCCCTGGTCATACTTGCTGCTGGAACAATAAAGGGTTAAGGCGTCAGTTCATCTCTATGCTCCAGGAAAAAAGCATGGAGCGTTTTAGGGGGGCGATAGAGCAGGCGCTGCAGGGTATGCCGGTATTGATCGGAGGCAGGGACCCGGTTGAACCGGTAAAGCACCACCTGGATGAAGGCAAACATGAACTTTCGCCCCCGCATCAACTTCCGGATAATGAACCACAGCGGATTGGGATTGCTGTAGCGTATGGGGCGCCCCAGTGACTCTGAAGCTACGGTCGCTACCCGGTAATAATCCATAGGTGACGTGCCTGTAAGGGTAAACTTCTGAGGCTCGTCAGACCCTTCGAGCAAAAGTTTAGCAGCGACCTCGGCCAGTTCCTCCGTGTCAATAAAAGAAAAGCGGTTGCTCCCCGCCGGTACGAAAATCTCATCGCGCTCCACGATGTCTTCCTTTATTTCCTGAAGGAAATTTTGCATAAAAAAACCAGGGCGCAGAAAGATGTAATTCAGCCCGCTCTGCTCAATCGCCTGTTCAATTTTATAGTGAGGCGTCCACCTGTTTTTATCCGCACTCTGAATGGATAGAAAAACGATCAGCTTAACCTCCGCTTTACGTGCAGCTTTCAGTAAGGGCAAAATGTAGCCCTTGATGTCCGTCAGATTGGGCGGGCGGAGCAAAAAAAGCCGGTCGATGTCCTTTAGCGCGGGTTGGTAACTGTAAATATCCTCAAAATCGAACTGCCGGAGTTGCCAGGTCTTGGCAGCAATTTCGTGGCGTGCAACCGCCGGGCGCCTCACGGCAAAGAACAGGCGATGCTCTGATGATGCTTGCTGCAGATATTGGACAATTGGCTTTCCTACGGTTCCCGTAGCGCCGGTTACGAGGATATTCATGTTTTAGCTTTTCGGTATCTTAATATACCATTTTCTAGTAGCTTACAAAAGGCATCTGCCTAATGTACTCGTCACTTTCCACTTGCTTAAGTATAAAGTCTGCTAAATCAGCCCGCCCAATACTGGTACTTGCATTCACGCCCACCCAACCTACACGGTATGCTCCCTTCTCGGGCTCGTTTGTCAGGCGCGGACCGCGGACAATCACCCACTTCCGGTCACTTTCCTTCAAAACTTCGGCATGGCGCACGGCGTCATTCAATACCTTAGGTACAGCGACTTTCATGATAAAACGGATGAGCTTGTCCGCAAACTTGGGCTGATCTTGCTCAAAAGGCAGTCCACCCCCTGATAAACTTATGATTTTGTTGATATCCTGGTCTTTCATGGCACTGATGATATTGAATGTGCCGTCGCTCTGCAACCATTTCGGGGAACCTTTCACATGGCCAAAAAGGCTAACCACGATATCCGTGCCTTCAACAGTCCGTTGTACGTCTCCTGCGTTGAGCACATCACCCTTTACGATTTCCAGCTTTGGCGATGTGGTACTCACTTTTGATGGAGTGCGGGCCAGCATTTTAACCTGGTAGCCTTCCTGTAGTGCCTTTTTCAGAAATTCCTTTCCCGTGCCTCCGGTCCCTCCAAATAATGCAATTTTCATAGTTCCTTTTTGTTGTTCGCTACAAAAATAATAACCTTACTTACCTTTTGTAAGTTTTGGTGCGCTAACAAATTTGTAAGTGATGGAAGAAAGAAAAGTGACCTCTACGAATTATGAAAATGAGCAGGAGCTGTTGCAGTGCCCGGTTACCTATACCTTATCTATGATAGGGGGGCGGTGGAAAGCCGCGATTATATGGCAGCTAACCCAAGGGCCGGTAAGGTTTGGCACCCTGCGCGACCGGGTGGGCAAAGTTTCGGACCGGATGCTGTCGAAGCAGCTTGGGGAATTGCAAGAGGACGGTCTGGTGGCCAGAGAAGCCTACTCGGAAGTGCCGCCCCGGGTAGAATACCGGCTTACGGAGAAAGGGCAGTCTTTGGAACCAGTTTTAGAAGAAATTCTAAAGTGGGGGCTGGCTAACCGTGGGGCATAAAAAAACCGCCTCAGCAGGCGGCCTTTACGGATGAATTAATTTTCATCATCCTGTTTCTTTAAAATGTAAGCTGCTTTGAGCACTTCTTTCCGCCGCTCAACAGAGGGCTTTGTAAAGTGCTTGCGCTTTCTGATTTCCTGTAATACACCTACTTTCCGGTGCTTCCGCTTGTAGCGCTTTAGGGCGCGGTCAATATTTTCTCCGCTTTTCACATCAATAATGAGCATAGATTCGATTTTCTGTTTAAAAAATGGGCAACGCTGTCCTTTGGAGCGAGGCTCTTGTAAGAAAAAGCATACTTGTTGTGAGGTTGCAGTGACAGCGCATTGACCCTTTACATTATAACTAACAGAAAATCAAAGTATAAAGTTCCCCATGGTCCCTAATCGGTTTGCAGCCTCTGGCTTTTGCCCATTAGGTTAGCGAGTTTATACAGCACCCGGGCCCCTACATTGGCGTCCCATTCGTGAGGGTTACCGGCGGTTTCGCAAAGGTCAAAGCCGATAATGGTGCGTCCGGTTTCCACTACTGTCTGCAGCAGATAGATCGCCTGATCAAATGTAAGCCCGCCGGGTACCGGAGTACCGGTATTTGGGCAGAGTTCTGGCAGGAGCCCATCTATATCGAAGCTGATGTACACTTTTTCAGGCAGGGTGTCCACTATTTCCCGGCACAAGGTGGACCAGGTAGCGCCTTCAAAGGCTCTTTTGTTGAGATCGTGGTTGAAAAAGACTGCGCAGCGGCTGTCCTGCCTGGTCAGTTGTGCTTCCGCCTCACAGTAATCGCGTATGCCCACCTGTGTGAGTTGTGCCAGGCCTTCCAGTTGAAGGGCATTGTAGAAAATAGACGCATGAGAATAGGTGAAGCCCTCGTAGGCGGCCCTGAGGTCCATGTGCGCATCAATTTGCAGCACGCCAAAGCCGGGGTGGCGCTCGGAAAGGGCTTCCAGAAAACCAAGGGGTACGCTATGCTCTCCACCCACTATGCCAACGGCTTTGCCTTGTTCGAGCAGGGCAGTAGTTTCGGTTTTTACCCAGGCTTTGAGCTCGGCGCAGGCTTTGTTGATGTGCGTAAGCGTGGCTTCGTCTACGGGCAGCCCTTCTTCCAGCTGCTCAATGTAGCGGGCCGCGCCTGGCCGGAGTTCCTGAGAACGATGGAGCCAGGATTTGTCGGGCTGCCGCATAAACAAGCCCATCTTCCAGGCCTCCGGTACATCCGGGTCGTACAGATCGAGCTGCGGAGATGCATCGAGGATATTGGCTGGCCCGGTAGCCGTACCCGCCCCGTAGGACACCGTCACATCCCAGGGCACCGGTAGCAGCACGATCTGCGCGTCCTGCTCCTCGAAGGGCAGCCCGATAAAATGGCCGTTTTTCAGCCCGACACCGTTGGGGTCGAAGTTTTTGATTTTTTCTGCTTTGGAGTTGCTATTTCCCATTTATCTTTGTTAATAGTGTGACTGCTTCAGCAATGAAGGTGCAATATCTGTAAAATACCGGATTATGGAAAAAGAGACTATTCTGGAACGTATTGTAATTGATCCTAAGGTCTGTCATCGTAAGCCATGTATCCGCAGTCTGAGATATCCGGTTGGGGCTATTTTGGAATACCTCGCGGGTGGAGATCGTATTGCTGATATCCTGGAAGCGTTTCCGGATTTAGAAGAGGCAGATATTCAAGCATGCCAGCTTTATGCAAACGGGAAATTAAGAAGCAATCCATTCATTGGATAAAAACCAAAAATAGATAATGTCAAAAGTACTCATCATCGGGGCCGGCGGAGTAGGCCGGGTCGTTACTTACAAATGCGCGCAGCATCCGGAGGTGTTTTCCGAGATCATGCTCGCCAGCCGTACTAAATCCAAGTGCGATGCTATTGTAGCGGATGCACAGAAAGCCACCGGACACACCAAAATGAAGACCGCACAGGTGGATGCGGACAATGTACCGGAACTGGTCGCGCTGATCAACTCCTTCCAACCGGCATTGGTGCTGCACGTTGCGCTGCCCTATCAGGACCTGACCATTATGGAGGCCTGCCTGCAAACCGGGGTTCACTACCTCGATACCGCCAACTACGAGCCCAAAGATGAGGCGAAGTTTGAATACAGCTGGCAGTGGGCTTATCAGGACCGGTTTAAGGAAGCCGGCCTGACTGCGGTTTTGGGCTGTGGTTTTGACCCCGGCGTGACGAGCATCTTCACCGCCCGTGCCGCTAAGCACCACTTTGATGAGATGCACTACCTCGATATTGTGGACTGCAATGCGGGCGATCACGGCAAGGCTTTCGCCACTAACTTCAACCCCGAGATCAACATCCGGGAAGTCACCCAAAAAGGCCGCTACTGGGAAAATGGACAGTGGGTGGAAACCGAGCCTCATGAAATCATGAAGGTGCTCAACTATCCAAACATCGGCCCTAAAGATTCCTACCTTATTTACCATGAGGAACTGGAGTCGCTGGTCAAGAACTTCCCAACCCTCAAGCGCGCCCGCTTTTGGATGACCTTTGGGCAGGAATACCTGACTCACCTGCGCGTGATTCAGAATATCGGAATGGCAGGCATTGAGCCTGTGAAGTACAAAGGCGTGGATGTCATCCCGCTCGAATTCCTCAAAGCCGTATTGCCTGACCCGGGCGAGCTGGGTGAAAACTATACCGGTGAGACCTCAATCGGCTGCCGCATCAAAGGCATCAAGGACGGTAAAGAGAAGGCCTACTACATCTGGAACAACTGCAGCCATCAGGCCGCCTTTGACGAAACAGGCGCGCAGGGCGTTTCCTACACCACCGGTGTGCCTGCTGCACTCGGCGCTATGATGGTGCTGACCGGACAATGGGGCGGTGCTGGCGTTTTCAACGTAGAAGAATTCAACCCGGACCCGTTCCTGGATAAGCTGGGAGAGATGGGCCTGCCCTGGCAGGAGGAAATTGGGATTGATTTGGAATTGTAAAGCGATATTCAAATGCCTGCGAAAGACTTTTACCACGACCATGTCAAGTTTGCACTCGAAGCGGAAGGGTGGAAGATTACCCATGATCCCTTTTTTATTCGGGTAGGGCGCAGGAAAAGCTTTATTGATCTGGGCGCCGAGAAAGCAGTAATTGGAGCTGAGAAAGAAGGCGTGAAGATTGCAGTGGAAATTAAAAGCTTTCTCGGTGCTTCTGATTTGGATGAATTTGAAGACGCCTTAGGGCAATTTATTATTTATTTCAATGCCCTTGAAGAAAAGGATCCTGATCGGCACCTATACATGGCTATGCCTGGTGATTTTTACGAGCGGTTCTTCGAAGATGGGTTTTTCAGGAAACTGGCTGAGCGCTATAGCCTTAAAATGATTATTTTTGATGAGAAGACTAAAGTAATCCACAAATGGATAAAGTAGCAAGATATAAGTCAGTAATCAAGACTCTGGTGGAAGACATTTATACAATGATACCTTCTGATGAAGCTATTGAAACTCAACTCATACTGGACGAAGAGCGAGGGCATTTCTTGCTACTTTCCGTGGGCTGGGAAAATGGCCACTGGGAGTACGGCAGTTTCGTCCACATAGATGTTAAATCGGATGGTAAGGTCTGGATACAACATAACGGCACAGACCTCAAGCTGGGAGACGAGCTGGAGTCTAAAGGTATTCCAAAGTCAGATATCGTCATTGGATTTCATTCCCCGCACAGCCGAACGCTCACAGAGTATGCAGTAGGGTAGTAAAGCATAAACGCTTCTGCTGTAATTTTCAAAAAATAATATGATCAACTACACCCAAGCCTCCTCCCCATCCTTCCTGCTCGACGAAAGCCGCCTGCGCCGCAACCTTGAGCTCATTAGCAGTGTGCAGGAGCGCGCCGGCGTGTCGGTGATACTGGCCCTCAAAGGGTTTTCCATGTGGCGGGTCTTCCCGCTGGTGAAGCAGTACCTGAAAGGCGCCACAGCCAGTTCCCTGCACGAAGCCCGGCTGATATACGAAGAGATGGGCGTACGGGCGCATACTTATTCCCCGGCTTACATCCCGGGCGAACTGGAAGAAATCCTGAAGTACAGCAGCCACCTCACCTTCAATTCGGTAGCCGAATACGAACGGCACGCCGGGCATTTGGCGAAAGCCGGTCATAAGGTATCCGCCGGCCTGCGTGTCAACCCGGAGTATTCCGAGGTGGAAACGGACCTCTACAATCCGGCAGCACCCGGCTCCCGCTTAGGCATCGCGCCGGACGGGCTGGGCGAGCGTTTGCCGGAAGGCGTGGAGGGGCTGCACTTTCATACCCTCTGTGAGTCGAGCTCCTTTGATTTGGAGAAAGTCCTGGCTGCTTTTGAACACCATTTTGGGCGCTTCTTCCCCCAGCTCAAATGGGTTAACCTTGGTGGCGGCCACCTAATGACGCGGCAAGGGTACGATATACCGCACCTCGTTCAGCTATTGCAAAAATTTCGTGAGCGTACCGGGCTGGAAGTCATTATGGAGCCGGGCAGCGCCATCGCCTGGGAGACGGGCGAGCTGGTGACTACCGTGCTGGATGTGGTGGAAAACCGGGGCGTGCGCACCGCTATCATTGACGCTTCCTTCACCGCGCATATGCCGGATACGCTGGAGATGCCCTACCTGCCGAAGATCATCGGTAGTAAGCCGGAAGGGGAGGGGCAGTATACCTACCGCATTGGTGGGGTGAGCTGTCTGGCCGGCGATTACAAGCAGTCCTACCACTTCGACCGCCCCCTTGAGCCCGGCGACCGGCTGGTGTTTTGGGATATGATCCACTACACCATGGTAAAGACCACCACCTTCAACGGTGTCAGACACCCTGACATCTGTATGTGGCGGGAGAATGGCGAGCTGGAAGTGGTGAAGCGCTTCGGGTATGAGGATTTCAAGGGGCGATTGTCTTAATAAATTGAAGGAGCACAGAGGATTGGACTGGGTTCAAATACAGGTGTTTACCCTGACTTGCAGGTCAGTTCACTGCCGGTTGAAGCACCTGTACTTTTTCTTCTAGAACCTCAACCGAGATCGACCGGGCTTCTCCTATCAATTCTCCATCCACCTGCAAAGGCATGGGGCGGTCTGCCTCAAGTTGCAGGCTACGGCAGGGAATAATCTTCACGTAGCGCGATTTATCAATCTGGCCAATAAAAAACAAGACGCTCATCCACACGAGGTACCAACGCGGCCAGGGCAGGAAAAGGCACAGCTCAAACTGCCCGTCATCGGTCCGGCCATCCGGGTTGACGATCGCGCCGGTGCCGTAGCGGCGGGCATTAGCAAAAGTGGCCATCACACTTCGGCGGCTGAAGGCTTGTTGATCGGTTCGGATCCTGAATTTTGCCAGAGGGCGGTTGCGGGCGACCCGAAGGAAGCTGCGGGCGTAGCCCAATTGCCCACGCTGATCACCGGACTCAAACTCTTGGACAAGTCGGGCATTATACCCTACATCCGCGAGGTGGAACGCATAGTGCTTTCTATTGATAAGCAGCCCGTCGAGCGGTAAAGGCTGGTCCTGTAGTAGAACATCGAGCGCCTCGGGCACGTTTTCGGGAATACAGAGTTCTGTTGCCAAACCGTTGGCAGAGCCTAGTGGCAGAATCCCCATCTTTATGGGTGTCCCGAGCAGGGAACGGGCAACGAGATTGACAGTGCCATCACCTCCACAGGCGACCACTGTCTCAGGATTTTCCTGTTGGATCAGGGTGTTGAGCCTCTCCAGGTCATCCGCTCCGTTGGTTTCCATCCACAACCCGTTGAGTTGATGCTGT
Organism: Phaeodactylibacter sp.; assembly: GCF_022763345.1. Classification (GTDB taxonomy): domain Bacteria; phylum Bacteroidota; class Bacteroidia; order Chitinophagales; family Saprospiraceae; genus Phaeodactylibacter. Next base: position 9,977 of record NZ_JALEGS010000023.1, read on the forward strand.
TGCCACCACTTTTCTACGGTTGTCTTGCAGTCCTCTTTTTCATTGCCCCCGCTAATGGGGTTGATCACGAAAAGTATTTTCTCCATAATTATAAAACCAAGATGGCCTGCACTTGTGCGCTGGCTGCTAATATGAGTTTACTGAGCCGACATATAAGCCTTAACATAAAGAAATGGTTAGGTATGGAAACCCCGCCGGTAGTCTTGGCTTACCGGGGGTATGGCACGCCTGACCGGGTATTCGTAAGAGGGCATGTGCTGGATGACCGGCTGCTTTATGAGCCGGAGCCCGGCGACAGCCTTTGGCGCAATCTTCGGGCTATGCTGAGCCGCTACCTAAGTACCACCATTCCCGACACCCAGGTGGACATTGAGTTTAACGGGCAGAATTATCACGTAAAGACCGATGAGCGGGGGCAGTTCGAGCTGCTGGCAAAGGGGCCGCACAAGCTTCAGGAAGGCTGGCACCCGGTGGCGTTCCGGGTTCACAACCCACTCGACGAAGGGCCTTCGTTTCTGGAGCAGCGCGAGGAAGTGTACATCAGTCATGGTACCCACGAGTTTGGGGTGATCTCTGATGTGGACGATACGATTCTGGTTTCCCACGCTACGGAGACTTTCCGGAAATTAAGGCTGATTCTTACCAAAAATGCGGCTACCCGTTTGCCTTTCCCGGGCGTCCCTGCATTTTACCAGGCGCTATGTGCAGGTAAGGAAGCAAACTGCAACAACCCCATTTTCTTCATTAGCAGCAGCGAGTGGAATTTGTATGATTTTCTGGTCGACTTCTGCCAGGCCAGGGACATCCCCAAAGGCATCTTCCTGTTACAGGCTCTCAAGTCGGGGCTAAAAGACTTTTTTAGTACAGGCGGGGGCACGCATTCCCATAAATTGGACAAAGCGCGACATCTTATGGAAGTCTTTCCGGATTTAAAGTTTATCCTGATCGGGGATAGCGGGCAGCACGATGCACAGCTGTATGCTCAGTTGTCAGAGTCTCACCCCGACCGGGTGCTGGCTGTTTATATCCGGGATGTGACAAATCGCAAAAATAGCGAGACCATACATGCCCTGTACGCTGACCACCCTCATCTGGAAGGCAAGGTTTGTTTATCAGACGATACCCTTAGGGTGGCCCGGCATGCCTATGAGCATGGTTGGATTTCTAAAGAGGGGCTACAGGCTGTGGCTGAGCAGATTGAGGGGCCTCAATCCGAATAGACCGAAATTTCGTCAATTTCTAACTGAAATGCCCCGGCTTGTTTATCGGCAATCAGGAAGCCCACTTCCCGGATATCATCGGGCGTGATCGGAGGGACATCATTCAGCGTCCGGCCCCTGAAGGTGGGTTCGAAGCCACTCCAAAGCAATTCTACCGTATGCCAGCCGCTATCATTTGCCGTAAAGCCCGCCCGGTAAGAAACCCTGCTGTAAGGTCCGCTTAGCCGTACTCTGAAATCATAGCGTTGTCCGTCACCCCGCACCCGAAGGCGTACGCCCTTTGTCCCACTCAGCTCAATCTTTTCAACAGCTGCCCGGCAGGAAGCAAAGCCACCGTTGTTTTCCAGTGAAACCGTCCCGGAGAACTGCCCGTAACCCTCAGTATTTACAGTCATCCGGCTTTTGGAAATGCCCCCCATTACCCCATCGTTTACGATTTGCCAGTCGAGTTGGGTGGGATTGAAGGATTCAATAGTGGATTGCCCGGTCATGATGGTATTTGTGATTAGAAAAAGCCAAAAAAGCGGTCTCATCTTTTTTCTGGCTCCAACAGCCTACCGCACAACAAGTTCATGAAAACCAGCGGGGAGGGTACAGGCAAATCCACCCTGCTCCAGCGCTTCTGTTTTTAGGTCTTCCCCGTCACAGGTCGCTTTGGCGGGCTTGCCTGTCAGGCCAAAGAGTTCCACCCGGTAAGTGAGGTAGCCGGGTTCGTAAGTCCCTGTCTGTACCTGCCGCAGGGTAATCTGCCCCTTGTCCTGTTGCATATTGAAACTGCTAAGGCGGAAAGCTTCTTCCTGATAGGCATAACCATCGCCAGCATCTTCGTAGAGCTCACTTTGACCATTTCCTGCAAAGGCTTTGAGGGTGATCTGGTCGAAGTTTTTTTCTCCCGTGTACTGCTGAACCGGGTAGTGGGGGATGACTGCGCCTGCCTTTACATAAAGTGGGATGCGTTCCAACCCGCAGGCATTCTTCACCAGTTGCCGTCCCTGATAGCGTGCACCGCTGTAGTAATCATACCATTCTCCAGCCGGGAGATAACCTTCGGCCTGCGTGGCGCCTGCTTCCAGTACCGGCACCACCAGCAGGTGTTCTCCAAACAGGAACTCTGCCTCCCGGTCTTTGACCTCCGGGTTGGCCTGATCGGCAAAGGCCAGGCTGCGCAGCACCGGGCGGCCATCTTGTGTGTACTGCCGGAATGCCGTGTACAGATAGGGCAGGAGCTGGTACCTAAGCTCAATGGCGGCTTTGGATATGCTTGTATAGGGCTCTCCGAAGGTCCAGGGCTCCTGGTCCATGCGGTTGTTGCGTTCTGCTTCGTGTATCGCATCGGCATCGGCTTCGGCGGCTCCATCAATGTTGTTGCCCATGGAGTGTACGCGGTACAGGGGGTGGAAGGCGGCCAGCTGCATCCAACGCGCGAATAGTTCTCCGTCCGGTTGCTGGCTGAAGCCACCTACATCCGTACCCACGAAAGAAAAGCCGGATATACTCAACCGCTGGCATTGGATATTGGCCAGGCGGAGGTGTTCCCAACTGGCGATGTTGTCGCCCGTCCAGACACTCGCGTAACGCTGCCCGCCGCTGTAGGTCGCCCGGGTGAGTACGAAGGGGCGTTTCTGAGGTTGCAGGTTTTTCAACCCTTCAAAAGTAGCCCGCGACATTTGCTGGCCATACACATTGTGGGCTTTGCGGTGGTCGCAGGGGTGCCCGTCGTAATCGTGGCGCACATTATCCGGGAAGGTGGCGATGTTGACCTTAAAGACAGCCGGTTCGTTCATGTCATTCCAAAAGCCGCTAACCCCCTGCTCGTTGTACAATTGCTCGTAGAGCGGCCCCCACCATTCGCGCACTTCCGGCCGGGTAAAGTCCGGAAAGACACAATCCTGCGGCCATACAGGGCCACGCATGATTTCACCAGAGGTACGGTAGCAGAACATGTCTTTTTCGATGCCTTCCTGATACACATGGTAGTCTGGATCGACCCGAATGCCGGGGTCTATCATTACGATGGTGTGAAAACCCTGATCGCGCAGGTCTTTGATCATTTTTGCCGGTTTGGGGAAATGCTCCTCGTCCCAGGTGAAGCAGCGGTAGCCGTCCATATAGTCGATATCAAGATAGATGGCATCGCAGGGGATTTTCCGGTCGCGGAATTCCCTGGCAAGCTCGTAGACCCGTTCTTCCGGGTAGTAGCTCCAGCGGCATTGGTGAAAACCCAGTGCCCACATTGGGGGCATCTCCGGGCGCCCGGTCAGCCAGGCATAACGCTGGGCAACCTCCGTGAGACCGGGGCCTGCGATGAAAAAGTAGTCCATCTCCCCGCCATCGGCCTGAAAGGTAACCTGGTCTTGGGCGGTCTTAGCAAAGTCAAAGTGCGTGCGGTAAGAATTATGCAGGAAAACCCCATAACCTTTTCCTTCCTGAAGCCCGAAGAAAAACGGGATGGTCCGGTAAAGCGGGTCGGTGTCCTTTCCGTAACCAAAGGAGTCGGTATTCCAGTGCTGCAGCCGTTGCCCACGCAGGTTAAGGGCGCCACTCTTGTCGCCGAGCCCATAGTAGGCGGTCCGGGCAGGGGCCTTTTGTGTGACGCTCACCCGTTCTATTCCGTTAAGGATGCTTTTCCGGCAGGCATAGGGGGCAGCGTCTTCGCAGAGCAGGGTATTACCGGGATTATCATACATCGCTACCTTAAGCCCTTCCTTAGCGATCTGGCAAATCAGGCGGCTGGTACGTAGGGTAAGGTGCTCCTCTTCTTCACTAAAGGTGAGGTCCGGGGATTGGTAAGCCGCATTAGGGTCAAGGGCGTAGGAAAAGTCTGCTTCAAACTGTCCCTCCGGCGCATAACGGAACCGGAGTATTTCATCTGATACTGCTTCAATGCGAAGGGCCACGCCGTTTTTTGCGGTTACGAGCAGGAGGTTGCCGTTTTGAGTTGCGCGATCGAAAGTATCAGGTGATAAGACGTCATAAACATCAGGATATCGCTCTCCGGTGGTGGTTTCTGAAATGTGGACGGGGTGTGTTGCCTTTGGAGGCTGCTGCTTGGCCATTTGAGTTGTGGTTACCGGTTAAAAAATCACAGTGCCGGGGTGGTTGCTGTGGTTGGCAAATATAGGGTATGTTTTGCATTTAGGGGTGGGCCCAGTTGCCAGTATCAGTGTCATCAGTCAGATCAGCGTTATCAGTCCTATTGTCGTACGTGGACATCGTCCTATCCATAAATTTCGTTAAAATCTATCACCACCAGATCAATACCCACCCATAAAAAATTCAGCCCATCCAGGATAAGATTCCGCTCTCAAGGCTCGTTATGGAGGAAATCAAAAAGACGAGTACATGCGTTATCCCATCCTATTACTTACCAGTTTCGCTTTTCTGCTATCCCTGCCTGCCGCCCATGCCCAGCTGTTTAAGGGGAAAAAGGATACCACAGAACAGTCCACAGAAGCAAAGCCCGCAAGCCTGCAAGAGCGCCTTTTCGGCAACAAAGCCAGGCAACAAGACCTCAAAGCGGATCACCGGGAGGCCAAGGATGACCATCGCGCCGCCAGAAAGGACCGGAAGGCTGCTGAAGCCAGAGAACGGGCCGCCAGGTTGCGCAAGGAAGCCATTAAAGCCGAACGCCGTGCCACCCGTGCCGAAAAACGGGCCATGAAAAAGACCAACAAAGCAGAAAATGCGCAGCAACAGGCAGCCGGGCAGCACGAGTCCTTCTTTGAGCGGATATTCAAAAACGATTAACCACCCTTGCGCAGCGCCTCAATTTCCTCAATGGTCTTCGGGATGTCAGGGCCCAGGACCCGGTAGCCCTCTTCGGTAACCAGTACGTTGTCTTCGATCCGGATGCCGCCAAATCCAAGGTAGGTTTCTACCTTTTCATAGTCGATAAATTCAGCGTGTTTGCTCTCTGCTTTCCACTGGGCGATGAGCTCCGGAATGAAGTAAATGCCGGGCTCTACGGTGAGGACAAAACCAGGCTGTAGTGCACGGGCCAGGCGCAGGGATTTTAAGCCAAACTGTGAACTGCGCTTAAGTTCATCGGAATAGCCTACGTAATCTTCGCCCAAATCCTCCATATCGTGCACATCCAGCCCCATCATGTGGCCTAGGCCGTGGGGGAAGAATAAAGCGTGCGCGCCGGCTTCCACGGCAGCATCGGCATCGCCTTTCATAAGCCCCAGCTGAGTTAGGCCGGTCGTAATGATCTTCGCCGCCAGCAAATGAATGTCTTTGTAAGGAACGCCGGGCTTGATGGCTTGAATGGCTTGTTCCTCCGCATCCAGAACAATCTGGTAAATCGCTTTCTGCCGGTCTGTAAAGTTGGGGCTCACCGGGAAGGTCCGGGTGATGTCACTGGCATAGTCTGTTCTGGGAGCCGCCGCTCCAAAGTCGCAGAGGACGAGATCGCCTTCTTTCATAATATCCCCGTGGTAGTGGTTGTGAAGGGTCTGGCCATTAACGGTAAGGATGGCCGGGTAGGCAAGGGCGCCTTCGGTAGCCAGCGCAATGCCTTCCACCATGCCCGCCAGTTGGGCTTCCTTCATGCCCGGTTGGGCGGTTTTGGTCGCCTGAACATGCATTTGGCGGGTGATCGCCAGGGCGGATTCGATTTCGGCAATTTCTTCTGCCGACTTGACAGACCGCTGGGCAACAATGGCTTGGATTAGCGTTTCAGAGGGTCGTAATGCCTCAACGGGCGTGCTCAGCCACCGGCTCAACTGCAGGCTGCGGTCAGCCCTGTAGGGAGGAAGGAAGTGAATGGTCCGCCCGTCCGCCTTAGCTTTTTTTAGGAATTCTTCTAATTGCTCAACGGGCAGTGCCTGTTCTGTGCCCGACAGGTTTTTAAGGTCACTCAGACCAGGCTGTGGGCCCATCCAAACTACATGCTCTACGGTCATTTCCGGCGCGAACAGCAGGGCTTCTCCGGAATCTGCGTCCAATACGCCGGCTACCCCCGGCTGATTGACCCCAAAGTAGTACAAAAAGCTACTATCCTGCCGGAAGCGGTAGACGTTGTCGGCGCAATTCATCGGGCTCTCGTTGTTGCCGGGGAGTAAAATAAGCCCCCCGGGCATGGAGGCTTGTAATTGCTTTCGGCGTTCCTGATAAATGCTGGCTTTGAACATGTTGACTGTATTTTGAAGCGGTCCACAACCGTAGACCTGCTATGATGACTAATTCCAGGGATGGGAATATATTGAATCCTACCCATTTATTCGCCAAGTTCTTGCCCTATTCCTGTACATTTGTAGGGAAACGAAAAGCCACCAATGAATCAACTGGAACAATTCAAGGAAATAGAAACGTTTATTTTTGATGTGGACGGAGTGCTAACCAACAGTCAGGTCCTGGTCACAGAGGAAGGTCAGCTACTCCGCAGTATGAGCATTCGTGACGGGTATGCGCTCAAAACAGCCGTCCGGCAGGGCTTTAATGTGGCGGTGATTACCGGAGGGCGGTCAGAAGGTGTCCGGCTGCGGCTGGAAGGACTGGGGATCAAGGATATTTATACCGGGATAAGCGACAAACTATCGGCATACGAAGACTACATCGAAAAATACGGGCTGGATGAGCGTAAAATCCTGTACATGGGAGACGACCTGCCCGACCTGCCGGTAATGCGACGGGTGTGGGTACCTACCTGTCCCACCGATGCTCAGCCGGAGCTTTTCGAAGTAGCAACTTATATTTCCCCACTGAAAGGAGGGGATGGCTGTGCCCGCGATGTGATCGAGAAAGTCCTCCGCCTCAATCAGGAATGGCCAGAAGTGTAACCGATGAATGTATTTTATGCCTTCCTGCGCCTGATCCGCCTGCCTAACCTGCTGATTGTGGGGTTGACCCAATATCTGTTTTACGGAGCACTGTTGCAACCGGCATTTGAGCAGTACGGCATCGGATTAACACTGCCGCCTCAAACCTTCTGGTTGTTCGTGCTCGACACGATCATGATTACCGCAGCGGGCTACATCATAAACGATGTTATCGATTTCCGCATTGACCTGCAAAACCGTCCGGAAAAAGTAGTGCTTGGGCGCTACATCCGCAAGCAGACGGCTTATTGGCTCTATTTTTCCATTATTCTGCTAGGTTTCTTTCTGGCGTTTTACCTGGCGCTGAGCGTGCAGAATATGCCACTCGTTGCCATTTATCCAATAGGGGCGGGGCTGTTGTTTTGGTATTCCTACCAGCTCAAGAAGCTGCCGTTGTGGGGCAATCTGCTGGTTTCGCTGTTTTGTGCGGGGGTGCCTGGTATAGTCTGGTTCGCGGAGCGCGAAGGGTTTGCCATGCTGGCTGAAATTGATCCCGTAGGTGCCGCTCATTTGGCAACGATTATGGTTTGGTATCTGCTTTTTGCTTTTGGATCTAATCTCTACCGGGAACTCATCAAGGATATGGAAGACGTGGAAGGAGACCGGATGGAACAGTGCCGCACAGTACCGGTTCTCTGGGGTATGAACACGGCAAAAGGGCTGGCTGCTGCTGTTGGCGTGGGGTTGCTGGCATTAATTGTGGCGATGGTGGTGCATCAGCGCGAACTTTTTTCCCTGTTGAGCCATCTATACGTGACCGTAGCGTTGATCGCACCGCTTGGGCTGAGTTTGGTTTGGTTATTCCGGGCAAAGGTGCCTGCCGATTACCACCGGGTGAGCACGATGGCCAAACTGATTATGCTCAGCGGGCTGATTTTGCTGCTGTTTTTTGCTGTATACTGACGATTAAGTGGTTTGCCACAGCAAACCTACTCAATGCTTGCCCGCGTCTCGTCGCCTTTGGGCTTTGACAACCTTAAAGGCAGGAGGGTCAGCATTTACGCTGGGAAGTGGCTTGCTCTGATATCGCAAATCCAAGATTCCAGACGATGAATGTCTGGATCAATGGCCCAGACGATGAATGTCTGGACTTTAAGCCCGACATTTATCGTTCCCCGTGCTGGCCGACAGCGCCAGTAGGTGACCACTTCGTATTGCGTATAACTTAAATTTTAACTGACCTATGCAAACATTAGAACTCCCGATCATTCTGGTGTCCAAATCTCCCCGCCGCCGCCAACTTTTGGAGCAGGCGGGCTTTCAATTTACCATAAAGCCACAGGATGTTCCCGAAGATTATCCGGATGATATGCCCGTAGAGGAGGTCGCGCCCTTTCTGGCTCAGAAAAAGGTCCGGGCCTCCATGCATGCGCTGGAAGGCAAAGGGGTGCTGTTGGGTGCCGATTCCGTGGTGATTCTCGATGGCGTGATTTACGAAAAGCCCAAAGACCGGGCTGATGCGCAGCGCATCCTCCGGGAATTGTCAGGGCGTGAGCATACCGTTATTACCGGGGTTTGTCTGGCGAATGCGAAACAGGAGCGGGTCTTCTCCGGCGTCTCCCGCGTTCACTTTGATAAGCTTTCGGATGAGGAGATCGACTTTTACATCGACAAGTATCAACCCTACGATAAGGCAGGAGCTTACGCCATTCAGGAATGGATCGGGCTTTGCAAGATCAACAAAATTGAAGGCACTTACGCCAATATTATGGGGCTGCCGGTAGACTTGGTGTACCAAGAGCTGCAGTATTTCCTGTAGGGCTTTATTCCTCTTCCATCTGCGGGGGTGCTGAATCGCTTGCAACGGAGGCCTGAAGGGCTTCCAGCCTGCCTGTAATATTTGTACTTCGGGCGGTGAGTTTTTCAATCTGCTCCCCTTCCTTTTCCAGCAGCAGGTCGAATTTGACAAAGTTCTCATCAATACGGCTGCGCAGATTCGTGATATAGGTCTTGAGGTTAGTGCTGACTTCCTCTTGCAGCCGGGTGCCGCCCTTGTCAATTTCCTTACTGAATTCGCGCAGTACTTGTTTGCGTTTGGAGGAGGTGGTAAAGCCTGCGAAAATCAGGCCTACTGTGGTGAGAATGCCCCCGGTGATGTCAAAAACAGCCCCTTGCGTCACCGCTGCCAGCACAATACCAATCACCGCCAGGCCACTGCTTGCCGCCAGGCTTGGTGACACAGAACTTTTGTCCGGGAAGAGGCTCTCATCGGTGAAATTCTCCGTGCGGCTCACAAAGCGGGCAAACTGTTCTTGCAATTCCCGAAGTATATTATTGCGCTTCTCGGCAATATCGCTGAACAGCTCGTGGTCATCCCGCAGGATGGTCTCACTGTTCCTGATCTTCAGGTCAATCATCTTGGCCATTTGCTGAATGCTGTCGGCCAGGTCTGCCACACCATCGTTGAGCTTGGCCTTGAGTTCTTTATTCAGGTCGGTTTCGAGTTCCCGGGCCAGGTCTTCCAGCCATTCCTTCAGGGATGCTTTTTTGCTAAAAATGGATACAACCGATCGCCGGAGTAAGGGGAAGAACGAAAGCCCGTCGCTCAGCTCCTGTTTCTTGCTGCGGGTGATGCGCTCGTAACCGGCAATCATATTCTCTACCAGCACGTCTACCTGTTTCAGGCTTTTGGCTTCCTGCTTGACCAACGTCTCCCGGATGTCGCTGCGGAATTCAGTGTCCGCTTCGTACTGTTTCTGACGAAGAGCAACCCCTGCCGCAATCCGGTCATTGATATTCTCAGCTGTATCGATGTTGTTGTTGAGCTTTAGGATGGGCGCTCTGCCTCCGGTGATGTGCTGATTGATGTAGGAACGTACTGGCGCAAAGCCACTCTCTTCCTTTTGCCCTTCCTGCTCCTGTTTGGCGGAGACGGTGAATACCACCGGGTCTTTAATACCCTGCTTTTCTGCATATTCTATGACCCCGTTGCGGTTAACTTCAAGGTCTTCTGCAGGCATGAGGTCTTTTTGCTGCAGCACAAAAATGATTTTCTTGCGCCAGTCGCTGTGGATGTAGTCAAAAAACTGCCAGGCGGACTGCCGGTAGGGGTTCTTGGCTTCAAATACAAAGACGATCAGGTCGGAAGCCGGGATAAAGCTCTCGGTGATTTCCTGATGGTGCTCCACGATGGTGTTGGTGCCCGGAGTGTCTACGATGGCAATTTCCTTTAATATCTCAACGGGCAACAGGATTTTCTTTAGGTAAGGGTTGATCTGCACCTGTTCGGCTTCCTCCCCATAGAGAATCTGCTGAATGGTATCGGTCATGGGCTGAGGGGCGACTTTGGTTACCTCCTTGCCGGTATCTAGCAGGGCATTAATGAAACTGCTTTTACCGGCTTTCACTTCCCCGACAATCACAAACATGAACGGTTCGTGAATGCGGCTTCGGAGATCACTAACGGTCTGCGTCAGCTCCTCGCTGTCTATACGGATGGCCAGTTCATGCAGGTCTTTGACGATCTCATCAACCTGTGCCCGGTAGGCCTGTAAATGTTTATTGATCAGTGGAGTCACACGATGGGGTTTTGATCAGCAAATTGCTTTAGCAGCAGCGGTGCCTGAGGCCCGGTACAGAAAAGCAGGTCTAAAATACTCAAATTCGGGATAAACCCATGCCGTTCCTGAAACACCTGGGGGTAGGGCAGGGGTTCGAAATCCAGCTTTGGGTGTTTGGGGTGAATGGCTTCGCGCAAGTCGAGGGTGCCTTCCGGAACAGCTCCGTAATCGGTCGTCTTCCGAATATCCACTGCCAATTGGAGTGTCCGGAGCAGCTGCACAAGCAGAGCCCGGTTGAGGTCAAAGAGGTTATCCGGTTTGCTGCGGAGGATGTCCTCGATGGGCTCGGCATAGAATTCGAAGAATGGGGATTTCCCATAAGCGGATTTAATACTGTGCCAGTGTTCGCCAAACCAGGGTTTTTTATAGTCCACCCTCACCTGATGAATGGGCATCTGCTGGTGCTTACCTTTTTTGAGGGGGACAGAAAGCAGCATCGGCCCGTTAGCGCCGACCAAATGCGCCCGGTTACGGTAGCTACGCTTCTGGTAGTGCTCCTGCGCTTCGAGGTAAACCGTATTCACTTGTGACAGTACGGAGAAGTATTGTACAGGCGGCAGGTATTGTGCTTCGATAAGTATGGATAAGTCGGCCATCGTTCGCTGTTTAGACGCTGTTTGCGGCTGGCGACCACAAAGTAGGGAATTTTAAACCAGTTATCCATTCCCGCGTTTGGCAAATGATGGTTTTCTTTGCACCGTCAAATCCAAACCCACATGACAGCCAAGACTTCTTATTTGTACGCTATTGCACTGCTTTTGCTGGTCGTCAACCTGCTGGTTGGCAATGGGATGACCACCATCTGGGACGGAGTGGAAGCCATGCTGGCCTGGCAAATTCAACACGATGTGGCGGGGCCTACCTTCCATGAACAGCTGGCCGAACTGCTAATGGGCAGTACCCTCGATCCGTTCTTCCTGCGGTTCTCCGGAGCGATAGCAGTAGTTCTTGGACTGACGGCATACTACATCTTTGCCCGCCGCCTGGTCGGTACAGAGATTGTACTGAATACGCTGGCGCTGGCTGCCTCTTCTTTGCTGATGGCAAATCTGGCTAAAGTCGCTTCCGGTGATATCTGGGCGATGATGTTGCAGTGGCTGGCGTACGCGGCTATGATCCGTTATCTGAAGCAGCCTCAGCTGAGCTGGCAGTTGAGTTTCTATGCCCTTGCTGCGCTGGCTATATGGGTACAGCCTTTGCAATCGCTGATTTTTCTGTTGGGCACAGCAGCCTTTCTCTACTTTATGCACGCAGATGGGCGTCGGCTTCTGCGCCTCAATCCCTGGGCAATGGGCCTGCTGACGGCGGGCGGGCTTTATGCTCTGCAATGGCTGGATACCGGTGGGGACACCTTTTATATAGGTTTCCGTACAGGAAGATTCCTTTGGGTGAATGCCGTAGGCATACTTCCTTTTCTGGGGCTTGTGCTGGGCGGCATCGTGGAGCATAGCCAACGATTGGGCAAACGGGATGAACAAGCGGTGCTTTACATAGGGGCATTGATTTTCGCCTTGCTCGGGCACAGCCTGGCGCTGCAGCCTTTGCTGGCGATGGTTGCGGCCCGGCAGATGCGCAACTATTTCCATAAAGGTTATCCGCACCGGGGACTGGTCAAAGCGGGTGCAGTATTGCACCTTGTCGCTGCGGCTTGTTTTCTGATCTTGTTCATGATTGGCAGCTTTGTACAGTTCCGCGGACTGGGCTTTCAAGCCGGACTGGCTACCGGCGGGCTGTATTGGGTGTGGAGTTTTGTCGCGGTGGTGGGGTTCGTGGGCGCACGTGCTTCTTATGCCCGCCTTGGTACTATTATGAGCGGCATATTACTGACGACTTTCTTTTGGATTCAGTTCAGCCCGTTGCTGGAAGTACAGCGCAACTGGGCGCAGGAAATCATAGAGCCGGAAGGGCCTTTTCCTAAGCCTGCAGATCAGTTTATTGTCGGCAGGGGAGAAGGGGCTTTCCCCGGGGTAGCGACCTACGCCTATGCTGCCAATTCCAATACAGCAGTCCTGAGCAATGCCGCTTCCCTGCAGCAGGCCGTTAGAGCGCAGCAGGCTGGTACTGTAATCTTAGCGCCTCAGAGCTGGCTCCCGCCCCAACTGGATACCTTGCAGACCGATACTACAGTTTACAAGGGCTGGAATGCGCCCCTGCAACCTGCAGTATGGGTCCGCTGTGAAGGGAAACCTAAGCTGTCTGGAAAATAATGTACATCAGCGCCAGCAAGACGAAAGTGGAAATCAGGAAAATATTCAGAATGCGCTTTCCTTCGCGTTTGTCTTTTGCTGCAATCTTTTGTTGTCTTCTCGAACGTGCCATAGCATCTTGGTTTTGGTTAGCAGAATAAAGAATTAGGTTTGGTAAAATAAGGCTTATGCCGAAACTTCGCAAGTTTTACCAGGAGCGACTGGCTATGGCCACTGCGATTTGCACGCTAATTTTTCTATTTTTACCCGCAAATCAAACTACACCTATCTCTTGGCACTTATCAAATCAATCTCAGGCATACGGGGCACCATTGGCGGCAAATCTGGCGACAACCTGACCCCTCAGGACATCGTAGAATCCACAGCCGCCTTCGGGCATTGGCTACTCAATAAGGGAGCAAAGCCTAAAGTGGTCATTGGCCGGGATGGCCGAATTTCCGGCTCTATTGTTAACGAACTGGCCAGCGCCACCCTGCGCGCTATGGGCATCGATGTGGTCGACCTCGGCCTTTCCACCACCCCCACTGTAGAAATGGCCGTGACGATGGAAGAAGCCGGCGCTGGTATCGTCATTACAGCCAGCCACAACCCGCGGGAGTGGAACGCCCTCAAGTTCCTCAACGACAAAGGCGAATTTATCTCAAAAGCAGATGGGGAAGCCTTGCTGGAAATCATCGAAAGTGGTGATATAGAATATGCTGGGGTTGAAGAGCTTGGGAAAGTCCTGCACGATGACCGCTACATCAAGCGGCACGTAGAGGCAATCCTTGATTTGCCTTATGTGGACGCAGCGCTGGTCAAAAGCAAAAAGTACCGGGTGGTGGTCGACTGCATCAACAGTTCCGGCTCGGTAGCAATGCCGCCATTGCTCAAAGCCCTGGGCTGCGAAGTGGAGTTGCTCAACAAAAAGCCCAACGGCCGTTTTGCGCACAACCCGGAGCCCCTGCCCAAGCACCTCAAGGACCTGAGCCGGGAGGTGGTGGAACTAAAAGCGGATCTGGGAATCGCGGTAGACCCAGATGTGGACCGCCTTGCTTTTGTTTGCGAAGACGGCAGCATGTTTGGCGAGGAGTACACCCTGGTAGCTGTAGCGGATTACATCCTGCAGCAGCAACCGGGCAATACCGTTTCTAACCTGTCTTCCACCCGGGCCCTGCGCGACATCACGGAGCGCCACGGCGGACAGTACTTTGCCAGTGCAGTGGGCGAAGTGAATGTGGTCACGGAAATGAAAAACCGCAATGCCGTTATCGGTGGAGAAGGCAACGGCGGGGTCATCGTGCCCGGTCTGCACTACGGCCGCGATGCTATGGCCGGCGTGGCGATCTTCCTGACTCTTTTGGCAAAGTCGGGCCAAACGGTAAGTGCCCTCAAGGCTGGCTACCCGGAATACCATATGGTCAAAGACCGCATTGAGCTAACACCACAGATTGATGTGGACGGCCTGCTGAAGGACCTGGAAAACAAATTTAAGTCAGAAGACTACAATACGATCGATGGCCTGAAAATTGATTTTGCAGATGGATGGGTACACTTGCGCAAGTCGAATACCGAGCCTATCATCCGCGTTTATGCCGAAGGGCAAAGCCCCGAAGCTGCACAGGCTTTTGCGGACCGCATGAAATCAGCTGCCCTCGAATTGATCGGATAAAACCTTTAGTTATGGAAGCCCTAACCACTACTTCTTTAGAAACGTATTTTGCTCCGTACCGGAAAAATGTCATCGGGCAGGACTTTATCTTCGATACCCCCGATGGCCCCAAACGGATCCTCTATGCAGACTGGACGGCAAGTGGCCGCCTGTATAAGCCCATCGAAGAATGGCTGATGCAGGAAATTGGGCCATTCGTAGCCAATACGCATACCGAAACCTCCGTCACAGGGACTTCCATGACGATGGCTTACCATAAAGCCAAAGAGATCATCAAGGCGCATGTGGGAGCCCGGCCAAAGGATGTGCTGATTTCCTCCAACTCTGGCATGACCGGAGTGGTCAATAAGTTTCAGCGTATCCTCGGGCTCAAGGTGCACGAGAAATTCCGCGACCGGGTAGAGGTACCGGAAGAAGAACGGGCGATCATCTTTTGTACCCACATGGAGCACCATTCCAATCAGACGTCCTGGCTGGAAACGCTGGCGGACGTGGCGGTCATCAGGCCTACAGCGGAGGGTTTGGTGGACCTGGAGCACCTGAAGACGTTGCTGCAGCAATACCGAAACCGGAAGACGAAGATCGCGGCCATCACGTCCTGTTCCAATGTGACCGGGCTGAAGACGCCTTACCACGAGATTGCCGGGCTGATGCACGAACAGGGCGGGCTGTGTTTTGTAGATTTTGCCTGTTCTGCACCCTATATCGAGATCAATATGCGGCCGGAGGAGCCCTTGCAGCACCTCGATGCCATCTACTTCTCGCCCCACAAATTCCTGGGCGGGCCTGGCTCAACGGGCATCTTGGTGTTCGATCCCAAACTGTACACCAACCGGGTGCCCGATAACCCCGGCGGTGGAACGGTAGACTGGACCAACCCCTGGGGCGGCCATAAATACATTGACGAAATTGAAGCGCGGGAAGATGGGGGCACACCGGCTTTCCTGCAGACGATTAAAGTGGCCTATTGCATCCGTCTAAAGGAAGAAATGGGTGTAGATAACATCCTTGCCCGGGAGCATGAGCTGCTGGAGCGGGTATGGAAACGCCTGGATCAACTGCCCAACCTGCATATCCTCGCGCCTCACCTGCGCGACCGCCTTGGTGTGGTCTCCTTTTATATTGACGGACTGCACTATAACCTGGGCGTCAAGCTGCTCAATGACAAATTTGGTGTACAAACGCGGGGCGGCTGCTCCTGTGCCGGCACCTACGGGCACTACCTGCTCAATGTGGATCAGCAGTATTCCAAGTCTATCACCGATGAAATCAGTCAGGGCGTGCTTACCCACAAACCTGGTTGGATACGGATGTCTATCCATCCGGTCATGACCAATGCAGAGATGGATGCCATCCTTGATGCCATTGAGGCGGTGCACCATCATCATGAGGAGTGGGCGCAGGAATACGAATACAATTCTCAGACAAACGAATTTCAGCACAAAGACTTTGCAGGCGATGAAACCGAACGGGTCGCTCGCTGGTTTAGTGCAAAAATGGCATAACATGGACCGTATTTATTTTGACAATGCTGCGACTACCCCGCTCCTCCCGGAAGTCATACAGGCCATGACGGAAGCGATGGGCACCTACTACGGCAACCCTTCCTCCATTCACAATGAAGGGCGCACGGCCCGGTCGGTGATTGAGCAGGCCCGGCGGACGATCGCAGAGCAGCTGGGAGCTTCGATTGGTGAAATCTTCTTCACCTCCGGCGGCTCGGAGTCGAATAATATGGCATTGAAGTGTGCGGTTAGGGACCTTGGCGTCACCCGTATCATCAGCAGCCCATTAGAACACCACTGCGTGCTGCATTCCATTGATGCGCTGCAGCGGGAGCATAACATCGAGCGCGTCGAAGTAAATACCGATCAGGCGGGCCGAATAGATAAGACGCACCTCGAAGCACTCCTGTCCGGCAGTGATCAGAAAACGCTGGTTTCCCTCATGTACGCCAATAACGAAATCGGTACCCTGATTGACCTGGAAGCCATAGCTGCCTTATGTCAGGAGCATGGGGCCCTCTTTCATTCCGATACCGTACAGGCGATCGGCTACTATCCGATTAATGTATCTAAGACCCCAATGGCTTTTTTGACCGGGGCGGCGCACAAATTCCATGGGCCGAAAGGGGTGGGCTTTGTGTACATCAATGGCGATAATGCTGTGAAGCCTTTCATTGACGGGGGGGCACAGGAACGCAATATGCGGGGCGGTACCGAAAACATTTACGGCATTCTCGGTATGGCAAAAGCCCTGGAACTGGCCTATGCGGAATTGCCGGAGCGCCGTGCGAAAATAACCGAACTGCGCGATTACCTGCGCGAGCAGCTGGAAGCTAATTTTGAAGATGTGGAGTTTAACGGAGATGCCCAAAATGGTCATTACAAGCTGCTGAGCGTCAGTTTTCCACCCTCTCCCAAAGCGGATCTGCTACTGCTGAACCTGGATATTGCCGGTATTAGCGTTTCCGGGGGCAGTGCGTGCAGCTCAGGAGCCGATGCGGGCTCTCATGTAGTCAGTGCCCTGCATGGAGATTCGCCCCGTAAGACCATGCGTTTCAGCTTTTCTCACCTGAATACCAAGGCTGAAGTGGATCAGGTTGTGGCTAAGCTCAGGGAGATTCTACCGGTTGGAGTAGCCGGGTAAAGGAACAGGCTATCCAGAACGTTCCGGATAGCCTGTGCTGTCGGGAGATTTTATGAATAAGTTTAGTTGCCGATAACCTGCTCGATAGGTACCCGTACACCATCCTCATAGGAAGCGATCCAGGCATCCTTAATACCCAGGTTTTGGATTTGGGTTTGCAGCTGCTTGGCTTTCTGATAATCCCGGAAGCGCCCAAGGACGATTTTTTGAAGGCCATCCATTGTCTTTACGCCCAAACCCTCCTCATTGGTCTGTAAATCAGAGTCGATCTTTGGGTCCTGGTACGCACCAATCTGCACGCGGAACCAAGTGCCGTAGTCATCTGAAGTAGCCTGCAACTCACGGGTGACCGATTCGAGAGCGTCTTGTGCTTCTGCGAGTTCGTTACGCATATTTCCGTACTCCCGCTGCATTTCGGTCATTTTTTCCTGGTAGCTGTTGGCTTCCCGGCTCATATCTTCGGCCTTGGTAGCATAATGGTCTGCTTTTTCGCGGCAGTTGTCCAGTTCCTGTTGTGCGGTTTCGTACTTCTGTGCCAGCTCGGCTGATGACTTGCAGGAGAAAGCAAAAAAGCCAAGGCTAAGGGCAAAAAGGGTCAATTTGATCTTCATATTATTTTTCATTGATGTTTGGCCCACTAAACTAGGCAAGATTTTTCGATTTTCCCATGGGTAAATTTTTAGGGTAAATCTTGCAAATTAGCGGGGAGGTTATTTATCTTTGCCCACCACTTCAAAACGGGGGCATTTAGCTCAGTTGGTTTAGAGCGCTGCCTTGACAGGGCAGAGGTCACTGGTTCGAATCCAGTAATGCCCACTACTACAGGGCCCGGCAAAACCGGGCCCTGTTTATTTGACCTTGTTCACTCGTTCCTATGCCTTCAACCGGGAAATTAATTATCTACTTTGGTCTTTTTATCGTTTTGGTAGGCGTGATTGTTTACTTCTTTGGTGACAAACTGTCTTGGTTAGGCCGTTTGCCCGGGGATATCAGGGTGGAAGGGGAAAATGGGCGGTTC
The DNA here is from genome assembly GCF_022763345.1 of Phaeodactylibacter sp. GTDB lineage: Bacteria > Bacteroidota > Bacteroidia > Chitinophagales > Saprospiraceae > Phaeodactylibacter. Next base: position 28,101 of record NZ_JALEGS010000023.1, read on the forward strand.
TATTTTCCCATTACAACGATGATCCTGATCAGCGTCTTCCTTTCTCTGCTCATCCGTTTGATACAGCGTATTTTGTAGCGGTAGGTGATGAGTTATCAACATTTTGTGGAAAACTACTACCACTCCTTGCACGCATTTTTGAAATAAGGCCCTTACATTTATCGTAGATATAGAGTTTCCCAACTTCAAGCAAGAACAACCACCCTAAGCGAGAGAAGACCTAAGTCCTGTGAGTTGCCTGATGCCGGGCTATTCCCGGATATGGTTTGGGCTTCCGCCCTTAACGGCCAGAACGGTCACCAATTTAAATAATCATTGCTAATACAATTCCAGGCGAATCAGGCCTGAGGATTGATGATATAGTATTACCAAAACCAGCCAAACAGCTACAAAATGGAGACGCCAGCAGTTTCAACCCCAAAAGTGAAATCCTACACTGAGAAGTACACCTTTGAAGAGGCCCTGAAGGCTTCGGTAGCGTACTTCAATGGCGATGACCTCGCCGCTAATGTCTGGGTGAATAAATACGCCCTTAAGGACTCTTACGGTAATATTTACGAGCGCACACCGGATGATATGCACCGCCGGATCGCCGCTGAAATTGCCCGTATCGAGGCCCGCTACCCCGAACCACTGAGTGAAGAAGAAGTGTATGCGGTACTAAAAGATTTTAAATACATCGTTCCGCAGGGTAGCCCAATGGCTGGCATTGGCAACCCCTTTCAAATTTCTTCCCTGTCCAATTGCTTCGTTATTGGTAGTGGTGCAGACTCCTACGGCGGCATTGCCAAGGCTGATGAAGAGCAGGTTCAGCTGATGAAGCGCCGGGGCGGTGTAGGGCAGGACCTTTCTCACTTACGCCCCAAAGGCTCACCGGTTATGAACAGCGCCCTTTCTTCCACCGGCATTGTGCCGTTCATGGAGCGTTATTCCAACTCTACCCGCGAGGTGGCGCAGGACGGTCGAAGGGGAGCGTTGATGTTGACGGTTTCCAGCCGTCATCCGGATGCAGAAGGCTTTATTGATGCCAAGCTGGAGCAGGGCAAAGTGACCGGGGCTAATGTTTCGGTCCGGATTGATGATGACTTTATGAAAGCGGCGATCGAAGGTAAGCCCTATCAGCAGCAGTACCCGGTGGATTCGCCAAACCCGGCTTTCAAGAAAGACGCTGATGCTCAGAAGCTTTGGAAGAAAATCATTCAGAATGCCTGGAAGTCGGCTGAGCCCGGAGTGCTGTTCTGGGATACGATCATCCGGGAGTCGGTGCCGGACTGCTATGCGGACTTGGGCTACCGTACCATTTCAACAAACCCATGCGGGGAAATTCCGCTCTGCCCCTACGATAGCTGCCGCCTTTTGGCCATCAACCTGTACAGTTACGTGGAAAACCCGTTCACGCCAAAAGCCAAATTCAACTTTGAAAAATTTGGGCAGCACGTACAGATGGCTCAGCGAATCATGGATGATATCATTGACCTGGAAATCGAGAAAATTGACCGGATTCTGGAGAAAATTGAGAAGGACCCGGAAGCAGAAGACATCAAAGCAACGGAATACGAGCTCTGGAAAAAGATCCGCAAAACCTGTGTACAGGGCCGTCGGACGGGTGTAGGCATCACCGCAGAAGGCGATATGCTGGCTTCGCTGGGACTGCGCTATGGCAGTGATGAAGCGATCAGCTTCTCCGTAGATGTGCACCGTACGCTGGCCGTCAACGCATACCGCTCCTCTGCAATCATGGCAAAAGAGCGGGGCGCATTCCCTATTTTCGATGCGGAACGGGAAGCAGAGAATCCTTTTATCAACCGCCTGCGCGAAGCAGACCCGGCATTGTATGAAGAAATGCTGGCGCATGGCCGCCGCAATATTGCGTTGCTGACCATTGCGCCGACCGGCACGACAAGCCTGATGACGCAAACAGCCAGCGGCATTGAACCGGCCTTCCTGATCACGTACAAGCGCCGCCGCAAGGTTAATCCCAATGATAAGGAAGCCAACGTGACTTTTATCGATGAAGTTGGCGACCACTGGGAAGAATACAATGTTTTCCACCATAAGTTCCTGGTCTGGCTGGAAGCCAATGGCTACGATGTAGACAAGGTCCGCCGGATGTCCACTGACGAATTGACCCCGATCATTGAGCAGTCGCCTTACCATTTGGCTACAGCCAATGATGTGGACTGGGTGCAAAAGGTGAAAATGCAGGGGGCGATTCAGAAATGGGTGGACCATTCGATTAGCGTAACGGTCAATATCCCGGAAGAAACTTCTGTGGAAATGGTGCAGAAGATTTACGAAACCGCCTGGAAAGAAGGCTGCAAAGGCTGCACCATCTACCGTGATGGTTCCCGTTCCGGCGTGTTGGTATCTGACAAGGAAAAGAAAACAGGTGCTGCCAATGAGTTTCAGGAGACAATGCCGCCTAAGCGTCCTGAGGTCCTCGAAGCAGCTGTGGTCCGGTTCAAGAATAACGCGGAGGATTGGATCGCAGTAATTGGCTTGTATGCCAACCGCCCTTACGAGATCTTTACCGGCAAGTCAGAGGATATTTTTATTATTCCAGGCTATGTGACAAAAGGCTGGGTGATGAAGAATACAGATGATGAGGGCCACAACCGTTATGACCTGCAGTTTGAAGACAAGCAGGGGTATCGGGTTACCATTGAAGGCTTGTCCCGCTCCTTCGATAAGGAATACTGGAACTATGCCAAGCTGATTTCCGGAGTGCTTCGCCATGGGATGCCGATCCCGTATGTGGTGGATTTGGTAGAGGGGCTTAATGTTGAGGAAGACTACATCAATACCTGGAAAAATGGCGTGGTGCGTGCACTCAAGCAATTCGTACCCGATGGGACGAAAGCTGCCGACAGCGCCTGCCCTAGTTGTAATGATGCTGACGGGCTGATCTACAAGGAAGGCTGCCTCATCTGCAAGAGCTGCGGATACTCCGAGTGTGGCTAAAACAGGTGAGGTATTTAAAGCGTATGGTTTAAAGTACTTTATGCTGGCCTTGATATACCATTCCTGGTGAATGAAATAAATCTACAGGCACTATCTGATAACTTCGGGTAGTGCCTCTCTTTTTCAACTGCCGGAAAGTACGTTTATCAGTCGGAGGACGGATGGACCATGAAGGCAGAGCGGGAAGGGTTTGTAGCTCAGCATGAGCACACGCTTATCGTCACCAAAGGTAAGCCTTTCGTGCTGACTTCCGCCAACGGTATGCCCTGGTTTTAAGCAGGTTTGCTTGCCATTTCCTCCAGGACTTCCACTTCGTTTGTGATGCGGCCGGAAAGTATTTGTGCCGTTCTGGCTTCGTAGGGAGAAAGTTTTTCCAGATCGATAGCGTATTTTGCCAGCCGGTCAAAGGAAGCAGTCAGCCCGGTGCCCTTAATTTTATGTGCGTGGGCTTTGATCTCTTGCTCAGGAGCGCCATTCTCAAGGGCGGACTGAAGCGCTTCCGCATCTTTCCGGAGCTCGCCGGAACGTACCACGCTCCATATTTCTTCAATGACTTCCTGCACTATCGCTTCGTTGCCGCCAAAACGTTCCAGGAGGGTGCTTCGGTTGAAAACAGGCATTGAAGCCTTCGGTGCTACGGTTGAGGCGGCTTCACCGGGTTCCTCAGGATTCGGTCCCTGTCGCATCTTGAGCCACTTTTCTAACATTTGCTGAAGCTGACTGGCTGTTATTGGTTTGCTCAGGTAGTCGTCCATGCCTGCCTGCAGGCACCGTTCCCGTTCCCCTTTGATGGTGCCGGCGGTAAGTGCGATAATCGGGGTGCGGCCGTTGCGCTCAGATTCCCGGATCGCCTGCGTTGCCTGATACCCGTTGAGTATAGGCATTTGGACATCCATAAGTACCAGGTCAGGTTGAACCTCCTGGAATTTATCAACCGCAGATTTGCCATTGGCCGCTGTATGGATCTCAGCCTGATCAAGGATATTGTTAATGAGTTCACGAGCCAGAATAACGTTGACGTAGTTATCATCGACAATCAGGATGCGAAGGGATGGGCTTTCCACCGTAGCGTAGGGAGCGGGTGCGCTTGCAACTATTGCTGGCACGTCCTCTTGTTGCTGGTTGACTTGCGACAAGGCATCAAATAGGCGTTGGATGGTAATCGGCTTATTGATTTGCTGAAATACCTTGTATTTTTTACAGGCTTTGTTGATTAAGCGGTCATCTGACGAGCTATGCAACAAAATGATTTTAAGGTCATCGGCCGTAAGCTCCAGTTCTTCCCGGATTCTCCTTACGACCTCAATGCCATCCATATAAGGCATATGGTAATCGGTGATTAGGACGTCAATGCTGCTATCCTGCTTCAGCTTTTCGAGCGCAGTGATCCCATTCGATGCAGAGGAGGTGTAGACTTGTTGGAGGTGGAGCATTTCCTTGAGAATGTGTAGATTGTTGGGGTTGTCATCAACAATAAGGACGTGTTCGATCTCCGAAAGCCCTTCCCATTGATTGCGGTCTCCTTCTTCCGTTTGGAAGTAAGCCACGAAGGAAAAGGTGCTCCCCAGGTTCAGCCGGCTTTGGATTTCAAGCTGCGACCCCATCAGGTGCAGGAGCTTGTTTGAAATGGTGAGACCGAGGCCGGTGCCTCCGTATTTGCGGGTAGTGGAGTTGTCTTCCTGTGTGAAAGCCTCAAGGATTTTATCTTTTCTTTCTTCGGCTATGCCAATACCCGTGTCCCGGACCACAAACCGGAGTCCCTGATAGCCATTTTCATCTTTGCCAGGCAGGGCTGAAATGCCGATTTCTATTTCGCCTTCCTCTGTGAATTTGACGGCGTTCCCAACCAGGTTGACGAGGATTTGCCGGATGCGTACCGGGTCTACCCAGGCGTAGCGGGGCAGGTTGGGAGAGAGGTTGAGCAGCAGTTCGATGCCCTTCTCGTTGACCTTGTACTTGACGATGTCGCCCACCTGGCTGACCAGCTCCCAAAGGTCGGTTCGTTCGTAGGAAAGCTCCAGTTTGCCTGCTTCGATTTTTGAGAAATCCAGGATGTCATTGATCAGGTCCAGCAGAATATTGCCAGACTGATGGATGAGGCTCATGTATTGCTGCTGCGTGTCATTGAGCTTGGTCTTCAGCAGTAGGTCCGTAAAGCCGATAACGCTGTTGAGGGGCGTCCGGATTTCATGGCTCATGTTGGCCAGGAAAGAAGACTTGGCGATATTGGCCGCCTCGGCCCGTTCCTTAGCGGCTTTGAGTTCTTCTTCGTACTGTATGCGCTGCGTAACATCCTGCCGGATAGACAGGTATTTTTCAATTTGTCCATCTTTTCCCTTAATGGGGGTGATGGTGGAGTCTACCCAGTAATATGATCCGTTTTTGGCTTTGTTCTTAACTATGCCCCGCCAGATTTTTCCTTGGGAAATAGTATCCCACATATCCTTCCAAAATGCTTTATCGTGATAGCCCGAGTTGATCATCCGATGGTCATTACCGAGTAGTTCCGCTTCTGAATAGCCGGATACCTCTGCGAATTTGGAGTTGGCCTCAATTATTGTACCCTTATTGTCCGTTGCAGATACGAGCGCATTCATATTCAAGGCAGAATTGATCGACTCCATGGCATTAACCTGGAAAACGAGTTCGCTTTGTGCTTTAGCAAGGTCTTCATTGCTGTTCCGGAGATGATCATTCAGGCTGCGCAGTTTTTTGGTATAAGAAGCGATTTGTCCCAACAGCGGATACATAATGAAAGAGGCGATAAACCCCACCAGGCACAAGCTCAAAACCAGCAGTGTGCGGTTGAGCACAATCAGCCGGTCATTCTGAGCACTGCTGTTGTATTCGTAGCGGTTGACGATTTGCTCCATCCCACTTAAAAAAGTCTGTTGGTCCTCAAAGAGCATTTTCAATCGCGAGGCCTCCTTTTCTCCCTCAAAACCGATAGCATAGGCATTGCTGATCAGGCGCTTCCGGGCATCCTCTATGGAATTGTTAATGGCAAAGGTCAGGGAATCATTCAGCGGATTGTGAAAATGGTTGCCGGGGCTGCCATCGAACAGGTAAAGATGGGCATCATTAAAGCGGGCAATGCTTTCTTTTAAATCCTGCCGGATTAATTTCTGGTCCTCCTGTGGGATTTCATAGAAGAAACGGAGGGATTGAAGTGCAATTTTCTGAGAATGCGTCCTTTGCCGCCCGGCAAGATTGATAAGAGCGGCACTGTCCTTATTTTGTTTGAGGGCATTCTGGAGGGATAGGAAATAGAAAATAAACATGGCCCCAATAAAGGAGACAGAGACAAAGAAGGTTAAGCGGTACTTCTTGGAATTCATCGTGCATATTCGTTTGGGGGAGTAGGGGAACTCCTTTAACGCTGTAAAATAGGCTTTTTTTGCAGAAGTGTAAAGCCCTGTAGAAAAAGAAGCCCTGAGTTTTTTCCAGAAATTTGACAAAAGTCAGAGTTTAATGTTGCAACTTTAGGTTGTTTTTTAAATCATTTCCGCGAATGTAAACTATAGTATGAAAAAGCAACTATTCCTCCTGTTGAGTGCAGCTGTGTTTCTGGGATTGGGATTCCGTCAACTGCCTTCCGGACCGGCTCTGGCAGATAACCCGTTTGTACCGGTGGAAGGCCACCAAAACTGGCTGCGGGTCAGGCCTGGTTTTGCGCTTGGAGCTGAAGAAGCGCTGCGCCATTTTGAAAACATGCAAAACTGGCCACAGGGTGCGGTTTGGCAAAAGATGAAAATCCGTGAAGAAGGGGAGAGAAGCCACCATCTTTACCAGTTGTTCTACCAGGGCTTTCCCGTTCAGAGCAGTCAGTTGTACGTGCACACAAGGCAGGGGCAGGCTACGTTGATCAATGGCCAATGGCCCACAGATTGGCCTTCCGTTCAGGGGGTTCCGGTTTTGTCACCGGAAGAAGCATTGGATCAGGCGCTGTCGGTCGTCCCGGCTGAAGTATACGCCTGGGAAAACCAAGGGCTGGAGCGAATGCTGAGAAAGGTGCGCCGCGATCCCAACGCTACCTACCTGCCAAAGCCTGAGCTGGTCTGGGCAGGCGCACGTGCGAGCGCCCGGAGCGGATTGACGCTGGCTTACCGGATGACCATAAACGCTCAGCGACCGCTGCAACGGGAGCTGGTTTTTATCAATGCCACAGACGGTTCGGTGCTCAATGGCATCAATCTGCTGCATACCCACAATACACCGGGCACAGCCGAAACCAAATACAGCGGGCAGCGCACCATTATGACCGACTCTATGGACAATGGGCAGTTCCGTTTGGTGGAAACCACACGCGGGCACGGCATTGAAACCTACAACATGCTGCGCGGAGATGATGCCGAACAAGCCGAAGATTTTCTGGACGATGACAATTTCTGGGACAATTTTAACGCCAATCAGGATGAAGTAGCAACTGATGCGCACTGGGCCGCCGCCGCTACCTTTGACTACTTCGCAGAGCACTTCGATTACATTGGGGTGGATGGCGATAGCATGGCGCTGATCAGCTACGTGCACTACGACCGGGATGTGATCAATGCCTTTTGGAATGGCGACTGGGCGCTTTTTGGCGATGGCAATGGCACAAGCTTTACTTCACTGGCTACTACCGATGTGGTTGCCCATGAATTCATGCACGGCATTACCCAAAGCAACGCCAACCTGATTTACCAGGACGAAAGCGGTGCACTGAACGAATCCTACAGCGATATTTTTGGCACCGTCATCGAATTCTATGCCTCTCCGGAGCTGGCAGACTGGACCATTGCGGAGGATGCGGATCAGGAAGGCAACGGCTTCCGAAATATGCAGGACACTAAAGAAGACGGCCATCCGGATACCTACCTCGGACAACACTGGTTTACCAGCTCGGGCGATAATGGCGGAGTGCACACCAACAGCGGCGTGCAAAACCACTGGTTTTACCTCCTGACTGAGGGCGGCAACGGTGTCAACGACCGTTTAGATACCTTCAGTGTGGCTGGCCTGGGCATGGATACAGCCGCCCTGATTGCTTTCCACAACCTCCGGTACTACCTCACAGAGTCTTCCAATCATTTTGATGCCCGTCTTGGGGCCATTCAGTCGGCGGAGGACCTGTTTGGGCCTTGCTCAGGCCCCGTGGTTCAGGTCACCAATGCCTGGCATGCTGTAGGAGTGGGCACGCCCTTTGCCGATTCGGACCTGCAGCCGCTGTCCATATCCAATTTGGACTCCCTTTCCTGTGGCTTGCCGGAAGAAACCTTCTTAACCGTCGAACTGGCCTACACCAGCTGTTTTACGGATGCGGGCGCAGGAACTGCAATCCCACTGGCCTTCCAGGTCAATGGTGGGGCTGTTTCGGAAGACACTTTGGTCCTGGAAGAAGCTTTGGTGCATCAGGACATCCTGAATTTTACGTTCAGTGTGCCCGCCACCGCACTTGCCGAGCCGGCAACGCATGAAATTAAGGTATGGGCCGCCTATGGGCCAGACAATATTGCCGCGAATGATACGCTCACTGTTGTGATCGAGAATATCCTGGCTCAGAACGCCGACCTCAGTGTGGAATCGGTCCGTAATCCGGTTTCCGCCTGCTTTATGGGGGCAGAGACTGTCGAAGTGGCGGTGCGGTTTAATGGCTGCGATTCTATAGCGGCTGGCACGCCCATCACCTTGCATTATCAGCTAAATGATGGGGCCATCGTTGCTGAAGAAGGCACAGTGCCGGTGACGACCTACCGGGGAGAAAGCTTTTTCTACACCTTCCAGACACCGGTTGATATTCCCATACAGAATGCTAATACGATTGATGCCTGGGTGGCTTACCCTTCTGACTTTCTCAATCAGAACGACACGCTGGCATTAGCGCCGGCCTCCAATCCGGTCCCGGTGGTTGACTATGGTGTGCTCACCTTTGAGGCAGGAGCAGCTTCTCAGGACTCCTTCTTTGTCGATGCGGGCCCTTTGGCTCAGGTCCGCTTTTCGGAAAGTGCTGCTTTCACAGGTGGGTTCGGGCTGCTGATAACCGGGACAAACAGTTTTGAAGCCTATCAGCAGGGGGCGTACACCCTGCCAATAGGCAGTAACGTTTGGGACGTGAATCCTGATTATGGGGCACGGGTCTGTTTCTGTGCGGATCTGACTAATGTGGAGGACCCGCTGCTGGAATTCGACTTACAGCAAAGCTGGTCGCCGGTGTTTTTGGCGAATGGGGTGCAGGGGAGTACCCCCTTTGCTTCTGCGCTTCGGGTGCTGGTAAATGGCGATTCGGCTTCTCTCACGCTCAAGCCGGAGACCATAGTACCGGGCCCCTTCGAGACACGTCAGGTAAGCCTCTTGCCCTACGCTGGTCAGCAGGTAGAGGTTTGTTTTGAGACCCGTACCGGGATAAGCCAGGAAGCCGACCCTTTTAACCGGGGCGATAAAATCCATCTGGACAATATCGTAATTGGGGAGGCGCTGGTGAATACATCAGCTCCTGCTAGCCTGGGGAATCAACTCAAGGTTTTTCCGAACCCCGGAGGCGAGGCGGTCACGCTCGAAGTAGCCGTAGCGAAGGCCGGGCTGGCAGCCCTTAGCGTAACGGCTCTTACCGGGCAGGAAGTGCTCCGCCAGGAACTGACATTAAGCCCTGGCACACAACTACTGGACCTGAATACGGAAAGCTGGCCAGCCGGTGTTTATCAGGTGGTGCTGAATGGTGAAAGCTATCGTATCGTCCAAAAGTGGGTGAAGCTCTGATCACTCTGGTGGACTATTAAAAAATGAAACCGCCTGGTGCATTGCGCGCCAGGCGGTTTCGTTTTTCCAATAGAGCTGTGTCAGGCTTTACTGAATGCTAAACCGGCCGCTGCCTTGCCGCTGATGGCTGCTCAGGCGGTAAAAGTACAAGCCGGCGGGCCATTGTGCAGTGGGTAATTCAACGGAGTTGCCAGCGATGGACTGAGCATAGAGCAACTGCCCGTTGGCATTCCGCACCTCCAGTTGGTAAACATCTCCGGCAGGATTCTTAAACTGAAGCATAGCCGGCCCGGAGGTGGGGTTGGGAACGACCTTCGCATCCAATTGTTGAATCAGATCCCGGGTGCCGGTAGGAGGCTCGTATTCCACGCAAGGGTCCAGCAGGTAAGTGACGGTTTGCTCCTGATCGAGGTTGATGATCTCCTCAATAGTGGATATGCAAATGAAATCCTCCGTGACTTCACTGAAATGCACCCGGCAGAGCGGCTGAAAAGCATTACTTTTGTTAATGGTTGAATCCTGGTAGGAAATACCGATGACGGTTTGCCCCGCACCGTTTGGTGAAATGGGATAGATGGCATCGTCCACCAGATTTTCCACTTGCTGCACGACCACGCCCTCCATCGTAAATTGGTAAGCATTGATCCGGGCAGAGGAATTGTAAAGCCCGATATCCACGTAGCCTTCCTCGAAATTGGTATCCAGGATGGTGAGCAGGGTAGTGTCTGTGGTGTTGAGCACGCCCGCCGGGAAGTTGCAGTGGTCATGCGCGCCTCCTCCGGTATGCGGGTGCAGCGTACCGTAATTGTAGCAATTGGCCAACAGACTGGCATCGTAAACGGTGATGCGGCCATCCTCGTTGAGGTCGTTGCAGGGCGTAGGCGTCAGGTCACCATCCAGCGCATGCCCAACGTAGGCGTAGGCATCGGCCGTTTCCTGATTGCCGTTTTGATCGAGGTCGCCGCGCAGGGCAGTGCCGCCACAGTTGCCTTCACAGTCAATTACCGCATTGCCGTAGGGGTTGCCTTCACAATCGATGTAGGGGTCGCATTCTTCATCTAGGCTCATTTCCAGGCTGCCGGAAGAGCGGTCCAAAAGGATACAAACCTGTGCCCAGTTGTTGAGGGTATCTTTCTCAATGCGGCCCAGCTTGTCGGGGGCATTATCCCAGTTTACCCGGGTGACGAAAGTGTAGCGCCCGTCCGGCACGTCGGTCACATCAATCCACTGGCACTCCAGGGCAGCATCGTAAATGTCATGACAGCCGGCCGTGATGCCCATATTGTTGCAGCCATACTGCGGGGAGCCGGTGGTACAGCCGAGGTCAATAACGCAGAACCCGTTTTTGAAGCCAATAGGGATTTCCGTACCATCTTCCTGGTAAAGCACATACTCGGCATAGCCATCGTAGTGGAAGTGTTCGTGGCAGTTGTCGTAAGTGAATTGCGTATTGTCGGTGCTGGGCTGTCCAATGAAGTAGTCGAGCTCCCCTTCATTGGCGATCCAGGTGGTAAAGCGGACAATATCACGCTGCCCATAGCCATGCAGGCAGCCTTCTTCGATCAGGCAGGGGTCGGTAGAGTTGATGGTGGATAGATAAATACTGGAGGCCAGTATGCCCTGATCGACAACGAGGTCAGGCGCAGCCGGGCAATTGGGATCGCCCTGTGGCAGGCAGGAGCCATCGTCTATGGTAGCCAGTGGGTTGAAGTTGCAGGAGTTAGGATCCGTACAGCCTACCACCGGGCCAAGGTAGGTCAATTCCCAGTTGATGCTGTCTGCACAGGCATTTTCGTGGTCCCCGATCCGAATGTAATAGGTAAATGCCGGGTCAAAAAAGGCTTCCACCACAGCGGCAGGCGCACAATCGCCCTCATCGTTATTGTAAAATATGGTGCTTTGGTTGTCCTCCGCAATCGTGCCGGTACAGCCATCATAAATCCAAATCTTGGTGTCACAGTCATTCAGCCCACAAGTGGAGATGAGGTAGGTACCCACTGAATCCGGGGTGAAGGCATACCAGCTGTCGTCATAGTAAGCGGTATAAAACCCTTCGGAGACCGGCACGGCAGATTCACATTCTTCGCCGGGCGCGCAGTTGAAACTGTGGGCCGCTTCCTGTGCGAAGTTCTGCCCGCCTTCAGCAATGGTATCCTGCCCAACGATCAGGCGGTAAAAGCCAGGGGCAAAAATGCCGTCCCCGAAGCTGTCCTGAATCCGAAACCGAAGGCAGGTGGAGTCGGGCACACAAAAAGTAGACTGATAAAAACTGTGGTTGGCGTAATCAAAAAAGCTGGCCGATCCGTACACGGTACCCGCTTGATCGGATACCGTCCATGCCGTTTCGTAACCATAGCTGTCGGTTTGCACTTCAACCGTGACCGAAATTTGCCCGTCGGCACAAGGGTCTTGCCCAAAGGCAGCAGTTTGTAAAAGTAGCAGTAGCAGGGGGTAGAGTATTCGTCGCTTCATTTTTATGGGTGTTTTGACAAAAGTAAGGTTTCAACTTGGTTTAGGGACACATATATAAATGTATGTCTGGCGAAAGTCTTTTTTTCAGGCGCTCTGCCTTGGTTATCAGGCATCTAACAAAAGGCGCACGATTTTTTTGCCTACAGGCTTGCATGGAAAAAATATCCCCCTTATATTTGCAGTCCGCTACGAAAGATGTGGCGCGTAAAAACAAAATCGCGGGGTAGAGCAGTAGGTAGCTCGTCGGGCTCATAACCCGGAGGTCGCAGGTTCGAGTCCTGCTCCCGCTACTAAGTAAAAGCGTAACAGTCGTACTGACTTGTTGCGCTTTTTTTGTGCCCCTTACCTGCCTGACGGGTTTCCAAGCCTGCTATACCTGCTCACGGGCGTATAACAAATTGCACAAAACAGAAAGTGCCCACCGGCTATCAAAGTGCAATAGCTGCTGGGGTAGAGCTTCCCGCTCTGCTCCAGCTTATCCATGAATGCTGCCAGGCTATTCAAGTAGTGCAATGTGTTATGCACACCCTGACCGCCTCAAAATTGGATTTTCCAATTTTTCTGCTAAATTAAAGGCAACCAAAGATTCTTAACCAAAGCCAACCTTTTGGACCAGTGGAAACGGTGCCTGTACTGTGGGGCAGAAAACAACACAGCCAACTACACCTGCTCCTGCATTGCAGAGGAGCCGGCGCATGCCTACCGCGCCCTTGGGCTTCGCTTCCAGCTCAACCGGCAGGAAATAGCCGAAGTGAAAGCAGCCTTTCAAAATTATTGCTTCGACGATGAGCGGGGGATGTTGCAGTACCCGCTATTGCCCAACCGGGAATACGCCGGTGGCATCAACCTGAAAGTCGGCCTAACGCCCCTTCACCTCCTGAAATCCTTTAGCAAAAAGTCTGGTGTACAGGTGTTTATCAAGGACGAGGGGCAAAACCCAAGTGGCTGCTTTAAGGACCGGGAGACCTTGTCCTGCCTGCTCAATACCCGGCGGCGCAAGCGGAGAAAAGCGGTAATTTACTCTTCGGGGAACGCGGCAGCCAGCGCGGCATTGTTTGCCCGGCAGCAAGGGTTGCAGCTCATCACCTTCGTGCCGGGGGACACCTACGCAGAAAAGATCACCTACATTCAGAAATGCGGCTCAGACGTGGTGGTTTTGGGCAAAGCAAGCACGTCCTTTGAGGAGGGCTTCCGGCTGTTTGTAGGCCTGAACGAAGCCAATGTCTTCGAGGAAGCCGGCTTTGACAACTGGGCGGTCCGCAATCCCTACCGGGTACAGGGCGACAAAACCACAGCGGTGGAAATCGCCCGGCAGCTGGAATCACAGATGCATGAACCGATCCCCGATGTCGTCATTGTGCCCTCCGCCAACGGCAGCAATCTGGCGGGCATATGGGAAGGCTTCAATGAGCTCAAACACCTTGGGATAACGGATAAACTGCCCCGAATGGTGGTAGCAGGCATTGCTAATGCCAATCCCATTTGCAAAGCGGTCCGGATGCAGGAACAGGACGTACCGGTTGCGTGCGATCTTTCCCGTTTGCAGGAACAGGATGCAAAAATTGGCAGTATTATCGTGGCCGAGGAAGGGTATGACTCTGTGGAAGCGGCTAAAGCAGTACTTGAATCCGGGGGCACTGCAGTGGAAGTAGGGACACACAATATCCGCAAGGTGATGGTCCGCTTCCTGCACCGGGAGCGCAGATTGGCGCTAAAGCATGGGGTATTGCCAGAGCCGGCCTCCTATATCGCCATGGCCGCGGTGGAACAGCTGAGGAGCCGCCGGAAATTGCGCTTCGGGGAATCCGCCGTAGCCATTGTCACCGGGCATGGCATTAAGGCGCAGGGCACTACCCGAAGACTGCTCAAAGGGTACCCGGGCCTGCTTCGTACCGCACAGCAAATCATTGGGCGAAAACGCCGCGAAAGCCCGGTGCTCGGCGGGAAAGCCCGGGCCGGGCAGCGCCGTGTGGTTGCCGCCAATTTATCCGCCGTACAGCAGGCATTCTATGATCTGGCAGAGACCGCCCCTGCTTTGGCACCTTATTAAATGAATAGCTTTTTTACCTCATGATGCAGAACGCTTTCCAGCAATACGCAGAGACCGCACCATTAAGAGAAGTGATTATTGGCCGTTACGAAGGCTACCGGGCGCATGCAGCCTATGAGGAAATTGTGAATGAAGACCAGAAAAAAGGGCTGCCCAATGAAGCCGCCCTGCAGTCTGAATTCCAGGCCTTCCGCTCGGCCCTTGAGGCAGAAGGGGTTACGGTTTACGAACCGGCCTACGTGGGCAAAATGGTGTACGATCAGCTGACACCCCGAGATATCGGTGTGACCATAGGGCAGCGTTTTTTGATGTGCAATATGGCGCGCCGCAGCCGGCGGTACGAAATTACCGGCGTATTCCCTTTCATTCTCAGTCGGGGAGGGGAGGAGCCCAATCTGATTATTCCCGATGACCCTGCTGCCCTGATGGAAGGCGGAGACCTCATGGTAGACAAAGGCCGCTTGTTGGTGGGGCTTTCCCAACGTACGAATGAAGCTGGGCTGGCTTTCCTGCAGGCCACTTTCGGGCAGGAATTTGAAGTCGTCCCGGTACACTGCCGGCCTCTTTCTGAAGGCGAAAACGTGTTGCACCTCGATTGCACCTTCAATCCGGTAGGCTCAAACCACTGTCTGATCTACCCAGATGGTTTCCGCGAAGTGCCTGAAGTGATACGAAAAGATTACCAATGGATTGAGGTCCGAAAAGAAGAGCAGGCGGCCCTGGCAACCAATGTCCTCAGTATTGGCCCCGAGGTGGTCATCAGCCGTGACCACCCGGCCTGCGAGCGGGTCAATCAGGAAATGGAGCGCATCGGCTTGCGGGTTATCCGCATTCCTTTTGACGGGGCGCCGGCTACGGGCGGTTCCTTTCGGTGTTGTTCTTTGCCGTTGGTGCGGAGCCGGAACCCTCAGTTGTAAACATCATCCTTATCATGGATATGTTAAAGTCTAGACGATTTCCGATATATAGTTGCACATTGTTGCTTATTCCGCTATTTTTGGAGCGTAGTTCTCTTTAAAGGCCCAAACATTATGAAAAAGCAACAAATCAAGCTTGAGGATCTTCTCAGGCAGCCCTCTACTGTAGTCCTTGCCAATGTCGAAAACGAAGAAAATCCAAGGTGGTTCGAGCGTTGAATGGTAAGCCTTTGTTGTCCCTGACTACATCGATGGTTTTTAGAGAAAAGGGTAGGAAGGCAGTCGCTTCAGCCTGATAGGAAGCATCTGTTCATCTACCTTAGAATAGTCCCGAACATGTTTTATTTGAATCATCTGGGGAGCTATTGATTTAGCCTATCTCTTAGAAGCAGATATCAATGTTTAAGGGGGGCTGGCTCCTCAGATATTCAGTACCGTATATTCCTGTAGGAAGCAATGATTCAATTATAAATTTTCAAAATCCAACCCTCATGAAGAAGCAAAAACTGAAGCTTGAAGACATTTCCAAGCAGCCCAC
>NZ_JALEGS010000024.1 GCF_022763345.1 Phaeodactylibacter sp.
CCGTACTTTACCAGGATTCCACTACGGCTACGCCACTGGCCAGCGGGCTTGGGCTCGATACCATTCAGACGCAAATCTTCCCTAGCGGGCTACATACTTTCCAGGTGGAAATCACCACGCCCGATGGCTGTTCCTATTTCGCCACCGTGCAAGGGAATTTTATGGAAATTATCGTTGCTGTGCCCAATACCTTTACCCCTAACCGGGATGGCGCAAACGACTTCTTCAATTTCGTAGCACAGGCCAATATCGAGGACCTGGAGGTGCTGGAATTCAAGGTCTACAACCGCTGGGGCCAACTGGTCTACGACAATGAAACGCCGGACGATGGATGGGACGGCAACGCCAATGGAAAGGAGCAACCTACCGAGGTCTACTTCTACCTCATTCGGATTGCCCGTCCGAACGGATTTGAGCTGGGCACCTTCCAGGGGGATGTGACCCTGATCCGGTAAGCTAACCTACAGGAATCAAAAAAGCGCCAAACGATACGTCGTCTGGCGCTTTTTTGTTGGCGACCGTTTGTTATTGCTGATGCCCCCGGGTGAAGTACACGCGGGCACATGGTGGTCACATTGGGTTATAAATTCAGCTTGCTCGCAATATCTGTTGGAATAGCATCCTTGTGCACCATCAAGCCCACCGTTTTCATACGAAAGTAAGGAGCTGACATGTATAGGAAGCCTTCATAATCACTGATTTCGCCCCAGCTGTTTTTGGTGATGTAGTAAGTCTGCCCCTTCTGATCTTTAGCTAAGCCAGTGAGGTGCATGAGATGGTCATCGGTTGTCGAGAAGTTTTCGAAAGCTTTCTGCCGGTTTTCTTGCGTTACCTTAATCTCATCCACAGGGCTTTTGAATTGGTCGTCATCGTTCTGGTTCTCAGGTAGTATAGCCAGGCCATCTCCAGCGCTGAAGCCTTTCTCGCTGACATCTCCATCCCAGGCTACGGTGTACCCATTGCTGAGTGCATATTCTGTAATCGCCTGTAGTTCATCGAGCGGCACATTGAAGTAGCTGCCGTTGGAATAATTATCAGGAATCTCGAGAATGAAAGTCTCGTAGAAAGGGTGGTGCGCAAAGGACGTCAGCGATACATAGTCATCCGGATTGATAGGCAGGGCTTTTTTGAAGGATTCTGGTGTGTGAGTCTTGCCTTTATAAGAGAACGACTCCGGCACAGCGCCCATATACTGATCGATGATGGCTTCAAACGCGCCGGGCCACTTTTCACTGGGGCGCTTGCTTTCCAAGACACCGTCCAAAAAACCTTTCAGCGCGGCTTCCATTTCACTATGATCATGGTAGCGGTCGCCCTCCTTTAAACCGGAATAGACAGACTCCGGTACTGCGCCGGCCATTTCCAGGGCACGCATCACATCGTGGTTCAGGCTGCCCTGACTGAAGTTAGCTTTGCCCTGCCGCAGGACATAGTTGCGGGCTTTATCCTTGTAAATATTGCGGACTATATACATTTCAGAAAGGTCATAGCTGTCCTCTCCCAGGCGCATCAGCTCTGCTTCAATAAAGGAAATGGTAGAGAAACTCCAGCAGGTACCGGTGCGTTGCTGGTTTTTCACATCAGTGCATTTCAGCTCTTTCTCAACTGTAAATTTGTACTGTCCGAATACAGGGACCGAGAGCAAAAAAATTACTGTCCCCAACATCCATTGTTTCATGCTGCTATTGTGTTTTGTTTGGCACTGGAATCCAGGCCGGGTGAAAAAAAATTATCGCAATAAGGTAATATTTCCTTTGGTTTGGTAAGATTCCTGGTTAAAACACCTTACTTCCAGGTAATACCCATAGACATCAGCCGGAAGTTCCCGGTTTCGGAAGGTGCCGTCCCAACCGTCATGCTGTGGGTCAGATGTTTCGTAAACCTGCTCTCCCCAGCGGTCATAGATGACGAAGTAGAGCTCGTCAATAGTGCCTCCCTTCACCTGAAGGCGGTCATTCAGCCCGTCCCCGTCTGGTGTAAAGGCATTGGGCACAAAAATATAGGGCGTCAGGCATTCCGAAAGCCAGAAGATTTGTACCACCTCCTCATTCGAGCAACCATTGCCATCCGTGACCCGAACGGTGAAGGCCCTTGAGGTGTCCACAAAGACCTGCGGATTGAATACCCCCGGATTGCTCAGCCCGTTCGGAGGCAGCCATTCGTAAGTGTAATCGGGGTCCTGTGTGGCCAGCAATTGAACCAACTGAGGTTCGAATATAGTATCGGGAGTAGCCGATACGTCCAGTGGAGGCACTGTGGAGGTTACGGAAACAGCTATGGAGAGTGTTTTCACACAACCGAGTTCATTGGTAACCCATACTTCAAAATTGCTTCCCGCTCCTGCATCAACCGTCACGGCAGAAGTGCCCTGCCCGTTCAGAATATTTTCATCGGGCAGCCACTCATAGAACAAGTTCTGGTCCGGTGCCAGCTCGATGACTTCAAGTGTGGCGGTATCACCTTCGCAAATGCCTACAGTCGCATCGGTAAACACCAGAATGTTGCTCCCCTCCACCTGCACGCTGTCCTGCACAAAACAACCCAGGCTATCCTTGATGGCAACGTAAAAGGTCCGCAGCCCGGAAGGGTTAATGGTAAAACTGGGGTTGTCGCTCAGCTCTACACTGAAGTCCGCTTCGTCCGACCAGGCGTAACTTGCAGCTTGTGCGCTAAATGCAGACAGGGTCAGGCTCCCCTCACAAATCAGGGTGTCATTGCTCAGGGTATAATTTATCGGCGGGGCCACTTCCACCATGATCTCCCGCTCAAAAACACAGTTGCCACCGGTTTCCTCCATGACCACGGAATAAGTTTGAGGGGCATCCAGGGTAGCAGTAGGGTTGGGGCTGTTCTCATCACTCAATCCGGCTGCCGGCGACCAGGTGTAGGTATACCCTGGGAGTGGATTAGGATTGAGGTTTAAAGCTAGGCCCGGGCACCCTTGTAAAGTATCAGGGAGCATGGGTTCTGGAATATTTATGGCAACCGGTTGAATGATTTCATCCACGCAGCCATCACTGGAGGTAACAACCAACTGCACCTCGTAGATACCAGAGGCGGTGAACGTGAGTTCCGGATTAGCTCCGGCACCTGTCGCACCGTTACCGAAGTCCCAACCCCAGTCGATAATGTCGCTTTGTGTATTGACAGAGGCATCCGAAAATTGCACCGTTACGGAATCTGTGCAAGCAGTGATGTCATATGTAAAACCAGGCGTAATTTGTGGTGCGGTCACCTCGACCTGCTGAATTATAGTGTCCGGGCAAGCACTAAAATTATCCAGTATAGTCATGACTTCGTAAGTACCTGGCCCAGGGTAAGTATAGCTTACGGCACTCCCCTGCCCCACGGCACCGGGATTGTCTGGGTCACCAAAATACCAGTCATAAAACGGTGCATTGACACTCGTACTGCTGAACTGCACCGTAAACCCGCTGCACTGCTGCACCACCTGAAAACTATCCTGAGGAAAAGTGTCAATCTGAATCAGCTGCACACTATCCACCAGCGTACATCCAAATTGATTCTCCAGGCTGACCGTTAGCCCGTAACCGCCCGGTGCAGGAGGAGAAATAAAAACAGTCGGATTGTCATTGCCAAAAACAAGAAGGGAATCGGGCGCCCAAAGATAAGTGAGTGTATCCGTAAGGTCTTGATTGATGACCGCCGCTGCCCCAAGCGCACCCGGGCAAATCCCGCCCTGACTGGTGGTAATGACGTTTATGGCATTCCCGGTTACCGTTACGGAATCTACGGCAGTACAACCGAGCGCATCCCTAACCAGAACATAATACACTGCTGAGCCCATTGGGCTGACCTGCAGCGTGTCCCCTTCCCCAATCGGTTCAGTCAGCGCTGCATCTGCATACCAGTTGTAGAAGACCGCATTCGGATCGCTGGCCTGCAAGGTGAAGTCCGGAACGCAAATGGTGGTGTCCGGAGGAAGACTGGGGTTCAGGGCAGGGGCTACTTCCACCAGGACTTCCGTTTCTAAACTACAGTTGCCTGCTACATCTGAGACCGTTACCGAATAAGCGGTGGTTTCCAAAGGCTGAACGACTGGATTAGGCAGGCTGGGATCTTCGATATCTGGATGGCTGCCCCAGGAATAGGTGTAAGCCGCGTTGAAATCAGGATTCAGCGCAGTACTGTCTCCAGGGCACTGACTAAACTGTAAAGCCGTCAGGGCATTGCTCAGCAGCTTCACATCTATCGTTTGGCTGAGGGTGTCCGTACAGCCTTCAGTGGAAGTCAGCGTAAGGGCAACGGTGTAAGTTCCGGCTTCTTCAATCGTGAAAACGGGCGAAGGGGCCTCACTCGTAAGCCCGCCCGGGGTTACCGTCCAGTTCCAGGAAGCGATATCGTGCAAGGTGTCCTCACTATTGTCTTGTACCTGCAAGGCCGCCACATCACTGCAACCGTCGATTGACAATTCAAAATCAGGCACCAAGGTATTGGGCTTCAGGTGAATCTCTTGAAAAGCGGTATCCTCGCATACTTCACCGGGCGCAACGATGAGCATGACCGTATACTGCCCGGTATCTGAGAAGGTGTACACGGGGTCCGTCATCGCAGAAGACGCCCCAGGGTTACCAGGGTCATTAAACAGCCACAGGTAATTGCTGGAGCCATTGCTCTGATTATCAAAGTTGACAGTGAGGCTGCCACATTGCACCTCGGGGGCTGCAAAGGCGGCATCGGCTTCTCCACAGAGCCCAATATTGTATTGAAAATCCCGGCGGGTGGTGGAAATCAGAATACCATCCCGGTACTCTTCCACGCAAATGCCCACCACGAACTGCCCCTGAGTGACCGGAAAACCGGTTAGCAAGCCGGTTTCGGAGTTGATACTTAATGGCGCTCCGCCGGGCGAGCCGTTGAGCATATTATCGACGTTGTAGGGCGGATCGATCCACTGTATCTCATCGTAGGGCGGATTATTGGGGGGCTGAGGCTGGGGAATATCGGGCGTGGCACCAGTCAGGGGCGTACAAAGCCGGTAAACAATAGAATCTCCATCCTGATCAATGGCGGACTGGTCGAAGACGATGGGCTCATTGACGCAAATATAGATGGGCGGCCATTCCTTAAATTTAGGATTGCTGTTGCAGGCCTCCAAAGCCGCTTCGGAAATCGTCACGCCATAGGTTGCCCCGGTGTCGAGCGGGTCGACAATATTGACAATGGTTTCGTTCCGGCAGCACCTTTGGTACGCCAGCTGATACCCTCCGGGAATGGGCGGCAACGTCACAATAGTGCGGTAAGTCGTAGTGTGGACGCAGACATCCGGCGGGACGACCAGGCATTCGCTCGTCAGCACCGGGTTGAGGGTATCGTTGTTCATCAGCGGGAGCAGGATCTCTTGCAACAGCACATTGTCCTCATTAAAAACGCCTATTGAAGCCGGGTTATCAAACCAGGCATTGGGGTTGCCGTTATAGCAATCCCGGAAAATGGTCAGGGTGATTTCGTATTCATCATTGCCAAGACAGGTGTAATTCATTTCTCCCCCTACGATATGCGTGGCCTGCAAAACGTTGGGCAGGCACAACAGCAGGAAGGACAACAGTACACCAAAACGAAGCAACGGGTTCCACATCATGACAAGGACTGATTTAAGTGCAAAAAGATAAGGCAGAATTCCCGGCTGCCGAAGCAAAAGGAGGCAAATTGGAAGCTATTGTCCGAAAAATAGTAAGGCTGTACACCAAAAAACCTATCTTTTGCATCTGCTCTAATGTGATGAAAGTTGTGAATCGAAAATACCAATTTGTGACGGAGGAAGACTTGATCGAAGCCTGTCTGCAAAAAGACCGGCGCGCGCAGAAGGTGCTGTACGACCGCTATTCACCGGTGATGTACGGGGTTTGCAAGCGCTATGTCAAGTCTCCGGAAGATGCAGAGGATGTCTTGGTGGAAGCCTTCTACAAAGTCCTGACCAACCTGCACCAATACAAAGGCAGCGGCAGTTTTGAGGGCTGGATCCGGCGGATCGTGGTGAACGAGTCGCTTATGTTTTTGCGCAAGCGCCATAATTTCCGCCTAACACTGGAAATCAGCGAAGTGGACCAGCCGACCACGACCAACGTCATCAACCGGATGGCAGCAGAAGACATCCTGGGGCTGCTTAGCAAGCTGCCCACGGGCTACCGCACGGTATTTAACCTGTACGTACTGGAAGGCTACAAGCACCGGGAAATTGCTGACATGCTGGGCATCAGCATCAATACTTCGAAGTCACAGCTTATACTGGCCAAAAAGAAAATGCAGGATATGCTTGAAGATTTTGGCTACCCCGGGCTTCAAAAATTCAATAAATGAACTGCCCGGTTTTCATGATTTGCCTGTATAGAAGGAAACGGTAAATCATGCTCAACGTTACATTAACCCTGTAAAAAATACGCCATACCATGGCCAATAAAAAAGATCTCTTTTCCATATTTCAGGACAATCAGCACCTGTTTGATTCCGCTCCATCGCCGCGGGCCTGGGACAAACTGGAACGACGCCTCGACGGGCACCGCAGCCGCAACCGCCTGTCTACGCTTCGTACGATTTCGATGGCAGCAGCCGTACTGCTTTTGGCGGTGGTCGCAATTCTGATTTCCATTGCGGTTGGAGAAAAGCCCACCCGGTTGCTCAACAAGGGCCCACAGCCCCTGGCTTCCGAACAACTGCAAGCTGATGATGTAGAAGCCGCTGAAGAACTGCGGCAGACCCTGTATGCGCAGCGGGCCGAACAGCAACGGCAACGCCCAATCAACGAAGGCCCGGCTGACCGCAAGCTCATACTGGCCAAAAACCGGTCGGCCTCCACCGCACTCGAATCCCTCAACCGCTTCGACTGGATAGAAGGAGAATGGCAGCCACAGGATTCCAAAGCTCACCCGGCTATACAATGGAAGAAAATTGGCGATCATGCTATCGAAGGGCAGATGACGCAAGGCGAAGCAACCGAGCACATCCGTATTTTTCAGGACGGTGAAACGCTCTACTTTTCGACGGATTTCCGCAAGGACCAGCAAGTCCGTTTTGCCCTGCAGTACGCTACGCCCAATACCGCCGTTTTTGAAAGCAGCTCCGATGGCTTTCCTAAGCAGGTCACCCTCACCCGGAGCAGAAACAACCGTTTGACGCTCAAGTATGAGCAAAAAGATGCAGCCGCAGCACCGGGGCTCCTCAACCGCAGGCAGCAGGTCCGTTCCTGGTACAAAATTCAGCTGCAATAAGTAGTTCCTACGAACTATATCCGTTTGTGCTCATTATAATGAATACACTTTTATTCATTGGCAAACCAATGCCCAACACGAAGCGAGCCCACGGATATGAATTTCTTGCTGCGCCATCTTGAAAATGAAGTGCCAGAGTCAGCGCTCCTGGAAGGAGAAGCCTTGCTGGAAGGTGGTGCAGTAGAAGCGCTTCACGAACTGGAAAAACAGCTTTGGATCGCGCAGTCCGAAGGCTTCGAGGTGGAAGTCCAACTCTCCGGTCAAAAAGTCACCGCAGGCACCTGTGAGTGTGACGCCTTTAAGGCATCCGGCATTTGCGGGCACTTGGTCGGCACTTTACTTCAGGTACGACAGCAGCAACAGCGCCAAAAGGAAAAACGTGAGCAAAAGAAAAAAGCCACCAACACCCCCCGCCGCCTGACCACCGGCGTAGTCCTCGATCAGGTCGACCCTGGAGAACTGATTGACTTTGTGCGGGAATATGCCCGTACCCACCGTAATTTTTCCATTGCTCTGAAAGCACGCTTTGCCTCCTCCGTTTCCAATCTCAACAGTAAAGACAAATACTTACAGCTGCTGGATACCACCATTAACGCAGTACGCAAGTCCGACCGGCAGATTACAATGCGGGGTGCCCAACGGCTTAGCAGAGTGCTCGATGAACTGCATCAACAAATGGAACAGCATCTGGACGCCGGCAATTTAGTCGAAGTAGCGGACATCGCACTGAGCATTATTGAAAAAATCAGCCCCGTGCTGTCCAAAGTACAGCGGAAACGGGAACAAGTCAGGGTACAGCTGGTGGGGGCATTTGACTACCTCTTTGAGCTGGTTGACCGGTCCCCTGCACCCCAATTGCTCCGAAGGCTGTGGGCTGATAGCCAGCGTGAATACCCCAAGCGTACTTACCAGAGCAACCGCCTCGATGGCTACTTTTTCAAGCTGATGCTCAGCACTGCACAGGAGCCTTACCAGTTGGAAGCCCTGCTTGAAACGCTGGAAGATCGGGTCGGTCAGGAAGAAGAAAAAGACGGGACCGGGGCTGATTACATCCTCTTGCAAATTGCCGTGCTGGAAAAGCTGGACAGAGCGGAAGAAGCCCGTCAACTGATAGAAGCCCACCTCACGTCCCCGGACATCCTCGATTACGCTATAAAACAGGCACAGCGGCAAGGCAACCGGCCACGGGAAAAAGCACTGGCGCAGATCGGGCTGCGGCTGGACATGCCGGAAGTGTATCAGGACCGGCTGGAAGCATTGCTGCTGAAGATTTCCGAGGCAGAAGCAGATGCCAACAGCACAAAAACCTACGCGCTTTTGCAGTTTTTCCGTAAGCTCGACCTGCGGTTTTACAAAAAAGCCCGGGAAGCCACACCAAAGCCGGAACAACCAGCCCTCTTTGAGAACACCCTCACTCAGCTCCGGCAGCGCCCCTATAGCGCTGAGCTGCGCAACACTCTTGCCGGCTTACTGCTTGCTGAAGAACAGTGGCCGATCCTGATGGCTTATGCGGAGGAAGTGCAATCCCTCGACTTGCTTAGCGAAATAGATGAAACGCTCCTCCCCCTTTTTCCGGAACGAGTACGGCAGCTGTACCGGCAACTCCTCCACGAGTATGCCCGACATTACGTGGGCCCCAAAACGGCCCGGCGCATCGCCCTTGCCCTGCAGCATCTCCAATCCCTCGGCGCACAAAAGTTTGTGTCAGAACTGGCAGAGGAACTGCGCGTGCAATACCCCGAACGCCACACCCTTACTGCCGAATTATCCGCATTTGAAGAATAATTCCTAATTTCCCGACATGAAAGTAGAACTGTGGGCGATTGGAAAAACCAACGAACGCTACCTCGAAACCGGTATTGAGGTATATGCCAAACGGCTGAAGCACTATCTGAAGTTTGAGTTCAACATCTTGCCGGACGTTAAAAAAGCGGGCAAGCTAAGCCCGGTACAGCTGAAGGACAAGGAAGGTGAAACCGTACTTAAAGCCTTACAGGCAGGCGATTACCTTGTGTTGCTGGACGAGCGCGGCAAACGCATGACCTCAACCGCCTTTGCGGAATTCATCAACCACAAGTTGCAGCTCAGCCACCGGCGTATCATTTTCCTTATTGGAGGCGCCTTTGGTTTTTCACCAGCCCTCTATGAAAGAGCCGACCACAAAATTTCGCTTTCGGATATGACGTTTTCTCATCAGATGATCCGGTTGTTTATGGCAGAGCAAATCTACCGCGCCATGACCATCCTCAACAATGAGCCTTATCATAACGACTAGAAACCACGACTATGAGCATTAGCCTGACGATTATCCTGATTGGTATAACCGCCCTGATTTCCTATCAGGCGTTCAACAACCGGGAGCTGTTTTACAAGTCTGCCTTTCATCCGGCTTCCATTAAGGAATTTGGACAGATATCCCGCTTTCTCACCACCGGGTTTATTCATGCAAGCTGGGGCCACCTGGCCATCAATATGTATGTGCTTTACCTGTTTGGGGATATTCTGGAGCAGATTTTCACACAATGGCTCTTTTCGCCGGCTATTGGGCGCATCGTTTTTCTGGTTTTCTACCTTTCGGCGATTGTAGTCTCAGACATTCCCTCCTATTTCAAACATCAGGACAACCACGGTTACTCGGCAGTCGGTGCCTCAGGTGCGACTTCGGCACTGGTAATGGCTTATATCCTGTTCGACCCCTGGAACTGGTTTATTTTTCCACCGGTGCCGGGTGTCATTCTGGCGATAGGCTACCTGTGGTATTCCTCCTACATGTCGAAGCATGGCGAGGACCTTATTGCGCACGATGCCCACCTTTGGGGCGCGGTCTACGGGATTACATTTATGATCCTTTTGGCAGCGCTGACCCAACCGGAGTTGCTCACTATGTTTTGGGAGCGCTTTATGGAAGGCCCACGGATGCCAAACTTCTAAATCATGTTTTTTATCCTGTCCAAAGTCCTGGTATTTCTCCTCAAACCCATCACTTGGGTAGCCGGACTGCTCTTTTTGAGCTGGTTCTCTGCCAAGCCCAAGCGGAAACGCCGGTATGTGATGTTTGCGCTGGTGCTGTTGCTGTTGTTTTCCAACGGGTTCATTTTCAATATAGTGATCAGCGCCTGGGAGCCGGAAACGTTAACGGCCGACAAAATTGAAAAGCCCTACGCCGTAGGCATCCTGCTCGGGGGCTATTCCAACCTCAACATCCGCCCTGCCCATGACCGGCATAACCTTAATGAACGCGCCAACCGCTTTGCCAATGCGCTGGAGCTCTACAAAAAAGGGAAAGTCCGGAAGCTTTTGCTCACCGGCGGGCAGGGCTCCATTACCAAAAGAAACCCACCGGAAGCCAGCGAAGTGGTCGAATTCTTAGAAACCCTGGGCGTGCCCCGCAGGGATATCCTCGTGGAGGACCAAAGCCGAAATACGTATGAAAATGCGG
Organism: Phaeodactylibacter sp.; assembly: GCF_022763345.1. GTDB lineage: Bacteria > Bacteroidota > Bacteroidia > Chitinophagales > Saprospiraceae > Phaeodactylibacter. The sequence continues at coordinate 10,669 of NZ_JALEGS010000024.1, forward strand.
TCTTCTCCAAAGCATTGATTGAAGAACAGCAACTGCAAGGCCCCTTTTTGCTGCTCACCTCCGCCTGGCATATGCCCCGAGCCCACGCCTGCTTTGAACAGGCAGGACTGGAGGTGACACCTTTTGCCGTAGATTACCTTACGGAGGAATGGGCACCTTCGCCCGAACAACTGGTGCTGCCCAATGCGCGGACACTCTACCTTTGGGAGCTAATCATTAAGGAATGGGTGGGCATACTTGCCTACCGGATCAAAGGCTACAACTAAGAGCGAAAAAGCCGTTGGCTAAGCTTTTGATTATCAAACCACTACCCTACTCTACCTGAATTAGTACAAAATCCCCGTCATGAAAGGGGATTTCCAGGAGGGGCTCATAAGCCGGGAATTCGCCCTCCGGCACCATCATAAAACTGCCCGGTTTCAGTTCATCATTAAAATGCACCGTTTGGCCACGCAGGCGGTTGAGCTCATAAATCACGGTATAGGAAATACGCCCATCCTGGTACATATGCAGGGGCTCATCACCGGCAATGGCTTGTATTTGATGAGCCAGGTCTGTATTGAACTGCCCCGCGCTGTCGTGCGCCCGCTGCGGAAGAATGGTCAATGCAAATAGCAAACGCCCGGCGATCAGTCCAAACAGGAGCCAGTTGAGCGCCAATTCCGGTTTTCTGAAATGCAGAATGGCCAGGCCGGCAAATACAAGCGCGCCGAGTCCGGTTATCCAGGCCCGCCCGGGCAGAAAGTCAAATGCGGGGAGAAAATTCAAGGTAACCGCGCCAAGTGACAAGGCTACCAGCAACACGCCTACGATCACCCGAAAAGTGCGTTCCCGCCACCGGGCCAGTACGCCCCGCTCCTGCCAGGCGTAGACGCCCACGGACAACAGCAAGGGGTAAAGCATGTAAATATAGCGTTGCTTAGCGCCAGGAGCCAGCCAGTAGACCACGAAGTTAGACAGGAAAACCACAACCGAAAAAGCCAGCAAAGGCTTAGCCCTGATTTGTCGCCATATCCCTCGGTGCGTGGCGAAGAGCACCAGTAGCAAGCTCATGGGCAGGGTGTCTTTTAGCGTATCGAGTGGGAAGATAAGCAAGTGCTCCAGTGTCCTCCCCAAGCTGTTTTGAACGGCAGTGCGCCCCACAGATTCGGAAAAGAGGTCTGCCAGGTAATTGCCCAGGCTGTTGTACTGATGGTAAAGGGCAAGATAACCTCCGGCAATGCCTGCAAAAACCGTAATCCCCAGCAGATGCTGCCAGGAAAAGAGCAGCCGCCAGCGCTTTTGATAAATCAGCCAGGATAATACGGTTAAGCCCAGAAAAGGGATAGAGGGTAGCCCTTTGGTCAACACTCCTATGGCAGCAAGCCCGTAGCTCAAGGTGAACATCAGGCTCCAGCGCGCTTTTTGCTCATAATGGAAGAACGCCAGCATGCTGCCCAGGGTAATCAGGCTGTAGAAAATGTCGATTTCCCCTAGCATGGAGAAGTAAAAATAGATGGCGCCGCAAAAGACATAGGATAACGCCCAAAGCTGCCCAAAGCCGGAATGGACATGTTGCCGACCGATCCGGTACAGCAGCAGCAGCGTGGCGATGAGTGACAAGATCGTTGGCAGTCGCAGCGCCCAGCGGCTGTACTCCCCAAATAGCGCAGCACTCCCGATGATCAGCCAGTTGAAAATCGGTGGTTTTTTGTAGTAAAACTCACCCAGCTGTCGCGGAACGATGTAGTTGCCGTTTTCCTGCATCTCCATGGCAATCAGGGCCCGGCGGGGCTCTTCCAGGTAGACAGGCTGTACCCCAATATTAATGAACAAGCTTACCAGCATGAGCCCCGCTGCCCAGGCCATCAGCCGTTTTTCCAGAGATGATTCCAGCATGCTATAGTTATTGTACCCCGCAAAGATGCCATTTTTTTCCCGCCTGGATAAGCCAATTTAGGCTTTGACAAAAGGGAGATCAAACCGACTCAACCTGAAGCGGGTTTGCGGCGTTTCCTTTCCTGAAGATTTCAGTTCGGGCGACAAACTGTGACGGTAATTACAGACCGCTTTGCTCAAACTTTTTATTTTTGCCCGGATTATAAAAAAACTACAAAGAAAAACCACGATGGCAGAAGATATCCAACAAGTAAAATGCCTCATCATTGGCTCTGGCCCCGCGGGTTATACCGCTGCCGTTTATGCTGCACGTGCCAACATGTCTCCCGTACTGTATACTGGCTCTGAGCCAGGCGGCCAGCTCATGATTACCACTGACGTGGAAAACTACCCGGGCTATCCGGAAGGCATCATGGGCCCACAAATGATGGAGGACTTCCGCAAGCAGGCGGAGCGTTTCGGTACGGATGTCCGTTATGAACTGATCAGCAAGGTAGACCTTACCGGCCCGGTGCACAAAGCCTGGACAGAATCCGGCCAGGAAATCCACGCCAACAGCATTATCATCTCCACAGGAGCCAGCGCCAAATGGCTGGGACTGGAGTCTGAAAAGCGGCTGACCAATAAAGGTGTATCTGCCTGCGCCGTATGCGACGGGTTCTTCTTCCGCGGAATGGAAACCGCCATCGTCGGGGGTGGAGATACTGCTGCCGAAGAAGCCTTATACCTTTCCAAGCTCAGCCCAAAAGTGCACATGCTGGTGCGCCGGGACGAGCTGCGGGCTTCCAAAATCATGCAGGAACGGGTGATGAATACCGAAAATATCGAAATCCACTGGAATACAGAAACTGAGGAAATCCTTGGAGAAGAGGAAGTGGAAGGCGTACGCGTGATTAATAACCAAACGAAGGAAACTTCCGTCATCCCGATCAAAGGCTTCTTCGTAGCCATTGGCCACAAGCCCAATACAGACATTTTCAAAGACTGGCTGGATATGGATGATACGGGTTACATCGTGACTAAGGGCAAGACCACCAAGACCAACATTAAAGGCGTCTTTGCCAGCGGTGATGCGCAGGATAATGTATACCGTCAGGCCGTGACCGCGGCGGGCACCGGATGCATGGCAGCCCTTGATGCAGAGCGCTATTTGACCGAAGAAGGGGTGATTTAGGGCTTGTTGGGATTTTGCTTTTGGAGCGAACGCAGCCAAATTTTATTCTGATCAAGGCGCGATGAGGGAACATCCGTACGGACGTGACCGATAGAACAACGAAGAGCAGGACAAAATTTGGCAAGAGCAGCCCGAAGTGTAAAATCCAAATTAAGCTCTTAAATCAATTCCCGCTCCAAAAGGGGGGCGATACTCGCCCAAAACATAGAAAATGGCTATATTACCGCCTCGGTGATATAGCCATTAATTTTTCAAAACCGAACCCAATAATATGTCAACTGCAACCGCAACCCGCTTTCGCCCGGGTGTCCTTCACGGTGACGAGGTTACCGAATTGCTAAACTATGCAAACGAAAACAATTTCGCACTGCCTGCCGTCAACGTGGTAGGCACCAACTCCATCAATGCAGTCCTCGAAACTGCACGGGAGGTCAACTCCCCGGTTATCATTCAATTCTCCAATGGTGGTGCCAGCTTTGTAGCCGGCAAAGGGCTTTCTAATGAAGGGGAGCGCGCTGCCATCCTTGGGGGCATCTCCGGCGCCATGCATGTGCATACGATGGCACAGGCTTATGGCGTGACGGTCATTCTGCACACCGACCACTGCGCGAAAAAACTCCTGCCCTGGATCGACGGGCTAGTGGAAGCCGGGGAGAAATTCTACAAAGACCGTGGCTATCCGCTCTACAGTTCTCACATGCTCGATCTCTCTGAAGAGAGCCTCGAAGAGAACGTTGAGATTTGCGCCAAGTACCACGAGCGTATGAGCAAAATCGGTATGACGCTGGAAATTGAGCTTGGCGTAACCGGCGGAGAAGAAGACGGCGTGGACAACACGGATGTAGACAGCTCCCGACTCTATACGCAGCCGGAAGAAGTTGCCTTTGCCTACGAAACGCTAAATAAGATCAGTGAGCGCTTTACCATTGCTGCTGCTTTCGGTAACGTGCACGGCGTTTACAAACCCGGCAACGTAGAGCTGAAGCCAATCATCCTAAAGAACTCGCAGGAGTATGTGAAGGAGAAATTTGGCACAAGCGATAACCCCATCAACTTTGTCTTCCACGGCGGTTCCGGTTCTTCCCGCGAGGAAATCCGCGAAGCGATCGAGTACGGAGCCATCAAGATGAATATCGATACGGATTTGCAGTGGGCTTTCTGGGACGGCATCCGCAACTACGACAAGAAGCACCACGACTACCTGCAGGCGCAGATTGGCAACCCGGACGGGGACGATGTACCGAACAAGAAGTTCTACGATCCCCGTAAATGGCTGCGCGCGGCTGAGGAAAGCTTCAAGATTCGCCTGAAGCAGGCGTTTGAAGACCTGAATTGCATCGATCAGAATAAGTAAGCGAAATAACAACCTTAAACAGGTACCATTACCGCAGTCCTCACCGGACTGCGGTATTTTTTTACCTGTTTAAAACACTACGGTACCCAACTCTTTGGCCAGTTCATTGCGCAGCTGTTTCAGCTTTTGGTCCAGTTTCAGGTGGGCCATGTAGTCCCCTTCCCCATTTTCCATTACCGCTCTGAGCTGCTCTGCGTTCTGCATGATCATGCGGTTGAGTTTGCGAAGCCGGAACCGTTTCATGGCAGAAAGGCTGTCTTTGGCAAAATTCTCATCAGGCATTTTCTGGGTATTCAGGAAAATCTCCCACTTATTTGCCCAGTTTTCGCTGTACTCATAAGGAGAAGCAGACAGGTCCACGGCAAGCTGCTGCACATCATCCTCAATATGGTGAAGGAAGAGCTTGGGCCTAACGGCCTTGCCCTCCGCCAGGGCTTCCATAGCAATTTGGAAGACCCGCTGATACAGACTGTTGTCGAACTCATCGAGCACATCTTCCACATTGGCAATAAGGTACTCCGCAACTGTTATACCATCTTCCTGATCGAACTGAGCATCACCTCCGGTGACCAGGATACGGACGAGGTCCCGCTCCTGAAAACCATCGCCAACGGGTTTTTCCCGGGCCGGAGCGGGCATTTCTTCCGGCGGCAACTCTTCGAACGGAAGGTCCGTAATCCCTCCCGGCTCTTCAGAAGGAAAAGGCGGCTCGTCTCCGGCACCAGGCGGAGGCGGTCCCTGAGACAGCTTTTTCGGGGAAGATGCCGGTGGTGCTTCCTGCTCTAGCCGGCGGGCACGTTCCCGCTGACGAGCCTCTCGCTGACGTTCCTGCTCTTGTTTCCGCAGCCTTGCCTCCACAGCTTTATTAGCTTCGTTGACCAAGAGCTGTTCGTCTACCCCCATTAGGTTGGCACACTCCCTGATGTACAAGGAGCGCTTGATGGGGTCGGGAATCTTGGAAATGCTCTCGACGATTTCCTGTATGAGTTTGGACTGCTTTACCGGGTCGCCCGCAGCTTCTTCCTGCAGCAACCCCGCCTGAAACATGATGAAGTCCTTGGCTTCCTGATCAACGTAGTTCCGAAAAGCATCCGTGCCTACAGACTGCACATAGGAATCAGGGTCTTCACCATCCGGCAGGAGTACGATTTTGACATTCAAACCCTGTTCCAAAACCAGCCCCAGCCCCCGTAGGGCAGCCTTAACGCCGGCTTTATCCCCATCGTAGAGGATTTTGATATTCTCCGTATACCGTTTGATTAGACCGATTTGCCCCACAGTAAGCGAGGTGCCGGAAGAAGCCACGACATTTTTCACATCTGCCTGATGCAGGGAGATGACATCTGTGTAACCTTCCACCAGAATGCACTCATCAAGCTTGCGGATGGCCTGCTTGGCATGGAACGCACCGTAAAGGACTTTACTTTTGTTGTAGACTTCCGTCTCCGGCGTATTGACGTACTTCGGGGCTTTAACATCCTTCACAAGGATACGCCCACCGAACCCTATAACCTTTCCGGAGAGGTTGTGAATGGGAAACATCACCCGGTCCCGGAAAAAATCGCGCCCGTACTGTGAAGTCAGGCCCAGCTGCTTCAGCAAATCTGCGTTATACCCTTTTTGGACGGCCGTCAGCGTGAAAGTGTCCTTGCCGGCAGGGGCATACCCCAGCCCAAACTTTTTGATGACCTCTTCCCGAAAGCCTCGTCGTTTGAAATAGCTTAGGGCCACACTTTTGCCCCGGTCGGTTTCAAACATCTGTTGCTGGTAAAATTGCTTGGCAAACTCATTGACCAAAAACAGGCTCTCCTGATGCTGCCGCTCGGCACGGGCCTCGTCGCTGACTTCGGTTTCTTCTATTTCTATCCCATATTTGCTTGCCAGGTAGCGCAGCCCCTCAGGATAAGAAAGCTGCTCATGCTCCATGACAAACTTCAGGGCATCGCCCCCTTCTCCACAGCCAAAGCATTTGTAAATCCCCTTGGAAGGCGATACGGTGAAGGAAGGTGTTTTCTCATTGTGAAAAGGGCACAATCCGATCAAATTAACGCCCCGCCGCTTCAGGTTGACGAAGTCTTCGACCACATCCTCCACCCGGGCGGTTTCCATAATTTCATCTATGGTCTTTTGCTTGATCATAATGCCAAAAATACGATTTTTGACTAGAACCGTTCATCCGTTAGCGGAGGCCCGCCGTTCTTTTTGATCCTTTAACAAGGTATTAACGCCGTTCTTTTTCATGCATTTTAACGTGCAACCCAGCGCTTATCAGGGCATTAGGAAATTCAGTTAACGGACGTTAAAAACGCTAACACCTTATGATATAACAAATCCCCTCAAGCCATCGTATTAGGAGCGAACAATTTAATGGGTGTTCTCATAGTGTGGGCTGCCCCGTCTCCGGAAAGGATGTGCGGGGCAGCGTTTTTTATACTGCTTCAAGACCGTTCATTTATTGGGCCTTAACAACAATTTTTAAAAAAAATTTGGTCATCATTAAACAAATAGTGCAAAAAGGCTGTATATTTGAGTATACAGAGAGAGCGCGTTAGTGAGCCCGCTGCACCTTCCTTCAAAATAGCAGCGGGTTTTTTTATGCCCTGAATCAAGCATTTCCCACTCTAATTTACTGAGAACCATTAAGGAACAAAACGGACTATCTCTTATTGATTGGTCTGTTGAGGCTTCACTGTAGTGGAGTCCGTTGCTTCTATGAAAAAAAAGCGGGCGGATTTTGGCGTGAAAAACATGGATTGGATGTAATCCGGCTGGCGGGTAATAAGTATTGGAGCAGTTGTGCCGGAAGAATTGAGGGCCACCCCTTCCAGGTCTACTTCTGCCGAAAAGTCTTTATAAGTCATCCGGTCGTATTGACTCAGTCCTAACCTGGAAGTTACGGTCACCTTTTCCGGAAAAATCCGGATGCTATCGGGTGCGTTCTTGACGACTAAGGGGACGTAGACGGATTTTTCCGTGAAGGATTCAACTTCTATTTGAGCCTCGGTTTGTTCCGGAGACAGGGCGAGTTCCGGAGGTGGCTTTTTTAAGCGTACGGTAGTCAGCAGGCTTTGCTTGAGGTTATTGAACACTATGGAATCCGAGGGCCAGGATTCAAACTGACTGACAATGGACTGCGGGCCAATAAGGGTTACGGAGTCCGGAGACAGGGCAACCGGAGCTTTCAGCTGATGGTCAGGAGCAAAACTCAGGACGGTGACAGGTACAATAGGCACCCGGCGGCTGGCCTGTTCTTCTGCCCGGAGGTTCAGCTGATCGTAATTAATTTCCAGTACCTTAATATCGTCAGAATACAGCTGTGCCTGAATATCGCTGCGCAATTGCCCGCGGGACAAGTTCAACCGGCTGATGCCATCCATGTTGTAGGTCAGCCCCAGCTCACTGCTGTAAAAATGGTCAAAGAGCAGGTCCCATCCGGTGCCCTCGAGGTCAACTACCAGGTTGTCCGGTGGCAGGGCGGAGAGCGAAGCCCCTTTAGGCAGTTCAATATTGAAATAAACCTCTTTTTGTGCGCGGTACGTTTGAGAGAGCTTGATCAGCAACCAAAAGACAAAGGCTATCCCGATACAAGCAAGCAGGATAGCCCGGTCTTCTTTCAGTTGAAACTTAAATATTTGCTTATTTATCTTGATCATCGCCTTCTGATACGAAGGACTCCGTCATCTCTTTGGAAATCGCACTGCGCGTCACCCGGATGAAGGTTTTGTTGGAGACTTCCAGGGTAGCTTCCGTTTCACTCAGCTTATTGATACGACCAATAATGCCGCTTGCGGTAACCACTTCGTCCCCTTTCTGTAGCCCTTCGTTAAATGATTTTTGTTCTTTTTGCCGTTTCTGCTGCGGGCGGATCAGAAACAGGTAAAAAATTACGATCATCGCACCGATGAACACCAGGTTCATCATGCCTGCATTGCCCGCTTGTAGCAGTAAGATAGCGTTTTGAGTCATGTTTAAGATGAATTTCGTTTGTTTTTATTGTTCAGCGCCTTCTTCCTTTACGAAGCCGCGCAGGTAGACTTTAGTTGTTGCCGGATAGGAGTTTGCTGTGATGATAACAGGTTTTACCTGACGGGCCCGTTTGTTTTTGGTGTCAAAGCGGACAAAAATCTCGCCCTCCTCTCCTACTGGTATCGGATCTTTCGGCCATTCCGGCACCGTGCACCCACAGGTGGAACGGGCGCCCTGAATGACAAGGGGTGCTTTGCCTGTGTTCTTAAACTTGAAGGTGTGCTCAACCATTTCCCCTTCCATCACTTCACCGAATTCGTAGTTTTGCTCCTCAAAACTCATTTTAGCCACATTGACCGTATCGATGGGCGTATCTAAAGATACCGGGTTGCGAATAATATCCGCATTACTGATGGCGCCATCCTTTTTAATCTCTTGTAGGTTTTTTTCTGAACTACTTTCCGGCTGTTGGCTGTCGTTGCTGCAAGCGGCAATCAGGAACAGGGATGCGAACAAAAAGACTGGCAGTGATTTCATCATAGCATTTCAATTTTTCAGCACAAAGGTAATGAACTCCATGAATCCTTAACCAAATTATCAACTAATCCGGGAAAGGATTTGTTTTGTCCCCTACAAATACGTACCCTCAGGCATGCAGATTTACCTTATCGGATTTATGGGTTCGGGCAAATCCTATACCGGCCAGCAACTGGCACAATTACTCAACCGCCGGTTCATTGATCTCGATGATTGGATTGAGCAGGAGGAGGCGCTTTCCATACGCGAAATCTTTGAGCAGCAGGGAGAAGGGCACTTCCGGCAGGCTGAGGCGCAAGCCCTCCGGCAAATGGTCCAGGAACCGCCTGCGGTGATTGCCACCGGTGGCGGCACCCCATGCTTTCACCAAAATATGGAATGGATGAACGCTAACGGGCTGACCGTTTACCTCGATACTGCGCCGGAGGTATTACTTCAGCGCCTGAAAAGCGGGCGGGACCACCGGCCGCTCATCCGTTCCCTGACCGATGAGGGCCTGCGGGCATACATCAGCCAGAAACTGCGGGAGCGCCGCCCTTTCTATCAGCAGGCTAGCGTCGTCTATACACAAGAGACCGGACAGGAGGCTGTTGCAGAAGACCTGGCGCACCAATTTTCTAACATAATCGGGCACTAAATGAAATGGGCAGGTGTAGATTACGGAAGCAAAATGGCAGGCACAACAGTCATTGCATGGGCTGAAGGCCGGGCGATCCGGCTGGCACAGAGCGCCGCCAAAAAAGATGCTGACAAGTGGGCCAAAAGCTGGGTGGAAGCGCACCGCCCCGACGCGCTATACCTGGACGCTCCTCTCAGCCTGCCCGGCGTTTACCACACCCCGGATGTATACGAAGATTTTTTCTACCGGGCTGCCGATAAAGAGGTGCAGGCCATGTCGCCTATGTTCCTCGGTGGGCTTACCGCACGCGCCATGCGTCTAAGCCGGGAACTAAAAGTCTTGGAATGCGCTACCCTTGAGGTCTACCCGGGGCAGCTTTCTAAAATCATGGCCTTAGACCGTAAGCGGTACAAAAAGGACAAAACTTACCTGCAGGAAGCTACCGAAATAGTCCTTGCCCATCTGCCGGATTATCAACTAGCAGCACTTCCAGCCAACTGGCATCAGGTAGACGCTTTGCTTGCCTTCTGTAGCGGATACCGGCATCAGCATGGGCTTGCGGCCATTTATGGTGGCATTGAAGAAGGGCAGATCATAGCTTAGCTTTTCAGAACCGGAAAAAAGCACTAGTTTTAAGGCTTACCAATTATTGGGCTACTGCTGAGCCCGGAATGGTCAGGCCCTATTCAATCAACCCAATTGCCTGCATGGCTTTCGAACTTACCATCCCGTTTTACGCTTTTCGGCTCCACCTGCTGACCGGCGGCAGCCTGCTCGCCCCGCTCAACGACCGCGAAGTGCTCCGCATTCGGGAAAAACTCCCCATTCTTGCCGGGCAATATGCGGAGGCACTGCAAAACAAAGTGCTCAATCAGGGGCAGATCAGCGAACTGCTCAACGAATACCAGCAAGGGCATTTTATCCCCGCTAAAGTCAAGGTGAGCTTTCCAGCTTCCAGGGATCAGTTCACTTATCCGGCCTTTGAACTTGAGTTCACCTACTATTTCAATCAATTGCAACCCGGTGAAGGGATATGGGCTATTGTGCCAGCTTTGGATTTAGAGGCTTATTCGGCCGTCCCTGAAGAGCTGGAGAAAAAGGTCATTGAGGCCATTCAACTTGACTTTGCCCGCCATCGCCGCCTGCAGGCCGTGCAAAACATCGTGAGCGCGATCTGGTTTGACCTCATCGAGCTTAAGCAGTACCCGATTACGCTTCAGGTGCCCAGCCCGAAGGAACTGGAGCAGATGGGCAATGAGCAGCAGGACCGGCTATTGCCCAAAGCAGCTACGGAACTTAAGATAGACACGCCCGCCAGTTATGGCAGGGAGAAGGAACTCGGGCAGCTGGCGCAAATCCTTACCGGCAACTTTCACCGCAATACTTTGCTCGTGGGCCCAACCGGAACTGGCAAAACCGCACTGGTCTGGGAGCTTGCCCGCCGGCAATCCGAATTTAAGCTGCCCGGCAAAATTTGGGAGACAACGGCTTCCACCCTCATCAAAGAATTGATGAAAGACACTGGCTGGCAGGAAAACCTATCCTTGCTTTGCCGGGAGCTTTCCGGTCAGCCCGACCTCCTCTTTGTGCGCAACCTGATGGACCTGTTCGAGGTCGGTAAATATGAAGGCAATACGGTAAGTATCGCAGACTACCTTCTGCCCTACCTTAGCCGGGGAGAGGTCACGCTAATCTCCGAATGCACGGATGAAGAGCTCGCCCGCATTGAAATCAAAAGCCCCTCCTACCTCAACGTCTTTCAGCGCATAGCTATCACGGAACCTGAGTCCGGGGAGCTGGAGCAAATCATTGAGCGAAAGGCTAACGACCTGGCCAGAGGGCAACGCATTAGTATTGACCCTTATGCCATTCAGGAGACGGTGCGGCTTAGCCGGCGGTTTACGCCCTACGATGGGATGCCGGGACGCCCTGTCCGCTTTTTGGAGAACCTCCTCCTCAACCGGAGGGGAAAGTCTCTACCTGGCGCCCCAACCGATTCGGTAGCCATACACCGTTCCGAAATCATTGCCCAGTTCAGCGAGGAGACTGGCATGCCGCGGTTTATGATCGACCCGGACCTGCCAATGGACCCGGAAGCCCTGCTCAAGCACTTCAATAGCCGTGTTTTCGGGCAGGAAGAGGCTGTTGGCCGGATTGTGGGCATTCTCTCTACCGTCAAAACCGCCCTGGCCCGGACCGGGAAGCCAATCGCCTCTATGTTATTTGTAGGTCCTACCGGTGTGGGCAAGACTGAGCTGGCCAAGCAGCTTGCAGAATTCATGTTTGGAAGAGCGGAGCGGATGACCCGTTTTGACATGAGTGAGTTCTCAACGCCCTATTCCGTACAGCGGCTCATAGGCCAAAGCTATTTTTCTGAGGGCCTGTTGACTTCGGCGATCCGGAAAGCGCCCTTTGGAGTGCTGCTGTTTGACGAGATTGAGAAGGCACATCCGGTCTTTTTTGACTTGCTTTTGCAAATGCTTTCTGAAGGGCGGCTGACCGACAGTCAGGGCCGGCTGGTCAACTTCTGCAGCACCATCATCATCATGACCTCCAATGTGGGAGCTGGCAGCCTACAGCTCAACCCCATAGGATGGCAAAAAGAGCAGACCATCAAGAGCGTGGAAGATCACTTTCTTAATGCAGTGCAGAAATATTTCCGCCCCGAGCTTTTCAACCGGATCGACCAGATTATCCCCTTTGCCCCGCTGGACAACCTGACCATCCGCTATGTGCTGGACCGCGAAATTGAACAGCTCAAGCGCCGCGAGGGCATCCGCTTCCGCAAAATGAACTTTGTGCTGACCGAGCCCTTTTTGGAACACCTCGCTACCCGCGGCTACGACAAACAATACGGTGCCCGCCACCTGCAGCGAACGCTCCGCCATGAGCTCATCCTGCCCCTGGCCTATGCCCTGAACCAACAGGATGTTGACGATCAGGTTGAAATCGTGGTAGACCTGAAAGATGGCCAACCTCACCTGACGACCAAATCAGACCCCTTGGGGCTCGACCTGTTATTGGAAGAATATACTAAAATCGCCTACGCTGACCATGCGAGCAATCTGCGCCGGTCGGTAGAAAAACTGATGGAAGGCAGTTCCTATGTGCACATGCTTTCCGAACTGGACCTGCTGACCGCCTCCCGCCGCCGCAAAGGCAAGCAGTTTTGGGAACAAAAGGAAAATGCAGAACGCTACGGCATTCTTACCGATCAAAAGGCACGTTTCGAGGCCTTGCTGCAACATACGGAGCAACTGGAGTTGCAGTTAGCCTTGTCCTGCCTCGATGTACAGCCCTATCAGCCCGAGTGGGTAGACACCCTCGATCAGGTGGAGCAACAGCTGCAACAGGAAAAACTTAATCTTTTTGAAATCCTGAACCCGGACAATAATGAATGCCCGCTTTATATTATAGGTGAGCCCCCTGAACGGGTAATCCGGTTCTATGAGGCGCTAATCAGGGACTTGCCTTTTGAGTTGGCTGCCACAGAGGCGGTCTGGCTCCGGGGCACGGAACCTAAAACTACCGTTATTTCAACAGAGCACAACTGGAGCAATGGCCAAAAGCCCGAGCCTCAAAATGCACAAGACAGACTAATTGGGGCTTGCTTGCACTTTACCGGGCAAGCTGTACGTGTTTATTTCAAACCGGAAACCGGTGTACAGTGGTGGCAGGAGGGGGCATCCGAATACCAGGAATTTTATGTTATTGCCGCACCTCAAAGCGTGAAACAGGCTCATGATCTGGTACGCACCGCTGAACGCCTGCCTTTCCCAACCCCGCACCGCGTGATTAACGCGGATACTATTCAGGATACCCAGTTTGACCTTAAAAGGGAACACCACGGCAATCAGCTACTGGAGCTCATCCAGGATAAGCTGGACCAGGAATTCCGCTTCAATATTGATAAGACAATTGGATAACAACCTATGAAAAAGACCATTTTCAGCAGCGCTATCGCCTGTTTATTAGGCTTTGCTTACCCTGCTTTGGGGCAGGAACAACAACCCAACAACGACCAGCAGTTTTACTGGGTCGCCTTCAAAGACAAAGCGAATACGCCTTACACGGTGGATGCACCGGAGGTCTTCCTTTCTCCCCGTGCCATTGCCAGAAGGCAGAAATTGGGCATCCCGGTGACAATGGAAGATTTCCCACCCAATCCCGTTTACCTAAAAGGCGTGACCGAAGCCGGGGCCAAAGTGCACCATACCTCCCGCTGGCTCAATGCCGCTACCATTTACGGAGAATCGTCTATGCTGCCGGATATTAAAGCCCTGCCTTTTGTGGATACCGTTTGGTATGCCGGGCCGTACCGGGCAAAAAAAGCCAGCGTGGAACGGGACGCGAAAATGGGCAAGCTCAAGAGCAAAGCGCTATCCGGGCAGCATTACGGTTACGGAACCAAACAGATCAAAGCCATCAACGGGGACAGCCTTCACCTGATGGGCTACCGGGGCAAGGGTGTCCTGATTGCCGTTATGGATGGCGGTTTCACCGGAGTGGACCAAAGCCCATTCTTCGACTCCCTCCGCGCTGACAACCGGTTGCTTACGTCCCTGGACATGGTCGATAAAGACACGCTGGTTTGGGAATCCAGCAGCCACGGTACCAAAGTCCTTTCCACTATGGCGGCCAATCAGCCGGAAGTGCTGGTAGGCACGGCACCAGATGCCACTTACGTCTGTATTAAAACTGAAGATACACGGGGCGAACACCGAATAGAGGAATGCCACTGGGTGGCCGGGCTTGAGTATGCGGATAGCCTCGGAGCAGATGTCATGAACTCTTCCCTGGGCTATACCCAGTTTGATGAGGCCTCTATGAACTACACGGCGGAGGACCTGACGGGGAGCATTTCTGTAGCCAGCCGGGCAGCTGATATTGCGGCCCGGAAAGGCATGCTGGTGGTCACGAGCGCAGGCAATGAAGGAGGCAGCCCCTGGCGCCGGATTGGTATACCGGCGGATGCGGCAGGCGCTTTTTCAATCGGGGCTACTGCGTTAAACGGGGATTTGGCGAGCTTCAGCTCGGTAGGCCCTACAGCAGACCGACGCATCAAACCGGATATTGTAGCGCCCGGAGCGTGGGTTACATTGGCTGATGCCTATCAGTATCAGGTCACGATTGGGTCCGGGACGTCTTTTGCCAGCCCGATTGTAGCGGGCATGGTCGCCTGCCTGCGCGAAGCTTATCCCGATGCCAGCGTAGAGGAACTGCTGAATGCCATCCGCAATAGTAGCAGCCAGTCTGACTTGCCTAATGTTGCTGTGGGGTATGGAATGCCAGATTTTGTTAAAGCCTACTTGGCACTTCGCCAACAACCCTAATAAAAAAACCGGGCGCTGCCAGTGGGTACGGCAGCGCCCGGTCAAAGTTTATTTTCTGAAGTTCTAAATCACCTGATGGTTGAAAGGCTGTATAACCATCTCGGATACTACGCCGGAGGTAGGTTGCTGGCACATGAACCATACCGCACGCCCGGCTTCCTGAGCCGTGATGAACTTATCCCGGTTTACAGGCATATCAATGTCATCCCAGAATTCCGAATCCACGCCGCCCAGGTAAAGGTTCGACAGCCTGATTTCTGTTCGCTTCAACTCTTCGCGCAGCGACTTCACCATGCCGTTTAACCCGTATTTGGAAGCCGCATAGGCTGCAGCGGCTGCCATAGGAGCCCGCCCCAGAACACCAGGGATGTTGATAATCATCCCTTTTTTAGAGGCCTTCATTGGAGGAAGGAAGGCCTGCATGACCAGGAAAGCACCTTTGAGGTTGATGTCAATCATACGGCTCATCTGCTCGTATTCGATCTGCTCAAACTTCTTGAGGTAGCCTACCCCGGCTGCGTTCACCAGAATGTCAATTTGATCCACTTTACTGTGGATTTGGTCCGCTACTTTTTGAACGGACTCCGGGTCAGTAACCTCCATGGTGAACACCTGATCATCAGGAATTTTATTGTCTTTAGCTACCTTTTTCAGCTTCTCCTGATCTCTGCCGGTAATGAAGACATTACCCTGAGAGTTTTTGATCATTTTGGCTGCTTCGGCACCAATGCCGCCGGTAGCACCTACAATCAATACCTTCTTGTTGGCTAATAATTCAACCGCCATAATTTAAATTTCGCTTTTTAGTCTTTGATAGTCTTTAGAAATTCTGCGCGTACATTCTCATTGAGAAAACGACCGCTATACTCAGAGGTAACGGTGCTGCACTGTGTGTGTTTAATGCCTCGCATTTCCACGCACATGTGCTTGGCATCCATATATACCGCTACATCATCGGTTTTGAGCACGCGCTTGAGCTCTTCGGCGATCTGCACGGTGAGCCGCTCCTGTACCTGCGGGCGACGAGCGAAGTGTTCTACAATCCGGTTGAGCTTAGACAGTCCAATCACCTTGCCATTAGCGATGTAGGCGATGTGGCATTTGCCATAAATTGGCAGAAAATGGTGCTCGCAAAAGGACTGCACCTGAATGCCCTTCTCCACCAGCATTTGCCGGTAACCAAATTTATTTTCGAATAAAGAAATCGCAGGTTTGGATTCCGGGTTCAGCCCGCCAAAGATTTCCTTGACGAACATTTTCGCTACCCGTCTCGGCGTACCGTTCAGAGAATCATCGGTCAGATCCAGTCCCAGGGTTTCCATGATTTCCCGGAAATGCTGACTGATGATTTCCATTTTTTCTTCATCAGAGCGGTCAAAGGCATCTGCCCGCAGCGGCGTGTCAACAGAGGTCGCAGCATGCATATCTCCCAATTCCTCCACGAGGTCGCTCCCATTATTAGGCACATAGCCGTTTACTTTCCGGGCAATACCATTGCCGGAATATTTTGAATTCACCATAAAGGATGTATTTTGAAATTTTTCGGGTTATTTGAGTGGCCAAATAGTCTACTATTGCCGTGTAATCTTAAAACCGATAGCCTAACACCAATTGCTGATAATTGTTTAACCATCGATCTACCGAAATGAAGCGGGCCCTGTCAGGTATTATTTTCTCGCTCGGGCTTTGGGCCTTGGCCGGACTGGGTGGCTGCGCCTCTGATCTGCCACCTCGTGAATCTTTTGAAGATTGTTTGTACGGTGCTCCGGAGCCCATTTTTGATGCCTCCCTGCCGGGGGTTTCTCAGCATCAGTTTGAGCTGCAGCCTGGCAAAGGGGTGGAGCGTTTTGTACTGAACCAATCTACGACTGTGCAAATTGAGCAGACCGGCTGCGATCAGATCAGGCAGGAATTCACATTCTCCTGGCAAGCAGTAACCCGGAAAGAAGACTGGGCGCTGCAGGCTATTCAAAAATACCGGGAGCTGGGCGAACTGGGAGCGCCCTATCTCTCTTTCAGCGCAATAAGCGAAGTACTGGAGTCCAGGAAGGAAAACTTGCGCCCCCGGGGTGAGCCCATCTCTTTGCAGCCCGGTTTAGCATTCCGAATCACGGCAGCCGAAGCAGGCCAAGAGTCAAAGCTCGTCACGGTCCTCTACGAAACCACGCCCGAAGAGGAATAAAAAACAGAATTTTATCTGACAGCCCTCGCCCCTGATTTACAAGGAATAGCGGAAAGCAGCAGCATTGCATAAATTAAAATAAAAATGTATAAACATTAAAAAACCAGCATCTTAATCAAATCATGAGCACCTTTCATCATTTTGTTGCTTGACAAATTGTCAGTGAGAATATTTTAGAAACCGTTCCCTTTGTTCTACTTTTAGATCATCAAAAGAAGATGTCCAACTCCCTATAGGCACAAAGATTAAGTATCAGCAAGTTAGAATGGACTCCGCGGCAGTGATAGCAGCGGAGTCCTTTTTTGTGCCTTCCCGCCGTTGAAAATCGTACTATAAGCTGCTTTGTTGTGACAACCGCGTTTTGGTCAGTATATTTGCGCTAATTTTCCAGCAGTCTGAAAAGCTGGAGGCTTGAAAATTTTCGCCTACTCCTGCTGATCGATTTTGCAGGCAGACTCATAATTAAAACCAGAAACAAGAACATGGATAAGTTTGATCTGATTGTAGTTGGCAGTGGTCCCGGAGGATACGTTGCCGCCATCCGCGCTTCACAACTCGGTATGAAAGTTGGTGTAGTGGAGCGGGAATCACTTGGGGGCATTTGCCTGAACTGGGGCTGTATCCCAACCAAAGCCCTGTTGAAGAGTGCTCAGGTTTTTGAGTACATCAACCACGCAGAAGACTACGGTATCAAAGTAGATAAAGCCAGCGTTGACTTCACCGGAATGGTGAAACGCAGCCGTAACGTGGCGGATGGAATGAGCAAGGGGATTAACTTCCTGTTCCGCAAAAATAAAATCACCGTACTCGATGGCCACGGCAAACTGCTCCGCGGCAAGAAGGTAGAGGTGACGGACAAAGACGGCAATAAAAAAGAATACAGCGCTGAGCACATCATTATTGCCACCGGCGGGCGGGCCAAAGAGCTGCCTACTGTTCCTATTGATGGAAAAAAGGTCATTGAGTATCGCAAAGCGATGAGCCTTGAAAAGCAGCCTAAGAAAATGGTTGTGGTGGGCGCTGGTGCCATCGGTACCGAATTTGCTTATTTCTATAGCTCTATCGGCACGGAAGTGACAGTGGTGGAATTCATGGAGCAGGGCCTGGTGCCCCGCGAAGATGCCGACGTGAGCAAGGAAATGAATAAAATCTATAAAAAGAAGGGCATCAATATTCTTGGCAACACCTCTGTGGAGTCGGTTGACACCAAAGGCCGTGGATGTACAGTTACCGTTAAGAACCGGAAAACCGGCAAGACGGAAGAAATCAAGTGCGACGTTGTACTTTCTGCAGCAGGCGTAGCGCCAAACACAGAGAATATTGGCCTGGAAGCACTGGGCATCAAAACGGACCGCGGCCTGATTCAGGTAGATGAGTTCTACCGCACCAACGTTGCAGGTATCTACGCAATCGGCGATGTGACGCCCGGTGCCGCACTTGCGCACGTTGCCAGCGCTGAGGGCATCATCTGCGTGGAGAAAATCGCAGGTGAAAATCCGCAGCCTATGGACTACAACAACATTCCAGCCTGTACTTACTGCGTGCCTGAGGTCGCATCAGTAGGCTATACGGAGCAGGCGGCTAAGGATGCCGGTTATGAAATCAAGGTGGGCAAATTCCCATTTTCTGCTTCCGGCAAAGCCAGTGCAGCTGGTGCGAAGGAAGGCTTCGTAAAGGTCATCTTCGACGCGAAATACGGCGAGTTCCTGGGCGCCCACATGGTCGGCATGAATGTAACGGAGATGATTGCAGAAGTAGTAGCCGCCCGAAAACTGGAAACCACAGGCCATGAGATCATCAAAACGGTGCACCCTCACCCCACGATGAGCGAGGCGGTGATGGAAGCGGCAGCAGCGGCTTACGACGAGGTGATCCACCTGTAGGGACCATTAAAATCAGGGCTCATGCGCACCCATTTGGATGCGTATGAGCCCTTTTTAATGGTGAATACTTGGGGGGGCATTTATTAACTCCTAAAATGCTCGAAAATCCGCTCAATAAACCGCTTGTCCTTAATGATGATATTGGCATCGCCCTTCATGGTCTGAGAAGCATCCAACTCCCGACCGAACTCTGTGACCAGGCCTCTGGGGAAATCAATAGTTAGGGCCACCTGCCCGTTGATCGGCACCTGACTGATAGATTCGACCTGCCCAATTGTTGACCCAAATTCCAGTACAGGGTACACATCGAAACTGACCACCACTTTTTTACCAGGCTTCACCGGGCTGGCTTTGGCCACCGGCAACCAGATGATGCCCTTCGCTTCCTGTTCCAGTTGCGGGACAACCACGCCAATTTCAAAACCTTCTTCGACAAATTGCTGCTCCGTAATGTCTTCCATGTAAAGCGACACCACTCCGGCTACCGGAGCCGTGATGACGTACTTAAACATCCATTCCTCTACGGCGCGCTGTAAGTCGTTAAAACGCTCCCGCAGCTCAATACCGGCCTGTTTTTTACTTTCAACGGAACCTTCGCGGACACCCGTTTTCTCCGCCCGGATACGCTCTTTTTCCAGTTCACGGTTCTTGATGGAAGACTCAACACTCTCCCGCATTCGTTGCAGGCTAAGCAACGACTCTCTGGTTTTCTCAATACGTGATTCAGCCAGAAGGTTATCCCGGACCAGCTTTTCCTCTCTCGCCAGCCGTTCCTGAACCAACTCGATTTGACTGTCCAGGTTTTCGATTCTCCGCAGGTCCGAGCGAATAATACTCTGTATCTTTTGAAGCTCGCGCTCCAATTGGTCAATGCTGTACTTATCGTAAGGGTTCTCCTCATACTGCTGCCTCACCTTCTGCTGCCGGTAGAAATCATAGAGCGGCTCCTTGATAGACCCCAGGACGAAGGTATCGGGTACTGAAAAGGCGAGCAGGGCAGAATCGGAAGGCGCCTCCATCATCATCATTTTGGACTCCAGCGTGAGCATATCCTCCAGGCGGGCATTGCTTTTGAAAACGACGATCACATCATTTTCCTTAACCGCAGCCTCATTTTCCACCAGGATAGACTGAACCCGGCCACTGATATTGGACACCAGGCGCTTGGGCGGTTCTTTGGAAGACACCGTAATACCGGCATCCACCACCACCGGGTATTCAATAAAATAACTAATATAGCCGAGCACCACTACGACAAGCAGTGCCAGCAATGTGCCAAACCGAGCCATCCATGGCGGAGGGGTACCCAGGATTTCCTGTACCTCTTCGCTTCGGATTTCTATATTTTCGTGCTCTTGCATAGGTGGTAGGATTTATGCGCCCAGCTCCAGTTGATTGCGGACCAGTTGGTAATAAGCGCCCCGCAGATAGGTCAGTTCGTCGTGCGTGCCTTGTTCTACAATTTCTCCACCTTCCAGTACAATGATATTGTCCGCGTTCATCACCGTGCTCAGGCGGTGCGCTACGGTGACCACGGTACGTCCGCGGAAGAAGTCTTCCAGGTTTTCCATGATCAGCATTTCATTATAGGCATCCAGTGCGGTAGTCGCTTCATCGAAGAAGATATAATCCGGGTTTTTGTATACAGCACGGGCGATGAGCATGCGCTGCCGCTGCCCCTGACTAAGCCCGAGCCCTTCCTGACCGATTTTGGTGTTGTACCCTAACGGCAGAGATTCAATGAAGGTCTGAATATTGGCCACCTTTACGGCATTCAGCAGTTTTCGTTTATCGATGATCTCATCGCCTAATGCAATATTACGAGCGATTGAGTCGAAGAAGATGTATCCATCCTGCATGACTACCCCGCATTTATTCCGCCACAGCCGGTTGTTGACATTAGACAAGTTGATGTCACCGAGACGGATCGCGCCTTCGGTGGGCTGATAGATATTGAGGAGCAGTTTAAGAATAGTGGTCTTGCCACTTCCACTTGTGCCCACGATAGCGGTCGTTTGTCCTTTGGGGATACGCAGGTTAACGCTGCGCAGGACGGTTGGGGAGTGCGGGCCATTGTATTGGAAGCTTACGTTTTCCAAAATCAGGTCACCGTACTCCGGCAATATGGTAATTTTCTCTTCCAGGTTCTCCTCGTTATCGCGGACGTGGATTTCGTTGAGGCGCTCCAGGCTGATTTTGGCTTCCTGCCTGGCCCGCAGAAACTCGAACAGCTGATTGAGGGGCGAATTCATCTGCCCTATAATGTACTGAACACCAAGGAGCATTCCCAGCGACATCTCATTATCCATAACTGCCTTGGCGACCATGAAAATGATCAGTAGGTTCTTAGTCTCATTGAAAAATCCCGACCCGGCACGTTGTATTTGCCCAATGCGCAAAGCGCTGACACTTGTGCGGAACAACCGGGCCTGAATACGCTCCCATGCCCACCGTTTTTGTTTCTCGGCATTGTGGAGTTTGATGTCCTGCATGCCACTGATGAGCTCCATCAGGTTGCTTTGGTTTTCCGCAGACTGATCAAAATGCTTGTAATCCAACTCCCGCCTCAGGTATTGGAAGTAGAAAATCCAGCCTATCTGAGCCAGGGTAAAAACGATAAAAATGCCAAAAATAGTCGCATCCCAAGCGAGTAACACTCCCGCAAAAACCAAGATATTCGCGAAGGTAAAAATGGAAACCAGGGAGGTAGAAGTCAGGAAACGTTGAACCCGCTCATGGTCTGCAATCCGCTGCATTAAATCACCAGTCACTTTTGAATCAAAAAAGCTGATGGGCAGCTTGGTGAGCTTGATTAGGAAATCAGAAATCAGGCTGATGTTGACGCGCACCGTTACGTGCAACAAAATCCAGCTTCGGAATTGCTCCACGGCCATCATCGTTGCGAACAGGAAAAACTGTGCCAGCAGAATAAGCTGTATGAAATTAAGGTCATCGTTTTCAATTCCTGTATCAATAATAGACTTGATCAGGAATGGAAAAATAAGCTGTAACAAACTGCCCAGTGCCAGCCCTACGCCCAGCTGTAGGAGCAGAGGGCGGTAGCGCTGAAAATAACTCCTTACGTAGCCAAAGCCAGACTTGTTGATCTTTTCGCCCTCGCGGGCATAAAACTCAGGTGTGGGCTCCAGCAAGAGTAGCACACCGACATCTTCCCCGTCCTCCACATCGCTTGCCCAGTTTTCAAGGAATTCTTCACGGGTCAGTTTGAATTTGCCCGCTGCCGGATCGGCAATCCAGACATGCCTGGAATTCGCCTTGTAGACCACCACGAAGTGTTCCTGTTTCCAGTGCGCGACAGCCGGGACCGGAATATCCCTCGCCAGGCGATCGAAGGTCGTCTTCACAGCCAGGCTTTGCAGCCCGATATGCTCAGCTGCGTCACTGATGCCCAAAAGGGTGACGCCCTGTTTGCCCATATAAGTCAGGTCTCGGAGATACTCTAGCGAGTAGTACCGCCCAAAATGACGAGACACCATGCGCAGGCAGGTTGCCCCGCAGTCCATCGCGTCGAGTTGCTGGTAAAATGGAAATCTCCCTGACATTTTTTTAGCCTTAGTGGTCAAGCCGAAAGCAAAATAATGGTCATTTGCTCCCCGACTAATCTCTACGCCAGCTCAATTTTATCACCAAAAGTCTGGCACAGAAATCTCTCCGATTCGGTTCTCTGAATTTCAACTATAGCAGTGTTGCGTATTCAGAGAACAAATTTAAATACGAAATATAAGGCGTTCAGGTATCTTTTAAAACAAAGTCACCGCAATTTCTTTAAAAACCGGGCAAAAAGCAACTTATGTAATTGAAATAGTGATATTTTTGGGCAAATTTGGGCTAAATGTACAATAGTTTCATCACTGTGGTCTGTGTTTTGGAGCATACGCATGAGCTCCGTTTGTTGCCGGAATACCTGCAAAATACCTTTGCCGTAGTGCGCCAACACTTCACGGATTTTGAATTTATTGTAGTCAACAACAATCCGGAAGCTTCTGCCGATGATGCCATCGAGCAGCTACCGGACGATCTGAAACATAATGTGTACCTGCTCAACCTTTCCCGTGCCACCAACCACAATCATGCTGTACTGGCTGGACTAGACCGAAGCAACGGGGACTACACGGTGATTTTTGAGTTTGACTTCTATCAGCAGCCTGAATTAATACTGCAGCTCTTTGAGCACAGCCGTAACGAAGGAGCAGATATCGTCTACATGCGGGCCCGGCAGCGGCAGGCAGGCGCCCACTTTCGACCGTTTTACAGTCTTTTCTACTTTATCCTGCGCCGCTATTCAGCCCTGGAAGTCGATGAGATGGCGCACAACACCCGGGTTATTTCCCGCCGGGCGCTTAATTCACTGCTGCGCCTGCGTGAGAATTTGCGGTACATGAAGGCCATCTACTCCATCGTGGGCTACAAAACGCGCTACCTGGAAACCGATGAGCCCCTGCATGGCAGAGAACAGGAGTCCTTCTCGGAGCGTTTCCGAACCTCGCTTATCGCGATTACGTCCTTCACTACCTTCTTGCGCTCCTTGCTGTTGTGGATATTTTTGTTTTCCCTGGTCTTTCTTATCGGCGTCATCGGTAATGCGCTGAAAGTGAAATTTACCGGCGTGGATTTGTTCGGTAGTGCCGGAGAGCCGTATCCGGGATGGACGTTTCTGGTCATCCTTATCGCCATTTTCTTTGCTACCACTTGCCTGAATTTGTACATCATGTCGATTTATCTATCGAATATCTACAATGAAATCAAGCAGCGCCCGCTTTACATCCTGGAATCAATCAAGCGATTCTAGCATTTAGCCATTCCAGCACATATTGAAAATGGGCTTCTTTTTCCGGTTCGTTATGTATTTCGTGGTACAGCTCAGGCCACGGCTTAAAGGTCACATCCCCTTCCAATTGAGCCGCAAAAGCTTCACTGGCTTCGGGGGAAGTGATACCATCTCCCGTGCCATGGGCGATCAGTAACGGAATAGGGAAACCACCCTTTTGCTGCATCATCCAGTCGCCTTCCTGCATCATGTCAATGCCTACTGCCGCAGAGATCCTGTCGTGGACCAATGGGTCTTCTTCATAGGCTTTCACCACTTTGGCATCTCTGGACAGCAAACCAGTTTCCAGATTGTTCCCCTGAAGCAAGCCCGGATAAATTCTCCGCATGAGCTTTCCTACTGCTACCAGTGCTGCTGGCGGCGTAAAGGAGAGTTGAATCCAGGGAGCGGAGGCAATCAAACCGGCAATTTCCGGGTTGCGGTGCAGGGTGTAAGAAAGCGCCAGCCCACCGCCCTGACTGTGGCCATACAGGAATACCGGCAGGTCCTGATAAGCGGTCCGGGCTTCGACCAACAACTGAGCAATCTCGTCCAGCAGAGGCTCCAGCCCGGGGCTGTGCCCACGCTTCCCCCCGGATTGGCCATGCCCACGCCGGTCGTAACCTAGAACAGCATAGCCGCGGGCGTTGAACCAGCGTGCCATATGATCATATCGTTCGATGTGCTCTCCCAAGCCGTGGGCGATCGCCAGGACAGCTTTGGGGTTCGCGACTGCCCATTCGCAAGCGTGTATGTTGATGCCGTCTTCTGTCGTCCAGGAAAGTGTCCGTTTCTGCATTATTCTTCTTTTGGTACTGCCTTGAATTGCCGCTGCCCTTCGATATAACCTACGACTTTAGAGGCCGGATAACGCCCCTCCAAGAAGGCCGCCCGGAAAGATTCTGCCTTTGCCTGCTCTTCGAAATGCCCGATCAGGTAGGAAAATTCGCCCTCCCCTAATTCTTCCAGCGTGATATTCCCATGCTGGAAAAACAGATCATGATCGGGAGGAAGCGGCATAGCCGTAGACATAATCTCAATTTTAAAGCCGTTGTAGCCTTCCGGAATTTCCTGTAGGTTGCGGTAGGCTGTATCCGTTTCTATCGTCTCAATTGGAATGACTTTACGATCATTAGCCCGCTGCTGAAAAGCCGGTTGGCGGTCTTCATTTTGCCGCACAGCTCCGCTCAGTGGTTCATCAAAACGCTCGGACAGCGGGATGGTGTCCACAGCAGATATCTGTGCCCCTGATCCGGGGCAACCGCTAAAGGCTAGCCCCTGATCCGGCAAAAAGAAAATGACAAATACGCTGTAAAATAAGGCTGATTTCATCATATTGTGCGATACCTCTGTTGTAATTCTTAGAACTTTTCTGAAAATTAGGTACAATAACGCAAAAATACCAACTTGTCTTCTATGAGTTTAAGAATAGTTTTTATGGGTACGCCAGATTTCGCGGTGCCTTCCCTTCGGATATTGGTACAAAACGGGTACAAAGTCGTAGGCGTAGTGACGGCTACTGACAAGTACGGCGGGCGCGGGAAAAAACAACTTTTGGAGTCCCCCGTGAAAAAATATGCCGTGGAGCAGGGCATCCCAGTCCTGCAGCCCAAAAACCTGAAATCGCCTGAATTCCAGGAAGAACTGAGGGGTTTGAATGCCAATCTTCAGGTCGTTGTCGCTTTCCGTATGCTGCCGGAAGCAGTTTGGGATATGCCGGAATACGGCACCTTCAACCTGCATGGTTCCCTGCTGCCACGCTACAGGGGCGCAGCTCCCATCAACTGGGCGGTCATCAACGGAGATGCCGAAACAGGCGTTACGACCTTCTTCATCCGCCACGAAATCGATACCGGTGATGTCCTCTTTCAGGAAAAAATGCCCATTGGCCCTAATGAAACCGCCGGAGCGGTCCATGACCGGATGATGCTGCTCGGGGCAGAAACGGTGCTAAAAACGGTCAAAGCTATTGAGTCTGGCGATTACCAGCTGCAAAAACAAGACGATGCCCTGGCGACTAAGGCTCCAAAGCTGTTTCGGGAAACCTGTGAAATTGACTTTGCTCAGCCGATCGAGAAAGTACACAACTTCGTGCGGGGGCTCAGCCCCTACCCTGCTGCCTGGACCACTCTGGAAGGCAAACAACTGAAAATTCTCCGTGCCCACTATGAGAAAGCAGATATGGATGCCACACCCGGCACCTTCCGCTCTGACAATAAAAGCTGGATTAAAATCGCAGCACCCGATGGCTGGCTGGTCGTAGAGGAACTTCAACTGCAAGGCCGTAAACGCATGAAAGCCAATGATTTCCTTAATGGTTTCTCCTTTTGATTTTTGAAATTATAAAAATAAAAACACAAGAAAATTCTAACTGAGTAAAAGCAAAAATAAAATGATTAAAGTTCTGGATCTTCATTTTCTGGACAAAAGCGACACGATTGCAGCATTTCTGGCAGAGACTTCAGCAGGACCCATCCTGTTTGAAACCGGCCCCTACTCCACCTTTAGCCATCTGAAAGCCGGGCTTGCAGCACAGGGCTATCAGCCTGAGGACATTGCCCATGTTTTCATCACACATATACACCTGGACCATGCCGGAGCAGCCTGGGCCATGGCAGAAGCAGGAGCCACCATATACCTGCACCCCTTCGGACAGGCGCACATGCATGACCCTTCCAAGCTCGTGGCCTCCGCTACCCGTATCTACGGCGACGATATGGAGCGGCTATGGAGCACCATGAAAGGCATCCCGGCAGCACAGCTAAAGACGGTGGACCATGAGGATACCATCAAAATCGGGGATACCGAAATTACCGCCTGGCATACGCCCGGGCACGCGGTGCACCATATTGCGTGGCAGGTTGGCAGCGCATTAATTGCAGGTGATGTGGCCGGGGTTAAAATTGGTGATGCTCCGGTTGTACCGCCCTGCCCGCCACCGGATATCAACGTTGAAGACTGGCAGGCTTCCCTCAACCTCATCCGGCAGTTACCTCTGCAAGCCATTTACCTGACCCACTATGGGCGGATTGCAGGGGCCAATATTCCCGTCCACCTCGATGAGCTGGAACAAGAGCTTTTAGCCTGGGCCGAATGGATGAAGCCGCACTTTGAAGCTGGTAGTGACCCAAAATCCATTACGCCGGAATTCATGGCATGGGTACAAGACCGGCTCACCGAAAAAGGCGTTTCGGAATCCATGCTGGAAATTTATGAAAATGCTAATCCTTCCTGGATGAGCGTGGCAGGCCTGCTGCGTTACTGGAAGAAACGAACCGCCGGGTAACCAACGATCACGAGGAAAAACATACCGCCTGTGAGGACAAATTTGTTACAATTTATGCCTTATTCTATTACGCGGTAGTAACGCTCATGGAGCCGCTGCCTTGTAACCCCAAACTGATGGAAAATACTGGCAGGGGCTCCTTTTATCCCATCATGCCTGCTATTACGCGCCCGGGGGCCACAAGCATTGCATCAAGATCTTCACCGGGCAAAGCGATGATTTGCTCTGCCCCCGCGTCCCATTCCATCCTACGCCCAAGTTTCCAGGAGAGCCCTGCCATATGAGCAGACATTGCTTCCTCAAAACCTTCCTCTATACCGCAGCTTACGGGTGTTCCATTACGGATGGCACCCAGCCATTCCCTGATGTGCAGCATAGCTGAATCGACCCGCTTGCCACCCCGGTAAGTCCAAAGCAGCCCTTTCTGGGCAAAGTATTTGGAGGTCGCTGAAGTCACGCCATCCGCATTGCCGGAAGCCGGGTCATAGGCATAAATCGGCACACTCGGGTCCATCACACCGCTTTCGATCAGGTGCCGGTAACGGGTAGAGTTCGGATCGGCATGCACCCGGAGTTGGTTGCCCAGCTCGAGTGTGCCATCGTGCCCCATCAGAAGGGTTTCACGCCAGTGCTGATTCCCAAGGGTAGCGCTGTAAACAAAGGTCATCCCCTTTTCCAGCCCGGCTTCCCGGCTGGAGCCCGTGGTGAAGTCCGGGTATTCCATTACTGCCTGGAAAACGTCCGGTACATCCCGCCCATCGCGGTGGGTGTAAATGCCGCCGGAAGCGGTTACGAAGCGGGGCATCCCCATATTGAGGATACAGTTGACCCGGTCGAAATCGTGGGTCATCAGGTCGCCGGACAAGCCCGAGCCATAGGCCCACCATTTGCGCCAGCGGAAGAAATGCTCTTTATTGAAAGGAATACTTGGCGCATTGCCCAGAAAAAGGTCCCAGTCGATGGTCTGAGGGCTGGCTTTTTCGTGGATATGGTACTGCCAGGCTCCATTATCGCTGTTACGGTTTGTATTGGCCTGTACCAAAGACACGTGCCCCAGCACCCGCTTCCGGATGATATCCTGAGCGGTAATAAAGCTTTGAGTCTGCCGGTGCTGATGCCCCACCTGAAAGATCGCTTTTGAGTTTCGGGCCGCTTCACGGAGAGCGTAGGTTTCCGCGATTTTATGGGTCATGGGTTTTTCCACATACACATGCTTGCCGGCCTGCAAGGCAGCGATAGCCACCGGTGCGTGCCAGTGGTCAGGGGTGGCGATGACTACTGCATCTATATCCGGGCTGTTGATCAGGTCTTCGTAGTGCCGATAGCGTTTGCAATCCGGGGAAGCAGATTGTGCCAGTTCAGCATTGACCTCGAAGACATCACAGACGCCGGTCAGCTTGACATTGAGGTTTTCCTGGTTCTGATAAGCTTCCAAAGCGCCGGTGTTGCCTTGTTCCTGCATCGCCTGCACCCAGGCCGGCGTAGCAAACCCCAGCACACGGACCAGGTGTTGACCGCGCCCTCCATTCCCCACAATACCGATCCGGACAGGTTCGCCTGACATATCAGAGGCGATTTCTGGGCGTTCTGCCTCGATATTGAGTTCCCGGAGGATTTGGTCTTTTTCCTGTTGTTTCTTCCGTACTTCGGCATAAGCGCCGGCCGCAATACCACCAATGAATGGCAATCCGATCAGTCCTTTGAGGGCTTTCCGGCGTCCCTGCAATGCGCCTTGCTCTGCTTGATGCTTATCCATGTTGTACCTGATTTTTCGGATTAAAAAATACGCCCAGCCCCAGCAGGTGCCCCGTTGGGAAATAGGCTAGTACACCGAGTGCAGCAAGTTCTACGAGGTTCTTGTTGACAATAAAGTAATTGCCTTCTGATGGGCCAGCGGCAGGTATGCCCGGCCAGGAAGGGTGCGCCAGGTAGAAAAAGGTGAGCATAGCGATACCAATATAAGCGCCCGCTTTCTCCCATATTCCAAGGATAAGGGTTAGCCCTACTGTGGATAAGGCCACCGCAGTTAAGGTATCTGAAACACCAATCAGGGCGTCATTGCCCAGCCATTGAAAAAGTGGCGCCAAAGGGCCCTGTGCACTGAGCAGGTACCCCTGAGCTGTCCAGCCGGGCGTTAGCAGCTTGATGAAGCCTTCAAATAGAAAATGCCAGCCGGCGAGGAGTCGGAGCGCTGTCAGAAAAAACAGCTGTGGTTTGGAATAGGACATAGCTATACCTCTTTGGTGTCGAGCTACTAAAGTCCACCATTACTTTTACTCCAAAAATGATAATTATCAGATCAAAAACTGATTATTGCCGGGCTGCTTCGATGGCCTTGCGCACACTGCCGTGCTCCAGCAAGAGGGCTTTGGCGTCATCGTAAGTACCGCCTACGGTATTTTTGATAATCTTGGTGCCCCGGTCCACCAGCTTTTGATTGCTCAGCTGCATATCCACCATTTTGTTGTCCACAACCCTTCCCAGACCAATCATAACGGTGGTGGAGATCATATTAAGGACCAGCTTTTGGGCGGTCCCGGCTTTCATGCGTGTACTCCCGGTGACAAATTCAGGCCCTACGATAACTTCCAGGGGATAATCGGCGTAAGCGCTGACCGGTGCATCCGGGTTACAAGTGATACAGGCTGTCAGGATGCCATGTTTCTGGCACTCTTTAAGCCCGTGTACTACATATGGGGTGGTACCTGAGGCCGCAATACCAATAACCGTATCCTGATCATTGACGAAATAATCCTGTAGATCTTTCCAAGCCTGGGTTTCGCTATCCTCTGCAAATTCGACGGCATTGCGTATGGCGTGGTCCCCACCGGCAATCAGCCCAATGACCCAATCCGGGGGCACACCGTAGGTTGGGGGGCATTCTGAGGCATCTAAAATCCCCAGCCGGCCGCTTGTGCCTGCGCCAATGTAAAATAAACGGCCGCCCTTTTTCATGCGCTCCAGAATGGCTTCGACTAATTCAGTGAGCCTGGGGATGACCTCCTGTACGGCAAGATGGACTTTGGCGTCCTCTTCGTTAATGTGGGTAAGGATTTCCTTTACCGGCATCTTTTCCAGGTGCCGGTAAAGGGAAGGTTCTTCGGTTACTTTTTGCATGCGGGTGCTTAATGATTTAGACTGAGTAGTTTGACGGTCTAGCTTTATTTTATTTCCGTCTCTAAAGTTAGAAAAACCGTTGCATTTTCGTCGGATTAATCTTTTTCCTCCACTACCACATCGACCGAGCGGTAGGCATCAATGACAGCCTGCTCGCCCTCTTTCCCAGGCATAGAATTACCATGCTCCATACCGAGGATGCCTTCAAAGCCTCGGCTGTGGATATACTGGAAAATATTTTTGTAGTTGATCTCGCCCGTGGTGGGTTCATTGCGCCCGGGATTATCACCGATCTGGAAGTAAGCGATCTCCCCCCAGCACTTTTCGATATTCGGCAACAGGTTGCCCTCCTGAATCTGCTGATGGTAAATATCAAACAGGATTTTGCAGGCAGGGCTGTCCACCGCCTTACAAATTTGGTAGCCCTGGGCCGCTTTGCTGAGGAACAGCCCCGGATGATTGTAGAAGTTGAGGGGCTCCAGCACCATTACCAGTCCATGGGGCTCTAAAATCGCGGAGGCTTGCTTTAGGGTTTCAATCACATTGGCCGTTTGGTAGCCCATGTCCTGCCGCAGGTCAACCAGCCCTGGCACAACGGTCATACAGGTTGCGTTGACCCGTTTGGCTACTTCCACACTTTCTTCGATCTCTTTTAGAAAAGCCTGCCGTTTCTCCTCATCGCCGCTGGCCAGGTTGGCATCATTCCAGGCAATGCTATGGGCCACGAAAACCCCCATTTCCATGCCCCGGCTTTCCATTGCCTTTGCCATTGCCTTTTGGAGTTCGACCGGCTTATTCTTCATACTATTGTCTTCAAAAGCGGTGAAGCCCTGATCAGCCATAAAGTGCAATTGCGCCACCGGGTCTTTTCCGGCCGTCTCGGCAAACATGCCCAAGTGAGGGGCGTATTTGAGGTTAAATTGTTGATGATCCTGCCTGCCCGTTCCCGCAAAACTAGGAGTGCCCGTGGCCATAGCTCCAGCGGCAAGCCCGGCCTTCTGAATAAATCCTCTTCTGTCCATCATGGTTTTGTTTTCCGTTTTGTTGGTCATGATTAAGCCCTTAATTTAGGGATAAAGCGGGAACAATTTATAGCAATAGCGAGGTAAAACCTAACTGTTATGCCCACAAATACCTCCTGCCTGAAAATGAAATCAGGGCAAAATGTCTATCTTGCAAGACTTTCAGACAAATCTCGAGCAAACCTATTCATGAGAGCGGATAACAAGGTGGTTCATGGGCTGTGGATAGGGGAAAAACTGACCCCCCTGGAGATCCTTTGCATTAAATCCTTCCAAGCGCAGGGGCATACGTTTTGTTTGTGGATTTACAATGACCTTGTCACTCCTCCGCCAACGGGCACTGTGGTATGTGATGCGAGGCAAATACTGCCCCGTGATGCTATTTTCCGTTACATTGACGGAAATGAATTTGGGCACGGCAAAGGCAGCCTTGCCGGCTTTTCGGATATCTTCCGGTACAAGCTGCTGTATGAGCATGGCGGATGGTGGACGGACATGGATATCACCTGCCTGAAACCGCTTGACTTCCAGAGTGCCTATGCATTCAGAGAACATGATGTGCTGCCTGTTGTCGGTAACCTCATGAAGTGCCCCAAAGGAAGCCCACTGATGGAATGGTGCTATCAACGGGCACGGGAACAGGTTGATGCCTGGAATACCGATTGGCTCCTGCCCATCCGCATCCTGAATGAGGGCATTTTCCAGTTCGGCCTGAATGGCTGCATTCACTCTATGACCAATCCAGATCGATGGGAGGTTGTGGATTGTTACCGCGAACAGCAATTGCGGCCAGCTCCTCAGTGGTATGCATTTCACTGGATGAACGAAGAATGGAGAAGCAAGGCCTTGTCGAAAAACAAGGTCCGGGCCCAGAGCTATCTGGCCAGTCTTTTTCACCGTTATAGTATTGAAATCCAGTTGTTGCCCCGACTACCGCTCCGAACACGCCTGAACCGGCGACTGGCTAAACAGGTGATTCCCTTTATCCCCCTTTTGGTACGCAGAAAGCTGAAAATACTATTATTCCGGTTTAACAAGCTAATCCCTTCCTCCTGATGCCTAACTATAAAGTTGCACTGTTTTTTTCATCTTTGTTAAAAAAACGCTCGCAAAAGCATGCGTAAATCCGCCCGCAAGACCATTGCGATCCTTTCTAATACCAGCTGGAGTATTTACAACTTTCGCAGGGGGCTTGTCAGGCGGTTGGCCAAGGAAGGATATCAGGTTTTAATTCTTTGCCCGCAGGACCGCTATACGGAGAAACTAAAAAACGAACCCTGCCAATTTATCCCAGTCAAGCTATCCAGGCATAAAGTTAATCCGATTCCCGACCTGCAGTATTCCTTTGAGGTATTTAGGGTTTTAAGGCAACATCGCCCGGATTTTTTAATCAGCTATACGGTCAAGCCAAATATCTACGGGCAATTTGCTGCCCGGCTCCTTCGCATCCCACGGTTAGCAGTGGTGACAGGCCTGGGCTACCTGTTTATCCGCCGAAATTGGAAAACGGTATTGGTAAAGTGGCTGTATAAGCATAGTTTTAAAGGTGCAAAAAAGGTATGGTTTTTAAATAAAGACGATCAGTCCTGTTTTTTGACAGAGGGTGTAGTTTCGCCCGCCCAGGCAGCCTATCTGCCCGGGGAAGGCGTAGATACTGGCTATTTCAAACCTAACCCGGTGCGGCCTGCAACAAGCTCCGCTCTTTGTTTTGTTTATGCCGGGCGCCTGATCAAAGAGAAAGGGGTTCCTGAATTTGTACAAGCCGCCCAAATCCTCAAACCCAGCTATCCTGAGGTGGAATTTCAAATTGCAGGCTTTTTAGAGAAGGACGCACCTGGCGCGATTAGTGCAGCTGATATTGTAACCTGGGAAAAAACAGGGGCCGTAAATTACCAGGGGGCCAAGGAAGACATTCGCCCTATCCTGGCCGAAGCCCATTGTGTAGTGCTCCCGACCTATTATCGGGAAGGTGTCCCCAGGATACTCCTGGAGGCTGCAAGTATGGGCATCCCAATAATCGGGACGCCCACTCCAGGCTGCAAGGATATTGTACTTGAGGGCAAAACCGGATTTCTCTGCCAGCCCATGGACCATAAGCAATTAGCGAGAGTTATGGAAAAAGTTATCAGAATGGACGATACCCAGCGGCACCAATTAGGAATAGAAGGCAGAAAAATTGTTCGAGCCTATTTTCAGGAAGAAATAATCATAAACCGTTACCTTCACTTCCTCCAACAGCTATTCGGTGCTACAGCAGAGCCAAAAGATAAAGCTACTTTAAAATTCAACTAAATTCGGCAACCTCAATCTTGCACCGACCAACCCATTGAACGCATGGCTTCTAAACAAAAGCATACGGCTAAATCCTCCCCACTTCTGATTGGCTGGGTAGTTGTGGGGTTGTTTATTAGTGGCTTCATCTTTGACCCGGCTGCCAGGGAGCCTTTTCTGCCAATTCGCCAGTTATTGATTGCCCTGTGGTTAGTGGGCGGTGCAGTCCTGGTTTTCCGTGTACCAGGCTTAAAAGTTGCCTTGCCTCCGGTCACCCGGCTTTTCATAGGGCTCAGCTTGGCTTTTCTGGGCTGGAATATCTTAAGTATATCCTGGAGCATTAATCCAACTGAGGCAGTTCTCGCTTCTAACCGGGTACTGCTGCAGGTAAGCCTTTGTGCCTTTTTTATTATAACTGCCCCGCTATTGCTGGAACGGCTGGGCCTGCTTGCGCGTATCCTTGCAGTGTACCTCTGCTTTTTGAGTGTGCTTAGCATTTTGCAGTACCTGGGCTGGACCAACTTCCCAATAGAGAGCAGCAGCCCGCCTGCGGGTTTGTCGGGTAACAGAAACCTGCTGGGGTCCATCCTGGTTATCCTTCTGCCCTGTGCACTTTACCTATTCTTTTTGGGGCAGCGGTATTGGAGTATTGCTGGCCTAATAGGTTTAGGGGCCGGTGTTATTGCGCTGCTGCTTTCGCAAACCCGTTCAGCTTGGGTGGCTTCTTTCGTCGCTTTTTCTGCTATTCAGATACTTTTGATGCTTCGGCGGAGCAATTTGTCTCCTGAATTGAAAGCGAGATGGAAATTTGTGAACTTATCGGTAGCAGGGGCCGTAGTGATGCTCGCGGGTTTGCTGGCAATAAGTGGGCAAGGCAATCAACTAAAGAATAACCTCCTAAATCGATTCTCCACGCTGGTTCAGGTTCCTGATGTTGATGATCAAGCTGAAAACGAGGCAGAACGCAACATTTTGGACCGATTACACCTTTGGCAACACACCACCGAACTGATAAAAGACCACCCCGTAAAAGGAGTAGGTGCCGGAAATTGGAAAGTCCGCTTTCCGGAATACGGAGGGAGCAGCGCACCCCGCTTCGAGGAAAAAGACAAACTCCGCGTTCGCCCTCACAACGAGTACCTGAGCATTGCAAGTGAACTGGGCCTGGTAGGTCTGGCCCTTTTTGTCTTGCTTTTGGCAACGCTAGCCTACCAATCGTTTCAGCTTCTTTTGAAAGCCCGGACGGAGCAGGGGATCATTCTCAACATCCTACTTATTGGAGTTGGTCTCGGGCTTGCTGTAGACTTTCTGTTTAGCTTTCCCCTGGAGCGTATGAGCCATAGTTATCTTATTGCGTTAAATATTGGGCTGGCGCTTCAGGGATCCAAAAGCAGTTCTACCCGCAAAGCCCGACCGGGCCTCTGGGCGGTGCTCCTGGGGCTTGGCGCACTGGCCGCTTTGGCAATAAGTTACTACAACTGGCAGGCGAACCGCAGTTTCCATCAGTTGCTGCGGGCTGAAGTCAGTGGGCAGTGGGACAAGGCCGTCTCCATCAGCCTGGAAACTGAGCAGATGCCATTGACGAGCCTGGACCCGCTTGGCGATCCTGTTGAATGGCATTCGGCAAATGCCTTAAAGCAAGTGGGCAAAAGCGATGCAGCACTGGAAAAAATTGAGGATGCGATCGAGGCGCACCCGAACAGCCATCGGATTTGGAACACTAAGGCTGCCATTCTGATACAGGAGGAGCAATTTCAGGAAGCCATAGAACCGCTAAAACGTGCGCTTACGTTGGCATCAGATTATGAGCCAGCCCTCTCCAACCTGGGTTATGCTTTCTACCGGACCGACCAATTCGAGGCGGCTGTCACTACCTTACTAAAGCTCGATCTGGAAAAGCATGCTAAAGTCCTTCCCGTCATTTGGGATGCCGGGCAGCGGATGGAACGCTCCTGGTTAGGCAACAGCCCTTTTTACCAGGCAGGCTTGAACGCGCTGAAGCCCCCTACTCCACTCCCTTTGGTACAATGGCCGTCGCAAATGCGGCAGCTTCAGCACCAGTTTGAATCAGAGAAAGCCTTCGTTGTCCAATACTTTGAGACACTGGGCCATTATGCGATGCTGAAAGCCTGGTCTGAAAAGCAGCCCCCCGAAGCCGTCATGGGCTTAAATGCGGCCTTACAGGAGCTGTACGAAAACCTGGCGCAGCAAGAAGACTATGCGGCCCTTGCAGATCGAGTCATTCAGAACCACCACACAGCAACTCTGCAAAAAATCCGGCAATTAACCAAAGATGAAATCATCACCGTAGGCGCAGTCCTGGTCCCATTACCAATTTAGGCTCACATGCACATTATCAACAACAAGCCTAAGCCATTTTCTCAGGAACTAAAGACCGTTTGGCGGGCATTACCCATCGCTATGGTCTTCGCAAAACGAGCGATCCGGATTAAGTACAGCCATACCGCACTGGGCTTACTGTGGGTTATTGTGCCTATTGCGGCCTATGTGGTGATCTATTCCGTTTTTTTTTCGGTCCTGCTTGAGATCGACACCCGGGAAACGCCCTATCCGCTGATTGCCTTTTCAGGCCTGTTGGGCTGGAACTATTTTAAGGATATCATTCATAATGTAGGCCCTTCGCTGCATCAGGAAGGCGAATACCTGAAAAAGAATGTATTGCCTAAGTTTATCATTCCACTGTACAAAAGCTTACTCGGGCTGGTGGAACTGGGCATTTCGCTGGGGCTCTTCTTTATTTTGATGCTCATCTATCGAGAGCCGTTAAGGTTATCCATTTTGATACTGCCCGTACTGATCATCATCAATCAGCTCCTGGGGTTTAGTATAGGGATATGGGTTTGTAATTTGTCCGGCCGAAGAAGGGACGTAGTACACCTGGCCATTTCGGGCCTCAATGTGGCCATTTGGCTGACTCCTGTTTTCTACCTCCCCGGGCTACTCCCGGAAGTTTATGAGCCATTTTTGTACCTTAATCCCATGACGACACTGATTGGTGCCTACCGCTGGGCATTGCTCGGGTTATCTTTCCCGCCGGCCTATGCCTGGGCAGCACTGCTTATTTGGGGAGTGGTATTGGTAGCGGGAATAAGAACCTTCTTCCGGCGGCAGTACGAACTTATTGACTATCTTTAATTAATGATTCAGGTAGATAACCTAGGCAAGAAATTTGGTATTCGGCAGCAATCAAAAGGCCAACCCACTACGGAAAAAGAGGTCTGGGCAATCCGTCAGTTGTCCTTCACCCTGCCCAAAGGGAAAGCTCTGGGGCTTATTGGGCCAAATGGCGCCGGCAAAAGCACCCTTTTGAAAATATTAGCCGGTATTTATCTGCCGACCTGTGGACAAGCCATACTTAGTGGGCAGTCAGGTGCAGTGCTGGACATCGGATCAGGATTCCACCCTGATCTAACGGGAAGAGAGAACATAAAATTTGCAGGCCGCCTGGCCGGATTAACCAAGGAGCAACTCGAAGCGGCTCTGCCAGAAATCATCGCATTCAGTGAGCTGGAGGAACATTTAGACACGCCGGTGAAGTATTATTCTTCCGGCATGTTTTTACGGCTGGCTTTCTCGACGCTCATCCATACCGAATGCGAAATTTTACTTTTTGATGAAGTCCTCGCTGTGGGCGACAGTGCATTTCAGGAAAAGTGTTTTCAAAAAATACAAAGCCTTAAACAGGACGGGAGGACCATGATTATGGCCAGTCATGAACCTGCAAAACTTGCTCAGTTCTGTGATGAGGTCATGGTGATGGCTAATGGGGCATGCCAATTTTTAGGGCCGGCACAGAAGGCGCTGTCTTTCTACAGCAAGCACTTTGCACTTAGCTCCACACCTCAACCACGGGACAGCCGCTACCTGGAGCAGCTGACTTATGAGGGGGCGACTGTAATTGGGGAACTCCCAAATGAGGAGATAGCAGTCACCTTTACCGTAAAACTAAAAGTGAAGTCACATCCGCTTACAGTCGCCATAGCCCTTACCGACAGTTTAAACCAACTGCTGTTTAGCGGCCATCAGCCTCTGGTTATGGAGAACGTCAACGCAAACGAGAGCATGGAAGTCCAATGGTCCTTTCCCAAATCACACTTAAACGAGGGCTTGTTTTGGGTCAACTTTTATCTTTTTGAAGAGCAGAACATTGTAGAGCAACTCCCTAAAGTAGGGCAACTGGAAATCCCTCCTTATCAGGACCCCAAACGGAATATCGAAGGAGGGTTCCACGCCATTCATATTGACAGTCAAATTCAGGTGAGCTATGAATAAAATGGTTGTCGCATTAACCGGAGCTACGGGCTTATTGGGTAG
The DNA here is from genome assembly GCF_022763345.1 of Phaeodactylibacter sp. Lineage (GTDB taxonomy): Bacteria > Bacteroidota > Bacteroidia > Chitinophagales > Saprospiraceae > Phaeodactylibacter. Next base: position 48,454 of record NZ_JALEGS010000024.1, read on the forward strand.
CAACATCTTATTTGAGCTCTTAAAACGGTACGAGGGTTCGCCCGGTTTGCTTACGATTTGGGTTTTAGGCCGGGCCGGGAAACAACTTTCCCTGAGGGAGCGTATCCGGCAATTGTTAGCCAATGATGGCGCCCACTACCTAAACATGCCGGACACGGCCCCATTGCTTGAGTGGATTCGAACCGTAGACTGCCACCTGGACCAGCCGAACCTGGGAATATCGGAAGACAGCTTCAGGAAGATGAAAAAAGAGCCCCCGCATTTATTTATCCACGCAGCGGCAGCTTTGGACTTTCGGGATCAGGCAGCGGTCCTGGATTTGCTGCAAAAAATTAACGTAGAGGGGACACAGCAGGCCCTGAATCTTGCGGAAGCGCTGGGCACTCCCGGCTTTGCCATGATCAGTACCGCTTACGTTTGCGGCATTCGGTCAGGGGTGGCCAATCCGGATTTCATGCCTGAGGATCAGCTTTTCAGAAACCCCTACGAGCGTTCTAAGCTGGACGGAGAGCGACTGGTCAGGCGTGCCGAACAGGAAGGCCGGTTCCGGCGGGTTTACTTTTTCCGCCCCACAACCATCTGTGGGCGCTTAATTGAGCATCCGGTTGGATACACACCTAAGTTTGATGTCTTTTACGCCTGGCTAGCCTTTTTCCTGAGGCTTAAGGCACGGCAATTAGGCCGTATGGACTATGAAACGCCAGCTAAGATTGACATTCGTGTGGCGCTGAAACCAGGATCAGGCCTAAATATTATCCCGGTAGATTATGCAGCCAAAGCTTTAGTGGAAATCAGCCTGCAACAGCCTCCTTCTAACGCCTTCCATTTGGCTTCGCCTTACCTGACCGATAATTATGAGGACCTTCCTGCCCTCTTAAAGTTCATCAATGTCCATCTACCCACGTTTGTCGAAGAGATGCCCCCTGCACTTAACACCCTGGAATACCTTTACTACCATAGGTCGGTAGGGAAAATCTATGACCCTTACATTAGCAAAAACGTGCCGGACTTTTCACTGGATTCACTGCACCAACACCTCCCCACCGGCTTCCCCGAGTGCCCAGCGGTGAAAGGTACTGTAATGACTCAGCTGCTAAAATTTGCAAAAAAGCATGACTTTGGACTCTAGAGCCTGCTTCCGGATTGGCGAAGGCCAGCTAAACCCCTCCCAATGTGGTGCCAAAGCTTTCCGGCAGCATGAGCTCAAACGTTTAGGGTTCCTGGTCCCCGATGGACTTATCCTGACGTATGACCAGGTTGACCACTGGGCAGCTGCCTGTCAGCTTTCCCAACGTGACACCTACGCTACTGCACTTGAACGCATCAGAGGTGCTGATCAAGGCAATGATTTTCTAGCGGCCGTCCTTAGTGCCCTCCTGGGGAAAGGGCCATTAATATTGAGAACAGCAGCGGCAACAGAAGACCGCCCGGACGGGACAATGGCCGGCCAGTTTGTCTCACGCCCCGGCATCCATACTACGGAGGACCTTCAGGAAGCGCTGGCAGCTGCATGGGCTGCTGCGGCAAGCCTGTCCTCTGCGCCGCTCCGGCTGTCGTTTTTGGTGCAGGAATATATTCAAACCGAGTATGGTGGCGTGGCCTTCACGGTTTCACCTACAGCACCTAAAGCGTCCGAAATAATAATGGAGGTTATTGAGGGAAGTTGCGCTCAACTCACAGGCGGAGCATCTCCGGATGCCAGGCTCACTTTCGACTGGAGGAACCAAACACTGGACAAGCCCTTCCCGGGCCAATTATCCAGGTTAGTTAGCAATGCCCAAATCACTCAATTGGGCAATACTTTTCTCGACCTGCAAAAGCACTTTGGATGCCCACAGGATATCGAATGGGGCGTTTGCGAAGGCGTACTGTATATATTTCAGTCGAGGCCCATCACCCGCATTGCTTTTTCGGCTGATACCATCTGGACGAATGCCAACTTCCGGGATGGTGGCATTGGGGCAGATATGCCTTCTCCGTTGATGTGGAGTTTGTATCAAATGACCTTTGACCAATCCATTGATGCTTTTTCAAAGCGCTACCACATTACGCCCGATACCCCGCCAAAAGCCTGGTCCCGCACCTTCCTGGGCTACCCGTACTGGAACCTTGCTGCAACCAAAAGCGGTGCCCGAAAAGTGTTGGGTTACGTGGAACGACAATTTGACCAAGGCCAGGGCGTCACCCCCTACTACGAGGGCGATGGAGAAGTGTCTAAGCTGACCCCAAGGCGGCTTTTCACGTCTCTCAAAGCGCTCCTTGCCATTCGAAAGTCGATAAAATCCCGTTTCAAGGTATGCCAGCAAACGAAAGCCTACTTTGAAAAGATAGCCAGCACGGAATTGGTAACGCCCCCTGATGAGCAGAGTGCCACGGCAGACCTGGTGCTTTATTTCGAGCGGTTGGTTACGCAACATCTGATGTACATCTATACCCGCTACTGGGAGATCATTTATGACAACACCTTTGTCAGTACATTCACACAACAAGCACTAGACCGTTACAACCGTAAAACAGGTTCCAATCTTGAGTTCCCGGCAGTTACAGCTAACCTCGAAAATGTGGCGCACCTACGACCGCTGGAAGCGCTTCTGGAATTAGGACAGGATATTTTATCTGATGACGCCGCCCATGCCTGGTGGACTGCCCATTCAGTAGAGGAAATATTCGAAACCTGGTATAATGGCTCCCCCTTTCCTTTTCAGGATCAACTCAAGGATTACCTGACGGATTATGGCTACAAAAGCTCCCGCGAACTGGAAATCCAGGCTCCAAACTGGTCGGAAGACCCTACCCCTGTTTTTCATGTCCTACGACAATTCCTGGCTGGTGCTTTTTCCGCCTCGGCTAAGCCGCATACACCCTGGCACAGCGACCGCTCACTCCCCCACAAGTTTAAGAGGCAGATAGAACAGCAGCGAAAACTACTTTGGTGGAAAGAGGAAATCCGGGACATCACCACCCAACTGTTCCACTATATCCGCAAATCTGTCATTGCGCTGGGCCAACGACTGGAAAAAGAGGGGATTTTGCCTAACGCCGAAGATGCTTTCTTTCTTACCCATCAGGAGCTCATCTGCCTGGGTAAAATGGGAACCGTAACGGCGGACTATCGGGAGCGAATTGTGTACCGGCGCAACCTTCAGGCGAGTTTCAGAAATTTTCAAAAACCAGATCTTATTTTTCCTGACCCGGCAGAGCATAGGACCACAACCGTAGGGTACTCTGGTTTGAAAGGCATTGGAGTCTGCCATGGCAAGGTGGAAGGGATTGCTGTTACCGTTAATGAAATCAATGATTTTTTTGACCCCAGCACTCTTGATGGCAGGATCCTTGTCACCCCCTATATCAACCCAGGACACCTTCCCTACTTTTCTAACCTCAAAGGCCTGATTACTGAAAACGGCGGTTTGCTTTCTCATGCGGCCATCATTTGCAGAGAGCTTAACATCCCTGCTATTTTCGGAGTACCAGACGCAACCCATAAACTCAGAGATAACCCCCGCATTCGACTCAATGGAAAGACTGGGGAAGTTGCTATCTTAGCTGAATGAAGCAGCTTTTTAGCATCGTGGGGACAGATGGTAGCGGAAAGGACTACCGGCTGGCGCAGATTATGGCTAAGGTTGATCCCGGCATTTTCTTTCCGCTGTCCTGTACGGCTTACCACCACTCTGCCTTTTGTGCGAACCCTGCTTTGTCCAGAACGCTGCAACGCCTTGGGGAGGAAGCCGACCGGAAATCAGATGCTGCCCTCAAAGGCATCTCCCTTTTTCTCAAGATGCTGCTCTTCGGTCAGGAGCTCCGCCATTTGCAGGAATCGCATCAGGCGAAGGTGGTCCTTTCCACCCGGCATCCGGTTACCGACACCCCGGCCTATGCCCGTTTGTTTATTCAGCAATTGGCCATGAGTGCTGAAGACCGAACCCAGGTCCTTTCCAGAGCACAGTCCTTTGTATCCCCAACAGAGTGGAAGTCGGTGGCAGCACTGCTATCTTCGGTGAAGGACAGGATGAACATGGAGCCAATACCTGATTTCATCGCCCGCACGGCCAGGCTTGACTGGACCGAACAGCTGAAAGTTTATATCCACATTTTTAATATCCCCCTTCCTGACAGGATTCTTTTCCTGAATCCACCAACAGCGACGATATTGGAACGGCTACAGGCGCGTACAGACCGGGTCCGGGAAACCCATGAGCAAGCGCTTTTTATCCAAACCCTAAACAAATACCTTGAACAAGCCCTGAGTGCCTTATGTGCCTGGAAGCCGGAAATCAAGTTGTATGCCACCCCAAATACAGGGGAGGCACTAGATAATACGATCCGTTCCTTTTTTAGCCTGGACAATTAAAAGTGAATCCCTTGAGAGCATTTGCCGCTAAAAACAACTGGCTTTTTTCAAAAGTACCAATGGCGTTTGGCTATTGCTATTTGGGATTACTGGTGGCTCCGGGGGAGGTGGGAAACAAAGCAGCCCTGCACTTAGCCACTATGCTCTTTGTTTTTCTGGGAAGCGGGCTCTTCGTCCGCTACTTCAATGACCTTTGCGATATTGATCAGGACCGAAAGGCAGGTAAGCAAAATATTGCCCGGGGTGATCACTCTGCCATTCGCTGGCTCAAGCTATCAGGGTATACCGCCATAATTCCTGTTGCCTTATGGTTTTCGGCTGCCCCATTCCCATTGTATCTGCTGATGGGCGTACAACACTTGCTTTACCTCCTCTATTCCATTCCACCCATTCGGCTAAAAGAAAAAGGCTGGCCGGGGCTGGTCTGTGACGCCGCCTACGGGCACGCTGTCCCTGCTGCTGTTGGCTTTGCCTTTGGGTATACCGCTGGTGCGAAAAGCAGTCCTGAAAGCCTGTGGATGCATATAGCTTTTGCGGCCCTGTCCCAGTTCGCGCTGGGCATCATCAATATCCTTTATCACCAGATTGAAGACCATCCGAAAGATAAAAAAGCGGGCGTCCTCACCTGGGTCGCCCTCAAAACACCAGCCACTGCCCTTAAAATAGGCTTTAACCGGTACGCCCCGCTTGCCCTGGCTTCACTTGGAGGCTTTTACCTGTATTGGGGTATTAATGGCTTTCCGGTTTTAGCCCTCGCCCTTTTATTGACCTTATTCCTAATCTCGGCTGCCTGGTTTAGCAATACCGCGAATACACCTGCCCGGCACTCCCCCAGGCTTCTGGCTTTAAATGAATTAACAGAAATCTGGGCCCCGCTTTATACCATTACGGCCCTTGTGTTCCAGGATCACAGATTTATTTATTTGCTGTTGCTCCATACGTTTATGTTTTACCGGATTATTTTCCCTTTCGTTTTTTATTACTTCAGACGGTTAGGAAGTGGCCTCCAATGGCTAAGTGGCCAACTGGTTTATTTTTACTACCACAAACTGCTGGTCTTGTACGCCAGATTAAAAAAACGCTTTTTCAGCTAAGACTATGTGCGGAATAATTGGTCAGGTTTCCCTTCAGGCTCCTATTCAGCAACGGCAATTCAATGCCATGCGGGATACCCTTCAGCACAGAGGGCCTGATGGTTTTGGCTCCTGGTTTTCTGAGAATCGTCTCGTTGCGTTAGGCCACCGGAGGCTCTCCTTCCTGGACCTTTCCGACAAGGGTAAGCAGCCTATGACCAATGAAACCGGATCGGTATGGCTGACTTTTAATGGAGAGATTTACAACTATATCCCCCTCAGAGCTGAACTGGAAACAGCAGGGCATCATTTCAGCTCAAAAACGGACTCCGAGGTGCTGCTTCACGCTTACGAGGAATGGGGTACAGGTATGCTCGGCCGGCTTAAAGGGATGTTTGCATTCGGTATCTGGGACGAACACCGAAAGCGGCTTCTAATAGCCCGGGACCGTTTTGGCATCAAACCACTTTACTATGGTTTCCTGAATAATCAATTTTATTTTGCCTCCGAGCTAAAAGCCATCCTCAAAGGGCTGGCCAAACGCCCTGCCCCATCTATGGAGGCGGTGGCTGACTTTTTGGTCTACCGGTATGTCCCCAGTCCGAAGACCATCTGGAAGGGGTTGAAGAAATTGCCGCCAGCCCATTACCTCGATATTTCCTTTGCCTCGGGGTCTCCTGATTTATTCCCCCAATGCTACTGGCAATTGCCAGATCCCAGGCTCAGGCCCACTCCCCGGGAAGCCGTCCTTCAGGTACATGAACTTCTATCCGAGTCTGTAGGGCAACACCTGCAAAGCGATGTACCGGTAGGCAGCTTTTTGAGCGGTGGATATGACAGCAGTGCGCTGGTCGCCTACGCCCATAAGCAAGGGAAAGCGCTAGACACCTTTTCGATTGGTTTTGAAGGCTGGGAAAAAAGTGAGCATCAATACGCCCATCAGGTTGCCGACCATCTCAACCTGCCTCTTCACACCCGATTAGCCGGCCGGGAACAACTCGCTTTGCTGGACCAGCTCGCTTATTTCTACGATGAGCCCCTAGGGGACATTTCTACCATCCCCACATTTATGGTGAGCCAAATGGCCAGTCAGCACCGAAAGGCCGTACTTTCCGGAGAGGGTGCGGATGAGTTATTCGCAGGTTATACCTGGCAAAAGCCCATTGCAGGCCTCAGCACCCTGAGCCGCCTTAAGTATTACCTCCCGGAACAAATTTCCGGAAGTAGTATTACCAGCTACTATGCCACTGCCATGGCAATGGGCCGTTTTGACCTGGAGGTATTAAAGGATACGATCCATCCCCGGCTGCACGATCAGCTGCCGGCTTTTCCCGACTGGTTTTATAAAAAGCATACCCGGCAGTACCCTCAATTATTAAAGACGGTTCAAAAGCTAGATATTCAAACCTTTATGGGTGAACTTGTGCTGACCAAGATCGACCGGGCGAGTATGGCGCATGGTTTAGAAGTGCGCGTCCCTTTCCTGGACCACGAATTGGCTGAATACCTATTTTCCCTACATCCGAAAGTATATTACCGGGCCAGCCAGACCAAGTTTTTGCTTTACGAGAACATCAAAAACACCCTGCCGGCAGAAATTTTGAAGCGGCCTAAACAGGGATTTGTAGGGCCAGACTCTTATTATATGGATATTGCATTTTATGCGAATTGTCTGAGGGATGGCCAATTGATTAAATCGGATGTGATTAGCCCGGCAGGCCTTGAACGATTACTACGGGACAAGGATCACTGGCGGCTTTGGAAACTAGTAGTACTCGAAAAATGGTGGCAGCGATGGATGACCTGAAGTCAAATAAGGCTAAAAACGTACCAGCCTTTCTATCCAGTGAGGTTAGGGCGGCATACAACAGGCAACGACCGCCAGCGTTGCAAAAGCGGCTGTGCTTTGCGCCCTTCAGCAGCCTGTACTTTTCCAGAAATGGCGATATTCTGGCCTGCTGTTATAACCGAAAGTTCGTTTTGGCACGCTATCCCGCCGACAACCTGCTCGGGGCCTGGTGTGGGGAAGAAGCCCAGAAAATGCGGCAGGCTATGATGGGAAAAGCTCTTCCTGCCGGCTGTTCGAGCTGCCAGGAGCAATTCAGGGCTGCCAATTTCAGCAATGTACTGGCTCGCAACTACGACCGATATGCAAATCTCCCGTTCCCGCAGGCGCCCCTGCGACTGGGAAGCGCTCTCTTTGCAGCTCCTTTTCCCCGGGCCTTTTTTCAGCAATTAAAAGCTGAGGCTCGTCAATTGAAGTACGGCCGTATCAGGGCTGCCTCCCCTCCGGATATGCCCCGCCTGATGGAATTCGAACTCAGCAATACCTGCAACCTCGAATGTGCATTTTGCTTTGGGGAGTTCAGTTCAAGCATTCGGCGCAACCGGGACCAATTGCTTGCATTCCCGGAACTCTACAATGCTGATTTTGTCGAAGAACTTCAACCCTTTTTACCTCACCTTTGGGAAGCCAAATTCCTGGGGGGAGAACCCTTTCTTATTCCGTTGTACTTCGAAATATGGACAGCCATCCGAAAGCTCAATCCAGGCATCAGGGTACATATTACCAGTAACGGTACTGTGCTGAATCAAAAAGTAATAGCGGCACTAGAAGGGCTAAAAGTAAGCCTGATCCTGTCCATCGATTCCTTTGAGGAAGATACCTTTGAAAACATTCGGAAGAACGCCAAATTTGGCCAGGTTATGACCAATCTCCAGTATTTCAGCCGCCTCGCAAGGCAGAAAGGCAGCCGCCTCACACTCGCGGTCAGCCCCTGCATACTCAATGCATGGGAAATCCCAGCAATTGTAGCGCGCTGCAATCAGGAAGGCTGGTATGTACATTTCAACACGGTTTGGTGGCCAGAGGAGTTATCCCTGCGCCGGTTGCCCGTACAGGAATTAGACCGCCTCATCCATCACTATGTACAATTCCGGACACACTTAAATACGAAGGTCAAACGACAAAATGCCAATGCTCTATCGGGTTTGTGCAACCAATTAAAACTGTGGAGTAAAAATGCTGGATCATATTGGACGCAAAAATAGGCAGGCAGCTACGAGGCTTACCTGGCTTTTTATTTTTACAGGCATAACTGCGCTGGTACTTTTCATATCCTCCTGCACCAGTAAGCCACCCCAGGAACAACGGCAGGAAACGTACAGGCTGGACCACCCGGAGCAAACGGTCGTTCACCTGACCAACACCGGACCAGAGGAAAGCCAATTCTTTATCGACATCAACCAGGGATGGTATCTCCAACGCACCCGGGTAGCTCAGCGAATCAAAGCTCAAAATATCGGGCAGGAAGCACAGGCCAGAGCAGCCTGGAGGCTCGTCGCCAAGACCACTCGAAATGCCCACCTCACCAGCGCCCGCTGGCTCCATGCACCAGAGTATCTACTGAATTCGGCCGGATATGGGTTCTGCGACGATATAGCCAGTGCCCTGGCTACTATCTGGCAGGAAATGGGCTTACCGTCCCGCATATGGCACCTGGGAGGACATGTGGTGCCTGAGGTAAACATTGGTGGAAAATGGCAAATGTATGATCCAGACCTCGGATTGTATTATTTGAGCGATGCACAGCAAGTTTTATCCGTAGAGGCCATTGCAGGCGGAGCAGCAAGGTGGGTAACCAATGGTACACAAACGGTAGACCTGCAAAACTTGCCCAGCCCCGTTACCCACCAGGAAAAATTCCTCCGTCCGGAGGATAATCACATCAATAGCTGGTTTTTAGACTCCATACCTGAGGAATCCGGGCAGTTTATTTTAGGGCCGGGTGCCCGCTTATCCTGTTGTGATTATCACCCGGGTTACTTCCCAAACAAGGTAGTGAAGATTTCACTCCCGGCAGGATTCAAAGGGCTCATCAAGGCACCCCTGATACTTGTAGATGCAGACGGTTTTACAGCAGAGGTGGAAAGTCAAATTAAAGCCGGTCATTATTTGCTCCCATCCGGGGAAATCTCCATTAGAACCCCGCTGCCGGAACTAAGCCACCTGTACTTTTTAGCCAATCGCCAATGGCCTGCTCTGGAAAATGAAAATTCATTATTCCTGGAGGGGACCAGGCTTCAACAATTGGAAGTCTCTTTTTCTCCTTCAGCCTCTTCTGGGGAATTGGCTGATTTTCATCATATTCCATCCTTTGATTTCAAAGATTACCTCACCTTTCTGTCCATTTGGCCCCAACTGCCGAAAGTAAAAAGCCTGGAAAACCTGAAGGCAACTTACCATCGATATCATTCCATTAAGGCAGGAAAAACTATAGACATTCAACTGGATTTTAAACCTCGCTATGAAGCACTGATGGACTTTCTTAAGCAAAATCCGGAATATGAAGAAGTCATTTTAAGTTCTCTTAGTCAACCTGAATTCCTTTATTTTATCCTTGAATATTTTTTAAAGGAGTACCCATCAGTGCAGCTTCCGGGCTTTATTGAACAAACTTATAAATCAGCCATTACCAACCAGCCAGAGCAATGAAGTATGTTTTTGTCGTTTGTGGCGCCGCGCAACATATCCAGACTTTGCACTTTGCTTTGGGCTTATTGAAGCAGTTTTCCCGAAAGCCGGCTGTGGTGGTGACGGATGCCTCCCGCAATGCCATTCCTATACAGCATAATGAGATCATAGACATCGCAACGCCGCCTCAGTTATCCGCTCACGAAGCTGCAATTTACCTCAAAACGAGCTTGCACCGGCACCTGGATTTCAATAACGACGAAACCTACTGCTACCTCGATTCAGATGTGTTGGCCGTACGGCCGGGTGTAGATGAGATCTTCAACCAGTTTATTCCTCCCATCCGATTTTGCAGTGACCACTGCCGGATGATGGAATTTAGTCCCAGTGCGGTGTATCAGCCTGGCTCAGAGGAGTTGATCCGGAAACAAAAAGAACTGGAAGTACTCCGGCACCGTTACCAGCCGCTGGAGGAAGCACAAAAGGCCGAAGCCGGCGCACATTACGAGCGCATCCAGGCCATCAAAAAAGCATTCAATGCTGCCCAACCGGCACATGCAGGAAAGTTTAAAGACTTTGGCTCCTGCAAGGGCAGGCTTCGGTTACTCCTGGCAAAAACCGCCTTCAAGGCGCTATTTTGGAGCAATGCCGTGCTCACTTTCCCGTTGGAAATCCTGTATCCGGGCATTCGGGAAAAATCATTTGAAAGTCTCCACAAGGCGCTATTTGGAGCACCGTTTGAATTTGACGCCTTTGTCCAGAAACATGGCTACCGTTATGACAAAAAGGAAAGGAAATGGTACGATGAGCAAGAACAATTTGTATTCGATGAAGCTATTGTCATCCGGGCCATAGAAGCCCGGTCTGCATTTCGCTGGAATGAACCCACATTATCCTGGCAAGACAGCGAAGGGAGGAAGGTCAGTTGGCCCAGCTCTGATGCATTGCGGCAGCTGATTCATCAAAAATTTGGGGTGCACATTAATCAGAAAAACTGGCAGCACTGGAACGGTGGGGTATTTCTGTTCGGCCGGGCATCCATTCCTTTTCTGGAACAGTGGCATGCATGGACCCTTGAAATATTCAATGACCCAAAGTGGAAAACCCGAGACCAAGGAACGCTTATCGCCACCGTTTGGAAGTACGGCCTGGAAAACCACTCTACCCTTCCTATAGAATACAACTTCATTGCAGATTATTACCACCCCCGCATTCAGTATAATGGAGATTTGTCTTTCAGGTTCAGGGGCTCACCAGACTGTATACGCCCTTTTCTCCTTCACATTTACCATCATTTTGGCGATACCAGCTGGCCACTGTGGCTGGATGTGGAGGACCGGGCCGGCCAATCCTTTTCACCAACTGAATAGTGTGGTGCCCTACGGGAAGGATAACAAAATCAGAGCGGAAGTTACTGTTTTTCTCCCCCTCACTGGTCAATCCTTATCAGCGCAACATTTGCCTTTGGCTGTCCAAAACACTGAAAAAGAGGTAAGCTCAAGCAGGGTCAAAGCAACACCTTACTCTACCACAAACTGCCGCCGCACCGGCTCTGACCAGGCGCCATCATTGTCTTTCACTCTAACCTGTACAGCGTAAGTGCCCGGACCGGGGTAGATGTAGTCCAGCTCAGATCGTTCCGTTTCAACGGTGTAGATGCCTTCCAGGGTAAACTCATATGCCATGATCTCACCGCCCCAGTTGCCATCCTGATCAAAGCTTTGCTTGGCGTCAAAACGCATGTGGTAAGGTGCTACCTCGTCCACCTGTTCCGCAACCAGGGCAGCTACTGGCTTGTAATTGCCAATGGCCAGAATTTCCACCAGGGCGGTTCCGGAAGCTCCTAATGGGTCTTCTGCCGACAAAACGAAAGAATGAGTACCCTCCTCCAGGGCCTGCAAAGTTAAGGTGCCCGTCTTTGGGGACTCTTCGATACGGGCATTATTGAGTATAAAGTCACCGGACCTGACCACTGCGCCGTTGAGTTTGGACATACTGAGCGTGTGGTCGTTTTGGTCATCCTCAATGCTATAGGACAATTCCATCAACTGCCCGGCATTGACCTTAAGGGTATCCTCGTACACGTCAGTGCCGTTCACCAACAGGATAGGCGGCTGTCCGTCGCCGTTGCCATTGTTTTCTTTTTTACAGCCAGCGAAGATTAGGCCTGCCAGGCAGCAGGTCATGATCGCGAAAGTTTTGAAGTTTCTGGGCATGATTTATTGCTTTACGATTTTAGTAATGGTTTGCTGGCCGTGCCCCTGTATACGCAGGTAGTACATGCCTGAGGGCAGGGCATCAAGGTTATTAAGCTGCCAGCTCCGGGGCTCTGGCCCGATTTCCAGCTGCTCAGTTGTTAACGTCCGGCCGAGGGCGTCTGCGAGGCTTATGGCATACTGCCCTTTATGCTGCGCCGTCAGCACTGCAGTAAGGGTGGAACGGAACGGGACCGGGAATACGGTACCGCGCACATCGCTGCTCCCCTGCATTTGGCTCGAGCGTTCGTCCAGGCCCGGGCCAAAGCCCTGATAGGGCAATACTTCCACCAGATCTGACATCATTTCGTTATTGGTACATCCATCCGGGTCGGTGACTTCCAATGACACATCAAACATACCCGGCAGATTGTAAAAATAGAAAGGCTCCATAGCGGTGCTCCATCCGCCATCGCCAAACTGCCAGTAATACGTATGACCGTTGGCAGGAGCCGCAGGCAGGAATTGCACTAGGTCTCCTTCTTCAAGGGTACCTTCAGGCGTGACGGTGAACGCAGCTTCCGGGGCCTGTACTTCTACTGCATATTGCAGCCTATCAGACTGGCACCCTTCGACAACTGCTTCCGTATACAATACCGCATTTGTGGCATAGCCTTGGCTCACGAATACATCACCCTGAGCAGCGGGGTCGGACTGGGACAGGCTTTCGTACCAGCTGATGGTGGCATCCGGGTAGCCGGGTACGGTGGCGGCGAAAAAGGCAGGCTCGTTTTTACAAACGACTGCCCCACCATTAGCAGTGATCACAGGCTGTGGAATATCCGCTTCCAGGTTATCCACCTCGATAGTGCCTTCAGTGGCAAGCCCCATAGCGTCCGTGACGGTTACGCTGTAGTTACCTGCTTCCAGGTTCGTAAGTGTCGCACTGGTCTGCCCGTTGCTCCAGGTGAAGCTGTACGGGGGCATTCCCCCCTGCACCGTCACAGTTGCTGAGCCGGCAGTGCTGCCTGCACAAAGCACATCTTTTGTGTCAAATAATAATAATAGCTGTTCTTCTGCTTCTACGGCCAGGCTCTGAGCTATTACTGAGCTGCAGCCCGCCTGGCTCGCGACTTCCAGCGAGGTTTCAAAACTACCGGAAGTGGCGTAGGTATGCTGAACACTCTGGCCCACAGCGGTATTTCCATCACCAAAGTCCCAATTATAATTGGCATAACCAGTGGTGTTTGCCTGGAAGGATAAACTCTCGCCAGCCTGAGCGTTTCCTGCCACTTCAAAAGAAGCGTCTATCGTTTCCACCTCGAAGGCAGCGGATGTCAAGGCGGAGAAGCAGCTTCCCCGCTGCGCTTGCACCTGTAGTTTTAGGGAGTCGCCTTCTGCCACGGCAAGGTAACTGTTGCCAGCTCCCAGCAGGGCACCGGACTCATCATACCAGAAATACTGGTCCACCACCTGTCCGGAAAAAGCTGTGGCCAGTATATTTTCACCAGCACAAAGGGGCAGGCTCGCAGACAAGTTAATCTCAGGAATATTAGGTGTTGGGAAAAGCGCATTAAGGCTGAAGGTTTTCTGGGCGCTATTGCCTTCGCTATCGGTGATGGTTACGGCATATTGGCCCGCAGGTACTTGTTCGAGAACCTCGGCATTACTGCCCGTGCTCCAGGCATAGGTAAACGGTGGTGTGCCATTCAGCAGCGTGGCTTCCACCAAACCAGTGGCCTCACCCGCACACGCTGGCTGTTCTATCTCCAGACTTACAGACAAAGCACCCTGAGCAATAACTTCTATAAAAGCAGGCTCCTGCACCGTCTGACTACAGCCCGACGGGCTTTCCGCCAGAAGGCTTACCGTGTATTGTCCTGGAGCATTATAGGTATGCACCGGGCTCATTTGAGTGGAAACCGTTCCATCACCAAAGGACCATAAGTAATCGTATGCTGCATCTCCATTGATAGGAGAAAAGCTGACTGTATTGCCGGCCGTGACAGTATTTGCAGAAGCCGTGAAGCCTTCATTGGGAGATTCAGATGCTATGGTAATCGGTGTGCGCGTACCGCTGCGGCAAGTGCCGGCCGCGGCTTCCACAAAGAAAGTCTGTGCAGCGCCTGCCAGCCCCTGTTGGCTGTAGGTCGGCCCACTGCCCAGCAAGTCGTTCCCAGAAGCGCTGTTGTACCAGAAGAATGTATTGGCAGCACCAGTGTTGTCGTAAGCATAGAGCAACAGGAACCCATCGCCACAAATGACATCATTGTTTGAGGCCGCCTGTGGTGCAGGCAGAGGAGGCACATTGCTTCCTACGGTTGCCTGTGCCACGGCTGTGGTGCCTTCCACATCGGTAACCGTTACGCTGTAGGTACCCTCGCTCACGCCCTGAAGGGCTGGCCCGGTGGCACCATTGCTCCACTCAAAAGTATAAGGGCCGGAGCCGTTGAAGACCTGGGCCGCTACAGCACCATCTGTCCCACCGCTGCATTGCGTATTTACCGCTTCCAAAAGCAGTCCAAGCGCCTGGCCAAAGCCAACGGGGACAGCCTGTGTATTGGATACTGCACAACCGGATCCGTCAGTCACCGTCAAGGTTGCGAGAAAAGTATTTTCTGAGGTGTAAGTATGAGCAGGAGTTTCGTCACCGGAAGTGGAACCATCCCCAAAGCCCCATTCATACATATAATCCGGGTTGATTTCATCCGGTGTAAAAGTTACCTCATCACCGGTTAGGATATCAGCCGGACTAAAGGTAAAACCAGCATCAGGGCCACTGGCAGGGACTTCCACCATCACCCGGCTGCTGTTGCAGGTGCCCAGCTTTGCTGCTACGTATACGGTATCTGTATCAGTGATAGGCCCAAATGGGAAAGTAGCACCTGCGTAGAGGAGGTTGCCTCCTGTGGGGGCATCATACCAAAGGTAATCAGCCTGCGAGGGGTTGTTGCCTGCGATCAGACTCACGATGGTGCCCGGGCAGGCTCCTCCGGAAATGGCCACTTCAGGCGCAACCAAATCACCAGCATGGCTAATTAATGCTACCACGGCAGAGGCGGTATTGCCTAATCCATCTGTAACTGTCACTTCATAATTGCCCGCAGGCAGCCCATCCCGGTCTTCCGTAGTGGGGCCGTCTGCCCATTCTATGCTATATGGCCATGCACCGCCTTCTACCGACAAGGCTAAAGTGCCATCGGTTGCATCCGGGCAAGTAGGTGCCTCTGCTTCTATGGCAAGCTGCAGCCCGCCACCAGGCAGCACCTGCACGGTTTGAGTCTCTGTTGCCCGACAGCCATTCTCTGTGGTGGCTTCCAGCATTACGGTGAAGAATCCGGGACCGTTGTAGGCATGCATGGCGCTAAATCCGGTAGCTCCATTGCCGTCACCGAAGGACCAGGCGTAGGTTTGATCACCCGGGCCGCTCTGAGCAACGAAAGTTATGGGTTCGCCGGCCGCCGTTACCACCGGTGAGGTGGAAAATGCCGCGTCTGCTGCTTCCACTTCCACAAAAACAGGCGTACGGGTACCGGAAGTACAGCCCTGGTATCGAGTTTCCACAAAATAGGCCTGTGCTTCAGTAAGTGCATTGAGTTCCAGATAACTGCCGGTAAAGACCGTTGTGCCGCCAACCGGCGCATCGTACCAATGGTAGGTCGCACCAGGCACCTCTGCGGTAGCTGCAAGCCAGGCAGTACCCTCAGCGCATACCGGACCTGCCTGTGCCTGCCCAACCTCGGGTGCCGGCAGTTCATCAATTAGTGCAGGGAGTGTGGTGGAGGCAACGGCTGTAGCCCCATTCGCATCTGTCACGGTAACTTCGTAGGTGCCGGTGTTTAGCCCTGTACGGACGTTGCCGTTCGCACCATCTTGCCAGTCAAAAGTGTAAGGAGGCTGACCGCCAAAGACCAGGGTGTTGATCGCCCCGGTTTCATCTTCGGGGCAAAACGGGTATTCTAAAGCAAACGCAGCAGACAGCTGTCCGTTTTGCGCTTCATAAACATTGACAAAACGGCGTTCAACAGCGGTGCAACCGGACTCGGACTGTACTTCCAGGTTTACTTCATACAATCCTTCCTGTGGATAGCTGTGGGTGGCCAAGGCACCTTCAGCATTCGTGCCATCCCCAAAAGTCCAGGTGTAAGTAGCGCCCGGCACAGTGGTCTGAGCAGCGAAGGTAATTTCCTGGTCAACTGATGCAGTGGGTGCACTAACACTAAAGTTCGCGGCTACTGATTCGTAGTGAATAGTCACTGGAGTCAGGTCAGAAATACACCCCTCATCCCGTGCCTGAAGGTACAGGGTATCCAACAGGTCACTGCCCTGCGCCTGAATAGAGGCACCCGCATATAGTACTTCCTGGCCCAGGGAATCTGCATACCAAAAATAGGACAGCCCTTCGCTTTGATTGGCGGCAGCGACCCATATTGGGGTGCCCGGGCAAGCTGGTTGCCCACCATTCACCACAGCCAGAGGCGGGTCTAACTCATCCAATGCACCCACTGTGGCACTGCCTACGGTGCTGTTGCCTTCACTATCGGTAACGGTCAGGAAGTACGCCCCGCTACCCACACCGTTTTGATAAGCTTCTGTACTGCCATTGCTCCACTCGTAGCTATACGGAGGCGTGCCGCCTATAGCATGGGCGGAAAGTGTTCCTGACGGGCTGCCCTGGCAACGGGCGGGCTCGGATAATGGCAAGGCTAAAAGGGTGGCTTCTCCACCACCGCCGCCTGAGCCGCCATCTGGTGCCTGTACGATTTGGATCCTGAGGGTTTCTTTGGCAACACAGCCTGATTGTACCGCAACTGCGGTAAGCATTACTTCGTAAATACCTGGTTCTGAGTAAGTATGCTGCATATCCGGGAACTGCCCGTTGGGTGTGTTGTCGCCCCAATCCCAGGACAATATGGTGCCCAGGTTCGTATTCAATGCAGAAAACTGAATTGGGGTGCCCGGGTAAGCGACCTCCAGGGTTGAAGTAAAGCGTGCATCCGGATTATTCACCTGAATATTTACCGGGGTACGGTCTGACACACAGCCGCCTCTGCGGGCTTCCACGTAGTAGGTATCGCTTTCCTCTATGCCGAATAGCAGAAAGGTATTGCCCACAAAAACCGGGTTATTGCCCAAAAAAGTGGGATACCAGTAATAGGTCACCCCTTCATCTCCTGAATAAGCCGTTGCCCAGGCATCGCCACCGGCACAAATGGCATTGGCGCCATTCACGATTACGGATGGTGGTGCAGGGCCGTCGATTTCTGCTCCAACTATGACTTGTATGCTGGCTCCCAGGCCATTGGCATCCGTGATGGTAGCGCTATACGTACCAGGCGTAAGCCCATCCAGGACTGGCTGGGCGCTCCCATTGCTCCAGGCGTAAGTATACGGGCTTTGGCCGCCCTGTATTTGTAATTGGATAGCCCCGCTATCGTCACCAGCACAAGTGGCGTTGGTGACAACAGGCAATAGTTGCATCGCTCCGCCCCAAACATTGACGAATTGAGCTGTGCTTGATACGCAGCCTTCCGGGCTTTCTACCTGAAGGGTCACTTCAAACGTACCGGACAGCAGGTAGGTATGGTCGTGCGGGCCAGGACCGGAAGCACTGCCCCCATCGCCAAAAGACCAGGTGTAGGTATAGCCTGCCTGCTGAGCGGCAGCCTGGAAAGTCGTGGACTCGCCCAAAGGCAGGGCTGATGTGCTGATGGTAAAACCGGATTCAATGGCAGGCACTTCAATGTTTACTGCTGTCAGCGCGGAAGCACAGCCGCCAATCCGGGCCTCTGCCCAAAGCTCCTGGCTGCTGCTCAAGCCAAAAAGCGTAAGCTGGCTGCCTGTGTAGAGCAATTGCGCGCCGGCAGCGTCTCCGTACCAGCGTATTTCTGCGCCTGGGCGGTCAGAAAAAGCCGCAACCGTTACGTCATCACCTGCGCACGCCTGTCCGTTGCCATTGGCGATTACGGTAGGGGCTTGCAGGGTGCCGCTGGCCAAAAGATCAAATACCGCTTCCCGCTCATTGCCCTGTGCATCGGTTACGGTCAGACCGTAACTGCCTGGCAACAAGCCGGATACAGTTGCGGTGGTTTCCCCATTTTCCCAGGCGTAGGTGTACGGCGGCGCTCCGTTGATGGCCTGCGCCGTAATGCTTCCTGAGGGGTCATCGTCACAGGCAGGGGCTTGCTGCGTAAACAACACGTCTATGCCCGTAGCGCCAACACTGAGGTATTGTTCCGTCCGGTTGATACAACCATCTGGTGTGGTCATTTCCAGTGACACTATATAATTGCCTGCAATGGTGTAGGCGTGGCTGGGCATGGGCGCTGTACTCGTAGCTCCATCTCCAAAATTCCAGGCATATGCATATTGCCCGTCGTTGACTTCCGGGGTGAATATTACGGTATCCTGTATGGAAGGGGCATTATTATTTAGCGTGAACGCTGCACTTGGCACCGGCAGTACTTCCACGTCGATTTCAGTAGGATCAGACAAGCAATTGCGGACATTGGTAAAAACCTCCAGCTCCCTGGAAAAGGCAATTTCGGGTAAGTACAGTGCATTGCCTTCCTGAATAAAGTTGCCGAAATTATCAAACCATTCGTAAGTAGGCATCTCGGTTTCTGCGCTAAAACTGAATAGATATACATCCTGACCTGCACAAAGGGTATCCTCTGGGGCTACGGCTAGTACAGGCGATAAAATTGCTCTGTTGAGATTTAGGATGTCTACGCTATCGACCTTCGCAAACCCATTATCGTCTGTAATGGTCAGGTAGTAACGGCCCTGGCCGATGTTGTCGATCCGGTCCGTGGTTGCCCCGGTACTCCAGAGGTAGTCATAGGGTGGCAAACCACCGGTCACGTTAGCTTGTGCAAAGCCGAAAGTATCGGCAGCACAGAGCACATCATCTTTGGTGAAATTGGCCTGAATGCGGACCGTGAAGATCGTATCCGGCTGCGCAAAGCTGCCCACCGTTTTATTTGTACTGAACAGCTCCGTAGTCGTACAGGGCAAGACCACGTCTGTACTTGCATCGTATACCTGAAAGGTAATATCATCCTGTGCACCGCTTACGGAGTATACAAACAAGCTGACAATATAGCGATCAAGCGCTGCTACGTAGGCCGGGCTCGACACGCCACGGATACCATTGGAATTGCCTACGAAAGCCGCAACCCGGTCATTGGGGTCAACGGACTCCTCCCCTTCTATATCGATCACTGCCGTAATGACCATGCTATTGGGGTAGTTGGCCGGGTCTACGGACCAGGTGGATTCGTCGAAGCGGTCGGCAGTGTCTTGAGCCAGTGCAGCACTACTACACCAAGCCATAAGGATCAAAAATATAAAATATACTCTAGGTGCCATGGAGCTAGTTTTTTCTCATTTTTATAATGGACGCTAAGGCCGGGGGCTTTGCTTGATTATCGGCAAGGCTAGACGATGTCCCCGGTCTGTTCTCAATTGCAACAAGTAAGTCCCGTCTGAAATATCTGGTGTCATACGAATGCTGCGCTTCCCAGCTTCCCAAACTGATTGTACCCTTTCGATTCGCTGACCGGAAATAGATAGCAACTCCAATTCGAAAGATCCACCGTAGGGAAGATCCAGCATTACATCGAGGTAATGGCTAAAGGGATTGGGCGTTGCCTGGAGTTGAATTTTCCCCTCAGGCAGTTCCAGCGTTTGTGTTGCTGCTCCCACCCAGATATCGTACAATCCATATCCTGTGCATCCTGCAAGGTCAGTCCGTGCTAATGAAGCCTGATAATGCCCTGGCAATTCGTACTGATGGAGTGGCGCAACGAGATCGCTTACCGCACCATCTCCAAATGACCAGGCAAAACTGCCCGTATTATCCCCCGGCAGAAATTGTACTGCGGTGGCAGTCGTCAGCTCTTCCGGTGGCGCGATGGTAAAGTCTGCGTCTGGCTCATAGACCTCAATAGTAGTCTCCAGAGGTTCTGATTGGCACCCCCGGTAGAAGGTTGAAGCATAAGCGGTAAATTGTGATTGTAAGTGCTCAAGCAGCAGGGTATTGCCCTCTTCTAAAACTTCACCCGCACTGTTTTGCCAGACCACGGTAGCCTCCTGATTTGGGGGCATAGCATGCAGGACAACATCAGTGCCGCTACAAGCGGGGTTGTCTGTGGATAGCTCTACCGTTGGAGCCGGGATTGTGATTTCCAGGTTTTCCAACACCACCGTATCTACAAAGGAAATACCCTCCTGACCGGTAATCGTAACAGAATAGTCCCCTGCGCTAAGGCCAGTGAGGGAGGCGCCGTAAGCGCCGTTGCTCCATTCAAAGGTGTAAGGAGCGGTAAGGCCACTTACCATAGTGACGCCAAGTGAACCGTTAGCATCTGCTTCACAGTAGGTATTCACGCGCTCATAGATCGCGCTCATGGCTTGGTTCTCAAAGGCATATGGGTTTGTAAAGCTACCCACTATACCATTGGGTTCGTAAACCAGGGTTTCCTTAGCCAGATAAACCTGGTCTTCGCTTGCATCGTACATCAGTATTTCCACTACATCCCCTGCATTAGTACCGTAAATAAGCATAGGTGCCATATAATCACCCAGTGCAGGGATATGGCTAATATGAGCTGCCCCACGGCAAACTCCATTTACGTACGCAGCGATTTTGTCCCCCTGATCCAGGCTCTGTACCGCATCAAACAAGGCTACGCCGGTCACGACCATGCTGGAAGGATATTCAGAGGGGTCTACAGACCAGGTTGATGGATCGGATGGTACGAAAGCAGCGATACGCTCTCCGCTCCCATCGGATACCGGAGCGGCAGTGAGTGGAGAAGTAGCGCCATCATATAGCATGACGGCGTTGGCTGCTGCCACCCGAATTTGATAAGCAAAGTTTGGCCGGATCACTTCCATGCCGCTGCCCAGGCCAAATAGCCATTGGGAAAGCCCCTGATCGTATTGGGCAACCATGTTCGCGGATAAGCCTGGTAGTGTCGGATCCTGTGCTACGGTAGTCAGGAAGTCTCCGTTTGATATGTTCAAAACACTAAAGGCATCATTGATAGCTATCGTATCCTGGACAGGAGCTCCGACTAAATTCCAGCCCTGTTCTAAAATTATGGGGCCGAATTCAGCATCCATGCCGGTTACCCGTATGGTATCATCCAGGCCGCCCAGGAATAAAATGTAACCTTCTTCAGCTTCTATGCTATCCAGGCCATTGGTGCTTAACCAACCTACACCTTCTACGTAGCCTGCTGACTTACTTTCGGTTTTGATAATATCACCATTCTGGAGGAACTTCAATTCCCGCAACTGTTCATCAACAGTCATATCCTCTTCCTGGCTGTTAAAGGAAAGCCAGGTAATGCCACCACCACCGTCTTCCTCTCCGTTCACCGGAATGTAACGGGCTAGGTCACTGTTACGGTCTACCATGAGGATTTCCGGATCTCCAAACGAGCCGATGGACTGAGCATCATCAAAGAACAAACTGTCGACCGGATAGCCATTGTATTCCCGGCCTTCATTGGCATCCCAAACCCTGAACTCTAATGGTGTGCCAATATCCTCCGGATCACCGTAAACCAGCATGAAGGCGGCATACTGCCCTACCTGTGTGCTGCTGATTCTGGCTACGCCCCGGATCTCATTGCCGATCCAGGCACTGATAATATCCATCGTATCTCTCGAGGTAACACCCGGTGCATTTGTGAATTCAAAATTCGTGATGACGGGGGTACTCGTAGCGTATTGAGAAGGATCGACTACCCAATAGGGAGGTTTAGCCAAGACGTTGACTTTAATCCTGACAGAATCTACCCCCTGGTTCATCAGCCCAGAGGTAGATACAAAGCGAATAACAGCTGTGGTATCCCCTACCGGAAGCTGTGAGCCATCAATCGTAAAGGTAACCGCTCTGCCCGTTGCAGCAGGCACAGAACCAGTGGTCGGATCAACCGTCAACCACGGGTAATCTGCATTACCGTCTGTTACATAATTAATGAAACCAATGCCGTCATTATAGAAAATGACGGTATTGAGCTCTCCCTCACTATCCTGATAGATGGTCGTCTCCAGGAGGGTATCCTGAACAAAGATATCCCTGGCAACGACTCTGAACTCCCATCTAAAGGTATCGAGGTATCGATTACCAACCTCATCTTCCAGATCATAGACTATGGCATCAAGAATTTGACCGTCGTAGTCCAGCAGTGTGGTATTATCGGGCTGGAAGACCAGTTTGTTTTCATTCGCAAAGCAGAATACCTCTCCGGGCACGGTATTGCCAGAGGCTCGCTCTGTGACTTCAAAGGTAAAGTTCCCGAGCTGCGCACAATCCAGTTCTTTATTAACCTTGATGCTAATCTCATCACCAGCCTGCCAGATACCGTCTGCCGGTTCCGTCAGGGCAAATACATCGCCGGTTTGCCGGCGGATTTGCCCTCTGATGATATTCGATTGCACTTCACCGGAAACTCCACAGAAAGAAATCGCGCGGATTTCATAAATCCCATCCGGATAGGCCTCGTAAAGTTCCGTGATGTCCCAGACAAAAAAGAACTTAGGTATCTGTCCAGGCCCAAAATTTTCTTCATTGTACGCAATCAGGGAATCGCTATTGACAATATAATTGGGGTCTAACTGTGAGGTAGGGATGCGTTCCCAGCCAGAACCATCGCCAATACGGCGGTACTCCAGGTACATTTCTTCTAATGAAGGGTTCGTTGCCTCGTAGTCCCGGATTTCAACAACGATGTTTTCCCGGCTGGTTTCCAGGAATGGATTTCGTCTTGCAATCAACCAATCATCTCCTGGAGAAGCAATGCTGATATCGCTACAGGGAAAGTCAAAATTGGCACTGATCGTTACCGTATCCCGGGTACCCAACAGGAATAAGTCACCATCCGTACAACTCGGCCTGAGCACAATGTAAATACTATCAAACTGGTAGTTATTTACAGAACGGGTGACCGTTAATGGTAGAATGACGGGCTGGTTAGGGTTGATAAAGGTCAGGGTCTGGCCGGTTTCATTACCTCCCCCCAACGGAGCGCCATTCAATCTGATTGCGGCACCATTCTCATTGCTTTCCCCTTCATGATATACAAAGAAATCTCTTTGCTCACCAAACGGACTTAAGTTAGTAAGTTGCACATAGAAAGTAGCCGGTTCATCCGGGTCCAGGTTATCGAGTTCCTGAAAATCGAAGGTAGCTTCTGTTTCAGGGTCATACAGAGATATATCAAAATTATCCCGGAGGATTGTCCCAGCTTCAGGAGGACAACTAGAGCGGCCGCCCAACAGCTGGAAGTAGGGTGTATGACCTGGATCACGCCCCTTAATTGCTGTAACGCTAAACTGATCCCCCGGATCATCATCAGACAATGTGTAGCTGATTGTAGATTCCACGGCCGCCTCTTCGAAATACTCTTCGCCCCATTCCCAACCTAGTTGCAATTGAGCACCACCTTTGAACTTCACATCAGCATTCTCAACCTCAAAGCCAAATCCGGCCGTAGACTCCCACTCAAAAACAATACCACCTGCAAGGCTAAAGTCAATCCAACTCTTGTTTTCATAAGTGGAGCTGGTGGTCCGTGTAATTGAAGTAGATTTATTAACATCCACGCCGGCAGAAAAGGTAGAGTTTTCTACATCTGAGGAAATACCCGTTAGGGCCGTAAAATCGCCAATTTTATCTTCTACTTCGGAGATCGTCAGATAGAGTGAATCCAGGTAAAAATCCACTGACCTGGTAGATCGTTCGTATTTTTGGGCAAGGTCTGTTGTGAAAATGATCTCCTGCAAAGGCTGGTTCAGGATAAAGCTATCCTGGGAGTTGTAGTACCCCACCCGGCTATCCGTGCAGAACTCATTTCTGGCTTCTTTGGCACTTTGAATACGAGTTCTGAAATCATCGGTCGGACCAAGGTCAAGGAAGAAATCAATAATAACCTGAGATAGCGTTGATGTAGAATTGACCTCTGTATCATCTGCAAATACACCAACCTGAGGAAGGTATTCAGAAAACTTATTGGTTTCTAAAGCTTCCTGCCAAAGCTGATCTGCATCATATTGCTCTGCACAAAGCATATAATAGGGGACGGATTCTCTAGACCAATAATTCAGAACGGACTGCCAGTTATCTGCTTCTGTCAGCAGGCGGCCTATAGCCTGAGAAGTATCCAATTCTACTCCGCCAACCTGAATGGTCAGTGTACCTTCTCTTACTGCCTCAATTTGGCTGAAGCGCTCATTGATCAATTGCTTGATCTGCCCCACCGTGTAATACCAATCGGTTTTGATCTCATTGAGAGAGATACTCAAATCATCCACTTTATCTAAGGAACAGGTATTCTCATCGTATTGAACAGACTGAACGATGCCATACTGGGTGGAGGCTCCAATACCAACCAGGACGTCCGCATCTGGGCCAACAAAATCACTGGTGTTGGAAGTCGTTATTTCCTGTGTGGTGGTTACAGATACTTCGTAAGCATCTTTATTGTTGATAATCTTGCCCCCGATCAGCTCTGTATCTATAAATCCACCAACTGATGCTACGGCGAATGAAGATTCAATTAGGAAACCGCCTCCACCTTTATAGTCCGTGTTTTCGGTAAGAGACTTGGTAAATGTCGTTCCTTCCTCTATGGAGCTGAAGCTACCATCGCCAGGAGGATCGCGCAGGATATAAACCGGGAATTTGACGATACCGTTTTCATCCTTAACGTCGACGATGATGTCGCTACCTGGCAGAGGAGAAGAGCCCAGGACAACAACAGGGATAATTTCCTGTGCCAGTAAATCTCCATTTGCAGAATAGTATTTCACGTCTATCCCTTTCCGGTAAGGGAAAACGAGGTTAGGTGACCCGCCAACGAATGGGTGAGGGTCGAATTCGTTTCGGTCGGCCCGGTAGAATAAGGTATCAATGGTATTGGTCTGCGCAGCAGCGTTATTGACAACAATATAGCCTTCATTAACGGCACAGAACTGTCCTTGAATCAGTTCTTCCACTGCAAAACGAATCGAGTAATCGTCATCCTGAGTGATAAGCCTTGGCTCAGAAGCATCCCCGCAAATCAGTTCTCCGAATTCATTAGCCACAGAAATGCTTGCAGGCTTATGGTACACAAGGTTCTTCTGCGTTAAAGAGTCCAGCACTTCATCAGAATAATTCTCGGTAAAGTTTTCGATATGCAGCGCCCTTAGGTCAATTTCGTCCGGTCGGTATCTTAGATAATCCACAATAAGTACGTTTTCCACAGTTGTAGGGAAAGCGTCTTTGACGGTAATGATCAAGTCGTCCACCGGAGGCAATTGGGCAGTCACTCTTCCTGTATTTGCCGTTTCAATTAATTGCTGGAAACAACCATCTCTAAGGCTGACCTCAATTTCGAAGGCGCCGTTACTGGAAGCCGGCCCGCCACACACAGTGGTTATGAAAAACTCCACATCATAAGTGAGGCTGTCCTTCCAATTGATTTCCGTAATTCTAGGCAGATTATTGAAGTCTGTAATTAAAGTTGTTGCATCTGCACCAAAATAGTGCAGGATACTATCTACTTCCATCCCATTATTCACAGAGCGTATTTGGATGGAATCGATTAGAATCTCGATTTCCTGTAAGCCCAATTCGTCCGGGCGCAGCACAAAGGAATACATTCCATCTTCATCCGTGGTCACTTCATCCGTACGTGTCGTGCTGTCAGAGAATCGATATTCAGCCTTCACCGTAATGCTGTCCAAACCACAGGAGAAGTGCTCATAAGCCACTTGTCCCTGGACAATATATGCGGTATTATTTAGGAATAGGATATTTGACTTAACGGAGTTCTCTGGCGAAATCGTAGAAGCGATAGGATTCGTTACAAAGTCATTGCCGTCTAAGGTTGCCGTCAAATCATAGGTCACAGTGGTATCGGCATAATAGACTCCTCCAATGTAAAATTGCCCGGCCACATCGGTAACGGCTTCATAGGTATATAATTCCCCATCGATCTGGGCTTTTGCCGTAATGGTTGTTCCCGGAACCGGGGCACCGCCTGAGGCCGTCAGCACTTCTCCTTCAAACACTCCATTTCCCCTACGGAAACCAGCATCTGACTTGGGTAAGGATTCCCGGTTTTCAGTCGTAAGGACCGTTACTTTATAAACATATTTCTTTCCAGGAATGCCCTCTGTATCGAGGTAGAAGGACTTGTTGGGGTCTTCCGTTGCGATCAATTCGTCATCCCGGTAAACGTTGAATCCATTTATATAATCCCGGTTGCCAGTGAAATCCCATTCTACCTTGGCACGACTGGTGGATACTCCATCCTCTGCCGTGACGGATTTCAGCTTTTGATACCACAACTCCAGCAAATCGGGTGAGAAAAAGAACGCCGCACCAGAGCTGCCATGGAAGGGTGCCCCAATGAGGAACCCTCCTTCACTTGCGGCTACGGAAAAACCAAAATCGTCCCCAGCCTGACCGGTACCATCTGGTATGGCGATAAAATCTACATAGTCAAATTCGTCTCCTGACCGGGAGAACAGAAACGCCAAGCCTGTCCTTGGACTAGAGTTGTCCCCTTCGTCTCTATGATTTCGGGCACCTACAAGCAGCCAGTCATCATACAAGGAGACGGCAGAGCCGAATTGATCTGAGTCCGAGTCATTATTCAGCGTAGGTTTATCAATACGTTGTATGCGTTCCCAGCTTCCGTTGGTAAGCTTGTGAATGTATACTGCTCCCGGGCCTTTTGCACTTGCGCCAATCGCCAGGCGGTTATCCTCTATTGAAACATCAATACCGAAGTTTTCCATTTCGCCTTCCCCTTCCAGCCTTTCTGTCCGGGTATAAGAACTGCCATTGCGCTCGTAAATGTCAACGAATCCATCTTCTTGAGCAGCAATACCTGATGCTGCACCTGCTATAACATAGGAATCAGAGGCATCCAGAGCGATATATTCTTTTGTATCCGTAACAGCGCCAGGTTGAGTAATAGTCGTTAGTTCAGACCAATTACCCCCTGATTTATTATAAACTTGAATGTTTTTCACGGTTTGCCGGCTTGCATATGCCCGTGAACCAAAGATCGTAACGTCCTGCCCAAGCCGTTCTCCATCAGCACCATCATCAAACAGTTCAAACACAGCGCTACCCGAAGTAAACCCCCCACTTGAGATGGTAAGATATCCACCTTCTGCATCATAAGCTGGCTCGCCCACAATGAACTCCTCGTCGTATAAATCCGTTGCGAATCCAAATTGCCCAGCCGCTATAATGCTATAGGTCTGTCTCTTATTCCAAACCTGATCAGAAGATCTACGATACAGGGTCACATTACCTAGTCCTGAAGATATCGAATTCGATTGAGGCGCACCTACCAGCGCGTTATTGCCGAACATGTTTACGGTCCAGCCAAAAGTCGTATTTACGGAAGGGTCGATAATGGTATTAAACCCTTCATTGAGCAGTCCCGGGAAACCAGTATCCGCTGCTGCTACCGAAGGAAAATCAACACCATAATCTGTACGGAAAGCAATAACCGAGTACGTATAATTAGATACCGCACCATTGCCAATATCATTAAACACATCCGCATAAGTTCTTACTCCTCCGGTTAGCGTGGCGATAGTCGAACCGTCCCGCTGTATTATAAACCCATCAACATTGGCCTCCAATGACAATTCCCAGCTCATCTCGACCCGATTGTCAAATGTTCCATCTGAGGCCTGGAAGTTGGAAGGTGTAGGGGGTTTGGGATAGGAAGCCAGATTTCTGGTTTCCGGTTCCGATTGGTAAAGAATACCATCTCGTACAGAAACCGCGGTCACCATATAATCGATCGATGCTGTAGGAATGGCTAATTCATCCAGGAATGTTGCCATATTGTTTTCCAGCTCATTGTAGAAAATCTGGAACTCGATAGTAGAGTCCTGCATCATCCCATTTTGATCCGTGTAGTCGATCATGTAAGTCACCTTGAAGTAATCCACTCCCTGAGCGTAGTACTTAAAGGAAAGCTCGGCATTTCCAAGATCAGTTTGTGACATAACCATGAGGTCCGTCACTTTCCGAATCTGCGGAAAAGTAATAGTATCTGAGGCCCCTTCAGACTGAAAATCCATCGAACCTCGGTCTAATAAAGCAATGACAGTGTATTCATGCACTGTCTCTGGCGTGCCTTCCAAGTCCTGATAACAAGTATCGGTTGCACCAAGGGTAGAAATCAACTCGCCATCCCTCAAAACCCGGAAACCATTAACTAAATCCCCACTGTAACTCCAGGAAACCTTGACTGCGTTGCTATCTGGCAAAGACAACAGGGTGATTTCCGGGTCTGCAACCCTTGGGAAAATCGCCTCTACAGTCTTAGGGTCTGAAACCAGCAAAGCGGCACCTGAAAGCTTGACAGCCTTCACCGAATAAATGTAAACCTGGTCAGGCTTGCCTGTAATATCTTTAAACTCCAGTCGTCCACCTGCATCCACAAGGCCAAGGACCTCATCGTTTCTCGCCACCTCGTAGTAATCGACTTCTCCTGTTTTGTGACTCCAATTCAGCAAAACAGAGTTATCATCTCCGTCATAACTAGCTGTTGCGGTTAAGTTTTCTACCGGATTAATGGTTGGGAAGGTTACCCGGGCGGGAGTAGTCCGGTTATAAACCCGCTCGCCGTCAACTTCCTGGAATGCCCGAATCAGGTAAATATATTCTATGCCCGCACTGGGTAAACTATCAAAAATATAGAAAGGCCCGTCCTCATCGACTGTTGCAATGCGATTCAGCCCTCTGTGCACCTCAAAGCCATCGTATATGCCTTCGCCAGTTGACCAGCTTACAACCACTTTTCTGGAACATTCGAAGGCTTGTGCCACAGCTTCCACGATTCTGGGGATAGAGTCCTGCCTAGGCATTGGAGGGGCCATGGAAGGTTGGAAAGTGTCATTGAAGGTGAAGGTTAGCGACGTATTTTCAACCGGTGTGGTAGCGTTGATCAACGGATTGTTTGTCACAGCTACGGACCGGCCTTGTTCCAAAAGGTTGACCGCAGTAATGTTGGTATTGTCTACCGGGAGGTTTTCAAAAATGGCAAGGCCTGCTTTGTTGGTATAAGCCTGGCCAAAGTACAACCCTCCGCCTTCCAGAGATACCTGTAGGCTGTCCAGGTTCCTGCCGTTTTGATCATTAAAAACGTAGGCAAAGATGGTCCCTGTATTTCTTTTCCGCCCAATATCATAAACCGGGATAGAGCTGGCCCCTTCGTAGATAGCCGTTACGGAGTATTCCTCTGTGACCCCAACTCCGGTATCATAATCATAGTATGCCCTGGCTGTTGTGGGAAGCGTGTCCAAAACTATACCTCCACGGCGAATAACAAACTCTGACAACTTAAATACCGGATAGGTCCACGTCAAGGCAACATGCATTGGGAAAACTTCAGAAGCATTGAAGTTTCCGGGCTTTTCTAACACTTCATTCTGAAGCGGGATACTCACTACACTATTTGCCGGGTCAGAAAAAAAGAAGCTGCCGTTAATATTTCGATAGGCACGAACGTCAAAACTGACAGAGGTCGTTGTACCATTAATATTGGGATAAAAAGACCGCTCCGTTTCATGAGGCTGAAGGGTGTCGAAAGGCACTCCATCAGCATACAAGACGTAGCCGTCATAATTCCTATAGGCCGAATTGTAGGTGCCATCCAACACAATAGTTGCTTTACCAGTTGAAGGCGTAATACTGGAAATAACCGGTGTAGCAATTTCTGGAAAGGTAGCCGGGTTAGGGATAGCCTGACTAAGATCGCTAAGGTATACTGTATCCAATTGCAGCAGGAATGTCCTCAATTCGTAAGTAACAGAACTGCCTGGAATACCTTGTAAGTCAAAAAACTCGTAATCATCTCCCTTATAGACCTCACCTATTTCAATCCCGTCCCTGTATATTTTAAAGCCTGTAAAGTTATCGAAATCTACAGAAGCACCAGGGATATCCCAAGAGATCAACATGGCATTATTGTTCGCCTGCTGAGCCACTGTGAGATTAGTAGCCTCCAGGAATGAAGGGAAGACATTGCCATCTGAGCTCAAAAACGCAGATTCAAACCGCTCATCTCCCAGCACAGGCCCGGTAAACGACCGGAATGCGGACACCTTATAGTCGTAGGTGGCTCCAGGAACGCCGGTATAGTCTGAAAAAGAGGTTATATTGGGATCAAGTACCGCTATCAGGCTATCGTTTCGATAAATCTGGAAGCCATCAAAATTATCCGAAGAATGAGTCCAACTTAAGGTAAGAATACCGTTGGTGTTGGCATCGAAGTTTTCATCAATCACCAGGTTTTCAGGTGTAGTTACCGCAGGAAACTGAAATGTATCTTTTATGGCAGCTACGACAAAGGAGTCGTTTCTTAAAGCATAGGCTTTTAGCTCGTATATATAAAAGTGATTCGGCTTTCCAGTTAAATCCGTTAAAGTCAGGGGGGCTAGCGTACTGTTTGTGCTCCCCAGCAGTTCGCCTTCGCGGAATAAAAGAAACTGAGTGGTATCAGCCGTAGAAAAGAAATCCCATGTAAAATCAATTTTGTCCGCTCCAACTACAGGCGTAAAGGTATTGATCGCAACAGAATCTTCACTAGGGGATAATGCGGTGCGGTAAAGGAAGTTCGCATTGCTTACTTCAGGTTGATCATTACTTAAGGTGATTTCCAGCAAACCTGGTGTGATGGAAGCATCATCCCGATCCGCAGTTAAAGAGAAGTTGGCAGACCGTCCATAGAATACATCCTCAAATGAATAAAAGCCCGTAAAGTCAGTAAGTACGGAGTCCTGTATGGTTGTATCAAGTACTTCTACCAGATATTTGATTTTCACGCCTTCAATCCCTAGCCCATCAGAATTACGAACAAACCCGGAAATCCGGCCATTAGCAGCAACCCCTCCGTCATCGGTTGCCCTCACAATAATCACTCCATCATCATCTAAAATATCGAGTGCATAATTACTATTAAGGCCATAAGTTGGAGAATTGTCAGTAGCGCTTGTGAGTGCATTGTTTTCAAATGTGGCAAATACGTTGTCATTTCTTCGGAGCACTATGGCATCAGCGAAAGCGGAGATATCGTTCCAGGTTAAATCAACTTTGTCGGAAAAAGTAAAGTCCGTAGCAGAAAGCCCGATAGCGTAAGTGGACCCTAAATCCTGAACCGTTGGGAATTCCACTTCACTAAAGACAGAATCAGTCAGCGCGCTATAGGTTCTGATGCAATAGCTATACTCTACACCATTGACTAAACTCTGTGGGGCATTTAAGACAAAATCGTCAACGTAGGTAAAGGTGGAATCAAGGATGGTTGTTCCGGGTATAACGGCAACGGTCACCTCTTGAGTGCCGGCCTTTCTAATCACCTGGAAAGAAGTACTCAACTCTGATTTATTGGTCCATTCAAGCTCTACGGCATCCACCCGAGTGGCATCCGTAGCTGACACACCTGTAGGAGGCTGAAAAGCTAAAGTAGAACCCGTAATCATCAAGCTCGAGCAGTCCATTACTGAAATCTCGTCACCAGGCCCAATCTCATAAAGAACCAGTTCATAATCGATCGATTGCCCGGGGCCGACAAAATGACGATAAACATTATTGACCACTGAAGGCATCGCGTCATCGATAATTTCGGTGTAAATAACTACCCCATCAGCTGTAAGCTCAAGGAATACACCATCTTCGTAGGTCTCGTTATTATTGGAAACATCTTCGAAACAAGCCTGGGCCAAGTCCCATTCTACATCGATATAAGCGTCACTTGAACCAACGGTTGCAGTAAATGGCTGGGAGATTGCTTGCTGAAAGCCAAAAAGCAAAAACCAGCTCAACGCTATGGGGAATAGTCGAGTCATGAGTTTTAGGATTTGTTATCTGTCTCACACGCCCGTTCAGATAGCATATCTGAACAGAACGCATTAGAAAAAACTATTTTTGAAGAAAACCGCTGTTGTTTAGGTCGTCCTGAAGGCAGGAAATAGCGATTTGCCTGAATTAAATTACTTCTAGATTCTCCAAAAATAAACTTTTTTTCAAGACTCTTGGCTACTAACATTACGATTACATGCTTTTAAATAATTTATTTAGAAAATAATGCCCCAAACAGAGATCACCCCCTATCTCTTTCATTCTCTTTGCTTTAGGGCCTTGGTGTCTGTTTGACAACAGGCAATGCCAAGCTTTGCCCCTGACTGCTTTCCAACCGGATCAGATACGTTCCATCCGCCAGATCAGGCAGCAGGCGGATCGTTTGCTCACCAGCCTGCCAGACCTCCTGCCGCCTTTCCAGGACTTGCCCGGAGATGGATAGCAGTTCAAGCGTGTACTGACCGCTGTAGGGTAGGTTGAGCTGTATATCGATTTGCTGCCCAAATGGATTGGGCGTGGCCTGCAAGCGTAATTCGCCCTCTGGCAGTTCGAGTACCTGCGTGGCCGCATTTACCCACAGGTCATAAAGCCCCTGGCCTGTACAGCCTGCAAGGTCGGTACGGGAAAGAATGGCCTGGTAATGCCCCGGCAGGTCATACTGATACTGCGGGCTAACCAGGCTGCTGCTCTGCCCGTCCCCAAAGTCCCAGGCGAAAGCACCTGTGGCTTCTGCGGGGCTAAACTGTACTTCCGTTTCCGTAGTCACTTCTACGGCAGGCTCTACCGTAAAACTTGCATCGGGTTGGTAGACCTGCACGGTAGCTTCCAGTGGCTCAGACTCACAGCCCCGGTACAACGTTTTAGCGTAAGCGGTATAAGCAGCCTGAATGCCCTCTATCATCAACGCGGGAGTTTCCTGCAATACTGATCCATCGGCTGTTTCCCAGCGTACAGATGCCTCCTGATTCGGAGCCTGCGCGTAGAGCACGACATCCGTACCCCGGCAGACCGGATTGTCGGCTGACCATTCCACTTGCGGAGCTGGAATTTCTACCTCAAGATTTTCAAGGGTCACGGTATCCGTGAAGAACAAGCCATTTGCACCGGTAATGGTTACGGTATAATCACCGGCGGTCAGGCCTTCCAGGGAAGCCGTTTGCGCGCCGGTATTCCACTCGTAGCTATAAGGTGGCTGCAGGCCACTGACCATGGTGATGCCCAGCGTACCATTGGCATCTGCGGCACAGTAAGTGCTGCTTTGGGCATAGGCAGCGCTCATGGACTGCGCTTCGAAAACGAAGGGTTCTACAAAACTACCTTCGATGCCGTTGGGCTGGAAAGAAAGCTGCTGTGCGGCCAGATGAACCCGGTCCGTGCTGGCATCGTACATGAGGAATTCGACTGTTTCGCCAGCCTGCGCGCCGTAGACAAACAGCGGTGCCCGGTAAGCATTCAGCGCTGATACAAAACTCACCGGCGCAACGCCCCGGCATTCGCCATTGACATAGGCAGCCACCCGGTCTCCTTCGTCCAGACTCATTTCTCCGCCAAACTGTAAGGTAGAGGTGATCACCATACTCGCAGGGTATGCTGAAGGGTCGACACTCCATGTTGACGGATCAGCAGGAGTAAAGACCGAAGGATTATAGCCAAAGCCATCGCTCACAGGCTCAGGGCTTAAAGGCACTTCGTAGCCATTATAAAGCATGGTTGCAGCGGGGTTGCCCACTAAAACCTGGTAAGCAAAGTTGGGCCTCATGACCTCCATGCCCGGTGCAAATAGCCACTGCGTCAGCGTTTCGTTATACTCCGCGATCATATTAGGTGGAAGGTTGAGAGCAGCAGGGTCTTGTGGAACCGTCTGCATACGGTCTCCATCCTCTACATTTAATAAGGTGAATGCATCGTTTATGCCTACCGTATCCTGAAGCGGATAACCAATCAGGTTCCAGCCCTGTTCCAGCAATATTGGCCCGAAAGTTGCATCACGCCCAGTCACCCGGATGGTATCGTCGAGGTTACCCAGAAACAGGATATAGCCTTCTTCCACATCAATACTATCAAGGCCGTTGGTACTAATCCAGCCTACACCTTCAACGTAGCCTGCTGAGGTCTCTTCCGTTTTTATGATATCTCCGTCTTGCAAAAACTTCAGCTCCCGGAGCTGTTCGCCAACCGTCATATCCGTTTCCTGACTATTGAAAGAGAGCCAGGTCAGGCCTCCGCCCCCGTCGCCTTCTCCATTCACCGGGATATAGCGGGCCCGGTCGCGGTCGCGGTTCACAAATAGCAACTCAGGGTCACTGAAAGATCCAATCAGCATGGTCTCATCGAAGAACAGGCTGTCGATTGGATAGGCATTGTACTCTTCCCCGGGATCAGCGTCCCACGCCCGGAATTCGAGCGGCTTACCGATATCTTCCGGGTTGCCGTACACCAGCATAAAGGCCGCATACTGACCGGTTTGAGTACTCGCGATTCGGGCCACCCCACGGATTTCATTGCCAATCCAGGCACTGACGATGTCCATAGTATCGCGGGAAGGATTGTTCCCAGGAGGTTGCGTATACTGATAGTTCACGACCACCTGCATAGAATTGGAATACTGCGAGGGATCTACTTCCCAATAAGGCGGACGAGCCAGTACATTGACTTTGATTCGGATATTGTCAACTCCGGCGTTGGCCAGATTAGAGTTCGAAACAACACTCAGCACAACCGTGGTATCCCCTACCGGCAGCAAGCTGCCATCAATATTAAATCGAACAGGCGTCCCATCAGACGTAGAGATAATACCGTTAGGAGGAGTAGCCTGTAGCCATGGAAGCCCCACAAGTTCAGGAATAGAAAAGCCAATGGTCGCTCCTGCCCCTTGATTGGTATTGAATAAGACCGTACTAAGAATCCCCTCGCTATCCTGATAAATCGTGGTTTCCAGGAAGGTGTCCTGCACGAGAATATCTCTCGCGACTACCCGGAAATCCCATTTAAAGGTATCTCTGGCGGGTACCGTATTACCATTTGCATCAAGGGTTTCCTGGACAACTCCTTGCGCATCTCTCAATAGCGGGAACGGATTTCCAAATTCGTCAACCAACCCGGAAACCTTAATGGTCAGCAACTGATCATCGAAGGGCTCCAGCGTCTCAAATAATGAGGAGGGTGCAAGAGGCAGGAATACTAACTTGTTCTCAGCCGGGTCACACCCGAAAGTACCGGGTACGGTGTCCTGCGTCAGTTCATTGACAACAAGGAAGGAGGCTTCATCCAGTGTGGCACAGTCCAGTTCCCGGTTGACCTTGATACTGATCTCATCGCCGGTCTGCCAGACCAAATCGGAAGGTTCAAACAACGCAAAAGCTTCGCCCGTCTGCCGGCGGATTTGCCCGCGGATGATGTTGGATTGGACTACGCCATCTGTGCCACAGGCAGCCACAGCCCTAACTTCATAGATACCATCCGGATATTTCTGGTATAATTCCGTAATATCCCAGCTAAAGAAGAATCGTGGCGACTCACCCGGACCAAAGTTTTCCATATCGTACTGTATCAGGGAATCCTGATTGACGATATAGCGCGGGTCAAGTTCTGTAAACGGTATAATCTCCCAACCTGAGCCATCACCAATACGCCGGTATTCCAGGTAGATTTCATCCAGATTCGGATTTTCGGAGTCATAATCGCCCACTTCCACTACGATCGCCTCCCGACTATCGGCCTGGAAGGGGTTACGGCGGGTAATGAGCCAGTCGTTGCCTGGTGAGGCTATACTGATATCGCTACAGGGCGTATCGAAGAAAGCACTGATGGTGACCGTATCCCGCTCACCGAGCAGGAAGAGGTCGCCATCGGTACAGCTCGGCCTTAGGACTACGTAAATACTGTCAAACTGATAGTTATTCAGGGAGCGGGTCAGCGTGAGTGGTAATATGACCGGTTGATTGGCGTTGATGAAGGTCAGGGTTTGACCAGATTGATTACCACCACCAATAATTCCACCGTTTAATCGGAGCGCGGCTCCATTTTCATTGCTTTCGCCTTCGTGGTAAACGAAGAAGTCCCGTTGTTCACCAAAGGGGTTAAGATTGGTTAGTTGTACATAGAAGGTAGCGGGCTGATCGGGGTTGAGGGCCCGAAGCTCCTGGAAATCGAATGTAGACTGCGTCTCCGGGTCGTAAAGGGAAATATCGAAGCGGTCGCGTTGAATAGCGCCAACTTCCGGCGGGCAGCTGGAACGGCCGCCGAGGAGTTGGAAGTAGGGGGTATGGCCGGGATCACGCGCCTGAATAGCAGTTATACTAAATTGGTCGCCGGGATCATCATCTGAAAACGTATAGGATATTGTAGATTCCGTTTCACTACTGCTGTAGAAGTCTTTACCCCATTCAAACTCCAGATCGATGCCCAGTCCTAGTTTATTTTCTACATCAACACTTTTCACTACAAGACCGAATCCGACATTAGCTTCAGTCCCCAATATGTTACCAATGCTGAGGGATAACGTAAAAAACCCTCTTTGAGCGAACTTGCTGCTTGTAGTCTGAGAAATGGATTTACTTTTCTCTATGTCTACCCCGGCAGAGAAGGTCGTATTTTCCACCTCAGGGATAAAAGACGCAGCAGGTGCTTGTTCAATTCTGGTAAGCACCTCGTCAGTATTCAAATAGAGAGAGTCTAGGAGATAATCTACTGCCCGCACGGCGTTTTCGTATTTGGCGGCCAAATCCGTAGTAAATATAACCTCTCTGATATCCGATGACAAAATAAAGCTATCCTGTGCATTGTATGACCCTATCGCCGGATCAGCACAAAATACTCTACGCGCTTCATCAGCTCTAGTTACTCTGTCATTGTAATCACTAGGAGCCTCAGCATTAGAGAACTCTACTTCCTGCCCAAAAACGCCCAGTCCCTGCTTGTATTCGTCTTCTAAATTATAGAACTGCACTTCAGACCAGAGCTGATTGGCATCATATTCTTCGGCACAGAACTGATAGAACGGTACTGATTCTACACGATGGTATTCCAGGATACGCTCCCAATTGAGCGCCTCGGTAATCAGCCTTTCAACAGCTTCAGCCGCAGGTAGTACATTACCGCCTACCTGAATCTCCAGGCTGCCAGCCCTTACCGAATCTGCCTGTGATCTTCTTTCATTAGCGATTTGTTTGATCTGGCCTACTGTATAGTTCCAGTCTGTCTTTATTTCATTGGGAGAAATATTAAAGCTCTGTACCTTAACAAGGCTACATGTTTCTTCGTCAAACCGGATTTCGTCTATCAGACCATACTGGATAGCTACGCCGATCCCCACCATTACATCGGCATCAGGTCCTACAAAATCCGATGTGGAAGAAGTAGAAATCGTTTGTTTGGCAGTAAACTCTAGCTCGAAAGTGTTTTCCTCATTCGTACCCCGGCCAACCCGCTGCTCTATATCCAGGTAGGCCCCTACACCAAATAGGGCGAGCGTAAGATCAGTTTCTACTCCTGCACCACCACGGAAAGAGAACACATCTGTCAGCGACTTAGTGAAGGTCTGTCCTTCTTCTATTGAACTAAAGCTGCCGTCCCCGGGTGGATCACGAAGAATATAAATTGGCATTTTTACCTGCCCCTCCTCATCCTCAACATCCACAATAATATCGCTACCTGGTAGAGGAGCAGCTCCTCGAACCACCACGGGAATGGTCCGTTGTGCTAACAAATCTCCTATATCCGAGAAGTACTGTAAATTGATCCCCTTTCGGAAAGGGGACACAAGGTTAGGAGCGCCTCCAACAAAACTATGCTGCTCGAAGTCTCCCGTTTCAGGCAGATAAAACAATGTGTCACGGCTATTTTCCTTAGCAGCAGCATTATTTATAATAATGTACCCTTCTGTTACATCACAGAGAACGCCCTGATGTATCTCTGTTACATCAAACCGTATAGTATATGAGCTGTTCTGGTCCAGTAAACGGGGAAGGTCAGGATTACAGCTAGGGCGCGTACCAAACTCAGATGCCAATGAAATAGTAGCTGGCTTGTGGTATACCAGCGTTCTCTCTAGTACCGTATCCGCTGCCTGCTGTACGAGGTTGCCATCCTGAAATTGAGTTTTTTCAATATGGAACGCCTCTAGTGCCAGTCCGGCAGGGCGATACTCCAAGTAGTTAACAATCAAATTATTTTCCAGAGAAAGTGGAGCGGCCCCTACTACCCGGGCTACTAACCCGTCAAGTGCGGGAAGTTGCATAGCCACCTTTCCGTTTAATCCTGTTTGTTCAATTCTCTTGAAACATCCATCCCTGGTACTAACTTCTATATCGAAACGGCCATTAGATGAGGCGGCAAACCCGCATACGTTTCTAAGGTTGATTTCTACATCGTAGGTCAGCACGTCCTGGAAGTTGACCTCCGTAAATTGAGGCACTGGCGACATACTGATTTGGCGGACCGGGTTTTCAAAGCGGTGAAGTATCGCAGCCTGCTCTGGCATTCCTTCGTTTCTCAGAAATATACTGTCAACTGTGACTTCAATTCGCGCCAGCCCCTCCAGGTATGGATTGAGTATCAATCCGTAATTGCCCTCCAAGTCGGTAGTTGTGGTTTCTTCTACCACCCCACCGGTTGACAATATATGGCGGGCCCTTACCGTAATGCTGTCAATGCTACAGTCTGTACCAGCGTAGGATACTCGACCGGCTACAGCATAGGCTGTTTTGTCGAAGAAAAAGATATTAGAACGTGTAGCGTTCTGGGGCGATAGCGTAAAGGTTTGGACTGGCTCCACAAAGCTATGATCCATAAAAGCGGCACTTAGACTGTAGTTGACCGGTTCTTCACCCACGTATATACCAGGAATGACAAACTGACCATTTTCATCAGAGGATGCTTCATAAGTAAATTGTTCGCCATCCACAATACCCTGAACGATGAGCTGAGCTCCCTGCACAGGCGCATTCCCTTGAAGTGTCAGGACTTCTCCTTCCAGCTGCCCATTACCTCTTGTAAAACCAATATCCGATAATCCGGAATCTTCATCTCCGTTGACCACTGCTGATACAATGTATACATACTCCCGACCAGGAACACCGTCGCTGTCGTTGTAAAAACGGTCATCGGCACCTAATGTAGCGATCCGTTCATCGTCCCGATAGACTAAAAAGTTGTCTATTTCCGCAATGTCTCCATTGTATTCCCAGGAAATACGGGTCCGGTTTGCAAAGGTGCCTTTGGTTGCTATTACCTCTGATAGATCCGTATTATCGCGAGTGTTAGCTACTCTTCCATTAATATTCCGCGGAATTGAATAATAGGTTGCCCCCTCTATATTTCGGTATGAACGGATAACATACTGCATATTTGTATTCGGCAAGTTCGGGAAAGGAAAGAAAACGTCCCGGTAAGACCGTTTACCGGGATTAAACACAAAGAAGGTATCCTGGAAGCTGTTAAATGTGCGTTCAATACGGAACCCATCTACATTTACGTTCAGATCCTGTGCCCAGTCAAGGTCTACCCAGTTAGGCCGGTCTGTAGTAGCAAAAAACGCATCAACCGGAGGAGGTGGCGGATAAACGGCTAAGCCGCTAAGTCCGGGGGCAGATTCAAAAAGAATACCGCCCCGCCGGTCAGTCGCCACGACCTCATAGCTATAAGCACCGTCTTTTACGCCACTCTTATCGCTAAAGGTGAAGGATTGGACAGTACCATCGTGGGTATAGGGTATACTGCCCAATTCGGTACGGTTACCTCCTATACTCCGGTACACAACAAATTGACTAACGCCCTGGGCGCGATAGTTAAAGCTAATTTCGGTTAGCCCCAAATTGGTATTTGGCATTGCCAAAACGGCAGATGGAGATAAAAGAGGTGGATATTCTATTTCGGCTTCTGAGGGACGGGACTGGAATAACATATCCTCCCGGCTTAGAAGTGCAACGATACTATACGTTGGCTCAGAAAATGGTATTCCGTCGTAGTCCCAGTAATTTCTCTCATTAGCGGGTACATCAGCCAGAGGAACACCATTTCTGAACACCCTAAAAGCGCTAACAGCATCGCCATTGTAAGACCAGTCCAGGCGTACCGCATTTGAATCGGGTACAGCAACTGCGGTGAATGGAGCCGGGCGGGCTACAGTAGGGAATACGACTTCGAGCGATCGGAAATCAGAATTGGAGACTCCGGTATTATTGACCCGTACAGCCCGTACTTCGTATATATATGTTTGGTCAGGTTTTCCCTGCGTATCAACATACCAAAGGGAGTCGCCACGACTTACTGAGGCAATAGGCAAACCATTACGGCGTATTTCGTAATAAGAAACTTTATCATTAAAGTGACTCCACTGTAATGTTATGCTATTGTCTAAGTAATTTAAGTTAGGCAAGGCAGATAAGCACTCTACCGCTGGTAGCTTTGGATATTCAAGGTTTCGAAAGACGGTCCTCTTATCAGCCTCTGGTATACGGCTCCCATCTTCCAGGACATAGGGCCCCACCAAGTAGGGATATGTTGTGGAATTCACACCAAGCGTATCTACAAAAAACTGTCTTCCTCCACTGTTTATCGCCGCTATTTCGGACAAGCCACGGTCCAAGACGCCCCCTGTTGCCTGTCCCTCAGTAAATGACCACGACGCTACCACGGCTTGTTCCTCCTCAAAAGGATGCAACTGAAAAGCGGTTACAATAGCAATGCTGTCCTCATAGGGTAAGGGGGGGGACACTGCTGGCAAAAAGTCATCCCGAAACAAAACGGTACGCACTGAGGCGTTTAAACCCGACTGGCTATTGGCGACAAGTTCATGCCCCGCCCCAATATCATCTACGATGATTTCCCAATCGCCACTGCCTACCAATTCATGCAAGCGAATAAATCGGAAATAACCGGAGCTATCAGTAGTAGTGCCTTGTAGAAAAGCATTTGTAGAAACATCCACTAGGCTGACACTAACACCATTTCGATCAGTAGTGTACCGCTTGGCTAATAATTGTCCTTGCAAGAAATCAGTCCCACGTCTTATACCACTTGCCGCTACGACCGGAGAAGTGTTTCCCTCGTACTCAGCTGTTAGGGTATACAAATGTTTTTGCCCCGGAGTGGCTTCGTAATCATAGTAATTACGGGCAGTGAAAGGAAGCGTATCCAATAGCACCCCGTCTCTGTAAACCGAAAAGGTGGCAAAGATGAAGTCCGGGAACTCCCATTTAAGCCCCACATGCATAGGAATATCCCTGGAAGCAGTAAAGTACTCAATGGAATCTAATGGAGCACCTGTCTGCGGAGGGATTGACGCTGTCTGGACAGCGATATCACTGGTATACACCACCTCGTCGACGGTACGGTATGCTGTGAGTTCAATATTGATATTGGTTAGACCACCCGCGACGTTAGGGGTCAAAAACGCGTTACGCTCAAATGGACGCAAGGTATCAAAAGGGACACCATTTGCACTAAGCACATAGCCGTCAAAATTACTGTACTGTTGTATATATGCAGCGTCTACATCAACGCGCAATACGCCGGGTGCGGGCTGGGTTACAGCACTAATAGCCGGCATTGCTACGGCAGGATAAGTCCCTGCTACCGTAGCTGCTGCACCAACGTAAGTCGTATCCGGTACATAAAGGAAAGGAGAAACGCTGTAGGTATAATTGATGCCTGCCCCACCTTGATAGTCCCGGTAAACATAACTCTGCCCCTTCTTGAGTACCCGTTTTACAGGTAAACCATTACGACTGACAATGAAGCCGGAAAGGTTATCGTAGTTCTCCGCAGTTGCGGGAAGCGACCAGCTTAGCTGGACAGCGTTTGATTCCGGTAATGGATTAACGATGAGTGATTGGGCTAATGGTAAGCCAGGTATCAAAAGTGGTCCAGAGTCAACAGGGTTAGATTCAAGAATATCATTAGATTCTGCTGCTTTCCTAAACGCAGTTAATTCATAGGTAAAAGTCTGACCAGGATTCGCATAGTAGTCATAGTAAATCCGGCTGGTGGTATCGAGTATAGCAATTAATTCATTATCTCTATACAGCCGAAACCCGTCAAAATTTTCCGAGTCATGATCCCAGCTCAGCGCCATGACATTATCACTGTTCGCATCAATTCCAACTTGTCCAATCAAATTGTAGGGCGGCTCGACTACTGGCATGGTGTCGAATAGCATTTTACTGCCAGAAACCAGCGAGTCTCCCTTAAAACCGTAGGCTACCACCCGGTATTGATAGATATAACCTGCACTTCCATCTTCATCCATCAGGGTAAACGGTTGTGGTTGTTGATCATCCGTGAAGTCAATCAACTGGCTTTCACGAAATAACTGGAAGTGTATGGTATCTCTTAAATTGCCCGAGGTTTGATAAGCCCATTCGAAGGAAAGTTCGTCTATTCCAGCCATAGCAACGACAGTATCTATAACTATGCTGCCTTCAAGACTATTGGGGTAGGTCTCACCGGAGGTGAAATTGAGTAACCTGCTTATTGGTTCTTCATTGCTCAATGTATCTCTTAGCCCCCGATTTGAAAAAGTAAACTGCCCCATGTTCCTGGCATTGACATCAAAAACGCCCCTTCTGCCAAAAAACACCTGATCAAAAGCATAAAAGCCTCTGTAATCCGTATATACCGTATCCCTCAGGGTGTCAGCTTCTATTCGGACAGAATAAGTCACCGGAATATTGGCGATACCCACTGAAAGAGGAGTACGAACAAAGCCGGAAATCCGACCGATAGCATCTAAATCGATCGTGACTACGTCACGCCCTCTCGTCTGCCCCTCTTCATTCAGTAAATCAAGCTGATAAGAGCTTGGCATTCCGAAGGTAGGCGTTTGATCCGTGTAAGCGGTGACGGTACTGTCCAAAGTCGCGATAACGATTCCATCCCGCCGGACATTCAGCGCACTCGCAAAGGGACTGACATCATTCCAGGAGAGGTTGATAATACTATTGTTTTCGACCATAGCGCCAAGGCCGATATCAAATGTACTACCGTTTGTACATACCTGCTCGGGTAGTGTTTTATCCAGTTGATCGTTGAAAGTAACCAGACAATATTCATAAACCTGGCCGTTGACCAGATTGTCTGGGTTTCCAGTTACGTAGGCGTCAACAAAAGTGAATGAAGTATCTACGGTTTCTGTGCCCGGAATAGCCTCTACCAATACACTATCAGTGCCGGTTTTACGAAATACCAATACACTGCTCGTTAACTGAGAGTTATTAGTCCAACTGAGCGTTACCTCTCCGGGAGAAGCCCCTGTCGATGCAGTTAGGTTAGTCGGAGCCTGAAACGGTATAGTTGAACCCGAAGTAGAAATACTAGTACAAGCCATTGCGCCGCTACCCCGGATAAACAAATTCAGGGTATAATCGACAGTGCTGTCTGGACCTATGAAGTGGCGATAGCTATCGGTGAGCAGGCCATCGGCGTTATATACTATAGTGGAATAGATGCGCTCCCCCTCGGCCAGCAACTCTAAGAGCACCCCATCGGGATAGGGCATACAGCGGTTATTGACGTTCTTGAAGCATTCTTCCAGCAGTTCCCAGGATATAATGATGTAGGCATCCGAAGTGTCCGTGGCGGTAAGGAGGCTCTGCCGGTTGAGGATGGGGAAATCCGGCTGCTGTACCCCCGGCTGGGCGGTGCCGCCACAGGCATCGAGGGTCGTGTAAAACACTTGTCCCAATGTTCCGCTAAAACTTCCCCCCGCACCCGTTGCTTCCGTATGAGCTGCGTGGATGCCGTTTTGTGCGGACAAGGCAGTAACCGAGAATGCCAATAATAGACATAAATAAATATATTTGAAATAACGCATGGCGTCATGAGTTTAGGTCGTCTGAAAAATAGAAAACGACAGAAGTTGCTCAAATTCTAACTGAAGCTAATTCCCTAGTGCCGGTGAACTTCTGAATACCACTATTCGGCTTTGATAATGTAATTAATGGTCAGATAAGGTTGCAGATTGTTATGGGGCATACCTTCCCCTACAGAAGAAGTCGTAAAGCTATGGGTGTGGTCTCCTTCTAGGTCTGTTTCAACATTGAGCACACCTGCATCTCCACCTCCTGAATCAATTTCATCAGTTGAGCCTCCTGCACCATCCCCCATCTTGACACTTACGTAGAAAGGAGGGTCTAATGCAGGATTTAGATTAGTAACTACATCATGTCCATGTTCTCCATCAGGATCTGTTGTACCATTGTGATTATGGCTGGGAATTTCGCTTAAATCCAGGGTATGCGTCCGTTCACCTCCGAATTCCCCGAGGTTATCAAATTCAACCTGATTGACATTGTAGCCAACCGGGACTCGCCCTTGAAGGTTGGGCACCCTGAAACGGCCTGGCTCAGCGCCATAAGTTGTGTTGATCAAATTAAATAAAGCCGGGTATTCGTTGACATCATAGGAAGTGCCGTCACAAAGCAGCCACCCGCTTGGAACACTTCCGGCATTACCAGCATAAGGGAGTATAGTACCTAGCGGTACGGTTAGGCTTGCTGCTCCTGAGGCAGCAAGTGTACTTGCCTCATCTGCTACAGCGGCTGACGCTGCCCGACCTGCATTTTTAGCATAAAGCGCATAAGGGACGCTAAGCAGTTGCGTGGTTCCTGTAATGGTATAATTCGTTCCTCCCATCGGGTCTATCGCCTGTTCAATGAAAAAAG
The DNA here is from genome assembly GCF_022763345.1 of Phaeodactylibacter sp. Classification (GTDB taxonomy): domain Bacteria; phylum Bacteroidota; class Bacteroidia; order Chitinophagales; family Saprospiraceae; genus Phaeodactylibacter. The sequence continues at coordinate 93,106 of NZ_JALEGS010000024.1, forward strand.
GCCCCATCTCCCAATTTATAGCGGACAAGCTACCATTTACATTCGTTCCTGTTCCTATTTCAATGCTAAAGAGACCAGCATCGTTAGTTACCGGAGTGTGCGTTTCGCGGAACAGGTTTGAACCGGAGGTTGATCCCTGCAGGATGGTAATTTGAACGCCAAGGGTAGTATTGGTAATTGGGTTGTTGCTCAGGTCCCGTACCACCCCCTGATAGCTAAAACGATCAGGTGCCTGAGCAGTACTGGTTTGGACCAGGGAAAAAAATGCAATCATGCTGAGCAGAAACCCTTTAAAAAGGAAAGTAGGCTGAGGAACCAGTGCTTTGCACCAGTCAATGGGGTTTAGGTAATTCATGAGTTATGATTATTTATGATTTGCTAGGCCAAATTACAATAGCTTCTTTCACGAAGGTCGCACGAATCATTCAATAATTCGTACAAATCATGCAGAAGCCGTATTGTTTTTTCGGAATTGCCCGGGAGTCATTCCATAAAATTGCTTGAAAGTCCTGGCAAGGTAGGTTGAACTCGAAAAACCACAGGTGTAGGCAATCTCCGTAATATTCAGCTCACTTCTGGTTAGCAATATTGCGGCCTGCTGCGACCGGTACGCTGCAATAAGCCGGTTTGGAGATAGATTGTAAACCTCCCGAACCTTCCGGTATAGCGTGGAGTGGCTTAGTTTCATATTCTGTGATAAATCCTGAATACCGAATGAAGGCTGTTCTTTAAACAGATAGCCCAGGGCGGCTAACAGTTCTTTCTTAAAATCCGCATCCTGCTCTTTTTCGGCTCCTTGTTTTGACACCCAGGACAATACGTTTTCAATAGCTATAATCAACTCTGTTTCTTCCGGTGAGTGGCCAACTAAACTGATAACCCCTCCTGCCCTGGCTAGTACCCGCTCATCTGCATCAGCCTCCAATTCATATCCAATAATTGGCGTTTGCGACCCTGTCTGTGATTTTACTTTTTTCAAATAGTCCAGAGCTGCCCGCCCCACCAAAACGATAACATCATGCTTTACACTTTGACGCGGCATACCTGAGATAGCCAACTCCCAGATTGTTATTTCGAAAAAATCTGGCATATGCGCTTCTACCTGCTCCAGCTTTGACTGGTCTGCCCCTGCCAGCAGTATTTTAAACTTGGTCTTCTTTGATCGGCTATTGAATGCCTCCTTTATGTTGTCTACGTTTTTCATATGCTTTGCTTTATACAGAGCAAGAGCAAGTAGTGGATTGAGCCGTAGATTTTTGACCATTAAAGACCACGCACCAGAACAAGCTTAAGCGTGGAAATACTATCAAATAATTCGGTCTAGTCGCACTAGTACCAACCATGCAAAGCCTCAAGGGCCAAACATATCAATTGTTAAACCAACAGGTAATTTGCAATGTAGAACTTGAAGGTGAAAGAGGGAATATAGTCAACATGCTGCCACGGCTGAAACACCATAGCAAAGTTAATAGCTCATTGGTTTTCTAAAGATACCGAATGAAATCCATCTTACAAAACAGCCACTTTGAAAAGAAGGTTGATTAAGTAGTATTGCGAACCCTTTCCTTTGCTTTGTACCGTTTCAAATGTAAACCCAAAGGGTAAAGATTCCGAGAGGAATTCAGTAAACCAGCGGTATACACTCAGGGAAGGGGGCTATTTTCTCAGGGGATGGAAAACAGGCTGTTATCCCACCACCTCCCCAAATAAATCATAATCCGTAGCCTCCGTAATGCGAACTTCCGCAAAATCACCCACCCGCACATAATGCTCGGCGGCTTTCACCAGGACTTCGTTGTCGACCTCGGGGCTGTCGCCCTCGGTACGGCCGACGAAAAACTCGCCTTCCTTACGGTCGAAGAGGACTTTCAGGGTCTGCCCTACTTTCTCCTGGTTTTTGGCTTCGGAAATGGATTGTTGGATTTCCATGATGCGGCTGGCACGCTCGGCTTTGACCTCGGCGGGCACATCATCTTCGTACTCGTGAGCGATAGTGCCTTCTTCGTGAGAATACTGGAAAACGCCGAGGCGGTCGAACCGCATTTCTTCCACGAAGTTGCAGAGGTCCTGGAATTCTTCTTCAGTCTCACCGGGGAAGCCGACAAGAAGGGTGGTGCGCAGGGTCAGGCCAGGTACTTTCTCACGGGCAGTGCGGACCAGCTCCACGGTTTCCTCCCGGGTAATTTGCCGGCGCATGCGGTCGAGCACGGCGTTATTGGCGTGCTGTAACGGCATATCAAGGTAGTTGCAGACCTCGGGGCGCTCTGCCATTACATCGAAAATCTCAGTTGGGAATTTGCTGGGGTAAGCATAGTGCAGACGGATCCACTCAATGCCTTCCACATCAGCCAGGGCATGGAGCAAACGGGGCAGCTCGCGTTTTTTGTAGATATCCAGCCCGTAGTAGGTCAGCTCCTGAGCAATGAGCATCAATTCCTTGACGCCAAAACGGGCAAGGTTTTTGGCTTCCTCCACCAGTGCCTCGATAGGCCGGGACACATGCTTGCCGCGCATCAGGGGGATGGCACAAAAAGCGCAGGTCCGGTTGCAGCCTTCAGATATTTTCAGGTAAGCATAGTGCTGAGGCGTAGTGGTGATGCGCTCCCCGATCAACTCATGTTTGTAGTCAGCATTGAGTTTGGCCAAGAGGCCAGGCAGCTCCAGGGTGCCAAAGTAGGCATCCACTTCGGGGATTTCCTGCTCCAGGTCGTCTTTGTAGCGCTGAGAAAGGCAACCGGTAACATAGAGCTTGTCAATGCCGCCCTGCTTTTTGATCTCCGCATAATCCAGAATGGTATTGACAGACTCCTCCTTGGCCAGGTCGATGAAGCCGCAGGTGTTCACGATGACCACGTTAGCGTCCTCTTCATTGCTGTCGTGCACCACCTCGTAGTCATTGCCCCGCAACTGAGTGATGATATTCTCAGAATCCACCAGGTTTTTGGAGCAGCCCAGGGTAATGACGTTGACTTTATCTTGCTTTAAGGTCTTGGTTTTCATCGCGATACATCCATTTAAGCGCGCAAAGATACATTGATCTGCGCGATTCTTCAACCTTCGGAGGGCAAAAAGAATAGGCTGGAGCAAATCATGTTGCCCCAGCCTGAACCCTGGCCAATGGTTAGCGTTTACTTATTGCTTCACTACAGCAAATGCAGTTTGCTTGCCGTTAGCACGAATTACAACGATGTAAGTACCTTGTGGCTGTTTCATGGTGTACTGAACTTCTTGCAGCCCAGCATCCAGCCCCCCTTCAAACAGGCGACCCAACTCCTGTCCATTCAGGTCATACAGTGCGACCTCTGCTCTGCCTTCCGCTTCCATTTCAAAACGGACAGTCAGGTCACGTTCAACTGGGTTAGGGAAATAGCTGACGCCCATTGCTTCATTGGATACCGCTAGCGATTGCAGCCCACCGTTTGTCAGGCTCATCAACTGCATAATGCGGCCCTCTCCACCTTCAGGGTAATCTTCAGCAGAAATAACGCCATTCAGGACCTGTACCAGGTAGTTCGCAAGTGCCTGCTGATAAGTGATGCCCAGGGAAACAAAATCAGCGCCGCGGAATGGGTACTGATCGCCGCCTCTGGCCAGGAAATTGATCGTGGCCACTGTAATGTCCGGGGCACCAGCTACAATAGCGCCATCCTCTATGATTGAGGTACCGTCGTCCAGCGTAGCACTGACTACCCGGCTACCTGGTGTCACTACATTGCCATCCCCATCCAGTTCCTGAGGTGTTCCGGACAGGTCATACACAAAGCTAAATCCAGCTACTTGCGCAAAGCGACCACTTACGCCTTCTACTTGTGAGACAGCATTTTCCAATACTTCCTTGAACTGTGCAGCTGGCAAAGGTTCAACGATGGAAACAAAATTGGAAAATGGCAGCATGTCAAATGTCGTCAGCTCAGAAATATCACTGCCCGCAGCAATTATCGTATTGTTACGGATACCGCCACCGTTCTGAAGAGCGACCTGAGGCGTATTCGCGTTGAACTCCCCTGCAAGCTGCACGGCTTGCCAAAGCAAGGCATCTGCGATGAGGTTCCCCTGATTGGTCTCGCGGGTACGCACTTCCTGACGGACACCATTAAGCGCGACTTCCGTTATCGCCAGGATATTTTCCGCCAGATTGGCTACATAGGCAGCTACCGGGTCCACAATAGCTTCCTGAATCGTAGCATCTGCGTTCTCTGTATCGATCCGCACCGGATTGCTTTCCTCACAGACACTCACCACATCTCCGTTTTTATCAAATTGCACAAAGAGCTGACCTACATAACGATATTCGCCTGCCGTGGTTACCACATAGACCGTTTCGCCATCAACATCAGCTACTTCAAGCGGATAAGGGCCTCCTACAGAAAGGCCGGGCAGTGTGTCCGCAGGGTTATTCGTCAACAATTCGTCGCCTCCGCCGGCAATAACGATATCTACACCACTAATTTCTTTAATCAAAGCGGTATCCTGGTTAATTCCCTGCAAATGGCTGATGAGGATAATTTGCTCTGCGCCTTCCATTTCAAGTGCCGCCACTTGTTCCGCTACGATAGTTGTAAGTGCAGTATCTACCTCTACACCCCGTGGGCTGGAAATAAAGGGCAAGTCTGTCGTCGTCAAACCAAAGACCCCGATTTTTACACCATTCCGGTCAATGATCTTCCGGGCAGCAATTTTTCCATCCATAGCTAATTCCTGCAAGCCCGCTTCTGCTGAGAAGTCAAGGTTAGCGCTCAAAAAAGTAGCCTCGCTACCGGCAGTAGTGCCTTCAATTAGGCGCTCCAGAATTTCCGGGCCGAAATCAAAATCGTGATTGCCTATTGCAATAGCGTCATAGTCCAGTTCCTGCAGCAAAACAGCATCATAAAGCAGGGCATCTGCCGGCAATTCAAGGCTGGCGTTAAATTCCGGGCCAGGAAGAAAGTTGTCTCCGGAAGACAATAAAACACTCGCTACACCAGAGGCGTCACGAAGGGAATCCACCGTGAAAGCAAAGCGCGCGGCTCCGCCAAAAGCTTCAAGACCGGCACCGGCATTCACCAACTGAGATTCTCCGTCATTATTGTGAAGGATCTGCAAGGTGAAAGTTTTGTCGCTATCCGTGTAGGTGATGAAATTTTCCGAAAGTTCATAGCAGATGCTGGCCAGATCTACCGCAGCGGCATTATCTCCAACCTCAGCAGTGATAGCGCCTGCATAAGCCAGCCCCCAAATGCGGACGTTACCCGCATAGTCAAACAAGGTGGCTTCATCAGCTGGCAGGAGGTCCAGAATGGTATTTTCCTCATCTGTCACCACATACGCATAATCAGTAGTGGTGGAGCTTGTGCTGAAAGCTGTGACATCAGCCCGGTCGCTATTGCAGGAAGCTATCATATCTTCCTCGGCAACGGTGCCGCCTTCAATAGTTTCAGTACTGACAGTGACAAAGTTAGAGGAAAGCTCGGCACAAAGAGAAGCTAGCTGTGCGGTAGCAGCATTTTCGCCCACGGTTGCAGTAATTTGCCCGGCGTAGGAAAAAGCCCATACCCGGTACTGCCCAGCAGCGAGGCTGGAAAAATCAAATACGCCTTTGTTGTTGTAATCAAGTAGTGTGTTAGAAACATCGGTTAGTGCAAAAGCAACCGGGGTAGGATAGCTGCTTGCTTCAAATTTAAGGGTACTGACATCCCCAACTGCACAGGTGTACAGCTCGGTTGAGCCGTCATCCGCAGCCACAGTAAGCCCACTCACGCATTGGGCAGAAAGGTGAAAGCTCCCTAGCAATAAAGCCAGAGACACAAGTAAAAATTTTCTAGGATCCATAAAGTATATAAGGATTAAGGTGAAAAAATACGCACCATTATACTGTGCCAGCTATAGCACAGCACATCCTCATTACTGTAGCCAAAACAAGAAAAAATTAGATCATGGGATAAACGAGGGGGGAATTAAATATACTGACGATTAAGTGGTTTGCCACAGCAAACCTACTCAATGCCTGCCTGCGTATTGGTACTTCGGCAGACGGGTCAGCATTTACGCTGGGAAGTGGCTTGCTCCGATGTCGCAAATCCAAGATCCCGACATTTATCGTCGGTGACCTCTTCGTATTGCGTATACATGCTATTAAACGTGAATTTTGGATTTGAGTTAGCAAATTCAATGCTATTCTAAAAAACTTAATACTGAGTTCACATTCGTGCCACAAATAACTTTTCAGGAAGGCATGGCTAAACATTGCAAGATATTTTTCCTTTTATAGAAAATCCAAATGAAAACTTCTGTTGCCCTTCTTTTCCTTTCCCTGTTGGTAATGATGAGCTGTTCATCGACCAGTCAAAGCCCGCAGACGGCAGCCACAATGGGCCGAGGAGACACCACCTACGTCGACAACCCGCAAACGCTCGCTGATGTCCTCATCCGTGAGCCTGGCGTCAGCTTTCAGAGTGGCCAAATTACCGTACGCGGGCAAGCCTATCCGCTGTTTATTGTGGATGGCGTACCGGTTGGCCGCACCTACGGCGACGCGGTCAGCACAGTGAGTATTGAGGATGTCCGGTCAGTGGAAGTGCTCAAGAGTGCTTCCGAAACGGCGATTTACGGCCGGCGCGGTGCCAATGGCGTTATCCTTATCAATACCCGGTAATCCGCTACAAATCGCTGCGGGTGACCCGCCAGTAAGCCAGGTAGAGAAACAAGGCGCTGTAAACCAGCACGGTAATTGAAGCTTCCCAGGGCTGCAAATAGATGCTAAAGCCATACTTTGAGGTGAATTCATCGGCCATTTCCAGGAAAGGCAGAGCAACCAGGTCTTCTACTGCATTCATCGGATAAAAATGCATGCTGCGGTGCTCCACGATTTGCAGGTGTATGCCCCACCTCAGGATAAGCTCTATAAACATGATGTAAGCCAGGTAAAGGAACAGGGCAATCCCTGTACGCCGGATCATAAAGCCCAGAAAGAGCCCAAAGGCCATATACCCGAAGCACATCAGGAAGTACCGGGGTATGTAATCGGCATGCTGCCAGACTTTGTGCCAGTAGATGGCTTCCGTATTTAAGTACCCAATGGTAAAACCACAAAGAGCATAGTACAACGCAGCCAGCAAACTCACCACCACAATCAGGTAAAACTTACTGAGGAAGTACTGTTGCCGGCTCAGCCCGGTGATGATGTTCTGCCGCATAGTGCGATAGCTATGCTCCGTTGTCACCACCACTATCGATAAGAAGCCGAAAAAAAAGAAGCACAACCAATTGCCGATGTAGCCCAGATACTGCCATACGGTAGGGAACATGAAGAAAACCTCATTGGTGTTAATGGGCGGGGGCAGCTCATCAAACCGCAATCCAGTCAGTAATATAGCGGGCAGCAAAATGAGGTAGCAAATTGAAAACAGCCGGAAAGAGGTCAATTTCCGGATTTTCTTCCATTCCAGTCGGAGTAAATACAACATGAGGTTTATTGGTTGGCGGTGATTTCCAAAAATTCAGCTTCCAGGCTTTTCTTTACGATGCGCAGGTGAGAAAGGGTATGCCCCTTGCTGAAGGCCCACTCGTTGATCGCAGCAGCCGGCGTTTCATTTTCCAGGTGCAGCAGCAAGACACCCTCTTCCTGAAGCTCTGCTTTTTTGATACGGCTGTCTGTTTTGAAAGCGGCTTGCAGGCCGGGCATGTCCTCGGCTGCGACTTCCACCAGAAAGTCGTCGCTAATGATCGCACCTACCGTGCCGGAAGCGAGCAGGTGGCCATTTTTGATAATGGCGACATGGGAACAAACCTTTTCCACCTCATCCAGAATATGGCTGGCCATAATGATGGTCTTGCCAGTCTCGGCAATCCGTTGCAGGGTGTTACGGATTTCGGCGATGCCCTGAGGGTCGAGCCCATTGGTTGGCTCATCAAAAATGAGCACTTCCGGGTCGCCGACCATGGCCGAGGCAATAGCCAGGCGCTGTTTCATACCCAGAGAGTAGGTGCGGAACTTGGAAGTGCGCCGCTCGTAAAGATTGACCAGTTTCAACAACTCATCAAAGCGGGGTGCTTTTACCTGTTTGATGTGGGCTACGATCCCCAGGTTGTCGATGGCGTTGAGGTAGGGATAAAAGTTGGGCGTTTCCAGCAAAGCACCTACATGACGGCGGGCATCACGGCCATACTGCCCTTCAAACCACTCGAAGGAACCGCTGTCTGGGTGTGTAATGTCCAGAACCATCCCCAGAGTGGTGGTTTTCCCACTCCCATTCGGCCCAAGGATACCGTAAGCCATCCCCTGCTCCACTTCCAGGCTCAGCTCGTCCACCGCCTTGATGCGGCCGTACTTTTTTGTCAACCCGTTGATTCGTAATACATTCATTTGAGGTCGTTTTTCCAATAGTGAAACTAATAAACGGAATTCAACTGAGCGAATAGCTTTTTTAGGCTGAATAGCCCGATTTTTTAGATGAACCAAGTGACCGGATTCACGTTTCATCCCCGAACACCATCAACTGAATATGTCAAAATCTTACCGCACGCTCCGGCTTGTTTTGGGCGATCAGCTCAATCACAAACACTCCTGGTACGAAGATAAAGAAGCCGATACCCTCTACTTTCTGGCAGAAATGAAAAATGAGACGGGCTATGTCCGGCACCACGTCCAAAAAGTCGTCGGCTTTTTTCTGGCTATGCGCCACTTTGCAGACTACCTGCGCCAGGACGGGCACGAAGTGCTGTACTACACCCTGGATGAAGAGCGCAATCAACATTCGGTGACCGCCAATATTAAAGCGCTAATCGAAAAGTACTCCATTCAGCGTTTTGAATATCAACTGCCGGACGAATACCGCCTCGACCATGAGCTCAAAAGCCTGTGCGGCCAATTGGATATTGAAACAAAAGCGGTCGATACCGAACATTTCCTAACCGCCAGGGACGAGGTGGAATCCTTTTTTGCCGGAAAGAAAACCTACCTCCTCGAAACCTTCTACCGGGACATGCGCAAACGCTACAACATCCTGATGGAGGAAGATGGCAAAACGCCACTGACTGGTCAATGGAACTACGATCAGGACAACCGCAAGAAGCTGCCTAAAAAGCAGGACATCCCCAAACCCCTGCACTTCAAACGCGACGTCACCGAAATCGTGGAGCTGATCAAAGCAGCTGGCGTGGAAACGATTGGCAGAATTGATCCGGAGTACTACTACTGGCCAGTTACCCGAAAAGAGAGCCTGGAACTCTTAGAGCATTTCACCAAAATCCGCCTTCACCTCTTCGGCACCTATCAGGATGCAATGACGGACCGGGATTACCTCCTGTTCCATTCTAAATTGTCCTTCGCCATGAACGCCAAGCTGCTTTCGCCCCTGGAAGTTGTGGAAGCATGCGTCGATTACTGGGAAGAGCATCAGGAGCAAATCGACATCTCGCAAATCGAAGGCTTTGTGCGGCAGATCATTGGCTGGCGGGAATTCATGCGGGGCATTTACTGGGCCAAAATGCCGGAATACGCTACGTTGAACTATTTCGAACACAAGGCTCCCCTACCCGACTGGTACTGGACCGGCGACACGAAAATGAAGTGCCTGCACACCGCCGTCAATCAGTCGCTGGACCACGCCTACGCCCACCACATTCAGCGCCTTATGGTCACCGGCAACTTCGCCCTCCTCCTTGGCGTAGACCCCGATGAGCTTGATCAGTGGTACCTGGGCATTTATATGGATGCCATTGAATGGGTGGAAATCACCAACACCCGCGGCATGAGCCAGTTTGCTGATGGCGGTATCGTGGGGACGAAACCCTATGTAGCCAGTGCCAACTACATGCATAAAATGAGCGACCACTGCACCAACTGCGCCTACGACCGGAAGAAGAAAGTCGGCAAGGATGCCTGCCCTTTCAATAGCCTTTACTGGGACTTTTACGACCGCCACACCGATAAATTAGGCAACAACCCGCGCATCGGTATGATGTACCGCATCTGGAACAAAATGGATAGCGAGCAGCAGGAGGCGATACTCAAGCGGGCTGAATATATTAAGGTCCATATCAACGATTTTTAATATTGAGTTAATCTACGGCAATTAAGCAATCTGTATATTGAGGCTGGAAAACCCCATTTTTATGAAAGCGCCTCAATTCTACCTTATCCTATTCTTTTTGATTGCCCATGTAACTGCGGTCGTCGCACAGACCTACATTATGGGACTAGACACCTTTGTTACCACCTGCTCAGGTGAGTTTTATGACGATGGTGGCCCAGGTAATGATTACCTGCCCAATGGCCTTCATCAGCTCACCTTTTGCCCGGAGGAAAACAACAGCAATATCCGAATCAGCCTGCCAGCGCTGTTCATTGAAGAAGGTGACCTGCTCTGCTTCTATGACGGCATGAATACAACAGCACCGCTGCTCATTTGTAGTGATCAGGTGTTGTATGGACTTGGGTTTACTGTTCAGGGCTCTATGGCAAACCCTTCAGGCTGTATAACTGCCGTATTTGAATCTGACGCCAACGGTAATGGCTTCGGCTGGGAGGGCAGCATCAGCTGTATCGAAGATTGTCAGCCTATTCTGCCTGCTATCGGGCTATCCGAGCCAGCCCTCTCCAACCTGGGAACGCTAGACCTCTGCCCCGGGGATACGATGACGCTAAATGGAACCGCTACCTACCCTCAAAATGGGCTTGGCTACACGCAGTCCGATGAACTTACACACTTCAAATGGATTTTTGGAGACGGAAACTTTGCCGAAGGCGACACCGTGCACCATGTTTATGAATCTTCCGGCGGCTACTTGCTACAGCTCATAGCAACAGACACTGCTGGCTGTACCAATACCTTTTCTCTTCATCAGCGTGTACAAGTGTCGGAATATCCTGCATTCTTCACCTCAGAAGACACCACCACTTACTGTCCGGGAGACACCATAAGCCTGCTGGGCGGCACAGAGAACAACCCTGTGGAGCAAGCCATCGTTTCTGCCTATAATCCCGGTATGACTTTCCTTTACAGTGACGGGCAAAATCAGCAGTTATTCCTGCCTGATGGCAACGGCACAAGCTACACCGGTACTGTAAATGTCAATTCCTTCCCACCCGGCAGCACGATCATAAATGGAAATGAGCTGCAAGGGATTTGCTTGGACCTGGAACACTCCTACGCAGGCGACCTCGATATAGAGATCATCTGCCCAAATGGGCAATCAGCTTACATGATCAATTACGGCACCAGCTCTATAGGCTCCACCAACTTTGGAGAACCCTGGGCAACGGGCCCCGTCGATGTTGAACAAATGGACAGTACCCAGGGCATACCTTACACCTACTGCTTCAGTATGATTAACAATGATTTTGGAACACTCAATAGCGAAGCCGGTAACTTTATATACACTTACACCACTGTACCGAATGCGGAAGGCGAGCAATACACCTATGAGGATCACTATTTTCCAGCGGGCACTTACTTACCTGCAACACCGCTGACAGCTTTGGAAGGTTGCCCTTTGAATGGAGCCTGGACAATACGGGTACAGGATAACCTTTATCAGGACAACGGATGGCTTTTCTTATGGAATATTAATTTCTTCCTGAATACGCTTCCGGCGTTTTCGGCGGATATTAGCAGTACCCAATGGCTTCCTTCTTCGTCGACCCTCTACGTTGACTCTACCGCCCTGATCGCTATTGCCGATACAGTTAATCAAATGACCTTCCGTTTCGAAGCGACAAATGCCTTCGGCTGCCGGTCCGAAGAAACCATAACCATCCCTATACAGCAACCGGACGAAGCTCCCTGCGGAGTGGCGACGCGCGTCAAAGAGCCCCGGTCTAACGACCAGCAATTCTTACTTTATCCCAACCCTGCCCAAACAGAAGTACAAATCTCTTTTCCTGAAGCCTTGAAAAGCAATGGCTTACTCAGGCTGACCAACGCACAGGGAAGCCTCATCAGGCATATTAGGCTGCCTGAGGGCACAACGGAATATACACTTGACCTACAGGGGCTTGCCCCCGGATATTACGTCCTTTCCAGTCAGGCTTATTCCGGGCCGTTTACTGCTCGCCCACTCGTTATTGCGAAGTGAGGGCTAATGCGGCCAAAGCTCAATCCGGTCATCGTGCAAACGCACATCCATTTCTTTTGCCGTAGCCAGCCACTCGGTGAAGTAGGCACCAAGCATCTCCTTGCGCCATCCATCGCCTATGGCTTCCCGGGCCGTTTCTTCTCCGCTCCGAATGGACTTCAGAATCTGACGGGGCACTACCATATTGATGGAAATCTCCTCCTGAATGCAGCGGTACTTGATTACGTGGTAGAGCAGCTCCATGAGGACATCTTCTTCCGGAGAAGTATCAGATTCATATGGCAGGCGCTTCAGGATATCCAGCTCATCGGGAGTAGCTTCCATTTTGTATAGCCTTTCAAACTCATCTCCATACTTTTTGGCCAGTTTATCCGGAATACGACGGTTTTGCTTTAGGGCATTGGCACCGGAGGCAATGCCGCGCACGATGTGACTGATGTATTTGGAAGGCAGCACCATCTCCTTGGAATGATCACGCCGCTCAGCCGTGGCATTGCGCCAGGCAAAAAGCCGGAGCAGGAATACCCGGTCTTTCTTTTTCAGGCTGCGCATGATGTTGCTGTTCAGTGCATCATGGTGAGGGTCCTTGTAGTAGTAGGCTTCTTTTTCCAGGTGGGCAAACTCTTCAGCCGCCCAGTGTGTGCGGCCCCGTTTTTCCAGCTTGCGCTTCAGGGCCTCGTGCAGCTCTGGCAACGGAATGACGTCGTCCAGGGCATACTTCAGGGCTTTCGAATCGAAAGGGCGCTTTTCCCAGTCAGCCACTGCGTACCCCTTCTTTAGGTGCTGACCGGTTTCTCCTTCCACCAGTTTGCGAAAGGAAGTGGGATAATTGTACCCGGCAAACCCGGCAGCAATTTGGGTATCGAAAACATTCTTTGGCAATGTGCCATACAGATTGTAAAGGAGCCGGTAATCATTGTCACCAGCATGGGTGATTTTCTCAATCCTTTCATCTTGAATAAGCATGAGGAAAGGCCCCAGGTCATCCTTCAGCTTAATGGAGTCGATCAGGTAGAGCCCTGCATCAGAAATGGTCTGAATCAGGCAGAGCGTGGTCCGAAAGCGCTTTTCGCCTACGAATTCAGTATCGAAGCCCATCCATTTTAGGTCCCGGTGGGCCTGATAAAAGTCTTCCAGTGCCTCAGGGGTTTCAATCAGTGTGTACGGTGGTAGTCTGTGCGACATCTTGTAGTGCTAAATAACAAATAGTGGTTGCTATATCAAAACTGCCGGGAGGACTTGTAGCCGCCCGGCAGTTAGCAAATGTATCAAAAAGTTCTTACAGCTGGCTTAAAGCGGGATATTACCGTGCTTCTTAGCAGGTAGTTTGGCCACTTTATTCTCCAGCATCGTAAAGGCTTTAATCAGTTTGCGGCGGGTGTAGATCGGGTCAATGACCTCATCGATAAACCCGCGGCTTGCTGCCCGGTAGGGGTGGGCAAACTTTTCCTGATACTCTTTTTCTTTTTCCAGCAGCATGGCTTCCGGATCTTCTGCTTCCATGATTTCCCGGCGGAAGATGATCTCAGAGGCACCTTTTGCCCCCATCACAGCGATCTCAGAGGACGGCCAGGCGAAGTTCATATCCGCACCGATGTGCTTGGAGTTCATTACGTCGTAGGCACCACCATAGGCCTTGCGGGTAATCAGAGTCACCCGTGGCACAGTAGCCTCGCTAAAGGCATACAGCAACTTCGCGCCATTGACAATAATGCCATTCCATTCCTGATCGGTACCCGGCAGGAAGCCCGGTACATCCACCAGTACAAGGAGTGGGATATTGAAGCAATCGCAGGTACGCACGAAGCGGGCGCCTTTCTTTGAGCTTTCCACGTCAAGCACGCCTGCCAGGCTCATCGGCTGATTGCCGACCACACCTATGCTATGCCCACCAACGCGAGCGTAGCCCACCACGATATTGTCTGCGTAGTTGGGGTGAATTTCCATGAAGCTGCCTTCGTCCACCACACCTTTCACGACATCGCGGATATCATAGGGCTGATTCGTATTTTCCGGTACGATTTCCCGTAGCTGAGGCCTAAGTTCATCGCCAAGTTCATAAGGCAGTTTTGCCGGCTTGTCTTCACAGTTTTGAGGCATGTAGCTCAACAACCGCTTAATCTTTGCGATACAGTCAATGTCGTTAGCCGCAGTCAGGTGTGTAACGCCGGATTTGGTGGAGTGAGCAGAGGCACCGCCCAGCTCTTCAGCCGTTACTTCTTCGTTGGTTACCGTCTTGACCACGTTTGGCCCGGTCACGAACATATAGGAGGTGTTTTCCACCATGATCGTAAAGTCGGTCATGGCCGGAGAGTACACAGCACCACCGGCACATGGCCCCATGATAGCGGAAATCTGAGGTACCACACCGGAAGCCATCACGTTGCGGTAGAAAATGTCGGCATAGCCGCCCAGCGAGCGCACGCCTTCCTGAATACGGGCACCACCCGAATCGTTCAGTCCAATGACGGGCGCGCCATTCTTCATGGCCATATCCATGATCTTGCAAATCTTCTCGGCGTGGGTCTCAGAGAGCGAACCTCCAAAAACGGTAAAGTCCTGTGAGAACACATAAACCAGGCGGCCGTCGATCGTGCCATAGCCGGTAACGACGCCGTCACCCGGCACCCGCTGCTTGTCCATGCCAAAATCCGTGCAACGGTGCTTAACAAAGGCACCAATTTCTTCAAATGAGCCCTCATCCAGGAGAAAATGTACACGCTCCCGGGCGGTGAGTTTGCCCTTTTCGTGCTGTTTGTCAATGCGCTTTTGCCCTCCGCCTAATTCGGCTTTTGCCAGGCGGTCTTTTAACTCTACGAGTCGGTCTTTCATATTCGTAATAGGTTTACTTTTTTATGATAAAGCCTTTGCCGACAGAGTGTGCAGCACTGCGGAAAAGGGCATGGTCAATGGTGATAATCAAGTCTGTCAGCTTGGTTAGGAAAGGCTCCCGGGTGGAAGGCCGGAGTGCCATCCCTTTGTCGGGCTGCCGTTGGAGGTTGGTAGCGTTGGCCTTGAAGATGCGCTGAACGATGCCCGTCCAGTACATTTCAAGCAGCCCGATGATGTATCCACTTAGGTTTTGTTCAATCATTATGCTCAGCCGGTGGCGGTCTGACCATTGACGAAATTCCGTTTTTGAAACGAGGTACTCATGCCCAAAGGCATAGGCGCCCTGTGGAATCCGTTTTTTACTGAACCAGCTCAGCACCCGGTTGATCGGGTCGTAAGTTAGGGGAAAATCCAGAGATGGAAAAGTAATTAGCGCAATACCGTTGGGTTTTAATACTCTTTGTACTTCTTCGATCATCCTTTCCGGCTTGCCCACGTGCTCAATCACATCTACGGAAGTGATCAAGTCAAAATGGTTGTCCGGAAAGCTCAGGTTCAGAGCGTCTTCCACCCGGTAAGTCACGTTCTTCAGCCCCGCATTGAGCTGACGGGCATAGGCAATGTCCTGCTCGTTGATGTCGCAGGAAATCAGCTCCTCGCAGTATTGACTGATCATTGGATCGTAATCGCCTTCTCCGGTGCCCAGGTTAAGGGCTTTTTCAAAACGGCGGTCCTGCGACAGTCTTTTGAGATTGCGCCGAACGAAGAGGTAGCGGTTGCGGTAGGTCGGGAAGAGTAGTTTATAGTTCATTGCCGTATTTACATCAGGTTGAAAAGCCGCAAAATTAGTATTTTATAACTTTTGTGCTGCTTCCAGGTAGCGCTGCGCATTTTGGTTGTCTCCTAATGCTTGCAAAGCCTGAGCAGCCAGCTGATAGCCGGCCCGGAACCTTGGATTGGCTTCTATGGCTTTTTGTGCATTCTCATAAGCTTCCCGGTAACGTTGCTGTTGCTGATGGATAAGCCCCATGTAGTAGTAAGCTGCAAAATATTCATCGTTGACGCGGGTGGCATAATCGAAAGTCTGCAACGCTTCAGATGCCCGCCCGGTATTGAGGTAAGCCAATCCCTGATACAGGATAGCGGATTCTACATCGGGTGCGACTTCCAGGGCTTTTTGAGCTGCATTCAGCGCTTCATTGTACTGTTGGGTATTGATGTATGCATTAGACAAACCAATCCAGGCAATCTCATTGTCGGGGTGGTTTTGTACCTCTGCCGTAAATTGGCGGATCGCTTCCTGCCAATTGCTTTGCTTGATCGCCTGTTGGCCATTGTAGGCCGCTAGGGTTTCGTTTTTCTCAATCGTGGCAATGGGTACGCCGTTGACCGTCACGGTATGCACGGACTTGCTCGTCGGCCAGTTCCCCGACCGCAGATGAGCGCCCCGGATAAAGCGGGAAGGGAAAATAGCGTAGTCCCAGGGCTCATCGTAGCGGGAACTAAAGCGCACATACTCCATCTTCACTTTGCCGTTGAACTGCTCGCGGGTCTGACGGCTGGCCGGATAGTAAAATGTAGTAGCCAGCCGAATGGTATCCTGCATATGCTCACTCAGAATACCTTCGTCTTCCATCCAGTCGATCGCCTGCTTAACGCTAATGCCCCAATAGTCTGTTTCATAGGTACCAAAAGCGCCTTTCAGCCCACCACCAATAGGGTTAAAGTACACATAGGACAAGTGTGGATTGCGAATAATAAACTGGGTCGACTCAACCGCCATTAGCCCAAGAATACCATACAGACCATAAAGCATAGGCTTCTTATTGGCAAACAAATCCTCCAGGCTAATCCAAAACAGGGCCGCTACTGCGATCATGCTCGGGTAAATGAACATAAGGTGCCGCCAGCCATCGTGCAGAATAGAGTCTTTGTAAATGATATAGGCGACCGGGAAAACAGTAGCAAAATAAGCCAGCAAAACAGCCGTTTTATCGTACTTGCTGAGCAATCGGGGCAGCAGGAACAAACTGCCCAGGAAGCCCACCAGCACATAGAGCGGAATCGTTTTCACAATCCAAACCAGCGGATAAGACCAGGCGGTATCATCAGACATTACGTTCTCCCCTTCGAACAACAACCGGATCTTCACACCAAGTTGGGCGAACTCCGTCAATGCAGCTAATGGGTGCCCAATTGGGTCCACCAGTGCCGCCGGCCAAAACAAGACAGCTACGATGTACCCCACTACCGCAGCGCCGAGGCACCAGGCCAGGTACTGCCCAACGAGTTTGGTCTGTGTGGTCAGGCCTTTCACACCATATTTAAACAGAAAATCCAGCCCGGCAAAAAGCCCGAGGTAGGCAATCAGCAAAAGCCCGCCCGCCCGGGTAGCCAGTGCCAGCCCTATGCCGAGAGCAAGCCCCAGCACGTTGCGCCAGTCCGGCTTGGGCAGCGTACGGAATACCCGCACCATATAGTAGAGCGAAACGGCAAAGCCAGCTGCAAACGGTATATCTTTAGGATTCATCATGCTATGCCCCAGAAAACGGGGCGACAGGAACAACATCCAAATAGCCAGCACAGCGGCCCGCCACCCGGCGATCTGCCGGACAAACAGCCCTACGAATAATACCGCCAGCATGCCCATAAGCGCATTGAACAGATGCCGCACCTGATGGTAGCCTGTGTCAAACTCATCAAATCCAAGAGCAGCGTTGATCAGTCCGGTGGTCAGGTCAAAAAAGCCGCCGTAGTAGTGCATGTTTCCCTTCTCGATGTATAGCGCTGCCGTATCCGCACCAAAGGAAGTATAGTAATCCACCAGCTTTTCAGAGTAGTCCACCTGGTACTCATCGTCCCCGTTGATACCGGTACCTAACGACAACAAACCAGCCAGCAGGACCATACCAATAATTGAAAACTGAAATATCTTCTTCAGCAATGGGTCCTGGGGGCGCTCAGGCGGCGTGATCGCAGAAGCCTTTGGCGGTGCAGCTGGCACACTCTTGGCTGTGGCAGCGCTCTTCTTTGTACCCTGTTTTTTCTTGCTCATGAATCGCGTTCGTATTTGGACCGAAGATAGAAAAAAATGGACATTTGGCTATCCCAGGCTCTTTTTGTAACAAATTTTGCCCCCTCAGCTCTAATCCCTTCAAAAAAAGTGGAATGGATTGGTAAAATATCTAATTTTGCAGCCGTCATTTTTCGATTTTATTAATGCAAAAACAACAAGCAAATGGCATTGGCAGCAAAGACGCACCTCGCTCAGCGCATTCTGGAAATGGAAGAGTCCGCCACCATTAAAATGGCACAGATGGCCCGCGACCTGGCCGCAGAAGGGCACGAGGTCATCAGCCTCAGCCTCGGCGAGCCCGATTTTGACACCCCTGACCACATCAAGGAAGCCGCTAAAAAAGCGCTCGATGATGGTTACACCAAATACACGCCGGTCCCTGGCCTGGTGGAGTTGCGCAAAGCCATTCAGACGAAGTTCAAGCGCGACAACGGGCTGGAATTTGACCTGAGCCAGATCGTGGTTTCCAACGGTGCTAAGCAGTCTATTGCCAACATTTGTATGTCCCTGCTGGACGAAGGCGATGAGGTGGCCATCCTTGCCCCTTACTGGGTTTCCTACTCTGAGATCGTCAAAGTGGCAGGCGGCGTGCCCGTGCTGGTAAGCGCCGGTATCGAACAGGATTACAAAGTGACTGCAGATCAGGTGCGGGAGGCTCTCACAGAACGTACACGTATCCTGCTGTTCTCTTCTCCTTGCAACCCAACCGGTTCTGTCTACACCAAACCAGAACTACAGGCTATTGCTGATGTCATTGCCGAGCGGGATGATATTTACATCGTCTCTGATGAAATCTATGAATACATCAACTTCACCGATGAGCACGTCAGTATCGGCTCTTTCGAAAACGTAAAAGACCGCACCGTTACCGTCAATGGCTTTTCCAAAGGATTTGCCATGACCGGTTGGCGCCTGGGCTACATCGGTGCCCCACAGTGGATTGCCAGTGCCTGCGCTAAAATACAGGGGCAGTTCACCTCTGGTGCAACCGCTTTTGGACAAATGGCAGGTGCTCATGCCCTGACTTCTGATATGACGCCCACCCAAGAGATGAAAGCCGCTTTCCTGAAGCGCCGGGATATGATGATCGAGGAACTGAGCAAGATATCCGGCATGAAAGTCAATAAGCCGCAGGGCGCTTTCTACATCTTCCCGGACATCAGTGCCTACTTTGGGAAAAAAGCAGGCGACTTTGCCATCAATACTGCAGATGACTTCTGCGAATACCTGTTGAAGGAAGCCCACGTTGCCGTGGTCACCGGTTCTGCCTTTGGCGCACCTGAATGTTTCCGTATTTCCTACGCTGCCAGTGAAGCCGAACTGCGGGAAGCAGTGAAGCGGATTGCGGCGGCGGTGGAGCGTTTGGGGTAAATCCTATGCATCACAGAACACCCGGCGAAGGGAGTGCGCCAGGTGTTAACAAACAGGACGCCCGGCGCACTCCCTTCGCCGGGCGTCCTTGTTTGGCCCATTTACCAAATGTCAGCTCAGAGCGATGATCATCTACTCCCCCAGCGTTGCAATAAACGCTTCAAAGGTCTCGGCCTCCACACTCCAGTCCGGAGCGGGGATGCCTTCCCCCCATACATCCGGATTATCATAGAGGTTGAAGTAGCAGGCCCCATAGATCTCTGCTTTCTGTGGCCGCAGCACCTCTGCCGCTTCCCGGAGCCAGAAAGCCTGAAAATCTTCCGGCCCTTTCACCCCAAACTCAGTGATAAACAGGGGTTTTCCGGAAAGCGCTACCCGGTGCCGTTTACGCTTAAAAATCCGCTCAAAGCTCTCCTGTTGCTCATGGTCCGTTATATTCTTGTCCGGTAGCCCGTAGATGGCAATACTGACGTAGTCCACCACATCGTCCCCAGGATAAAACTCCATACTGCCCCGGTCGCCCGCCGGTCCCCAAACCCGTTTGATATTTGCCGGTAAGGTATCCGGAAAATTCATAAAGTAGCGGTAGGCCATGATGTATTCGATGGGGTCCTGACTTTGCCAGGGATAACGCTCAATCGGAATTTCCATTTCATGAGCGAAGCGCAGGTAAATGGTCTGATCTGCCTGCGCCAGGATTTCGTAAAGGTCCCGGATGTAGGTGTCATACTGCCCATGCTGCATTTTGGACAGCACCTGACGGTCGTGATTGGCTTCTGCATCTTTGAAGGGCTCGGCGGTGACAATCACTTCGTGCCCCCGGTCCAAGGCATCCTGAAGGTCCTTCCTAAATGGCCCCTGTTCCAGATCTGCCCAGTTGACAAATAAATGCTCTACTGTTACGCCATCAAGCCCGGTCAGCCGGTCTTTAGGGTCATAAACGCCTATCCGGAAATTGCTTTTTTCCTCCTCATTGATGGCTTCCATCCCGAGAGGGATATCCGCAAGCGGCGCTTGTGCCTGAACAGCCGCCTCAAGCCCTTCCTGAATCTCCGTTGCCTGTACATCCTCTACAGCAAATACCGCAATAGGCTTATCAAAAAAACGCAGGCGATGGACTTCACGGTACAGCTCCTCGCCCGGAGAGGTATAAGGCGGATAGGGCTTCGGTGGTGCCTCTGAATCATGCGCTACATCCACACTGATGACATCTACCACGTCAGCACCGGGCCAGTATTCCTCCAGCCCAGGATATCCCGCCGGGCCCCAAATGAACTTTAGGTCCGGATTGACGGCTCGGGCAGTGGTTACAAAATGCCGGTAGGCATCTGTATAAAGCTTGTGGTACTTCAGCTGCCAGGGGTAATCTTGCGCATCCACTTCCATGGCCTCTCCCCAGCGTAGGTAAACCGGCGCGCGGTGGGCTTTCAGGCGTCCTGCAAGCTGCTTAACCCGTTGGTCGTAATCCCCTCTTAGGGTTGCATTCAGGTTGGCGCCATAGCTGTCGGCCAATCCGGGTTCCGCTAATGCATGAATGGTTAGAACCAAGGGCTCAGATTGATCAATCAGATTATAAAAATCATCCAACTCCGCCTGATTCGGGGAGGCATTCCACCATTGGAGCAGGTAGCTCTGTGCACCTATCAGAGCGGAGTGATCATCGGCGCCGGCAACCGTCACAACCTCCCGGAGCAAGGGCTTTGGCCCGGCGTTTGCAGAACGGTCAAAGAAAATTCGGTAAAGGAAGAAAGCGAATAGTACGGCCACGCTTAACAGGAAGAGGGCTTTTAGGTTTCTGTGCATACTTGACCAAATTTATGGCTCTATCGTCTGCTCCTCACAGTACCGGATCAGGGCCCGGTAGATATCACTTCGACTAAGCAGATCGGGGTTGCCGATAATGACAATATGGTTGCGCGCCCGGGTCAGGGCAACGTTCAGTTTGCGGTCTACGCCTTCTTCAGACAGTGAAGTAAGCATTGCCAGTTGGTTGAGGGAATTGGTGCAAAGGGAAATGATGATCACATCCCGCGCTCCACCCTGATAGCGTTCTACTGTATCAATTGTTAATTGCTCCAGAGGCGCGCCCTGCTCTTCAAGTACCGACTTGATCTGGGCAATTTGCGCCCGGTAAGGCGTTATTACTCCTATGCTGCCCTCGTGCAGCCGCCATCCCTGCTGCCGGAATAGCTGCTGATACCCCCGTATGACCTCCCCCACTTTTTCGGCTTCAAAAGCATTCGTTTTTTGAGTGGCGCTGCGGTCATCGGCCGGGGTGGGCAGAAAAATGACGCGGCGGGAAGCAAGGTGTTGCAGGAGCTCATCGGCTTCTTCTTCCAGTACAACAGACAATGCCCGCTTTTGCTTACGGGCTACAGGTACAGAATCCGGCAAAATTTTCAGGCTGTTATCGTAAAAAAACTGGTTCGGGAAGCGCATAATGTCCTCATGCATACGCCCCTGATGGCTCAGCTGCGCGTAGGCCCAGTCCCAGCCGTTCTCCCGGCACCGCTTGAAGAGGCGCTCAAAGAGAGAGTTTCGCAGGTTGTACAGCCCAAGGTTATGCAGCATCGGGTCTTCAATTTCCGATACCACCGGGTCCTGTACCACTACTGCGGGCAGCTGCTTATGGTCACCGATCAGGATAAATCGTTCAAACTGCGGCAGTAAGCCTACCAGCATAGGTTCCAGGATTTGCGAGGCCTCGTCGATGATCACCCGGTTGAAATGCTTAAGCAGCAACAGTTCCTGCTTGCCGGCTACCGAAGAGACCGTACCCACTACAATCCTGTGCTTATTAATAATGGCTGTCAATGCTTCCCGGTCTTCCACTCCTTTGATCTTCTCCTGCAGGAGCTGCCCCTGATATTCGGGGGACGCGCCATAGCGGGAGCCTATACGCAAGTAGTGCTGCCGTATGTCAGGGCGAAGCCGTTCAATGGAGGCACAAATCTCATCTACTGCGCGGTTGGTGTAAGCCAGCAATAATAAGGTTTCCTCTGTTTCCTCAAACAAATACCCCACCAGGTGCTTGAGCATCATGCTCGTCTTGCCGGTACCGGGCGGGCCCCAAAGCAAAAAGTAATCTTCGGCAGCCAGCGCTTTTCGGAAGATATCCTGCTGCTCGGGGGTAAGCTCTGCGCTCACGGGTATGTCTTCTGGTATCCCCTCCCGGGGTGGGTCCTGCGTAAGCAGCAGGCGCTGCCGTTCCTTTGGGCTGTTGGCAAAAGTATACAACCCCCGGTACATGGTATTGAAACTGCTGTCCAGCAAGTCGTGCTCCAGGTTCCACAACGGCTGCTCCTCAAAAATCCGGGTATTGAACTGCCGGCTGCGCAGCCGGACCACCACCTGCTCATTATTGATGTGGATGATGGAGCATTTGAAAATCTGATTCGACAGCACTGCCTGCCCCTCCTGATGTGGATAAAGGACTGCGATATCACCTGTACGGAAATTGGCCAGGGGGTTGGTGTCCTCCGATTTCTGAAAAGTAATAGTGGGCTCTTCTTCCCGAGCATTCAGTTCCTGAACGGTCAGGTGGCTGATGATATCGAAGCCTGCCTGTTTTTCCTCAAAGCTGTTCAGCCAGAGCGAAGCCAGCCCATTGACCTGCTCCATGCCTTGCGCTCCGGCTTTAGCCAACTGATGTTCCCGGGCAATCAGGCCCGAAAAGGCGATGAAGTATCGTTTGGCCACTGCCCCCATGCCCTGATACACTTTTTCAAAGACCTCCATGTCGCGCCGGGTAAAGCCCTTGAGGTTGCTCTGCCGACGGGGGCTGAGTTTTCCAAATAACCGGTTGCCCTGCTCAAGCAGGTCACCCGATGCCGGGTCTCCAAGTTTAGACAATAGCCGTTCAATAGCTACCAACTGATTGCGGACTTGCAGGGCTTCGTACTGCTGCGCCTGAATGCGGGGCGCATAGCGCAGTTGGCGGTCGTCCTGCCCGGAGTACAGGATGTAATTGGCGGGGTCTACCGATTTTCCGAAAGCAGAACGCACCATCAGGTCATACAGCAATGTCTGGGTGTAGTGATTCGCACTAAGCCCGTAGGTATTGGGCATGAAAGGTTTGCCACTTTTTAGCTCTACGATGCTTGCCCGGTCGCTCCCAAGATGCAGCAAATCCAAACGGCCCTGTAGCCCATAGGTCTCAGCGTAAAAGCTGGGCTCCAGATAGCAATCTTCGGGGGTAATGCCCTGCTCCCGGAAACCCTCCTTTACCATTTGCTTCAGGTTGAGAAAGTGCTTTTGCGATTTTTGCATAATCTCCCGGACTTCCCGGTTCTCGAACAGGCAATACTGTAAGGGATTATTCACAAAGGTTTGCCGGAAGACTTCCCGGAAAGGCAGCTCGGAATCGCTCATCAGCTCATCAAGGAAGAAGTTGGCGATGTTTCCGATCATGAGGTATTTGTTCGGCTCCTTGGGCAGATATTTCTTAAGCAGGTAAGGCCAGGGATTGGTACCGTCTGGCTGGAAACATTCTGCTACAGCGGTCACGTCCATGAGGTAGTCCGGCTCCACCACAAAGGCGCGGGGATGGTAAAATCCCTGATCGTCCACCTCCACATCAAGCAGGTTCAGCACCAGAGGAAAGCCAAAAACGGAGCGGATCGCTTCGATGGTAGGCATGAAATTATCGTTGCGGTCGGCGTCATTGTATTGCACCCAGACAACGGTATCGGCCTGGGCTTCATCCCGCACCAGGAGTTGCTCAGCAGCCTCATCGTCTTCAAGTGCCACTACTCTTGCCTGCGGGATAAACTTTTCCACTTTATGGGCTTTCATACCTGAGGGCCAGGCTGGCGGATAGTCACCTCGAAGATGCTCCGGCAGAGAAGTATCCAGCAGTGCCTCAATCATATCTAGCAACACCTTAAACCCCAGCGCACGGATGTTGTCATCAACTGAATCGGGTTGGCGCATGGCTTTCAGGGCGCGTTTCCGAAACTGATGCAGGTAGAATTGCAAGCGTTTGTCCACCTCATCGCGGTGGCATACATAGGCCATACGGGCAAAAAGCGTGGAAAACTGTATGCGTTCAGCTTTGGTACACTCTATAAAAAGCAGGGTGAGCAAACGGTAGCAAGCCGCTATCTGATCACCGGGCGGCATCTCCTCATTGCGGACCACCTTATTTACTTCCTGGTAAAAGAGCTCCGCTAGTGCTGGTTTGTTGAGCTGATCGGACATAGCAGCAATATACGGCCAAATCCGTGAAGTTTACAAACCGATCAACCCAGCAGTTTATTCCGGACTTCCTCCAGCTGATGTTCCGTTTCCTTGATTTGCTCCTCAAGATTAAATTTCATGGAGGGGTCAAAAGCCTTAATTTGCTCCTGCTTAAAGGAATTTAGCTTCCGCTGTAGCAAGGCTGCCTGATTCTCCAGCCCCTGCCGCTCAAGGTCGCTCAGGGTGTGGGTTGTTTGCCTGCCGGTATTGGAATGGGCAGGCTGTTCTTCCTGCACTTCACCCAGGATGAGGTCCTCTTCCTCCAGGCTGTCCACCAGGTCAATCATGGCGTATTGGATCTGATTGAAAGTCAGCTGAGCAGATTCGCTACGGATGGTGCCTTGATTTTGCTCCCGTTTGGTGCGGTTGTAACGGGCCTGCTGCATAATGATGTCGGTCTCCCGGTAAGAATCATCGGAAATCAGGTCGTTGAGCGTGTCAAACACCCGCTCGAATTCGCCGGCAGCGAGGAAGCCTTTGAGCTGTTTTTTCAATCCCTTGAGCGTAGTTGGTTTGGCTTTTTTCGGAGCAGAGCTATCTTGAGCATCTCCACGGACATTGGAGTTGCCTCCACGGTTTGGCGTTACACCTTCCGGTGTTGAACTACGTCTCTCCTGCACGGGTGCATAAGCAAAGTCTTTCAGACGGAAC
Organism: Phaeodactylibacter sp.; assembly: GCF_022763345.1. GTDB lineage: Bacteria > Bacteroidota > Bacteroidia > Chitinophagales > Saprospiraceae > Phaeodactylibacter. The sequence continues at coordinate 118,328 of NZ_JALEGS010000024.1, forward strand.
ATAAATTCGCCGCCCATGTCGCCCACATCGTACAAGGCTGCGCCACGTGGCAGCTGGTCCTTTACATTTTGCCCTACTGCATCGAGCACCATGTTACAAAACATGGAAACCCGCAAGCGCTGGTCCTGATTGTTCTTCAGGACCGCCAGGACCGCTTGCGCAAAAGGGCTGTGCTGTCCGGGCCGGCCGTCAGAAACGGGCTCGTTGCGCCCGGCGGTGAGCAACCACCGGGACGGCATGCTTTCCAGGCGGTCGACATAACTGGTATCCCGCTTTTGGGTAAAAATACTGCCTGAGTAACAGGAATCCGTTATAATAAAGGTGTGTTTGCTCTTAATGGCACGGATCAGGCGGGTGATCAGATCAAATGAAATATAGGAGCCAATATGATTTTTGCGGGCATCATAAGGTATCCAATAGCCCACATCCAAAGCCTTGTCGTACTCCCCGTGCCCGGCAAAGTACATCAGGAAGTTATCGTCCTCGCCAATCACATCCACCAGGCTCCGGAGGTGCTGAGTGATATTGGCCTGGGTCGCTTCCACGTCAAAATGGCAATGGGTGAGATCAGCATTGAACTGATACTTTTCCTCCAGCACCGTTTTGATTTTTTCAGCGTCCATTCGGGCGTTGTAGAGCTTGGGCATATCCGTATACTGATCGATGCCCACGATGTAGAGGTAGTTCTTGCCTTGTGGCTGATAAGTGCTGAGGTCCATTCCTCCGAATTCTGGCATAGTGCTTTAGGCTTAGTTCGGTGGCTAATATAGGTTTTTTTGAGATTAGTCCGTACGATGCGCCACCGTATCTTCCGGTACCCATACCTCCAGCGGCTGTACAGGGTAGCCATCGCTCCACTGCCCCATGAAAGCCGCCTCAGGGCCACAGCCTTTCGCCAGTTCGCAGTGCTCACCACGCAGTTCGCAGGCCATCATGGCATCCAGCATTTTCCAGTAGGCATAGTAATCGGCAGCATTCTCCTGTGCCACCCGGCGGGCGCGCTTTAGAGAAAGGTTTTCAACACCTCCATCGAAATCAGGGTCTATAGCATAACATTCATTGTGCCCGGCTGTAAGTTCCGGAGTGCCATGGTTATCCGGGAACTGCCGCATCAGAAAACGGCAAGGCGTTTGAGTGGCCGTTTGATAGACCGTACGGCCGAGTTCTTCCCCAACTACATAGTCATTGACGCTTACGATAATCCCCAAGCGGGTTTGAGGCGAAATGCCCTCGTAAGATTCCAGCAGCCCTCCATTTAAGGGGCCGGTACCGGGTGCGCACAATAATACCCCTTTCGGGTGCGGAAGCCCCAGTTCCGGGTAGCGGGCAGCAATATGGGCTGTAATGGCACCGCCGTAACTGTGCCCCGCCATAAAAAAAGCATTGGTATCCGGGCGCACCCGCCCCGCTTCCTCAGACAGCAGCTTCAATGCCGATTGAATGCCCTTAGCGGCGTTGGGTACAAAGTGCTTGGAGCTGGGAAAAAAGAGATTTTTTTGATACCGTGGATATATGACAATATTGCCCTGCCGGACGATGTGCCGTATCCAGGCTCCGTAAATCATAGGGTTGATCGCTCCATAGCCATGATGGAATACCACCACCGGGGCATTTTCCGGTACGGGCGAGGCAGGTTCGAACAACCAAAAGCCATCCGGGCGACGGGCGTGATCTGAAAATTTTACCTCAGCGTGTACATAATTTTGGCCTCCTGGCCCGGCTGCCGGTTGATCAGGTGGAGCAGGCTTTTCGGTATCCTGCGAATAAACCATGCTACCGATCAGCAATAAAGTAGGAATCCATAAATTTACCATACGCAACAAAACGGGATTTCACCAGGAATGTTTTAATCTGTCGGCCAACGCTCATCGGCTTCCGATAAGCTTTGAAAAAAAGTGTACATTTACGCCAAATCAGAGCAGCGCTTCATGCCATCAATCGCAGTAGAACAACCTGTAGGAATTATTGGAGCAGGCAGCTTTGGCACCGCAATTGCCAATCTCCTGGCGTATAATGTGGACGTACTGTTGTACAGCCGGCAGGCACCGCTTGTGCAGCAAATTAATGAAACGCACCGCCACCTTGATGTAGACTTGTCACCAAGGGTCCGTGCCACTAACGATCTACAGGAGCTGGCCCAATCCTGCACCCTCCTCTTTCCGGTCGTCCCTTCAAACAGCTTCCGCAAGATGATGCACAGCCTGGGGCCTCATCTGCGCCCTTACCATATTCTGATCCATGGTACCAAAGGGTTTGATGCCCCTGAGCACCTTTTTCAGGATGTGGATGACGGCAATCCCGTGTCACGCAGCGATGTAAGCACCATGAGCGAAGTGATCCTGCAGGAAAGTGTCGTTCAGCGGGTTGGTTGTCTATCGGGGCCGAACCTGGCCAGTGAAATCATGGAAGGCCAACCAACCGCTACAGTAATAGGCAGCGCCTACGACGAAGTGATCAGCCTTGGAAAGCGCGTGCTCAGCAGTGAGCATTTTCATGTCTTCGGCACTTACGACCTGCTTGGGGCCGAACTGGCAGGTGCATTGAAAAATATTATTGCTATTGGTTCAGGCATGCTAAAAGGCAAAGGGCTAGGCAAGAACATTCAAGCCATGCTCATCACCCGCGGGCTCACCGAAATGGTCTACTTTGGTAACGCCATGGGCAGCGATAGCAGTGCTTTTTTCGGAACCGCAGGCATAGGAGACCTGGTGGCAACGGCTACCAGTAAAAACAGCCGGAATTTCACCTTTGGCTACCGCCTTGGCCAGGGCGAAGCTATTGAGGATATCGAAGCCACCATGCCGGAACTCGCGGAAGGCGTGCGTACCCTCCGCATCGCCCGGAAGCTGGCCCGGCACTACAAACTTCGGGTGCCCATTACCGATATGCTGTACAAAATCGTATTTGAAAACTTTGATATAGACCGCGCGATCCACTTCCTGATTACGTATCCTTACGATGTGGACGTAGACTTCATCTGACCAGAACAACAACCATTATGTTACAGAAAGCCATTCCTCACCTTATTGCCTTAGGCATTTTCTTCGCCCTTTGTGCCGCATTCTTTTTTCCGCAGCTGGAAGGTAAAATGCCCCAGCAGGGGGATATCATTCAGTACCGGGGCATGTCGCAGGAGGTCCGGGAATACAAAGAACAAACTGGTGAGACCTCCCTGTGGACCAATGCCATGTTCGGAGGGATGCCTACCTATCAGATCAACACCGTGAGCGAAGGCAACACCCTGAAAGTCCTCGACAACATAGGGACCCTGGGCATGAAGCCGCCGATTGGCCGCTTCTTTCTGGCTATGGCGGGGTTTTACCTGCTCATGGTCGTGCTGGGCGCTAACCCCTGGCTGGCGGTGATCGGTGCTATTGCCTTTGGCCTGACCACCAACAACCTCATCCTTTTTGAGGCGGGCCACGAAACCAAGGTGAAATCCATTTCTTACCTCCCCATCGTGACGGTGGGGCTGCTCATGGCGTTCCGGAAACGGTACCTATTGGGCGGTATTCTATTCGCTACGGGGCTGGGCCTTAATATCATGGCCAACCACGTGCAGATGACGTATTACTTCGCCCTTACACTGCTCATTTTTGGTATTGCGGAGCTGGTCCACAACATCAAGCGCAACCAAATGCCCCATTTTGCTAAAGCAGCGGGCGTGCTCATTGCGGGTGGACTGCTGGCCCTTGGCGCTGCAGCTTCCAACCTCTGGATCACCTACGAATATTCAAAGGACACCATGCGTGGGGAGCCGATTCTGGAAACCACCGGAGACGCCTCTTCCAGTAGTGAAACGGATGGCCTGGCCTGGGACTATGCCATGCAATGGAGCAATGGAGTCGTTGATTTGTTTGCCTCTTATATTCCGGGGGTAGCCGGTGGTGGATCACAGGAAGCCATTGGGGATGATTCTGCGATCGCCCAGGATTTGAGACGCAAAGGCGCGCGCCTGCCTGCCAACTTCAAGGCTCCTTTATATTGGGGAGACCTGCCTTTCACCAGTGGGCCGATTTACTTTGGGAGCATCGTGTTTTTTCTCTTCCTTATGGGACTGTTTCTGGTCAAGGGCCCGGTAAAATGGTGGATTGGACTGGGCACCCTTCTTACGATGCTCTTGTCGATGGGCAATAACCTGGAGGGCTTCAACCGTTTGTTTTTCGACTATTTCCCATTGTACAATAAGTTCAGAACGCCTAACTCCATTTTGAGTGTCACGGCGTTTTTGGTGCCGGTGTTGGGCTTCCTGACGCTGCATAAGATCATCAACAAAAAGGTAACCAAAGAGGAGGCTATGCGTAGCCTCAAGATCGGCGGAGGGATAGCCGCTGCCATCGCCCTGTTCTTTGCTTTGCTTGGCCCCTCTTTTTTCGACTTCAACGGCGCAGGTGACACCCGGCTGGAGCAAAGTGGTTTTGACCTCGGTGCTGTCCGTGCTGACCGGCAGTCGCTGATGCGGGGGGATGCTTTCCGCACGCTCATCCTTGTGCTGCTCAGCGGCGGATTGCTCTGGGCCTACCTACAGGAAAAAATCAAGCTCAACATCCTGCTGATCGGCCTGGGTGTGCTGATTACATTTGACCATTGGACGGTGGGCCGGCGCTATGTGGATGAAGACCTATTCGTAACCGAGCGGCAATACTTTGCCGGCCTTGCACCCCGCCCTGTGGATGAGCAAATCCTGCAGGATACCGACCCGCACTACCGGGTATATGATGCGTCCATTAACACCTTCAACAGCTCCAAGGCTTCCTACTACCACAAAACCATTGGAGGCTACCATGCTGCGAAGCTGCAGAGGGCGCAGGACCTGATCGACCGCCACCTCAGTCAGGGCAACCAGAAAGTACTGGATATGCTGAATACCAAATACTTCATCGTCGGGCAGCCCGGTCAGGAACAGGTACAGCAAAACCCAAACGCCCTGGGCAATGCCTGGCTGATCAGCAATTTCCAAACGGTAAATTCTGCCAATGCTGAGATTGATGCGCTCAATGATTTCGATCTGGCAACAACGGCAGTCGTGCATCAGGATTTCAAGGAGTATATTGCCGGGTTGTCTCCATCCGGTGCAGGGCAGATCAAGCTGACCAGCTACGCGCCCAACCAACTGACTTATGAAGCGACCGTACAAGGCGATCAGTTTGCTGTCTTCTCTGAAGTCTGGTACGGTCCCGATAAAGGCTGGCAAGCTTACATTGATGGGCAGCCGGTAGACCACATCCGGGTGAACTACCTGCTGAGGGGCCTGAAAATTCCTGCCGGGCAGCACGAAATCACTTTTGAATTTTCACCGGCCTCCTTTGACCGGGGCGTTATGGTTTCCCGTATTTTCAGCAGCCTGATTCTTTTGGGCCTGATTGGTTATGTTGGGTACTCCGGCTATCAGTTCTATCAGAACCCGCCGTCAGAACCTAAACCACAAGACGCAGGAAGTAAGCAGACTCAACCTGCCACTACACGTACCCAACGCAAAAAGAAGAAAAAATAATGCGGAAGGATAGCCACGTCGCGGTGGTCGTCCCTTACCGCTTTGTGCCGCCCCATAACGGCGGGCACAAAGCGGCATTCGGGCTGTGCCAGTTCCTGTCGAAGCGTACCCGACTCACTGCTATTTCGACACCTGATAATGCAGATGACGCTGCGCCATTCCAACTGAAAGGCCTCCTAAGCAGTGGTATTGCCCGCTATGTGCTACCCGCCGGAGCTATCCGTATTAGCCGGTATTTCAAAGAAAATGGTATGGGCCACTGCATCGCCTTCCAGCCCTTCATTGCATTGTTGGTTTACTGGCCGTGCAAGAGGCAGGGGGTAAAGCTTTCCATCTACATCCAAAACCTGGAGTACCAGCGGTTCCGGAGCCTGGGAAAGGTATGGTGGCCTTTGGTCTTCGCCGTGGAGTGGCTGGCTTTTCGGCTGGCGCATCACCTTTACTTCATTTCTCCGGATGAAGTCGGGCCAGGGCAGCAGGTCTTTGGGCTTTCGCCCGAAAAGTGCAGTGTCTTGCCCTACGGCACGCCTCATCCCCGCCAACCGGAGCGGCAGCCTGCCCGGGCAAGTATCCGACAAAAGCATGGCTACGCTGAAGATGAATGCCTCATTATTTTCTTCGGGCCACAAACTTATCAGCCTAATTTGGAAGCAGTGGTGCGCATCATTGAGCACATTGAGCCGGCCTTTCAGCAAATGGCAGATTTTCCCTACCGCTTCCTGATCTGTGGAGGCGGGCTGCCAGCGGAGTACGACAAATTAAGGGCTTACCAAAATGTCGAGTACCTGGGCTATGTAGAAGACATTGAAGCCTACGTTCAGGCAGCTGACCTGATGGTGAACCCGGTCAATTCCGGTGGTGGAGTAAAGACTAAACTGGTGGAAGCGATTGCGTTGGGCACTACCGTAGTCTCCAGTTATACCGGCGCGCTTGGTGTACGCCCGGAAGCCTGCGGGCCAAAGCTTAGGCGGGTAGCCGATGAAGACTACACGGCATTTGCGAAAACGCTGCTGCAATGCTTCCGTGAAGGACGGGTCCCCACTCCAACAACATTTTACGAAACCTATTACTGGGGGAATATTGTGCAGTCCGTTAGCGGTTAATTTGAAAAGCCTTACCTTTGCCAGCCATCAAAAACAATTACCGTGACCAAAGCAGAAATCAAGACCGAAAAGGGCACCATGAAAGTCGAATTCTATGACGAGGATGCCCCGAATACCGTTGCTAACTTTGTAAAGCTCTCCAAGGACGGCTACTACGATGGCCTGACTTTCCACCGCGTCATCCCCAACTTCGTCGTTCAGGGCGGATGCCCGAATGGCGACGGCCGTGGCGGCCCCGGTTATACCATTGATTGCGAGCTTGATGGCGGCAATCAGTACCACGACCGTGGTGTACTGTCTATGGCGCACGCCGGACGGAACACCGGGGGGTCTCAGTTTTTCATTTGCCACAGCCGCGACAATACCGCTCACCTGGACGGCAACCACACCTGCTTCGGTAAGGTAGTGGAAGGCCTGGATGTGATCGACGATATTCGTCAGGGCGATAAGATTGAGGCCGTGGTGATCCACGAGGGGGTTTAATCATTCCATATTACAGCGCAAAACCATACCAATGAATCTGCTCCAGCAAATTTTGCAGTCCAAAGCCCTGGAACGCACCAAGCGCTTCGTGGGCAAACAATCGGGGCTCTACCTCAAGCTTAAGCGTTTCACCCCTTCCGCCAGCGAAGAGATGCGCACCGCTATGCTTTGCAAGCACATGGGCATCACCCACGTGGTGGATATCGGTGCGAACACCGGGCAATTTGCGGAGTCGCTTTACGATTTTGGGTTTTCGGGCAAGGTTGTCTCCTTCGAGCCGGTAGCCGCCGCTCGGGAAGAGCTGGAAAAACGCTCTGCCCCCTACCCCAACTGGACGGTTGCGGAGCGCTGTGCTATCGGAGCTGAGGACGGCACCATCACCATGAACGTGTCTGATGATACCGTCTTCAGCTCAGCTTTGCCGATCAAGGATTCCTACGTTTCCCACAATCAGAAGTCGAGGATTGTCCGGCAGGAAGAAGTTCCGGTGTTTCAAATCGATACCATCCTCCCGAGATATATCAAAGACCTGGACCACGCCAGCATCCTCTTCAAGATTGACACACAGGGCTTTGAAAAGCAAGTGCTCGACGGAGGGCCGGAGACGCTGGCCAATGCCAAGGGATTGAAAATTGAGATCCCGCTTTATGCCATCTACGACAATACTGAGTTCCAGTTTTACGACATCATGAACCTCGCGCGGCACCATGGATTCCAACCCTACAGTTTCCACATAGAAGGCGTAGACCTCACCACGGGCCGGGTGAATACGATTGATGGATTGTTCTTCCGTGAAGACTAAGTAATATGAAGTATGTCATCGTCATGCCGGCCTACAACGAGGAGGGCTTCATTGGGCGCGCCATTGAGTCCATTGCAGCGCAGACGCTGATCCCACAGCGCCTGGTTATCGTCAATGATGGCTCTACGGACCGCACCCGTGAAATCGTGGAGGGCTATCAGCAAACCTACCCCTGGATTCAGCTGGTCAACAACGATAAAAAGGAACAGCGGGCGGCGGGCTCCAAAGTCGTACGTGCTTTCTATCTGGGCTATCAGCAAATTCAAGATGCCTACGATTTTCTGGTCAAGCTGGACGCCGACCTTACCCTGCCCACCCACTATTTCGAGCGAATCGCTTCCCTCTTTCAGGCTGACCCAAAACTGGGCATCGCCGGCGGCACCATTGCCATAGAAGAAAATGGGGAATGGGTGTACGAGAATTTTTCGGATGTTGATCATGTTAAAGGCGCCTTCAAATCCTACCGGCGGGCATGCTTTGAGCAAATTGGAGGGCTGCGGGCCTCTATCGGCTGGGACACCGCTGATGAACTACTGGCCCGCTTCCACGGCTGGAGCATTCAGGTCGACCCGGAGCTACAAGTCAGGCACTACCGGGTACTGGGGGCAGAGACCGGCTCCGTGAAAATCCGCGTCAAAGTTGGCAATGGTATGTACCGGCTGCGCTACGGGTTTTTCATCACCCTTATCAGCGCCATCAAGGCCGGCTATCTGAACAAGCCGTATGGCATTACCGGGCTGGCTGTTCTCTGGGGCTGGATACAGTCCTTCCTGAAACAAGACGAATTTATCGTGACTGAGGAGGAGGGGCGGTTTATCCGGCGGTTTAGGAAAGATAGGATGCGGGGGAAGGTGTTTGGGTAACTCAATCGCAATCCTTACTTCTCTACTTCGCTAGATTAATATCTCCTGTAAGCGTTTCTACCCATCCATCTAGAAACCTGACCTTAACCAAAAAAGTAAAAACTCCAGGGTTCAAATCTTCCCCTTCAAATGTACCATCCCAGCCTAACCCCATCTCGCTAGCCTGAAAGTTGTAAGCTTCATATACCAATTCTCCCCAACGGTCAAATATCAGTAGCTTATCAACCCGCTCCACTCCTTTACCGCCATAGATATAAAATACATCATTAACTCCATCGCCATTAGGGCTAAAGGCATTTGGAATATATATTTTCCTTGGCTTCGTCACAACTACAGTAATTGGAGCCTCAGCTATGCACCCTGCGGAATCAACCATACTCACGGAATAATCTGTACTCTCAAACACAAATGCTGTTGGAAACTCACAATCAGAACAACTAAGACCTTCTGCGGGAGTCCAGAAAAAATTAACAGCTCTGTCGTAGTCAGCCTGAGTTGGAATCGCGATATCACAGCCTAATTCCACTTCAATAACTGATGGTAATTCAAGTAGAAGAGGATTAGGTTGAGTAATTACAAAAGTGGTATCTATTTCACAACCGGTTTCAGACACCATACTTAGCTCGTATTCACCTGCTGCAAGTCCTGAATAGAATCCTTCCTGTTGAACCGTTCCATCGTTAAGCTGAAAGGACAATGGCAGTTCTGGAGATACGGATAGTGACACTGCTCCATCTAATGCTCCAAAACATGAAGCTTCGGAAACATCAAGGGTTACCGCTCCCAGTGAAAAATTAGGTACCTCAACCAAAGCGGTGGAAAGGCACCCGTTTGCATCAACAACATCAACAATATATTCCCCCGGGAACAACCCTTCTATAGTATCAGAAAAAACCTGCTCTTGATTGATAAACACTTCATATGGCAATTCCCCTCCTTCCATCGATAAAAAAATCTCTCCGCTAGGTTCTCCCATGCACGCGGGAACCACTGAAAAAGAAACTTGTGCCGTATCATAATGCATTAAAGAAATTTCGTGTATGGAGTCACATCCGTTCAAAGCCAAAAAGGTATCTCTGTACATACCTTCAACTGATTCAAAACTTCCAAAAACAGAAACGGAGTCACCAGGACAGAAGAAAATCTCTTCATAGGTAACTACAGGTGGTATAAAAAAGGCATCTAAAATTACTGTAGAGTCACAACCATTATTGTTTGACCAGATATTTGTGTAAATACCGGTAACTGTGATAAGCTGATTACCGAGTGATATGGTGTCTCCCAGACATGCACTACGACTGATGCTCGTAAGTGCCGTATCCAAGGGAAAAACGTGAAAAAAATTCGTCACCTCACAATCTGCGGCCTGCAATACTTGCTCGTAGTCACCTGGTGCAGTGACGGTGAGATTTGTGAGAAATAAAGTATCTGATTCGCAAAGACCAACTGTATCGAACTGTGGTTCTTCGAAGATAACCTCGACACTTACAGAATCGTAGTATAAACATCCTTCCGGTGAAAGGGCTTCTACAAAAATATTGATGGCAGTATCTGGTGTTGCGATGGGATTACTACAAGCTTGGCAACTTAGGAAGTCTTGTGGAGACCAGCTGTATGTTGAATACCCAGGTAAAGACAACGGTAAGCTATCTCCTTCACAGATGATAATTTCATTATCCAGTTGTCCTGGCAATGAAATACCATTTAGCAATACTTCGTCACTAAAAGTCGTACCGCACGTATTCATGACAGTAACGCTATAAAGACCGGGCACTTGAGCGCTAATCTGAGTAGTAGTATCTCCATTCGACCAGTTATAGAATAGAAAGCCCTCAGTCGCCGAAAGCGTAACCGGAAATTCATTTTCACAGAAATCCAAATCAGGTCCAAGGTCTAAAGTGATGGGCTCAAGTTCCGTAGCAATAGTGGTGGCGTTATTTTGATAATTGCACTCATACAGTGTCGTCAAAGGATATTGATCGGCAGTCAGTGGAAACACCCCGGCCCCTTCATCGCTTATAATACCAAAAACCTCGGTGGGCTGGACATTTTCGAAGTCAATGATTAAATCAATTACAGTACATTCCCCCGAACCTAAATTGACTTCATACTCTTCTGAATATATAAAATCAGGAATTTCTTCCGATGGGTCCACAGCATAAACTGATATTGGCACATTTTCATTTATTAACGGTTCCGAGCCAGCATTGCAAACCCTAGCCTGCAGCACTCCGCCATCCAAACTGCACTCAAAGTCTAAAAACTCCAGAGTTAGATCAGGCAGAGAAAAATAGGGGTTATTGTATTGATTAACGAAAGTGTTAAGATCCGGTGGAAAGCTGATGAGATGGTGCTGTTGCTGAAAGGCAGGGACGGTCAAATCGTCGTTGATGTTCACATTGAAATAAGCGTGTTGATTCCAAACCGTTCGAGTATCCGCCCAGGGAAAAGTCCCTGATTCATAAGTACGGAGTTCATCGTCACAGGAACAGAGCATTTCTGCTTCACCGTCCTGATCAATATCTCCTACGGTCGGAGTATCCCACCCTGTGCCAGAGTTGCATGGAACGCTAAACAAGACAGTTCCACTCGGTCCGTCAAAAACCCTTAACTGAGAGCCATCCCGATGAATAACCTCTTTAGTACCATCTGAGTTAAAATCAAAAAAGGTACACCTGACTTGTCCGGATAAGTCCGTTGTCGAAACATCCCAAAGGATATTAAGGCTGCCCGATTGATAACTCAAAACATAGAGCCGGTTTCGCACACTAAATGCTATCTCAGGTATCAGGTCGTTATCCAAATCTCCAACCGTGGATAATGACATTTTCCCCTCACTACTAAAAACGGAAAATGATGGAGCAATGACTTGACTCGTCTGCAGGTCCCAAACATATATTGATGCTTCTGAAAAGCTACTGTGGCTAACAATCGCATCGAGATCTCCATCCAGATCAACATCTGCCAGGCTGGTATATCCATCAAAATTCACAGCTGCTTCAGTTTGAAGAGCTAAAACCCCATTTTCTATGTCAACTGAAAAAACCTGGCCTCCTGCAATCAGCTCAGCACCTTCACAACCTACACAACCAGAAAGGACATCAGCGGCAATCGGATTACCTCTGAGAAGTGATGTAAAAGTCACCCCGAAATTGAGTTGCTGATTACCAGATAGGATTCGTTCGCCGGTAAGTGAATTGAAAATTTGATCAAGTACATATATCTCAGGAATGCCATCTCCGTTAAAATCAACAATATTTGGGCTTAAACCGGGAAAATCATTGTTGTAGCCTATTACCTCGTCAGAAGTCCATTCTAAATCATACCCTGTACCATTGTTTTTATAGCATTTTAGCCTTAAAGGCGTGTCCGTACCACCTTCGTTGCTAGTTGCAATGAACAGTTCAGCGAAACCATCTCCATCGACATCTGCAATTGCGGGACCATCAAAAGTGTAATGCATGCGGTCAGTAAACACAACCTCTTCAAGCAAACCTGATTCGCCATTAAGGATTAAAAGATCATTTTCACCTTCAATACCTCCCTGATAAGGACCAGACTTTCCAATGATTTCAACAACACCATCACTATCAATATCTCCAAAGACTGGTGTATTATAATTATGCCAATCACCTGAGTAGGTCCAAAATGATGCAATCTCAAAATCGCTGGAAGGCAGAGCACCAAGGCAGGAATCTGATTCTATCAGGCAGGGGTCATAGTAAAATTCGTCACAACTGCCGCAACAATCACTATCGAAACAATCAATCAAACCATCCTGGTCATTATCAATACCATCATCGCATATCTCGACCATTTGCATGGAGCTGGAATTGAAAGCCGGCCGATTGGCTTCCACAAATAGACTCAGCATACTAATTAAGGTGAGCGCAAGGTTTAGATTTTGCATTTAATAGAAAATTCATTGAGGGAGCAATAAAATAAAATCACTACAATATACTGCAATAGGCCTTTAAAAACAAATCTATTAGAATTGCCTGACCCAGAAGCGAAGTCGGTCTTTCAATGAAGCTTTTCTGGAGGGATTGCTTCTCACTCTTAGGGTTTCAAGTGCTTCTGTGAGGCTGCCTTCTGCGCCTATTGCCTGCCAGAAAGTTTTGAAGCCTGACTCGATATCCTCCAGCTGAAGCGTGAGTTTATGGGGCTTGTCTTCCAAAAAGACGTCAATATTATCATTAACGGTATGAACGTAGTCAATGCAAAATGCGACCCCCTGCTCTCTAGGCCTCAGAAGCACACACTCCGTATAGCCATTTACAATGCTGCTAGGCATTGCCCACCTGCGGTTGTAACTCGCCGCCGTAGCCTCCACATCCCGCTTGAGGTGCACATAAAACGCATCCTTGCCATATTTTTTACCTAACTTGCCGAGCATCCAGCTCAGGCGGTTGTCAGCCTCAATGTGCTGATCCGGGTAGGCCACGCGGGCTTCGCCCAAAAGGGTCGACCGGGTTTCGTGGCCCGCCGTGTAGTTGGTGATGTGCTGGCAGGCTCTGATGAATGTCATAGACCCACTCCTTCCGGTACACAGTATAAAGACGTTCATCTCAGTTTCAATCATTTTGCTGCATGGGAAGCATTAAGCGTCAGGGAATTGGCTCCGGCCTGTTTATGTACATCGGCTTGCTCATTGGTTTTGCCAATAACATCCTCTACCCGCGTATGGTGGGCGAAGAGGTGCTGGGCTTTACCAACTGGCTGATGGAACTGGCCATGCTGTTTACACTGCTGGCAAGTTTCGGGAGCAATGCCACGATCATCCGCTTTTTCCCATATTTCAAAAATAAAGACGAGCAGCACAGCGGCTACCTGTCTTTTCTCTTTCTGCTCCGTACCCTCGGGTTATTGGCCACCGGGTTGGTGCTTTATCTTGCCAAAGACTTCCTGCTCCGGATTTATGGCACCGATGAAGGACAGACTTTTGTCGATGACTACTACAATCTGCTCTTCGTAGCTCTTGCGATGGTAGCTTACCTGGAGTTGCTTGAAAACTACCTGGCAGCTCTTTTGCGGCCAAGAGTGCCTACCTTTTTCCGCGATGTCTTTGCCAGAGTGCTGGCACTGGGGTTTATATTGGCGTATGGCTTCGGGTATATCAGCTTGTCTGCCTTTATCGTCCTTTATGTATGCCGGTTTGTGGCAAGTATAGCAGGTATGCTGGGCTTTACCTGGTACATCGGCGAACTGCACCTGCGCAGCGGATGGCCAGTATTCCGGAAGCCTGTTTTTAAAGAGATCGCTAGTTATAGCTTTTACTCGGTTTTTGCAAGCTTGGGCAGCAAAATCACCACCAAGATCGACATCCTCATGATTCCTGCATTGCTCAATTACGCAGCTGCGGGCATCTATACGGTCTATATGTTTTTCGCGCAGGTGATCATCATCCCGCATCAGGGGCTGGCCAAGATCGCTTCTCCCCTTCTGGCAGATGCCTGGAAACGGGAGGATTTCGATGAGATTCAGGATTTGTACAGCCGCCTCGCGCTAAGCAACCTGGCAGTCGGTATCCTAATCTATGTTGGCATCCTGATCAACCTGGATCACATTTCCACCATACTCGGAGAAGGCTTTGAAACGGGTAAAATGGTGGCGGTCTTTCTGGGACTGGGCCAGCTGGCACACGCAGCGAATGGCTATAACGGATTGTTGCTCAACTATTCACCGCTTTTCCGGTACGATCTCCTGTTCAAAGGCGCCACCGCTATCCTGACGATCATCACAAACTATCTCTTCATCAACTGGCTGGGCATCACCGGGGCGGCTTTAGCTACCGCCCTAACGATCGTGCTGATTAATGTCTTTATACAGTCTTTCATCTACCGGCATTATCAAATGCACCCTTTCTCCTGGCGGATGCTGGGGCTGGCAGGCGTAGGGCTGACCTGCCTGGGGGTAGACTATCTTATTCCGGTTTGGGAATGGCATTTCCTGGCCGACCTTGTCCTACGTTCAGGCATTGCCACCTTGCTTTACTGCACGGCGATTATCGCACTAAGGCTCACGCCGGATATTTCAGACTTCTTTTGGGAATACGTTGGGAAAGCAAGGGGACTATTGAAGCGATAAAGCTTTTTCTGCATCCCGAATCATCAGATTCACCCATCCTGTGTACATTTTAGCGGAGGGATGCAACCCGTCCCCAGCCAATAAATCAGGGTTTTGCAAGCCCTCACGGGACATCGGGGTGACATTGATAAACGGAATGCCGTAAACCTCGGCTTGCAATTCCAGATAGCCATTGTACTTTTCAATTTCTGAGGAGATTTGCGCAGGCTCACCAAAATTCTGCCCAAAGGGCGTATAGGCATAATCAGGCACTGAAACCAGTACCAAACGGCTCGTGTCGCCGGCAGCTGCCTCGATTGCAAAGTGCAATAAGTCTTCCAGGTCGCGTTCAAAGGTCACAAAGGGCAGGCGTTGATACTGATTATTGACGCCGACAAGCAGCGTAACAAGGTCGTAGGGCCGGTTAAGTGCTTCTGCCTGCTCGGCCGCATCCAACAAATCTGAGGAGGTCCACCCGCTCTTGGCGATGATGTCCGGGCTCTTGATGAAAACGGAGTCCTGATGCACCGCATTCAGCCGGGCAGTCAGCTGCTCAGGGAAGCGCTCCTTGGGCTCCACCGATGCCCCAATCGTATAACTATCGCCCAAAGCCAAATAATACAGGCTGTCTACGCCCGATGTGTTCTCGCTGCCCGATTGCTTCTCACCCTCGGGGGTAATGTCGGTATCCGAGCTGCATGCTCCTAAAAAGACCATCACTACAATCAGTACCCCAAAATATATTCTGTTCATTTGATTCAATACTTTTTGTCTTTGTTCCGTGTTGTATGCTCTAATGACACACCATTCCTTAAATGTACGCATGAGATTATAGAAGGTTATGTTTTCCAGCTTACATATTGCATGTTTTTTGATTCCCCTAGCTATCTGTCACAGAAAGTTATTATCTAAGCCAAAACAACAAGCCACTTTGTCAGCAAATAGTGCACATATATGACACTTCGTCTGATGCCATTGATATGGCACGCCCATTGAGCGTATTTAATATGCCGCCTCCGCCTCAAAAGAAGGCTGCGAACAATTTGACCTAAACCAATCCCACTCAATGAGCAACGACATTATTACAGACGAAGAAATCATAGAAGAGGTACAATCCGAAAGTGCAGACCAGCAACTACAGCGGGTTGAGAATGTGCTTCCGCAAAACCTGACCATCCTGCCGCTTCAGCAGCGCCCGATTTTCCCGGGTCTGGCTATGCCTTTGACTTTCAAGGGCAAAGAAATGGTAGCCGCGATCAAAAAGGCAGTAGAAGAACAAGATGGCTACCTCGGCTTAGTCCTGGCTCAGGAATATAATGCTGAGGATTATACCGAATCTGAATTCTACGAACATGGCACTTTGTTTCAAGTCCTGAGGGTCAATGAAGCGGCACCCGGCGTTGCCCAAATTCTGGGCCGGGGCGTTTCCCGCTTCAGCAAAAAGCGCGTAGTCCTCGTAAAGCCTACTCTGCGCTGGGAGGTGCAATACCATAACGAGCCTGACGAAAAGCCTGATCAGGACCTCAAAGCTTACATGATGGCCATCAGTGGAGAGATCAAATCCCTGTTGAAACTCAACCCGCTGTTCCAGGAACAGGTCAACATGGTGGTCTCCCAGCTCAACTACGATGCGCCGGGCCTGACGATGGATGTCATCAGCAACCTCCTGTCTTCCGATGCGGAAGTCCTCCAGGGATTACTCGAAACCTATGACCTCCATGAGCGCGCCCAAACCTTGCTCAAACTGATAAAGGAAGAACTGGAAATTGCCAAAATCCAGAAGCGCATCAATCAGCAGATTGAGGAAAAGGTCAACAAACAGCAGAAGGAATTCTTCCTCCGCGAGCAACTGAAAGCCATCAAAAAGGAGCTCGGCATGGAAAAAGAGGAGGGCGAATCGGAAATTGAAAAGCTGGAAAAGCTTTTTGAAGGCAAAGTCCTCCCGGAGGAGGTGCAGAAGACCGTAGAGGACGAGCTCAACAAACTCCGGACCCTTAACATCCAGTCCCCGGAATTCAACGTCACCCGCACTTACCTGGATACCATCGGCAGCCTGCCCTGGGGTATCCACTCCGAAGACAATGCAGATATCAAAGCCGCCCGTGCAGTTCTAAATGACGAGCACTACGGACTGGAAGAGGTCAAGGACCGCATCCTGGAGTTCCTCAGCACCGTCATAAAGCGGGGCGCAGTAAGCGGCTCCATCGTTTGCCTTGTTGGTCCTCCGGGGGTGGGCAAGACTTCTATTGGCAAGTCCGTTGCGCACGCCCTGAACCGGGAGTTTTTCCGTTTCTCAGTTGGTGGCATGCGCGACGAAGCGGAAATCAAGGGGCACCGCCGGACCTACATCGGGGCGATGCCAGGAAAGCTCATTCAGGCGCTGAAGCGGGCGGGCACCTCGAATCCGGTCATTATGCTCGATGAGATCGACAAAATCGGCAGCAGCTTCCGGGGCGACCCGGCTTCGGCCCTGCTGGAAGTCCTGGACCCGGAGCAGAACAACAGCTTCATGGACCACTACCTGGACCTGCCCTATGACCTGTCCAACGTCCTCTTCATCACCACCGCCAACCAATTGGACACCATCCCCGGGCCATTGCTCGACCGTATGGAGGTTATCCGCCTGGCGGGATACATTGCTGATGAGAAGGTGCAAATTGCCCGGCGCTATCTGTTGCCCAAGCAACTGAAGGAACATGGCTTCGAAGCTGACGAGATCGACATCACCGAAGACGCCCTCCGGGTCATTGTAGAGAAGTACGCCCGGGAAGCCGGCGTGCGGAATCTGGAAAAGCAAATCCGCAAGATCATCCGAAAAGCGACCCTGAAACTGGCAGAGGAGGAGACCATCGACTTTACCGTAGACAAGGACGATGTCGAGGAATTTCTCGGAAAGCCCATTTTCAAATCAGAGCGGCTTTACAATAAGTCTATTCCAGGTGTAGCGCTCGGGTTGGCCTATACCTCACTGGGCGGTGCCACGCTGTACATCGAAGCCAACGGCATACCTGGGCAAAATGGCAGCTTTAAACAAACTGGTCAGTTAGGGGATGTAATGAAGGAATCCGCTTCGATAGCTCATACCTACGTCCGTTCCCGACTGGCAGCCTTTGAAGCAGAGGATATCAAAAACTACTACGACAAGCATCAGGTGCACCTGCATGTTCCTGCCGGCGCAACGCCGAAGGATGGCCCTTCCGCAGGTATTACCATGGCGCTGTCCCTATTTGCGCTGGCTACCGGCAAAGCGATCCGTGACGATATTGCCATGACGGGCGAACTGACCCTTACCGGAAAAGTACTGCCGATCGGTGGCGTAAAGGAAAAGACCATTGCGGCCCGCCGGGTAGGCATTACCAACCTGATCCTGCCGGAAGACAACCGCCGGGACTTTGAGGAACTGCAGGACCACATCAAAGAAGGGATCAGCGTCCACTATGCCGATTACTTTGATGATGTGCTCGCCGCAGCTTATCCGGACGATGACTTCTGGAAAGTTTAGATTAACTTGGCGGTATGATGCATCAGCCCAATATCTTTACGCCTCACCCCGTAGTAGCTGCCGAAAGTCAGCGCAGTGGCGGGGTAAGCCCGGCGCCTTACCATAGCCTCAATCTGGGCATCAACACCGAAGATGCTCCGGAGCACATCAGGCAAAACCGGGAGCGGTTCTTTAAGGCGCTGGGCTGGCCGGATGGCGCATTCTGCTACAGTTATCAGGTGCATGGCAGGGAGGTTTTGGTGGCAAATGCACAGGGCGGTCATCATGGCTATGACGCCATTATCACCAAAGAGCCAGGTCTGCTTATTGGGGTGACAATTGCCGATTGTACTCCGGTCCTGGTTTTCGATCCTAAACAACGGGCAGTCGCTGCTATTCACGCCGGATGGCAGGGCACAGCTGCACAGGTTGTCACCCATACCCTAAACCGCATGCAGGATGAGTTTGCAACAAATCCCGCAGACTGCCTGGCCTACATCGGTACCTGCATCACCCAGCCCCACTACGAGGTTGACGAGCGGGTCGCAAGCCGCTTGCCCGAAACACACCTAAAGCCCGGAGGTAAGCCCGGTAAATGGATGGCTGACCTCAAGGGCGCCAATCTGGCCCAGTTGCTGTCGGCGGGCATTCCTGAAGCTCATATTGAAGTATCGCCCTACTGCACCTGGGCGGATAATGATCATTACTTTTCACACCGGCGAAATGAGGGCACTACCGGGCGCATGTTAGCTGTCATTGGTATCCAAAACAAACCGTCATGAATCACTGGCTTGTCAAATCAGAACCGGATGAATATGGATTCTCTGACCTGCAGGCGGAAGGTACGGGGCGCTGGGATGGCGTACGCAATTATGCCGCCCGCAATCACCTGCGCAATATGCGGGTGGGCGACCTGGTCCTTTTTTACCACAGCCGGAAAGGGCTTGAGGTAGCAGGCATCTGCAAAGTGGTACGCGAAGCCTATCCTGACCCTACAGCTGAAAAAGGTGATTGGAGTGCCATCGATTTAATAGCAGTGAAACCCCTTAAACAACCCGTTTCCCTGAAGTCCATCAAAGCCAACCCAAAGCTTCAGGAGATGCCGCTTGTGCGTATTGGAAGATTGTCGGTCATGCCGGTGGCAGAGGCGGAGTTTCGCGAGATCTTAAAAATGGGGAACACCATTATTGAATAATTACTTTCTTTACCGTCCGAAAACCTTCGCTTTGCACGATCAGCCAATAGACACCGGCAGGCAGTCCTGATACGTTGATCTCCGCATTTTCGGTGCTATCTGCCAGCTGCTGCAGGACCTGCTGGCCTTGTGCGCTAATCAGGTGCAGTTGTACGCTATCGTTGAGATCCCCTTCCTTCCATTGCAAATTAAGCACATGACTTGCCGGATTGGGCGCAATGGTAAAATCCAGACTGGGACCGGAGCTGTTTTCCGTATTCACAATCTGAACCTGCTGGCAAGACTGATTATTTCCAAAAAAACCATCCTGCTGATGGTTGGGCCCTAAGGCAAAAAAGCAAATATTGTACGCGATGTCGAATTCAAAAGGGCTGTTACTACCATAGGTGTTGTTTAACTGCACCGAGGCTTTATAGGAGCCGCCAGGCGGGAGATTCAGCCCATGCAAGCTTTTGATGATACGTAGTTCTCCACAGTTAAAACCATTAAGCCTGGGTGTGGCAATTACGACCTCCTGCAGGGTATCCTGACCGGCATTGACTACTTCGACGCTAAAGAAATGCTGAACCGAAAAGTAAGTGAGCGGGTGATCCACTATAGTGTTATTTAGGTTAAGGCTGTCCAGCTCAATAGCTCCAATTCGCACATCGGTTTCCATGAATGCCGGAGGTACTGATAAATCCTGACGGCTGCCCAGGACTGTCCGGGGATAAGTAAAATTCAAGGCGGATTCTGCCGGGCCTTCCAGCGTATAAACGAAGCGCTCCTCTTTCCACTTCAGGTTCTGTATTTCCAGTTCCGGTCCGGAAGTCCAAACCGAATCCCAAACCCCAATACCGGTGCGGCGGTAGATATTGCGGTCATCGAAGGCAACAAGCTGTGCTCCGTCCAAGGTAATGCCTTTGAACCCCGCACCTGACTCGGAATTTACATTCCCGGATGCAATATGCAGCAGCTTAAAGCCGGATGCGGTGGAATAATGAACAAAATCCTCCGAGGGGCCTAACAAAAAGTTAGACGTTGGGGCATCCTCTAAGTCGACGCTGTCCAACAATACACCTTGTGCATCCACTAAATAGCCCTTTGCACCGATATTGAGCAAAATCGTATTTTCATCTAATACAAGCTGCTGGTCGATAACCGGATAATCACTTAACGGATCAAAATCAAGCGTGGCCAGGCTGTCTAAATTAGAGTCCAGGATCAACAGCCGCCTGCCTGTGGACAGAGCGATATTCCCATTAGCCAGTGTGCTAAACCGAACAGGGTTGTCAAATCCATTCTGGAAAATGAATTGCCGGAAACCAAGGACCTGACCCGCAGTATCCACCCGCACAATAGCGTAGCCATCTTCGGGTGAGCCCACATCATCTGCCTGCCGGAAATTGCCTGATGCCAGAATACGACCATCAGATTCAAACGCTACCTCATGTAAGTAGCAAAAGCCGCAATCATATGGCGTTACGGACCATAGACTGTCTCCTTGTGCATCAAACAGCGTCATCAGGGGCATCATACAGGACTCCTGCTTGCCTGCTGCAACGGTGAGGCCTTCATTAATGGCGGCGTCATGGTAAGTCGCATGCGGCTCGAAAGGGACGTACTCAAAAATACCTTGAGCAAAAAACAAATGGGGCAGGCAAAAGATAGCCAGAAAGATGGTATACTGTTTCATATTTGGGGTTTTCTCTCAATATACCTCATCCCAGGGTAATGAAAAACCCTTCTTTTGCCATCCGCACGACCATCACACCAATAAATCAAACAGCATCTTACTGTCATTCAATGTTTGGTAGTCAATTTTAGAGGCTTGCATACGCTCCAGTAGGCGGTTATAGTCTTCCCACTGCTGTAGCTGTATGCCCACCAGCGCAGGCCCGGAATCCCGGTTGTGCTTTTTGGTATACTCAAAGTGGGTGATGTCGTCGTTGGGGCCGAGGACGTTGTTGAGAAAATCCCGCAAAGCACCTGCCCGCTGCGGGAAGCGGATGATGAAGTAGTGCTTTAACCCTTCGTAGAGCAGGGAGCGTTCCTTAATTTCCTCGGTGCGGGTGATGTCGTTATTGCTTCCGCTCAGGATGCAGACGACGTTCTTGCCCTTGATCTGCTCTTTATAAAAATCCAGTGCTGCCACGGTAAGGGCGCCGGCGGGCTCGACTACGATGCCTTCTTCGTTGTACAGCTGCAAGATAGTGCTGCAAACTTTCCCTTCCGGCACCAGCACCATATCATCCACCACCTGCTGGGCGATTTTGAAAGTCAGGTCCCCCACCCTGCGCACGGCGGCGCCATCCACAAAACTATCGATATGCTCCAGGGTGACCGGCTCACCAGCTTTAAGCGATTCGTACATGGCCGGGGCACCTGCCGGTTCCACACCGATGATTTTAGTATTCGGGCTTAGCTGATGAAAGTAACTGCCAAGACCTGACACCAATCCGCCTCCACCAATAGCGCAAAAGACGTAATCCAGGCTTTCATTGCAGTCTTCCAGGATTTCAAGCCCTACAGTCCCCTGCCCTTCAATAGTCCGTGGATCATTGAAGGGATGGATGAACTCCTTGCCATTCTCCTCCGCATCCCGGACCGCTTCGTGGTAGGCATCATCAAAAGTATCCCCCGTCAATACCACTTCCACCCATTCCTTGCCAAAAAGATTGACCTTTTTGATCTTCTGCCGGGGCGTCACACTGGGCATGTAGACCTTGCCCTTTACCTCCATTTTCTGACAGGCCAGCGCAAATCCCTGCGCATGATTGCCCGCACTGGCACAGACCACGCCCTTCGCCAGCTTATCTCTGGGCACCGTCGCCATTTTGTTGTAGGCACCCCGGATTTTGTAGGAACGTACCACCTGCATGTCCTCCCGCTTGAAGTACAAACGGCAACCGTAATGCTCCGACATGTGGTAATTGTACGTCAGTGGCGTAGGTTCTGCCACTCCGCGCAGGCGCATCTTCGCTTTGTAGATCGCCTCTACGGAAGGCAGGACAGTTGTCGTTGTGGATGTTGACATGGGATTACTTTTTTCCGATAGTTCGCTATACCTCAATAGTCTATTAAAAGCGGAGATGGCCTTCACTTGAACCTATCCGGATTGTCCATCATATACCCCAGCAAAGAGCCCACCTCAACGGAGTTTTCCAACCACGTATCATGCTGCCCCACAGGAATATAACCGAACCGGTAGGCAAATTGCGTCCAAACCTGCACCTCCGCATTCTCCGCATCCGAATCAGATAACTTGCTAATAAAATGCTTAGGATAACGCCGCTTCCTGTACCCCTCCGCAATATTCGCACACACCGAGCGCGAAGCCCGCCGGATCTGATCCGTCAACGAGTACCGCTCCTCCTTAGGAAAGGACTTAGAAACTTCAAAGATATCAACCGCCAGCTCAAATGCCTTCTTGTAAGCCAGCAACTCCGTATACCTCAAATTAAACCTCTTCTCCATCCTAATCCATTTTAAGACAAGTTAAACAAATCCCCCCACTGCCAGACTGCCCCACTGCAAGACTGCCGACTGCAAGACTGCCGACTGCAAGACTGCCGACTCCCGACTCCCCACTGCAAGACTGCCGACTGCCGACTGCCAGACTCCCGACTGCCCACTCCCCACTAAAAACCCTACCCAACCTTCTCCCCCTGATTCTCCGGCCGAAGCCCCCGCACCGTACGGCCCGCTCTCCACATCTCACTATCATGCAACTCCTTGAGTTCCGCATCCAGTTTTTCCCGGTAATCGGACTGACTATTGGAATCAATGGACCGCTGTGCTTCTTCGCCCTTTGCTACGCTATCGTATAATTCATCAAAGACCGGCGCTACCGCATCCCGGAACTTCTTCCACCAGTCCAACGCACCCCGCTGTGCCGTAGTCGAGCAATTCGCATACATCCAGTCCATACCATTTTCCGCTACGAGCGGCATCAGGCTTTGTGTCAACTCCTCTACAGTTTCGTTGAAAGCTTCGGACGGGCTATGCCCATGACGGCGCAGGCAATCGTACTGCGCAGCGAACAAGCCCTGAATGGCGCCCATCAAAGAACCCCGCTCACCGGTCAGGTCACTGTACACTTCTTGCTTGAAAGTCGTTTCGAACAGGTAACCCGAACCTACGCCAATACCCAGCGCAATCACCCGGTCCTTAGCCCGCCCGGTCGCATCCTGGAAAATAGCGTAGCTGGAATTCAGCCCTTTGCCGGCTACGAATAAACGGCGAAGGCTTGTACCGGAACCTTTGGGTGCCACCAGGATCACATCCACATCCTCCGGTGGGATAATACCCGTACGCTCCTTGTAGGTAATGCCAAAGCCATGAGAAAAATACAACGCTTTGCCTTTCGTCAACAGCGGTTTAATCTTAGGCCATACGGAGATCTGTGCAGCATCGCTCAGCAGGTATTGAATGACCGTACCGCGCTCTACGGCTTCCTCAATCGGAAAAAGTGTAACACCCGGCTCCCAGCCATCATCCACGGCCTTGTCCCAGGTCTTGGAATTCTGACGCTGACCGACAATCACATTAAAACCGTTGTCCTTAAGGTTAAGTGCCTGCCCCGGGCCCTGTACCCCGTAGCCGATAACGGCAATGGTTTCGTCTTTCATAATTTCCCGCGCCTTTTCCAGCGGGAATTCCTCACGGGTGACTACGTTTTCCTCTACGCCACCAAAATTTAGCTTTGCCATGTTATTTTGTTGTTTTTTAAGCTTTCTGAAATGTACTGCATGATGCAGGGGAAACGAAATAACGGAATTTCAACACCCGGCGCTGTTATCCCCGCCGCCTTTTAGCGGGCATTTTACAGTAGTAAAGCCAACTTCTTACTGCTTTACAACGGTCAGCCATCAAACCCAAACAAGGTATCTAAATTACTGATTTACTGATTGTTAAACCTACCAAAATCCAATCTGACTCACCACGCTTTCGCCCACCTTTCCCAAGGCAGCCCAAGGAGCGTATTACGAAATCCAAATAAAATAAAGCGGCACCGGTAATGCCAAAAGGATCACCAGTGCCGCTCATGTTACCGTTAGGCTCAAAAGAATTAATCAATCGTCGGCGTATCCAGCTCTGCCAGTGCTGCCTGTATCTCCTCTTCGGTGATTTCGTGCCTGACCAGATTGCCGCTCAGGTAATTTTCGTAAGCGGCCAAGTCAAAGTTGCCGTGCCCGCATAGGTGAATCAATATAGTCTCGCTCTTACCTTCCTCTTTGCAGCGCTTGGCTTCCTGAATGGCGGTGGCAATAGCGTGGTTGGTCTCAGGTGCAGGAATGATGCCTTCTGTTTTGGCGAAAAGCACGCCTGCTTCGAAGCACTCCAACTGATCGTGTGCGCGGGCTTCAATGAGTTGATCCCTTAGCAGCTGGCTCACTACAACGCCCGCACCATGGTAGCGCAGCCCTCCGGCATGAATCGGTGCCGGGACGAAGTTGTGCCCAAGGGTATACATCGGCAGCAGCGGTGTCATTCCGACCATATCGCCGAAGTCATAACGGAACACACCACGGGTAAGCTTTGGGCAGGAGGAGGGCTCGCTGGCAATGCACCGGATATTTTGGCCTTCTTCCAGATTAAGCCGCAGGAAAGGGAAGCTGATGCCGGCAAAGTTGGAGCCTCCACCAAAGGGCGCCACCACAATATCCGGCTGATCACCGGCTTTCTCCATCTGCTTGACGGCTTCCAGCCCAATGACCGTCTGATGCATGAGGACGTGATTGAGGACGCTGCCCAGGGCGTATTTCGTATGCTCGTCGGAGGCGGCCCGTTCCACAGCTTCCGAGATAGCAATACCCAGACTCCCCGGTGAGTCAGGGTTTTTGGCCAGCACCTGACGCCCCGCTTCGGTCAGGTCAGTGGGCGAAGGGTGGACGTTGGCGCCCCAGGTGTTCATCATCATCTTGCGGTAGGGCTTCTGCTCATAGCTGATCTTCACCATGTACACCTCGCATTCAATGCCGAAGTGCTGACAGGCAAAACTCAGCGCACTGCCCCACTGACCGGCACCGGTTTCAGTCGTGATGCGCTTAACGCCTTCTTGTTTGTTGTAGTATGCCTGCGCAACCGCTGTATTGGGCTTGTGAGAACCGGAAGGGCTCACACCTTCGTATTTGTAGTAAATTTTGGCTGGCGTATCCAGGGCTTTTTCCAACCCTATAGCCCGGAACATAGGCGTAGGACGCCAGATTTTATAAACCTCGCGGACTTCTTCCGGTATTTCCACCCATTTTTCCTGGGTTACTTCTTGTTGGATCAGGCCCATTGGAAAAAGAGGTGCAAGGGCATCCGGGCCGATGGGCTCCTTAGTGCCGGGGTGCAGCGGAGGCAGCGGCTTGTTGGGCATATCGTGCACAATATTGTACCACGCTTCCGGAATCTCATTTTCCGACAATAAGATTTTTCGTGTGTTCATGCTAATTTGAATTTGGTTGCAGTAATGCCCACCAAATTAGCATATTCACCAACTTTTTCTACTCCAATACCAAACAAAAATCGGCAATTTTACAAAAGCAGGATACAACCTCACACCTTTCTGCCCAAATGTACGAAGTAGTCCCATACGCCGCCGTAGGCTGGCTTCACACTATGGGAAAGTGTCGTGAATTCCTGCTCCAAAAGCGGTAACAGGTGCCCATCCATCCGGACATGATTGTTACCCATGTGGGTTTTGAACCACCCAAACCGGGAATCAAAAAAGTCCGCCACCGCTATGATACCCCCAGGTTTAAGATCCGCCTTTGCCTGCCGGATCAGCTCTTCCCACTGCGGGTTAATCATGGTTAGGGAATAGGAAAACAGGACGGCGTCGAATTGCTCCAGGTATTGAGTGTCGCCCAGTGCATAGGGGCGCTCCTCCAGTTGGACCCGCTGCGCAAACGGCTTGGTCGCTTTTGTGGCTTTCTCAATCATGTGAGTGGATACGTCCAGCCCGGTCAGGTGAGCTTTGGGAAAACGGCGAGCCAGCAGCCGAAGGTTGTAGCCGGTTCCGCAGCCTACTTCCAGGATACGGTGCGCTTTTCCGGGATCAAGGGGCAATTGGCGGATGACTGCCCGACGCCCAAACAGAAAGGTCCAGCGGGTGAGATCGTAGATTTTGGATTGCAGCACGTAATAACGCTGCATGGTTTCGTTCTGTTCTGAAACGGAAGCCGTAATGTGCTTGGATGCCATATTGGATGTTTAGATTTAGGAGGTGGCTACTGTACCTCGGCCAGGTAAACACTAGCGTAAGTGCCCACCCGGTCAAGTTGATGGGTTTTAGCCGTCAAATCCTGCTCAAAAATAACCGCTTCCTGCACAAAATCAGGGAAAAAGTCCACTTCATGAGCCGCTGAGCGCAGCAGGATTTTGGTGCCGGGCCGGCTGTTATCCAGTATCAGTCGCCACTCTTCCTCCAGTGCAGGCCGGTCATTGGCAGCCAGCCAGTCTTGATGGTCAAGGAGTACGTAGTGGGAATAGGCACCAGGATTGTCCTTCAGGAACTGACTAATGGTAGTGGTGTTGGTCTGCACCCGGTCTATTCGGTCACGCAGAGGCTTAAAGTGCTCTGGCATCAGGTAGTTAGGTGCGCAGGTTGCTGTGTAGGAACCATACATGTACGACCGGTAGAAATAATTGTCTTGCAAAGGCAACTCCGTGAATACCTTGCGCAGGCACTCCTGAATGAAGCCCAAAGCGCCACGCTCATATTTTTTCACAAAAAGCTCCTGCTGCGACCGGGGCACCCCTACCAGGCACATGGTGAGGTGGCGGTTGACCATCCACTCTACCATATTATTCAGGACACGCTCTTCCACCTGCAGGTAGATTTCCTTCTGCTCTTCCAGCGTCGCAGCGTGGAACATTTGATCGATCTGACGGAAGAGTTTCTTGCGCCCCTTTAGGTAATTGCTGGCCAGCCAGGCGAAAGTGCCCGAGGAGCCAAAATGATAAAAGGATTTCCGCAAGCCTTTAGGTGAAAAGTAATTGAGGTGCTCGTCCCAGTATTCCTGCGCATAGGCAGGCAGCGCTGAACGGAGCTGCTGTTGGTAGAGCTCCGGGAAAGCCTCGTGGCTGCCCCTGCCAAACACTTGAAACAACGTTTCCGGATCACTTTGCCTGAAAAAGGCACGCTTGAGTTCAAGCAAAGCATTTTGCCGGGGGTTCATGTCGATGCAGTGCACCGCTTTGGGCGCATCCAGCAGGTAATCCAGCGCATTGCAGCCAGCGCTTGTGATCATTACAATTTCGCTGTCCGCATCAATACCCATGAGTTCGCGGTCGCAGCGGGGGTCTTCCCAACAGGTATTGTAAACGAGGTTGCTCTTGTGTACGCGGTGAAACACCCAATCCCGCAGGTAGTTGATCTTCGTCACTTTTTAACGGTAAAAATAGTACGTGTCAACCCGCAGGACGTTAGCCCTAAATTATCTTTTTGCTAACTTATTGTAAACCGACGGGCTCCCGCTTAGCCAGCCACTGATAGGTGGCGAGCTGAGCCCTTACCGGCGTCCCCCCTTGATAGTGGTAAGGATTATTTTGTTCTGCATTGATTACCCGGGCCTTCGTGTTGTCTTCAAGTTGCAGATTGATGATATGCCGGATTTCCTCACGGATTTTTTCATCATAAACCGGGAAAACAACTTCCACCCGGCGGTCCAGGTTGCGGGTCATCCAGTCGGCGGAAGCAAGGAAGAGGCACTCCTCCCCTCCATTTCCAAAAATATAAACCCGGGCATGTTCCAAAAACCGGTCGACGATGCTTATGATCTCAAGGTTTTCACTTACGCCTTCCACATCCGGCACTGCACAGCAGATACCCCGGACAATCAACTGCACCTTTACGCCAGCCTGACAAGCTTCGTAGATTTTTTCAATCATTTCGGGGTCTTCCAGGCTGTTCATTTTGAGAATGGCGTAGGCTTTTCGCCCCGCTTTAGCCTGCTTGATCTCCTGCTTTAGCAAAGCCTCGAAACCGCTTCTTGTGGTGAACGGAGAAACCAATAAGTGCTTGCATTTCGGCATAATGATCTTCCGCTCCAGCAAATCGAAGACCTGCCCGACTTCTTTAGCCAGGCGGGGATCAGCAGTAAGTAAGGCGTGATCGCAGTACAGCCGGGCCGTTTTTTCATTAAAATTGCCGGTGCCCAGATAGGCATAATGCCGCAAATCCTCTTCCTCCTGCCGAATAATCAGCAACAACTTAGTGTGCACTTTGATGCCGGGATAGCTGTAAATTACCGTTGCGCCGGCTTTTTCCAACTCCGCCCCCCAGTACAGGTTAGCAGCTTCATCAAACCGGGCTTTGGCTTCGATAAAAGCGGTTACCTGCTTTCCGTTCTTGAGGGCTTCCAGCAATCCGTCCACTACCGCAGAGCGGGAAGCGACCCGGTACAAGGTAATCTTGAGAGTGGTCACATCAGGGTCTTCGGCTGCTTCCCGTATCAACCTTGGGATGTAGCCATATTGTTGATAGGGAAAATGAAGTACGGCGTCCTGCTCCCGCAGATAGGGCAATAGGGCTTCTGCCTGCTCAAGCTCCTCGTGAATCAGGGGCTCCATGGGCTCATCGTGCAGCTCACGCTGCTGAGTTGGGTTGGGAAAACCAAAAAAGTCGTTGAAATTGTGATAGCGGGCGCCGGGGATAAGGTCGTGCTTGCTTAGTTTCAGTTGCTCTTTGAGCAGCCCCAGAAGTTCTTCCGGCATACGGCTGTCATAGAGAAAGCGGGTGGGCAGCCCGATATTGCGTTCATCAAGACTTTCGCGAATTTTCTCTACCAGGTCGCCAGAGTATTCGTCATCGATGTAGAGCTCTGCATCCCGGGATACTTTGATGGCATAGGCCCCCAAAATGGGCTCATCCAAAAAAGCCGGGAGGTTGTAGCGGATGATATCATCGAGAAAAGTTACGTAGTAAGTACCTTCTTCTTCGGATGGCAGCTCCTGAAAACGCGGCAGATCATCTGTGGGCATTTGCAGGATAGCAGTACGGCCTTCCCCCTCCAGATCAATAACAAAGTAAAGCCCCTTGTTTTCCAGGAAAGGCCATGCTGATTCCGGCTCCAAAATAATGGGGTTCAGGCAGGGGTAGACTTTCTCAAAAAAGTAGCGTTTAGCAAATTCCCGTTGCGGCTCCGTGAAGGCTTCGTTGTTGATGAGGTGCACCCCGGCTTTTTCCAACTCCGGGAGGATATCCGTCCGGAAGATGCGGCCAAAGACTTCTTGCTGTTCCTGAACAATTTTGCGGATTTGCTTCAATTCTTTTTTAGGCTTCACCGTCAGGTCGAGGGCCTTACGTGTTTTCTTCTTCAGTTCCTTAAAGCTACGCAGAGAAGCCACACGCACCCGGTAGAATTCATCGAGATTGGAACTGTAAATGGCCAGAAACTTGATCCGTTCGTAGAGGGGCACCGATTTGTCCATCGCTTCCTGAAGCACCCGGTGGTTGAAAGAGAGCCAGCTGATATCGCGTTTGACCAATTCTGATTTTGCCATGCTACCTGCGGATTGATTTATTGAGGGTTAAGCAAGGCAGCAAAACTAGGCAGAATGCGTTTATATGCTAGAGAAGCAGTGTTATCTATATATTAAAATTTCAGCAAGAAGTCCTTCAGCAGCGCCCGGTAGGCCGGGGTGTAGGAGTCTTCCGCATCTGTTCCCCTTATGACCAGCTGATCGGTTTCGGTGGGTTTGTCTTCCTGCTCGAACTGCATCAGCAGGCGGTTGACCGCTGCCTCAGGCTTGGGTTGTACTTCGGTCACTTTGGTGCAGAACAGGTGGTATTCCTCCGCTCTTTCCTGAAACCGGAGCCCTTCGAGGTAAGGCAACACCAGGCAAAACCGCCCGTTTTTAGCCAATAACTGCCGAACCGCTATGAGCAAATCCCCGTGCGGCATGCGGACCGTTTGCCGGGCGATCGCACGCTCCTCCTTCATGCCAAAGGTGCCGCCGGAAAAGAACGGTGGGTTGGAAACGATAAGGTCGTAAGTGGTGCGGGTTGTGCGCGCATAGTCCTGAATGGCTTCCTGAATCACAGACAAGCGCTCTTTCCAGGGGGAGGACTCAAAGTTAGCACCAGCCTGTTCACAGGCTACATCGTCAATATCAACCGCATGGATGGTAGCTTCCGGGGCACGCTGTGCCAGCATGAGCGCAATGACGCCGGTCCCGGTGCCTATATCAAGCGCCTGAGTAGCGGCATCTACCTGAGCCCAGGCACCGAGCATGATCCCATCCGTGCCTACTTTCATCGCGCAACGGTCTTGCTGTACAGCGAATTGCTTAAACTGAAACGGAGCGGTTTGTTCTTCTGTCTTTGCCATAGCTGGATTCAAGTAAGGGGAGCAGGTTTTTGTTGCTGCTCCCCTTATTAAGGCTTTTTAGTCAGAATGGTTCAACAGATTGCTTACTGCTGAATATCGTTGAGGTTGCGAAGGGTCAGCTGGGGCGAGTTAAACTCGGACACCATAGCTGTAAGGGTAAAGGCACCATTAGGCACCGCACTACCGGAGAAAGTGGCTTGACTACGGGTGAAGGTCGCAATGGTAGCTGTACCGTCATCCAGCGTCTTGGCACCGGAGAATGTACCACCCTCTGTGTAAGAAACATCGGAAACCTTAACCAGGGTGGACTCCCAGGCTTCCGCATTATCCAGGATCTCCTGAATGGTGGCGTCACGTGGTTCCGGCAAGGTGCCGTTGCCCATACTTGTTGCATCGGCGTTGTCCACGTCATTTATCTGGAGCAGCCCGTTAAATTCACTCAGCTCGTCACCGCCAACACTGACTTCCACCTCTTCACCCAAAGCGAAGCTATGAGGATCCGCAAAGCGGACAACTATGCCTCCGGTTTCGTCCTGAATGACCATATTCCGGAAGTCTGTATTATTCGCATCCACATCCGAGATCACTACGGCATTGATAAAGCGGTTGGCTGGCACAGCTGATGCACCACTTTCAAATAAAGTGCGGAGTTCTGCCAGGCTAATTTGCTCGGGGTCACCGCCGGTACCGGTTTCGCCCCCTACATCTTCCAGGTTCCGGATGACCAGCTGATGGTCGGTGAACTGAGAAACAATAGCGGTCATATCCACAGGCTCCGCCGGCAGTGCAGAACTGGCGAAGGTTGCTGAGGGGCGGGTGAACATCGTAATGCTGCCAGAACCGTCATTTACTGTGGTGGCACCTGTAAAGGTCGCGCTACCGGAAATGCTTGCGCCATTGATCTGCACCAGGGTAGATTCCCAGGCCTCAGCATTGTCCAGCACCTCTCCGATAGTAGTTACACGCGGTTCCACCGGATCGCCCATGCCATTGGAAGTAGCGAGGTCGTTATTGATAAAGTCAAGCTGCAGCAGGTCATTATAAAGTGAAAGCTCTTGGCCGGAAACCACCACTTCGATCTCTTCGCCCAGGCTGAAGCCGTGGTCGCCCTGGAAGAAAATGGTAATGCCTGCCGTACCATCCTGAACCACCGCTACCCGGCCGTCAAAGTTGCCATTCTGATTATCAGAAATCACTACGCCACGAATTTTCCGGTCTTCGGGGCCTTCTGTTCCGCCATCCGCAAATACATCCCGCAGTTCCCGGATAGTCATGAGTTCCTCTTCGCCCGTGCCGGCATTGCAACGCGTGCCGGCCATGTCTACATCGAGGTCAGCGGCACGAATAAACAGCTGCTTGGTATCTCCAAATACATTAAAGATAGCGGTGAGCGTACCATTGCCATCGGGCAGGGTATCAATTGCGAAGTCCGCGAAACCACTTGTACGAACGACAATTTCATTGCCATCACAATCCTGAAGCGTACGGTTAAGCGTGCTGCGGCCAAAAGCATCGGCGTAGGTCAGCCCCAGCTCAAAGGAGGCAAATTCCACATCTTGCAACTGTACCAGCGTGGAAATATCGTTGACGCCCAGGGAGTTAATCGTGCGGACAGCGGGCTCCGGCTCGCCGACCAGCATACCGCGGTAAATGCGCGAATTGTAGTCGATGATGTCGCCCAGCTCTTCACCACCACCTTCCTGAATGATATAACCGCCCAGTTGCACGATACCGTTGAACTCGCCTAAGACCAGTCCCTTACAGTCAATAGCGACCTCACGCCCAAGTGGGAAGAGGTTGAAGGCATCCGTCAGGTTGATGAGCACCTCGATACCAGCCGTGCTGTCCTGAATAATCAGGGAGCGGAAGAAGTTGCCCTGCACGTCGTTGCCAACAACGATGCCCTGTACGATGACATCTGTCTCGATAACCGTCAGGCGGCCGGGGATGTAAAGACTTTTGAGATCTGCAATAGAGGTGTTGCCCGTCACTTCAAGTTCTGTGCCCGTTACAGGCGGCTCTTCAAATTCGGTATCAACACAGGATGGAAGCACAGCCATGCTAAGCAGCAGGCTAAAAAAGAACAGCTTTGATAACTGAAATTTCATTGTATAATGGCTTTTATGTCTTTCTAAATGATGATTGAGGTTCTGAATTACAGGCGCAAACTTACATTCACAAAGAAGTTGCGGCCGTACAGGTAGTAATATCGGGGCTGAAAAACAGAATCAGCGCCAGTCCGGGCATCAAAGTCAAAGCGCAACTGATCAAAACCGCCCGTAATAAAGTCGGTGTTGTTCAGGATGTTGTTGACCCCCGCATTGATGTACAGGAAGGTGCTGCCAAACTTGAAGGACTTGCCACCGAAAAAGTCAACGGTGAACTGACCGTCAGTCTGACGCTGCGCCACAATCTGATCATACTCCAGAGAACTGGGCTCCAGCCCAATCACAGCCTCCGGTGAACGGTTGATCGGGCTGAAATCGATAAACACGTTATCGAAGTAGTTGAAGTTCAGGTAGGCAAACCAGAAGCCTTTCGGGCGAAGATTCAGCCCCAGGGTGTAAGCATTTTGGGGGCGGCCCGGCACCTTTAGCCCTTTTTGGAACACCTCAAATTCGCTATTGACCTGATCGAAGGTCTCTTGATCGTCACCGTACAACTCGCCCTGTGCATTGCTATTGAAGACATAGTCTCCCAGCGCCGCCACGCCCCGGATGCTCAGGGATGGCGTGACCTTTGCCTCGATTGCCAGCTCTGCGCCCTGATGCAGTTGGTCCTGCCCGGTCATCACAAGGCTGCCAAAAGCCCGCTGCAGGTCATTGTAGAACCGGATGATCTCGGTGCGGTTATCAAATTGCGTGTAGTAAAGCGATGCCCGCCCTTGTACATTGGGCGAACGCAGCAAGTAGCCGATTTCACCACCGTAAATGGTCTCGCTTTCCAGGCCCGGCACCAGCTGATCGCGCGTACGGGGCGACACATAGGCATTTCGGGCAAATGGAGCGCGGGTCATGTGCGTACCATTGGCAAAAAGGTAATTCCGGCCATCAATTTTATAGGTAATTCCACCTTTCACGCCAAAGTTGGTGAAATTCTGCTTTTCGGATTCTCCGAACGATTGATCCGGGAAGCGGCCCGTACGGTATTTACCCGTTCGCCAGAAGGTGGTTTGGCTGCCATTGACCGCAGCGAAAATATCAAAGCGTGGCAGGGTAAACTGTCCCTGAAGCCATCCATCAGCCCGGCGTACATCAATATCGTAGCTCCATCCAAAGCGATCACCCTCACGTACAATCCGATTGGGGTTGTTCAGGTCGCTCTGCTGCACCTCCGGATTGTCCGGAAAGTCACGCACGGCAAAAGCGTCGATGTCTACAAAGTAATCGGCACCAAGCAGGTCATCTACCACCTTAAAGTTGTCGATGGTTTGCGTCTGATAAGTCAACCCGCCGCTAAGCGTGAAGATGTCGCTGATGATGTGATTGTAATTGGTGTAAAAGTTGAACTCCTCGGAGTCGTAGCGCCGGTCTTCCACCATGTACTGTGCCCAGCGGCCTTCCACCTCCTGCCCTTCCAGGAACTGAGGATACTTGTCTGCCAGCTGAGAAGTCCGGTTGACCTCATAAAACTGATCCCAGTTGATCTGCCGGGAGGATTCATTATTGCGCAGGTCCGCTTCTACGATGGCGGCGGCCTCAGGTTGCCCGATAGACTCGAAATAGCTCGGCAGGTTCCGGTAGTAGTCGGGGCGGGGGTCCGGCGCTTCAAACCAGTTCAGAGCGGTACCGCCGATGCGGCCAAACTGATAAGATGCGGTAGTGGTTAGTGTAGCGTCTTCGCTCAACTGCCAGTCGTGCCGCAGCATAATTACCGGCTGATGCACCCGGGAAATCCGTGAGTTCCGCTTTTCACCATTTTGGTAGCCCCAGAAAGGGTTGTAGTAGTTGTTGTCAGCCAGGTCGTACATTTCCGGCGTACTTGCGCCTGCCCGGCCGCGCTGTGTCGGAGCGCCAAATGTGGTGAGGTTAAGGAGGTGGTTGTCTCCCAGCTTTTTGTCAATAGCCATGAAATAGGCGTAGGCATCATAAAAACTGCCCTCCTCGTAACCTTCCTGCGCCCAACGGCGGGAACCGGAGAAGGAAAAGGCCCAGCCATTGTCCATCATACCGGTAGAATGTGTGAGCATGGTACGCCAGCGGTAGCCCCGGTTCGTTGCTGACATGGTCACACGGGTCTGTTCGCGCTGTGAGGAAGCTCGGGTATCAATGGAAGAACCTCCCCCCACACCACCAAAGGCATAGGAAAGGGGGCTGAGGCCGATTTCTGCATTACGGTTGCGGGTCACGTCATTCAAACCGCCCAGAGCACTCCAAAACGCACGGCCGTTTTCCAATTCGTTGAAAGGCACACCATTAATATAAACAGCAGTATTTTCAGAGTCGTAGCCCCGTATACGGAAACGCGCGGGACCAAAGGTAAAGGCAGCCGCTGAGACAAACACATCTCTCGAGGCAGCGAGCACACCGGAAATATTCTGATTGTCCGTTTCCTGCTCCAGGTCACCATCCGAAAGGGTAATGGTGGGGATGAAGTCCTCTTTGTTGGTGATCCCTTCTTCCCGCTGAGTGGGCACGAGCTGGACTTTACCGATTTCATACACCCCTTCGCCCTGATCCTTGACGGTGGTACTGAGTGTTTGCTCGATGTAATCCTCTTTGCCACGGAAGGTAAAGTCATGGCTGCCCTCCGGCACCTCAAAGAAAGTGAAAGTACCTTTTTCATCAGAAACGGCTGTTGTCCCATCATCAAGGGTTACAACAACGGCAGCGATGGGAAGGTCCGTCTCACTGTCAAAGACGGTACCGCGAACCTCCACTTGCGCTTGTAACAGCCATGCAGGCAAAAGCGCTAAGAGGGTAAAAAGCGTTCTTTTCAGTTGCATAAGTATGATTTATGTCAGAGTAATGTACGATGTGGCGGGTGTGTGATTGTTGGGATAGTTGTGCGGCATTCAGGGGGCATTGGTCCTAAAAGCGAGTGCAAAAGTAGAAGAAAAATAACTTTATTTAAGACCGGGCGCCCAAAAATTAACCAAAACTTAATACCGATGGCCAATTCGGTCTTCGTTTTTACAAAAGCAGATTTGATATATTTGCCGCCAATTGCCTTTCCGGGCACTTCAAACCTGAGAAAACAAATTTATGCTACGCACGAATTCCCAACATTATTGCTCCAGTTTCCAATCCAGGAGTAGGATCCCACGCCATCTTTTTTTCCTGTTGTGCCTGCTCTTTGCAAGTTCAGCGGTAACCGCTCAGCAGAACTACAAGATCGCTGCCGTAGGTTTTTACAACTTCGAAAACCTCTTTGACACCCTTGATACGGAGGATGTCCGCGATACCGAATTCACGCCCACCGGGAGCAAAGTCTGGAACACCAAGCGCTACCAGGCCAAACTGGATAACCTGGCTAAAGTCGTGGCAGAGTTAGGCACGGACGTTACGCCGGACGGGGTTGCCATTCTTGGGGTTTCGGAAATAGAAAACCGCAGTGTATTGGAAGACTTTGTGAAACACCCCCTTATTAAAGACCGGAACTACCAGATCATCCATCAGGACTCCCCTGATGAGCGTGGGATCGATGTCGCGCTTTTGTACAACCCCAAGTACTTCGAGCTGAAGGGCCATGAGAACCTCTTTGTGGAACTCTACCGGGACGGCGAGCCCGATTACACCCGTGACGTCCTCCTCGTTTCCGGCAATTTTGACGGCGAGCCCATGCATTTTATGGTCAACCACTGGCCCAGCCGAAGCGGGGGGGAAGCAGCCAGTCAGCCTGCCAGGAACAAGGCTGCGTTGGTTTGCAAAACCGCCGCCGACTCCATCTTCGCTGAAGACCCTAAGGCTAAAATCGTCATTATGGGCGACCTCAACGATGACCCCATCAGCCCGTCTGTAAAGGAAGTCATTGGCGCAAAGACCAACCGCCGGAAAGTGCGCAAGGCGGAGTTCTACAACCCCATGTATGAGCTGTACCGCAAGGGCATTGGGACCCTGGCTTACCGGGATGCCTGGAGCTTGTTCGATCAAATGATTCTCTCCGACGGGTTGCTGGACGAGCGGCAGGAGGGCTATCAGTTTTACAAAGTCAGAATACACAGCCCCCGCTACCTGTTGCAAAAACACGGCCGGTTTAAGGGATATCCGTTTAGGACTTTTGGCGGAAATGAGTACCTTGGGGGCTATAGCGACCACTTCCCGGTATATATTTTTATGGTAAAGCCTGCCGAGTAGCCTGGTGCGATCAGACCGAAGTTTATTTGTTGCACTTTTTCTTAGCCTTTATTGCTGAGCGGGTTTAGTGTGCAGGTAATGACGGCTTCATCCATCATTGGCCCGGCAAGGCTTAAAATTGCAGGCACTTGGCATTCGAAAAGGCACCACTGGAACTTAGCGGCGACTTCAAAGCCGCCCTTCAGATGATTGAGAATGAGGGGCGGAACGTCTTCATCACTGGGCGGGCGGGCACAGGCAAGTCCACCCTGCTTCAGTTGTTCCGCAATACGACGCGAAAAAAGACCGTAGTGCTCGCCCCTACCGGCATTGCCGCCCTGAATGTGGGCGGGCAAACCATTCACTCCTTTTTTGGGTTCCCGCCCAAGCCCTTAAGCAGACAGGACCTTAAAAAGCGCCGCAACCGCAGGTTGTACACCAACCTTGAAGTGCTTGTGATTGATGAGATCTCCATGGTCCGGGCCGATATGCTGGATAATATCGACTGGTTCCTGCGCATCAACCGGGAAGTACCTGCCCCGTTTGGCGGGCTGCAAGTGGTCTTCTTTGGGGATATGTTCCAGCTGCCTCCCGTGGTGGCCAATGACATCGAAGCCATGCGCTTTCAGCTGGAGTACGATTCGCCCTATTTTTTTTCTGCTCATCTGTTTCAGGATCAAACCTTTTTCCTGGAGATGATGGAACTCAACAAAGTCTACCGGCAGGAGAACCGCAACTTCCTGCGCTTGCTGGAGTCCGTACGCCTCAACCGGCTGGATTACGATGACCTGGAAGACCTCAACAGCCGCCATCTGCCCCAGTTTGAGCCGGAAGATTTCTACGTCACCCTCTCTGCACGCAACGCCACTGTTGACCGCATTAATCAGAGAGAACTCAGCCGGATACCACTGGAGGAAAAAACCTATGTCGCCACCATCAGCGGGCAGTTCAACCCCCGCCTCTACCCTACGGACCCTGCTCTGAAACTCAAGCTGGGCGCACAGGTGATGTTCATCAAAAATGATCCGGACAAACGCTTTGTAAACGGTACCATCGGCAAGGTAATCAAGCTGGACAAAAAGAACGTGACGGTACAAATTGAGCAGGCGGATGGCACCCCTACCCAATTGGAGGTAGAGCCCATGGAGTGGGAAGTAGTCAAATACAAACCCAGCGAAAAAGACCCAAACCGGATAGAAACTGAAACTTTAGGCAATTTTACCCAGCTCCCTTTGCGTTTAGCATGGGCCATTACGATTCATAAGTCGCAAGGCAAGACATTCGACAAAGTCATTATCGACCTGGGCAGAGGCGCCTTCGAGCACGGGCAGACCTACGTGGCGCTCAGCCGCTGCCGGAGCCTGGAAGGCATTGTTCTAAAGACACCATTGCGCATGCAGGACATCCTAATCGACGAGCGGGTCGTTCAATTCTACGAAACCCACTTCTAATTAGCGAACTTAATCCGGTTTGAAGACATCTTGGTAAGAAAACGCTCACCAACCACATGCGGCTATTCTGGTTTCTATTCTTTGGGCTGGTTTTCCCGGCTACTGCTTTACTGGCACAACCTTCCAACGACACCCTGGAGATCTATAACGTCAACCCCTGGGTAAGCGGCGGCGTAGGGCTGGTGGGCACTTATACCAATATCATCGGGCTGCCCAAAGTAAAAGATAAAGAGCGATTGACCGAACTCGAACTTGAGCGGCTCCTTCGCACCGGGGTTAACCGATTTAACCAGTCTGGGCTGACTCAAGACCCAGCAAAACGGGAAAACGCCCACCAGGTCTCTGACTTCTTTATGTATGGCACAGCGAGTATGCCCTTCCTCTTATTTTTGGACAGAAAAGTAAGAAAAGACTACCGGGATGTCGCGCTAATGTACTTCGAAACCATTGCTTTAACTTCAAATCTGTACACCTACAGCCCACTCGGCCCCACCTTTATCGACCGGTACCGCCCACTGGCCTTTTACGAAGAAGTTCCGGTCAGTGAGCGACAATCGGGCAACATGCGAAATTCCTTCTATTCAGGGCACGTAGCCACTACTGCGATGGGCGGCTTCTTTTTGGCTAAGGTTCTGCATGACTATCATCCGGAATGGGGCAATCGGCGTTGGCTGTTATTCGGAGCCGCCACCCTTCCTACGGCCACCGTTGCCTGGCTTCGGGTGCGTGCGCTAAAGCATTTCCCGACTGATGCCATTGCCGGCGGTTTGATTGGCGCTGGAATGGGGATTCTGATACCTGAATTGCACCGCAAATTTCAAAACAGAGTAAAAGTACAGGCTGGTTTTGGGGTACAGGGCAATAACCTGGGCCTTATTTGGGTATTTTGAGTCCGGGTAATTAATACTGCAACTTCGTTGCAAAACCCTTCAGGAAGGCTATCTTTGCGCCCGTTAACTTAATCAGGCAAAATGGTCAAGGAAGAATGGTTCGCTGAGTGGTTTGATTCCCCTTATTATCACATCTTATACAAAGACCGGGATGAATCTGAAGCAGAAGGCTTCATAGATCACCTTTTGAACACCCTCGATCCGCCTACAGGCAGCTGTATGCTCGACCTGGCCTGCGGCAAAGGCCGCTACTCCCGTCACTTGGCCAGCAAGGGGTACGATGTAACAGGTCTTGACCTCTCTGCTCAAAGCATTGAGTTCGCCCGTCAGTTTGAGCACGAGCGCCTCCACTTTTTCACCCATGACATGCGGGAACCCTTCCGGGAAGCTGCTTTTGATTACGTTTTCAACTTTTTCACCAGCTTTGGCTACTTTGAGGAAGAAACAGAAGACCTGCAGACCCTGAAAAATGTGGCGCACAGTTTAAAGCCGGATGGCACCTTCGTACTCGATTTTTTTAATGCCCACTACGTCCGGCAGCGCCTGACCGGGCCCGAACACCGGGAAATCAACGGCATCGTGTTCGATCTCCGCAAGAAGCAGGAAGACCAGCATGTAGTCAAGACCATACGGTTTGCCGATGGGCACAAGCACTATTTCTTTGAGGAGCGCGTACGCCTGTTTGAGCTGAGCGATTTTGAGCGGCTCTTTGAACTGGCAGGGCTCAACATCCTGCGTACTTACGGTGACTACCAACTACAGCCCTACAATTGGATGGAAAGCCCCAGGCTGATTTTAGTTGCCAACCAAACCACCCTCTAAGCTATGGAATCACTGCTGTCCAACCTGCTTTATTGGGATGAATCCCTCTTCCACCTGATCAATGGCGTATGGACCCACCCTTTGCTGGATGAAATCATGCCCTGGTGGCGAGACAAGAAAACCTGGATCCCACTGTATATGATCTTGGCTGGATTTGCCGTCTATCGCTTTCGCCTGAGGGGTTTATACTTTATTCTGGGCGTGGTCCTAACAGTTGGCGTAGCCGATACGGTAAGCAGCAAGGTGATGAAACCCACCTTTGAGCGCCTCCGCCCCTGCAATAATACGGAGCTGCCCTTTGAGGTAGAACAACGGGGCGGCTGCGGCGGTGGGTACAGCTTCACTTCCTCACACGCCACCAACCATCTGGCTATAGCCTGGTTTATTGTCCTGACGCTGGGGGCCACTTACAAATGGCTAAGGTGGCCATTGATTATTTGGGCGATAAGCATAGCCTACGGGCAGGTCTACGTAGGAGTGCACTATCCACTTGATGTCCTCGTTGGCGGGTGCATCGGAAGCCTTATTGGCTGGGGGCTCAGCAAAGCCTTCAATGCCCGCCCTGCACTAAACCTTCAAAATGCGACTATATGAGCCTTCCGGAATACATCGCCTTATTCTTGACCGTTATTGCGGGAGGCTGGCTAAGCTTCCGGTACAGCACTTTTAATGATCAATGGCTTAAGCTCACCTTGTCCTTCAGCGGTGCCTACATCATGGGGATAACAGTGCTGCACCTGATGCCCGGTGTGTTCGAGCAGGGCGGGCACAATGCTGGCTTCTGGGTATTGGGCGGTTTTTTTACCCAGCTTATTCTCGAGCAATTCAGCCGGGGTATAGAACACGGGCATGTGCACGCCCATCAGCACGAGCCCGGCAGTTTTGCGATACAGGTTATGATCGGGCTCTCCCTCCACGCCCTGCTGGAAGGTATGCCACTGGGTTATTTTGAAGACTTCCACGCCCACCACCATCAGCATGAGGAAGGCGGGCAGCAATTGCTCATCGGTATTATTCTGCACAAGCTCCCGGCCGCCTTTGCGCTAGTAGCCCTGCTTATCCGCTCCGGCTTTAGCAGAAAGGTTACCTGGACGTGCCTGGTCATTTTCGCGCTGATGTCCCCCCTTGGAGCTCTTACGGCTGGTTTCTTTGGTTTTTCGGGCGCACAAATCGCCAATCTGCTGGGTTTTGTAATCGGCTCTTTCCTTCATATTAGTACCACCATACTGTTTGAAGCCGATGACACCCATCAGCACCGGGTGTCCTGGCGGAAGCTGGGCGTGATCATCCTTGGGGTTGCATTGTCAATCGGCGCGGATATGATCTAACGCTTAGCGAAAATTCGCTAAAATCATTTTTGCCGATGCTGGTTGATAATCAACTTCTTACCCAAAACAGAAATGTCATTATTTGCCATACCCTAAATTTATTGTGTTAAGGCTGGGTTAATTGTATTTAAAATTCCCTATTTTGGCAGCCGAAATCCAAATAATTTTTCTGAACCAGACAGGTGGATGACATGAAATTTGCACGCATAGGTTGGTTTCTAAATTTTGTTCTTAGTTTGCTGTTTTTCAATGCTTCCCATGCGCAGGTCACCCTGAGTGGAAAAGTGTTTGACGAGAACACAAAAGAGCCTTTAATAGGAGCAAGTGTCGTAATAGATGGCACCACCGAAGGTACTGTGACCGATTTTGACGGTGCCTTTGCGCTGAAAACCCAAAGTAGCCTACCGGTAAAGCTTAGTGTATCCTATGTCGGGTACGAGCCTAAAATTGTGGACGTGGCTTCTGATGAGGAGCTGGACATCTTCCTGGGCGAGTCCGTAATCACCACTGACGTGGTAGAAGTTAGAGGTCAGCGTATTTCAGATAAACAGAAATCCTCTCCGCTAACGGTGGAGTCTATGGATGTGCTGGCGATTAAGGAAACGGCAGCCACAAGTTTCTACGAAGGCCTGGGCAACCTCAAAGGAGTGGACCTGACCGCTGCCAGCCTTGGCTTTAAAGTCATTAACACCCGGGGCTTCAACAGTACGAGCCCGGTGCGTTCTTTACAGCTCATCGATGGAGTGGACAACCAATCGCCAGGGCTTAACTTTTCTCTTGGTAATTTTCTTGGAGCTTCTGAGCTTGATGTGCTTAAGGTTGACTTGGTGCAAGGCGCTAGCTCCGCTTTTTACGGCCCAGGTGCTTTTAATGGGGTCATCAGCATGACTACCAAGGGACCTTTTTACCATAAGGGACTTTCGGCTATGGTCAAAGCAGGTGAGCGTAACCTGGTGGAATCCGCCTTCCGCTGGGCGGATGCAGTAAAAAATAAGGACGGACAGGATGTGTTTGGGTATAAAATCAACTTTTCTTATTTGCGCGCAGACGACTGGGAAGCAGACAACTTCTCACCCGTTGACAACTCCATCGTCGATGCCAGTAACCCGGGGCGGTTCGATGCGGTGAATATTTACGGTGATGAGTTTTTTGCCGGGAACAACCTATCCGGAGCACTGCCATGGAACTTTGTAGGTCTTGGCACCTGGTACCGCACAGGTTACCGGGAGGTAGACCTCGTAGACTACGATACTGAAAACATCAAAGCCAATGTGGCCTTTCACCTGCGCACAAACCCCTCCAAAGGAATAGAATCTCCGGAACTTATATACGCAAGCAGCTTCAGTACGGGCACTACGGTGTACCAGGGCGATAACCGGTTCAGCCTGCGGGATATTCTGTTTTTCCAGAACAGGCTGGAGTTTCGTAAACAAAACAAATTCTTCATCCGGGCGTATGCCACTCATGAGGATGCCGGCAACTCCTACGACCCTTACTTCACAGCATTGCGTTTACAGGAAAGGGCAAAGACGAACCAGCAGTGGAGTGCTGATTATGTTGGTGCTTGGAGAGGCCGAAACGAGCTTGGAATCAACTTTGAAAACCGGGCCCGGCAACTGGGTTATCCGGAGCTGGAAATCGTAATCAACCCTGATGGGTCAATTTCCACGATGTTTGACAACGAAGCCGCTAACCAGTGGATTATGGAATTCCAGGACTCGTTAACAGCCTGGCATAGCTTTGCAGAACAAATTGCCAATTTGGAGAACCCAATCAGTACGGAACCCTCACAGGATTTTCTACGGCCTGGCACCCCGGAGTTTCAGCAAGCCTTTGATGAAATTACTTCCGGTAAAAACAATGAAGAAGAAAACGGCACCCGATTTTTTGACCGTTCTGCCCTGTATCATGTGCACGGAGAATACCGATTTACGCCTGAATTCGTAGACGAAATTGTTGTTGGAGGTAATTATCGACTTTATACCCCCGACTCAGATGGTACCATTTTTTATGACACTGCGGATGTAACCATCACGAACAGCGAATTCGGCCTGTATGCTGGTGTTAGCCAAAAATACTTTGACGAGCGCCTCACGCTCAGCGGCACCTTACGAATGGATAAAAACGAGAACTTCGACGCTGTCGTATCTCCGGCGCTATCCATGGTTTGGAAACCCAAACCCAATAATTATCTGCGTGCCTCGTTTTCATCCGCATTGCGTAACCCTACTTTAGCGGATCAGTTTCTAAACCTTAATGTCGGTCGTGCTATCCTTGCCGGCAACTTAAATGGTGTAGACAGTCTGATCACGATCGAGTCTTTTGACCGCTACCGGGATTCACTTGACCTCAACCAATTGGAATACATTGATATTGATCCTGTCCGCCCGGAGCAGGTACGCACCTTTGAATTGGGATACCGAACAACGCTTTTCAATAAGCTCTATGTAGATGCGGGGTACTACTATAGTGTATACACTAGTTTCCTTGGCTTTAACATTGGTGTAGAGGCTACTTTCGATGAAGCTACAGGATTCCCAACCGACTTACAGGCTTACCGGTATGCTGCCAACTCAAGAAATAATGTAACTACACAGGGTTTTTCTATTGGGCTGAACTATTACTT
This sequence comes from Phaeodactylibacter sp., assembly GCF_022763345.1. Lineage (GTDB taxonomy): Bacteria > Bacteroidota > Bacteroidia > Chitinophagales > Saprospiraceae > Phaeodactylibacter. The sequence continues at coordinate 162,510 of NZ_JALEGS010000024.1, forward strand.
TGGGGATTACTATCAGCTTTCCGGAAACTACAGCTGGAACCGGCTCAACTCTGATATTGACGACCCCATCATTCCGGCATTCAATACTCCGGAGCATAAATTCAATATCGGTTTCTCCGGTCGGAATATTGTAATGGATCTTGGGGGGCTGACGCTGAAAAACTGGGGCTTCAATATCAATTACAAATGGATAGAAGGCTTCATCTTCGAAGGCTCTCCCCAATTTACCGGCTTTATTCCAAGCTATGATTTGCTTGATGCACAAATCAATTACCACGCCCGGTCAATCAATACAACCTTCAAGTTGGGTGCATCCAATGTCCTTAACAACCTGGTATTCCAAACCTATGGTGGTCCTCGCGTAGGTCGCCTGGCTTACTTTAGCCTGCTTTACGAATGGAAAAAGAAATAGCAACTAACCGTTTTAACAGCAATAACCAAAATGTCTTCCTATGAAGAAAATTAACATGATTCTAATGCTCCTGCTTGCCGCAGCTACGTTACAGCTTCAGGCACAGGAAAGATACCTGGACATGATCTTCGACAATTACGAAGTCGAGACTCAGTTTTACGGTACAAACGTCACCGTCCTTACGGTTCCCCTAACAGGTGAAGTAACCCTCCGCCCTCTGGCTATTGATATCTACACTCCGCCTGAGGAAGATATGGAGACCAATAGACCAATTGTACTTTACTTCCATACCGGAAACTTCCTTCCACACCCGGCAAATGGCAGTACCGGAGGCACTATGAAAGATAGCACAGTAGTTGAAATTGCCAGCCGTCTGGCACGAATGGGCTATGTGTGCGGCGTAGTGGATTATCGTAAAGGTTGGAACCCACTTGCTGCAACACAGGAAGAGCGTACCAATACTCTAATCAATGCTGCTTACCGTGGTGTTCAGGATTCCCGTACTGCTGTACGTTACTTCAAAAAGACGGTAGCTGAAGAGGGCAATCCATGGGGCGTAGACACCACTCGTATTGTAGCATGGGGACAAGGTACAGGTGGATATATTTCTTTTGCGACTGCTACAATCGACCAGTACCTTGATATTGTTCTGCCTAAGTTTATTGGTCAAGATATTACGGGTGATGGACAGCCAGATCCGATGGTCCTTTTGCCTATTCATGGTGACCCGGATGCGACTACCTTTGGCATAAACCCGCTTAATGGAGATACGCTTTGTGTACCCAATCACGTAGGCTATGACTCTGATATTGACCTCGCTGTCAATATGGGTGGTGCAATGGGAGATACCTCATGGCTCGATGCAAGTGATCCTCCATTTATTTCATTCCAAGTCCCTACAGACCCGTTTGCACCCTATGAGGAAGGCATTCTTATTGTTCCTACTACAAACGAGCAGGTCGTTGAAGTTCAGGGGGCTTACACAGTGCAGTCTAAAGCACATGATCTGGGTCTGAACGATATTTTCATTACAGCGGATTTTCAAGATGAAATCACTATGGTTGCCAATAGCCGAAACGACGGTCTGGAAGGGCTTTACCCACTAATTGGTTCTAACCCATTAGACAGTGGCCCATGGGAATGGTGGGATCCTGCGACGAATGAAAACCATGACAATGGTATTATGACCAATATGGATATGTCTCCAGAGAAGGCACGTACTTATATCGATACCATCATGGCCTACTACGCCCCACGCGCTTGTGCAGCATTATTCCTGCCTTGTTCGCCAGTGGGCACTCAGGAAGCCTTGCTGGATGCCAAGGAAGTAGGACTGATTCTTGCGCCTAACCCGGCTATCGAGGAAGTACGCCTGCAAACCAATGCGGCATACCCGGTAAAAGACCTGCTGCTGTATGACATCAGCGGCCGACTGGTGCAAACACAGTTCAACTTGTTTGAAAATAACATCGTAGTTCCGCGCGAAGACCTGCCATCCGGTATGTACTTTGCCCGCCTTCGATTTGAAGACAAGGGCAGCCTGGTGCAGAAGATTATCTTCAAGTAAGCCTGTGAAGGTTGAAAACTGAAAAGCGCAACACTGCTCATCAGCAGTGTTGCGCTTTTTTTTATTCCAAATCCAGCGTGAAAGTAGCTTTTTCTACCCCCCAATCAAAGCCTTCACCTTCTGCTCATCCAACGGCTTCTCAATGAAGCCCATCACATGGCTATGCTCGTTAGCCCGGTTAATATCAGACGGATCAATGGATGAGGAAACAATGTAAATCGGGAAGGTCACCGCTGATCCTTTCTCCTCCAGCTGCTCCAGAAAAGTCCAGCCATCCATGACCGGCATATTCAAATCGAGCAGGAGCAGGTCCGGCTTTTCCTCTATCAAACGGTTGATGGCTTCCTCAGCATTGCTGAAAGACTGTATGTCAGCCTCTGGAAACACCCGTTTCAGACTGAATTTTGCGGTCAGTAGAAAGATCTTGTCGTCATCTACCAAAAAGATCTTATCAAAACTACTCATATCGTGAGGTAATGTAGCTTTCTGCATTCGGGACAGGTGTGGAACGCTTATTATTTTGCGGTTTTTCTATTTGCAATGGGCTATTCAGTGAACTGAAGGCCGGTTGCTTCACACCCGCAATGCCAATAAAAGTATAGTTAAATATCTAGTTTGCAAATTCAATTGACAAATTAAGGTATTTACGCCTTAATTTTCAGTATTTGGGCATTTTTTACTCACAGTCTGGCAAGGAAAGCTAAAGTGTCCGCTCCATCCGGATAATCCCAGAGTGCTGGTTCCTGTGCCTTACCAAAACTGAATGCGGGTATCGGCAGTGCTCCGCTTTTGGCAACGGTGCATTGTACCTCGCTTTCTCGCGCCTGTATCTCTTTAGTTACTTCCTCCAACGAGCTGTAGAACTCGTAATGCAGACAGGCTATGCGGGATTGCAATGCCGGGGCTTCCACCAGCAGAATGCAACCATTGGCTTTAAATTCTATCTTATTTAGTACAAAAAGAGCATAGTTGTAATCGAAATTGTTTTTGTACTTCGTATTGAGCACCACTTCCCGGTATTCGTGCAGGGCTTTCAGCAAAGGGTCAAAATCATACCCCTCTGGTACGTACAGCTTAGCCACATTGCGGCAGCCTAGTCCGTAGTACCGGAATATGTCTTTTCCTAATGCCTGCAATTCCTCAAGCGTCTCGTCTCCGGTGAGCACCGCTACGCCGTTCCGGTTTTTGCGGATGATGTTGGGATACTTTGAGAAGTACGCCTCGAAATAGCGGGCCGAGTTGTTGCTGCCGGTAGCAATGACGGCCTCAAACCCATGCAGGCGCTCGGTTACCTCTGTATAAGCCAGGGTACGCTCATCCAGGCGCTCCAGTATTTTCATCAGATACGGAAAAAGGAAAGGGTCTTTTTCAGATAACTTCACCTGCGCCTGATGACCGGAGACGAATACACAAAGCCAGTCATGGAAGCCAACCAACGGAATATTACCAGCCATGACTATCCCCACTTTCTTAGGACTGCTTTCGGCTAGCTGGTAGCGCGATAGCCATTCCCGCAATCGGTCCCGGTTGAGCATCTGTACCGCTAATTCCCGAATCGCTTCCTGCTGACTGTCTTCAGTAAACCAGCCATTGTGAAAAGCGGTACGTTTCATGACCGCTTCCAGGTACTCGTCTTTGCCCAGGAGGTGATCGCCGAGTTGCCCCAATACTTCTATACGCTCGGATAATGTCATGTATTAGTTTTTGGTTTGATCTGATGCAATAGATCTAAAATGCCGGTACGCCCCATCGCCTCCAGCCGGGCGATATTCCGGTTGGGGATATCTTCCGGGGCTTCGTAATGCTCCAGTGCTGCCTCCAAACGTTCTTCCCGGATCAGGTGCAGCATTGGATAAGGCGAACGGTTCGTGTAGTTGGATACGGCATCTGGTGCCTCCCCTCCAAACTGATAGGCCGGGTGGAAGGAAGCCACCTGAAGCACCCCTTCCCATTCCTCATCAACAATAAGCGCTTCGACCTCGCGGAGATAGTCATTGTAGTCAAAAAAGTTGCTCAATACGTGCGGGTGTATCAGAAGCGTGGTTTCCACCTCCTTCCACGGGTGGCGGATAAGATATTCCCCCTCAGCAATAAGATCTGCCGAAAGGGCATCCGTAGTAGTTGCTTCAGAGACCTCGATGCGGATTTGCCCGAGCCTGTAGGGTTTTGCTGCAAACGGACAGAAATTAAGCCCAATGACAATCTGCTCCAACCAGCGCCGGGTATGTGCTATGTAGTCTTGCGCGCTCATTACAACTGTTTCTTGGCCTGACGGTCCCGCAGATAGGTGCGCCAGCGTTCCAGCGCTTGCTCAAACTCCTCCGGCAGCTCACTTTCAAAATACATCCGTTCCTTAGTTGCCGGGTGGGTAAATCCCAGGCTTTTGGCATGCAGCGCCTGACGGGGCAATACCTGAAAGGTGTTCTCCACAAACGATTTGTATTTGCTGAAAACCGTGCCTTTCACGATTTGGTCGCCACCGTATTTCATGTCATTGAAAAGTGGGTGCCCAATGTGCTTCATATGCACCCGGATTTGGTGCGTCCGCCCGGTTTCCAGCTTACATTCCACTAAAGAAACATAGTACAGGTCTTCCAGCACGCGGTAGTGGGTCACCGCCCATTTTCCAGCCTCCCCTTCCGGAAAGACGGTATGCTTTTGCCGGAAGCGGGGATGACGGCCGACATTCCCACGGATGGTGCCTTGTTCTTCTTCAAAACCGCCCCAAACCATAGCTACGTAGCGACGGTCGATGGTATGCTCGAAAAATTGCCGCGCCAGGTGTGTCATTGCATAATCCGTTTTCGCTACCACCAAAAGCCCGGAGGTGTCTTTATCGATGCGGTGCACTAATCCCACCTGCTGATGGGAATTGCCCTCCAGTACAGGCAGCTCCTCAAAGTTGAAGTGGTAAGCGAGGGCATTCACCAGCGTCCCGTCCGGATTGCCTACTCCGGGGTGCACGACCATACCGGCAGGCTTGTGCACGATCAGCAGGTCATCGTCTTCGTAGCGGATATCCAAGGGGATATTTTGCGGCTTGACAAAGTTGGCCTTCTCCGCATAGTGCTGAGGGACAACGACTTCAATCTCATCCCCCGGCTTGATCTTGTAGTTGGGCTTCACCTGCTTCCCACTTACGGTGATCGAACCCAGTTTTATGGCATCCTGCACGCGGCTACGAGACACATGCTGTAGCTTGTCGTTCAGGAACTTATCAATCCGGATCATGGACTGCTTGGGGTCCGCTTTGATCACCTTATGCTCAAAATATTCGTCTGAAGTATTATCTTCCATCGCTTTTTCCACGGCCTGTTTTTTGGGAATGGTATTGGGTGTCGCTTAATTAGCGGGCAAAGTTACAGAAAATGAACACACCCTAATGAATGAATCTTGCCAATCTCATCAGGGTCCTAACATTTCCGTGGAGGCGACTGTTTATACTGACGATTAAGTGGTTTGCCACAGCAAACCTACTCAATGTCAGATGCTATGTTTAGCATCTGAGCAAGTTCTTTGAAAATTTCATAGATTA
>NZ_JALEGS010000025.1 GCF_022763345.1 Phaeodactylibacter sp.
CCTTGATTATTTGGCTCTCTGTAAACTTTGATTTCTTCATAACAGCTTAAAGTTAGTGAATTTTTAAACTGTCTTATTTTTACGCAAGTCTACACCGTCAAATTGAAAGTACTAATACCATCGACCAAATAAGCTCCACATCTCTCATCCAAATGAATTACGACTTCTTTGTCGAAAGGTATATTTTGATAACTTTTATTGCTTATTGATATTTCTAAATCACCATAATGATGATAACCATCTGCCCTTAGTACATCTTCTATATAATCTTGAGAGACCGAACAGGTATTTGAAGGAGCTAGCAATTGGTTACCTGTAGTACAACAGTTATAAACTTTATCTATATGCTGGCTGACGTGGCTCATTCCAGCGGTCAATCTGGCAACCCAATCTCCATTAGCCCCCTGTAATTGAATCTCTAACGAAGATTTTATATTCTCGACTCTATCAATTGTAACGCATGGATATGAATTGGATTTGGGAACGACTAATTCGACCCAAAACCGCCCTCCTGAGGGAAAAGACCCTAACTCGCGACCAAACAATAAAAAATACGGTGATTCCTGCTCCACTTCAGCAATCTTGTCCTGAAAGACCTGTGGCATCCCGCCCTCATATCCCTGCTGATGGAGGTAAAAGCCGAAATCATATACCGCAAAATCGTTTTGGAATGCTGTGGGGAAAACCTCGCGCAGTGCGCAAGCCGCAGTATCCAGCTGTGCCAATTCGTCAGAGGTAAAGGATTGACCGGTGGCATTATCAAGCTGGATGAAGCAGCTTTGAGATTGACCTTTACTACCGAGAATAAAAAGGCTGAAAAGGAAGAGAAGCGATTTAATTCGGAACATGGTATTTTTCATTTTTGTCTTTCTTGATAATTTCTCCACAACCACCATCCGGCGCGCTCCATCCACCACCACCGTCACCCAGTAAAGTCCGGGCAGCCACTTTTCAGTAGACAATGGGTAGGTGTGTTTGCCGGCAGTGCCATCGTAGCGGGGGGGGGGCGCTATCGTAGGTAGCTGTGGCAATTCGGCGGTCTAAGGGATCCAGTACCTCCACCTGTATGCGCTTGGCGAAAAAGTTATCGAAGTGCTGCACGAAAATAAAATAGGTGAATCTTAATTTTAGCTTTTTTTAGCAACATCGGCATTTTCAGCTGTGGTGTCTCACTAAGAATCGTATAAAACATTTTCTCTAACGGTCAACAGCCACAACTGACCTACTTTATGAAAGTAGTGCACGTATTTGTATTCAGAAGAAAGGAATAGCCTCATATACAAAACCGCTTTTTCCCCCGTTTCATCAACGTAGACCTCTGATAGGAAACAACTGATTGAGGCGTGACGACGATCGCAGGGCTCACCAGAACGGATAAGTTTACCACCCATTTTGCTAAAATCCAATTTTGAATAATCTATGCTTTCGTTCAGCGCTTTTTTATTCCTTCCCAAAAACATATTCGCTCGGGTAACACTTTCAGCAGGAAATAGCTGACTAATCTTCATACTATCTAAAACGCCCACATCCACTATGACACATTCTCTTTCTGTAAAATTGTGATCATTGTATAAAAAATATAGCGTTGAATAACATGGCATAGTATCAAATGCAGGTATGCTATACTCCGAAAAGAATGCTTCAAAAGTATCTTTACTAAAAGAATCATCGTAATCTTGCTCACAAACCTGGCGAGGTATAAACTGGTAGGATATCGCTGCATTTATTATCGCCTCCTTGTCTGTAAGCTCAATGCTCACCTTTTGATTAGCAACATTTTTACAAGAATGAAGCAATGGTGAAAACATGCAAAGCAAACAACAAATGATTGTAACTAGTTTGTGCACGGCAATTGTATATTTTGCTTGAGCAGTTCGTGTAGATCCGCCATTTTATTTTCTATGCTAATCAATGTCTCTAAGTCGTTAAACCCCGTCCATCTTTGGATATCTTCTATTGAAAATTGAGGCTGCTCCCCGAAATCATACGTTAGGTAGAAATAATTTGTTCTATTTCCATAGCCTCCGTTAAAACCGTGGAGGGTATCGCTTAATTTTCTAAAATAATGATTTAAAATTATCCAATGCTCCGTGTAACTTGTAGCTATGTTCTCAAAATTGTAGTTCCTGTAGTGACTATAATAATGTCCATAACTATAAAGCGAAAAATTTCTTTTCTTTTGATCTGATGTCGCACCACTGACTTTCATTAAGTTATGTTTTAATATGGCATGAACACACTCATGTATAATTGTTTTGGCGATATACAAGTAACCCAGCTTTTCTTTATTACAATACTCTTCATCAGAAAACCTATCTTCATCAATTCTTATAATAACATGTCTGTGATCTATAACATAGCTTAAAGAACTTGTACTCCCGTTTACTCCGCTTCCAATATCTTCAATCCGTATTTCCACGTTCAGACCGCTGTTTTCAAAGATATTAATAAAATCGCCTGATATCCCGCCTGCTTCTTTGAGAGTCTCAGTCACTTCATAAAACTTACTCGCATATTGTGGAAATCTATCAGTATTAAGTAATATTTCTCCCGTTGGTCCTTTCAGAGTCACAAACAGTGTAGCGCTATTTTCACTATATACAAAGTGAATCCAAACTCCTTCAGCACTAGATTCAAAACGATTTTCTATATCTTCCATGGTGGGAAGCTCTTCCCCTTCCCCATTTCTTAAAGCCGTATTTTCGCCTGTAGAACAAAAAACAGCGTTGTCTGTAATTGCACCATAAAACTCCCGACCATTGCTAACATGTAAATCCGAAAGAGTTTTTAGTTCTATGAATAAATCCCCTACATCTATTGTCTCTCCATAAAGATCAAAGCCATCTATCGTCGAATAGTTCTCTACCCTGTAATCTCCTCCTACATATTCAATAGGTTCTACATTGTATTCGGTAGCGCATATACACGTATGGTCTACATTGGGCGGATCGGAAAGAATTGATATAGGGTCTTGATCTGTTCCTGCTTTGGAACCGAAGTAGAGAAGCACATCATCATACGTCCAGTTACAGATTGGGCAATCTGGACTTAAATTGAATTCACAACAGTTTACAACTTCCTCTACACTTGATTCAAGTATTTGAATACCTGCAAATAGTGCTTGAGATAGTCCTTGAGATAGTCCTTGAGTAGAATAAGTATTTGAATTCCCTAGTGTTTGAGACACGGCCAGTCGTACTTCGAACTCTATCATGCGATAAAAATCTGCTGTTAGACAAGAAAAACTCCCCTCCTCCGGCAGCTGCACCTCCACCCAAACCTTCCCCAGCGCCCCGCCACGCAGCAACTCACGACCAAACAACAAAAAATACGGTGACTCCTGCTCCACTTCAGCAATCTTGTCCTGAAAGACCTGTGGCATCCCACCCTCATATCCCTGTTGATGGAGATAAAAGCCGAAATCATATACCGTAAAATCGTTTTGGAATTCTGTGGGGAATACCGCCCGCAAAGAGCAAGCCGCCGCCTCCAGCTCCGCAAGTTGTTCAGTTGAGAAGGCTAGACTACCCGTAGCGTCATCTTCTTGAATGAAGCAAGACTGTGCCTGCAGGGCGAAAGAGCCCCATAGTAGGGCTAGTAGCAGAATAAGGTTTTTTGGAGAGAACATTTGCTTATTCGTTAATGAGTTAAATAATCCATCACTTCCCTTTGAGCCCAGGGTACCGCTCATACAATGCTGCTTTACTAGATAAGCTGACAATTTTGGGAAAAGGACGCTTAGTATTCGTACGCTCAACTGTGGAAAAGAACACGAGCTCCCCTGTATCCCGGTCTTCTATGAAGAGACGCTTGCCGAAGATCCAGCGAGGGTAGTCTTTTATGTCAAGCGCCCCTATGCGCACTATATCTTGGTCGCCAATATGGTAGAGCAAACCAGTATCTATGTTTATGCAGTAGTACTCGCCATCCTGCGCTATTACTTTGAAATGCCCCTCGAAGAAAAGAGTATCGTCGATGGCTTCGTAGCGGTGGTGCTTACTGGAGGGGTGATACTTTAATTCAGGTGAGTGGTACCAGTAAGAAGGTTGTGGTATATTGTATTCGCCTATACTATCCCTCGAATAAGTAATCAACTCTTGCCAGGCGTTTTCCTCTAGCTTTTCCCTGTATTCAGGATAATCATATTGCCATATGGTGAGTTGCCTGTCATCTCTTATATAAAAGAGAAATTGTCTGGAATTGAGCGCAATAAAATCAAATGTAATATTGTCAATAACTGGCCCTTTATGAAAGTCTCTACCCTGAAGGCCTGTTTTCCAGCGGAACAAAAATGTAATAGGATATATATATCGTAGATTCCTAAGTGACGGTTTACTCGACTTCCTATCAAACAATTCACCTAACAATTTATCTTTATCTGGGATTTCCTTTGCTAATTCAATCGCCAGCAAACTGTCTCTTTTTCTCCTTTCCTGAATACTTATCTTTGAAATTTTAGAACGAAAAAAAGTAAAATAACCTATCTCCGGAGATTTTGTATGAATACAGTTTATAGCAAAAACAAGGGTATCCTGTATATCCCAGGTGAACGGATAATCATAAAACGAGGAACCAACAACGGCTTTGACTTCTGTTGTTGGTATTTCGTTTTCGACTTTAAGTATATTATGGCTCTGAATGTAAGTATCATTAATATGTTCTCCGATTACAGGTACATGCAAGTCGGCATTATGTACAACTGAATAAGTAATCTGTGCAATGCATGATGCACTGAAACACAATAATGATACAAGAATAAAGAAGATTGGCTTCATTTAATTAATTGTTACTTTTATTTCTTCTGGTAAAAAGTTTTTTCTGAAATATCCGGGTATAGCACTGTATTCATACCCTCCCAGCTCTACAGTAATCACCTCAGAATCTACAATATATAATCCTTCTACGGAACTTTTCAACTCCAATTCAGTAGAATAAGTCACACCATAAGAAGGGTCGTAAAACATTTCTATTCCTTCTCCTTCTATGTTTATTTTTAAGAGTTTATGAAATAAGAAATACGATACAGGGTTAGTATTTCCCTGAGCAGGAATACCCGGTAAGCTCCATACACTTTCGTTGTACCATCTACATTTCCCTGTAGGTAATCCTTCGTTATCATACTCGGGTTGAAAATCATAAACAGGATTGCTTTCATCGTAAGGAATTAGATTCCTATATAAATACTCAGAATTATTAGGACCAGGAAAATTTGAATTGGGATTAGACTCAAAGTGCCAATTTTTTATTAGCATACCTTCAAAAGCATTGCTATTCACTGACTCTATAGTTACAAAATTAAAGTCTGTTTCATAACGATAGCCTTGGTGTTTTAAGATATTGGATAATAAGCTTTGCCAAGACGTACACTGTCCATCATAATTGTTCAACAAGGGTTCCCAAGAGGCCTCGGGATCGGCGGTCCCGTAGTATGATAACGTAGAATAATTTCCATTTCCTAAAAAGTCGTTAGAAGTCAAGCTTCCACTTGCCAATTCAAATCCTTCCCATATACTTAGAAAGAGATCCGCTTTATTTTCATTTTCTTTTCCTCTATTGCACCCATAGTACAATAGTCTTTCATCAAGATCAAAAAAATCGTCAAATGGCGGAGCGGGTGTATTATAGATGACATAAATTGTATTCGAAGTTGTAAATATCTCCACCCAACTCCCCCCACCATCAAAAGAAAGCGACCATTCCACCTCAAAGTCCGCCCAATAATCGACCGACTCCCCGGTGCTAATTTCTATGCCAAGACCGGATGGCTGTATGGTACTTTCATTATAGACTGCACCATCGACAGTATAGGTAGCGTCATTGGTCGTTCCTTTGATTTTTATGCTGCTCCCCGGCAAAGCACCAGTAAAAGAAAAAGTTGGGCGAAGTTCCATCACGTCTTGCCGCTTGTAACATACAGCACCTGCAATAATGCCATTCCCGGCTTCGCTACTGGCAGACAATTGCCATTGCGGCTCCTCTACCCCATCTATCGGATAACTCCCTTCAAATGCAACTGATGCAAGCACTAGTTGGTCAGACAATAAAGCCTCTATTCCTTCCTGAAGACAATTATTGTAATCCGTAACAATATACCATGGCAACATTATTTCCTGTACAATATGCTGCCGAACAGGCTGGGGCAATGCTGACTCTAAATCACTCGTCACCGCAATAACTGGCATACCACCACTATGTTGAGCCAATACGTAAAACACTACAGTATTACTGCCCTCGGCAATCCAGTCCTGAAGGTTTTGTTCTACCTGAGGAATTGCCTTAGTATGTGTCACTATTTTGATTTCCCAACCTTTTAAAGAGGTTACTTCATTAGCCTTGTTCTGCACCAAGCCTTCTTCCAATGGTTCTAACAAGTCACCATAATCTTTGAATGGCAGTATAGGATTATGCTGGCACAGTAATGGCAAAGCCGTTATAGTTAGACCTATTAGATATAGCAGTCTCATTTTTTGTATTCCCACAATGAACATATTTATAATTTCTCCACAACCACCACCCGGCGCACCCCATCCACCACCACCGTCACCCAGTAAAGCCCGGGCAGCCACTTTTCAGTAGGCAATGGGTAGGTGTGCTTGCCGGCAGTGCCATCGTAGCGGGCGGTGGTGATTTGCTGGCCGAGCGCATTCTGTACGATAGCCTCTATGGGCGTGGCAGCGGGCAGCTGCAGTTCCAGTTGCAGCCAATCGGTTGCCGGGTTCGGGAAGACGCGCAGGGAGGACAGGATATCGGCTTCGCTAACCAGCGCCGCCTGATCAAAGTCCAGCAGCAGGGTAAACCCATCCGCTTGCCCACTGGGGCGGTTCCCGGAGGACAGGGCGTAGTTGTTGACCCAGAGCAAGTAGGTCTCTCCAGCCTGCACCGTGACCGGGGACAGGTAGTTCCCATTGACATTTTCACAGCCAGAAGCGGCAGCATTGGTTTCTACATTTGCTTTGAGCCCCGTAGCGCCCATACAGGGCGTGCTGAATGCGGTAGCGCCTCCAATATTTGGCCCGGCGGCTGTGCAGCGTATAGCCGTGCGGCTCTGGCAGTCGCCCCCTTCAACTTTGTAGAGGATGAAGTCTAGGTCATCTCCTTCATTGAGGGGGATGAGGTCGAAGGCCAAACGGGCATCTACCGGGGCCGTAAACTGAACCCATGCCAGGTGAGTGGCGGGCAACCCTTCAGCCCGGCAGTCACTGGGCTGGGGCGGGGTATCTGCTGCTGCCCGGCTTAAGGACGGGACGGTGAGCATGGTTTCCTGTGAGCTGAGCACAGTAGCCTCCGCACAGTCCTGCGCCTGGCTCAACGAGGGCAACAGGAATAAAGCGATAAATAGTATTTGGAGTCGCATCATAGTCCTTTCATTTAATAGATCACAATGACTGATTCAGAGAGCGGGGACACTGCCCCATCAATGTACTGGGCTTCAACCCGGTAAGTATAGGCGGTCCCTTTCTTTAGCCCACCGTCGAAGAAGAAAAAGTGGTTGCCGTCAACGATGCCGGAGTCGATCCCAGACTGTGCACCAAAACGTTCCTGGATTTTCTGAAAGACTTCGAGTGTAATGACGCCTTCATCCGGCCTGACCATAAGGTAGGGCCGTAATACCCCATCGGATGCGGAACGGTATATTTGGTAACCATAAATTCCATCTTGTTCAAGGAACTCCCAGACCAGCGCAGCTTCTCCACGGCCATATAGGTATTGTTGGCCTGGCCGCGCACCTTGTGGGTTGTTTGGCAATACACTACTGGCGGGATTGACCGTTAATACAGGCAGATTGGTTAGCACCGCAGAATCTTGTTCTAAAATCGTATGTATAAGCAAGCGCAGATCCAAAATCTCGCCCCGAACTGAGCTCGCTAAGGGGCGGGCAGTCAATATTTTAGAGCTGGACTTCAGCCCGGCATCATCTACGGCCAGTAACCGGTAATCGTAGTTGTATTGATAAGAAGCTGTGGAGTCTTCAAAGTAAATGGGTTCCCCTGCTTGTAAGGTGGTGAGGGTTTCCCAAAGGTAGTCTTGATTTTTCTTGCGCTGCAATTCATGCTGCACCAAGTCATCACTACTGCTTGCGATCCCCTCTATTTTCAGGTAGCCGATCCGGGGCTCAATGTCATCCCCTGAAATAGTTTGCCCCCCCCCCTAAACCTCCGCCACCAAATCCTTAGGCAGCCACCCCACCGTCGTATCACTCAGCTCCACTTTATACCAGCCGCTTATTTCATCCAGTATAGTCAGGGTCTCGCCACCGTAGAGGGTCAGGACGGGCTCACTTTGGGCATCCGGGGCCACGTGCAGGGGTGTTTCTTCTGCCATCAGGACGGCTTTGTGGTGGTAAAACTCCTGCTGCGCCCGACCGTAGGCGAAGCCAAAGGGCAACAGGCAGAGGAACAGGGCGGTAACGCCTGCCAGAAAACCGGCTTTGCGCTGCCGGCGCTGAGGGGCAAATTGCCAGACGGCCAGCCCGCCTACGCCCAGCCAAAACAGGAGGAGGCCAAGCACGGCCCAGCCCCGGGTGCGCATCAGGTGCTGCACGGAAAGCCAGGTGCGGACAACGCCCGATTGCCGGATTTGAATGTTCGAAGCTTCGAGTTGTTCCTGTACTAAAGCCAGATTGGACTGTACCTGCTCATTGGCGGGGTCGAGCCGGAGGGCACGCTCGTAGTTGAGGACCGACATGGGCAGATTGCCGTTGCGGTAGTAGGCGTTGCCGAGGTTGTAGTAGAGGCCCACACTTTCGTACCCCTCGGCACGGAGGGCTTCGTACCGGCTGATGGCGGTTTCGTAATCTTTGTCGTGGTAGGCATTATGGCCGGCTTGCAGCAGCTGTTTTGGTGAAGACTGTGCGGCCAGCAGCCCAATGCCCATTCCAAACCATGCAATGAATACCATCCACTTTTTCATCATTATTGCTCGTCGTTTTGTTTTTCTGGTGTCGGTGGTTGCTCCGTGGTGGCCGGGGAAACGGGTAAACCCTGTCCTTTAGCAGGATCGGGCGGAACGGGTAAACCCTGAGCCGGGGGCGCAGCGGGGACTTCGGCGGGGCTTGCCGGAGTATCTTCCGCTTCCTCATCCAGCCCCATAGCGGAAGGGGGGACTTCCAAACTGTCCTGCGCCAGAGAATCCGCAGCGGGAGCAGCGGCTTTGGGCAGGGGCTTCAGTACCCGTTTTTTCTCCGGGCTGAACAAATCAGGCAGGCTGTCGGGCCGGTATTGGGTTTCCCAAAAGAAGCCTTCCAGTTTGAGCGTGCTGTGGTTCGTTTGCCCCATCGGCAGCATCTCGGCCTTGGGCTGATTGAAAAATGTGATCTTTTCCACCTCATTGTTCCCGAAGTACAGCATCATCTCGCTGCAGATGGTCTTGTTGACGCCTACATAGCCGCCATCGTCATCCAAAGCATAGTACACGGATTCCGCGTTGCCGTTCACTGCCATCCGCCGGAGTTCTTCTGCTTTGAAAAAGGCGGTCACGTGCTTGCCTTTGACCTGATTGAACATAATCTCGTCCGGAGAATTGACAATCAGGGCGTTGTTGCGGAGGAAAATGCGGTCAATACTGCCCTTGTTGAGCAGGATATTGACGGTATCGGCATTGAACTGCGAGGTATCCGCCCAGACGATAGGCTCCCGGAACAGCCGGAAGGTGGAGTCCCGCGTACTGTACGACAGGGAGTCGCAGATGGCCTGCATATCCGTTTTAAAAATGCGCACATCAGGATAGGCCCGCAGCAGACGGGCACTGTCGGTGACAAGGGTTTCCGTGATGAGGGTGTCGGCAATGAGGGAGTCTATGACCAAGGTATCCGTAACCAGGGAATCCGAAAAGAGCGTATCAACGGTGATAACGGTCTCCACAATCAGGGTATCGAATACGTCTTGCAGCGCCAGCAGGGTATCGGATGCCATAAATAAGGAGTCGCCATCCACAATCGTGATGAGCAGCGGCCGGCCATTGCGCCCCCCGAAGGCTTTGAGGTAATCCGCTTTACGGTCATAGTCGGCCGTATCGCACATAATGGTCAGGTCTTCGGAGGTGTCCCGCCAAATCACGGAGCCGGTGGCAATACCAATGCCCCGTTCCTCGCTGTAGTCCACCTGATCGGCTTCCAGCAGCTGCGGCGGATCGCTAATGCGGGAGCGGCCGCGGGTGGAATAGGTCTCCTGTTTGGCATCGTAGACGATCTCATCGGCGGCGATGTCCTGTTTGTCATCTTTGTAGCGGGCATTGCCCACGAGTACCGTGCGGTCGGCTTCCTGACTGTACTCAATTACATCGGCGGTGGCTTCCCGTTCGTTTTCTTTGAAAATGGCGTTGCCGCGCAGGATGTACACCTCCCGGCTGCCATCGTAGCGGATGGTATCGGCCAGGGCCAGTTGGTCGCCCTTTTGGTACTGCGCGTTTTTGGTGAATTCCGCTACGTTGTTCTCGGTATCGTAAAAACCATCTTCGCAGTACAGCTTGGTGGTATCGCTGTCGATCAGGGTGGGCCCCAGAAAGTCCACCACTTTGGTCTCCGTATTGAAGCCCAGGGTGTCCGAAAGCAGTGTAAAAGCCGAATCGATCACCACGACGCTGTCTTTGAAGTAAATTTGCCGCTCATCCACGTAGTAATAGCCCTTTTTACTGGTCAGCTGCGTGCTGTCGAGGGTAAGGGTGGCACCATTATCGTACGTGGCCAGCTTGAGGTTGAGGTCGTAAGTCAGGCGGTCGGTGAAGAGGCGCTGATCCCCCTTTTCCAGAATGACATCCCCGTAGAGCTCGGCTATGCGGGTCGCCCCGTCGTAAACGGCAGAGTCTGAGAAAACATTGAGGGAATCCCCCTGCTGAATGATTACATCGCCATTGGCATACACGCGGGTTTGGTTCTCAATACGGGCGGTATCACAGTACATGTACACGCTATCCTGCCGCAGCTCGACGTTGCCATTGAGCTTCTGAATAACCGTATCTCCCGACTGAATGTATTCAAACAGGTCGGCGTGGTCGACTTCCACTTCCTGCTTGGCCGTGTCCTGTGCCGGAGCGGCGGGCTGTTGCCCAAATACCGGGGCAGCCACTAGCAGCAGCAGTGCGATACAGTATATTTTCGGGTTCAATAATGGCATAGCTTCTTCCATGAGGTGCAAACTTCCGACTTTCCCCGCACTTCCCTGCGAAAAACGGGCTGAAATCTCCACGAAAACGTTGAGAAAGGCCCTCCCGCTTGCTTCCCGGAACGGGTTAACCCTTTTTTAACGTTGTGAAGAGGCAGACCATCGCCAAAATTAGCTCTAAGAACCAGATTTGTGAGGACTCCCCCTCCATATAGGTTGTAAATCCCCCATTCGTCAGTATATTTGTGCCCTTACAAAACTACAGCAATGAAAGTATCTCTGAACTGGCTGAAAGAGTATATCGATATAGACCATAGCCCTGAGGAAGTCTCGGCTATGCTCACAGGTATTGGACTGGAAGAAGAAGGCATGGAGCGGGTGGAAAGCATCCGCGGCGGGCTGGAAGGCGTGGTCGTGGGGCATGTCCTCGAATGTGGCCAACACCCTGATGCCGACCGCCTGTCCCTGACCAAAGTGGACGTAGGTGGGGAAGCGCCCCTGCAGATCGTCTGTGGTGCGCCAAATGTAGCGCAGGGACAAAAAGTAATGGTGGCTACGGTGGGGACAACTTTGTACCCCGTTGGCAGCGAAGAACCCCTCACCCTCAAAAAAGGCAAGATCCGCGGGCAGGTATCCGAAGGCATGATCTGCGCGGAAGACGAACTGGGCACCGGCACGAGCCACGATGGCATCCTGGTGCTGCCGGAAGACACCGCAGTGGGCACCCCCGCACGGGAGTACTTCAATATCGAAATCGACCACGTTTACGAGATCGGGCTGACGCCCAACCGCTCGGATGCCACCAACCACCTGGGCGTAGCCAAGGACCTGGCAGCCTACCTCAAAGTCAACCACAGCCACAACGACGGCGTGCACCTGCCTTCCGTCGACGGCTTCAAAGCGGATGACCAAAGCCTGCCGGTCAGCATTGAGGTGGAAGATGCCGAAGCCTGCCCACGCTACGCTGGCCTGACGCTAAAGGGCATTACCGTTAAGGAGTCGCCCAACTGGCTCAAAAACCGCCTGCTCTCCATCGGGCTGCGGCCCATCAATAATGTGGTGGACGTGACCAACTTCGTACTGCACGAGCTCGGTCAGCCCCTCCACGCCTTCGACCTGGCAAAAGTCAAAGGCAACAAGATTGTCGTAAAGGCTTTGCCGAAAGGCACTAAGTTCACTACCCTCGATGAAACGGAGCGCGAACTTACGGGCGAAGACCTTATGATCTGCAATGGCGCCGGCGAAGGCATGTGCATCGCTGGCGTGTTCGGGGGCATAGGCTCCGGTGTGACGGAAAATACCACGGATGTCTTCCTGGAATCCGCTCATTTCAACGCCAAGTGGGTACGCCGCACAAGCATGGGGCACAACCTGCGCACTGATGCCGCCAAGGTTTTCGAAAAAGGCAGCGACCCCAACATCGTGGTCTACGCCCTGAAGCGGGCCGCCCTGCTGATTAAGGAACTGGCTGGCGGCATAATCTCAAGCGACATCACCGACCTCTACCCCAACCCGGTCAAACCGGTGGAAGTGAAGGTCAGCTACGCGCACACCAACCGCCTGATTGGTATCGACATTCCCAAAGAAAAAATCCACAGCATCCTGGAGGCCCTGGAGATGAAAATCCTGGCAGACGATGGGGAGACGTTCACCGTTGCAGTGCCTACCAATAAGTCGGACGTAACGCGGGAAGCCGATGTAATTGAGGAAATCCTGCGCATCTACGGTTACAACGAGGTGCCTATCCCTGAGCAGGTCAAGACCGGGCTCAACATCGCCCCTCAGCCCGACCCCAACCTGCTGCGCGACAAGATCGGCGACTACCTGGCGGCCAATGGTTTCAATGAGATGATGGCCCTGTCCCTGTCCCGCTCGCAGTACTACAAGGAAATTTTCGAAGGGCTGGCCGACAACAAGCTGGTGTACATCAACAACACCTCTACCGTACAGCTCGATATTATGCGCCCGGATATGCTCTTCAGCGGGCTCGAAGCCATTCTGCACAATCAGAACCGGCAGCAGTCGCGCCTGAAGCTGTTTGAATTTGGCCGTACTTATCAGCACGGAGAGAACAAGATCGACGAGCAGCAGCACCTGAGCCTCTTCATGACCGGGGAGCGCCACCCGGAAACCTGGCTGGGCGTACGCGAAGGCGATGCAGACTACTACGCCCTGAAGGCTTTTGTGGAAAACATCCTCGCCCGCTTCGGGCTGCAGGGCTATCAGGAGACAGCGCTGCGGGACAACAGCCTGGCCTTCGGGCTGGAATACCACCGCGGCCCGCAGACCCTGGTCCGCTTCGGCAAAGTCAACCCTAAGCTGGTCAAGGCTATGGATATCCGCGGGGAGGTCTTTTACGCCGATTTCAGCTGGGACAACCTCATGAAAGCCCGCAAAAAGTATAAATTATCCTACGAGGAGCTGAACAAATTCCCAAGCAGCCGGAGGGATTTGGCCCTGGTTATTGATAATTCTGTAAAATTTAGTGATATTGTGGCGATTGCCCGTAAGGTGGGCAAGAAGCTCATTAAGGATATCAACCTTTTTGACGTGTACGAAAACGAGGAGCAGCTCGGCGCCGGGAAAAAGTCCTACGCTGTCAGCTTCACATTTGAAAACCCTGAGAAAACGCTCAAGGACAAGGAAGTGGACAAGGTGGTCAATAAATTGATTGCCGACTATGAGTCCAAACTTGGTGCTACGATCCGTCAGTAAAGGCAGGGTAGTATGATGACCCAAAGTCCCAAAATGAACTTTTTAGAGCGCATTGACAATATTGAACTGAAAGTCCGGCAGCTCGTGCAGCGCATGGCGCGCCTGAAGCAGGAAAATGCCGGGCTCAAGGAAGAAAACCAGAAACTCAAGGCCGACCTGGACCGCCAACGCGGTGCAGTGAGTGCCTTAACCCATAAGTTGGAACAAACGCAGCGGTCCCTGGACACGCAGCGGGAAGGACAACCTGAGCAATCAGATCAGCTGAAGCAACAGCTGGAAACATACATTGAAGAGATCAACGCTTGTATTGAGTGGCTACATAAGCAATAGGAATGAGCAGAGGGCAAGAAAAGGAGATGAAACATATTACCGTGCTGATTGCCGGCCGGCCGTACCCACTCAAAATAGATGTGGCAGATGAACCTGCCATCCGCAAGATCGTCAAAGAGGTCAACGAGAAAATCAACCGTTTTCAGTTGACCTATACCAATAAGGACAAACAGGACTGCCTCTCGATGGCGCTCCTGACCTACGCGGTCGACTTGCACAAAGCTAAAACCTCCGGGGGCAATGACCCTGCCCTTTCCGGTAAACTCTTTCAATTGGAAGCCTTGCTTGATCAGGTGCTTGACTAAACTTTCCCGATGCGCGGTATCCTGCCGCCCGTTTTTCCTGAAATATCGGAATACCCCTGTTTTGGCGTAAGCCCGCTGCTCCTGAACTGGGTGCACATGAGCTTCGCCAGCCAGGTTATTTATACACCAAATGCAATTCGGTGGCCCGGGTTTGTCCTGCAAGTATACATACAGGCAAAGCACCAAAACCACCGCATCACAAAATCAACACCAATTATGGATATAGGAATAGGAATCATTATTGGGTTGGTCGTTGGAGCCATTATTGGCTACATAGGCGTTCAGATGGCCCTTAAAAGTGCCAAACAGAAACGCATCGACGAAATCAACTCCACCGTGGACCAGGAGGTCAAGGAAGCCCGGCTCACGGCCAAACGCCTGATTGACGAGGCAGAGATCAAAGCAGAAAAGATCACCTCTCAGGCCGAAAATAAGAACGAGAAAATCAAGCAGCGCAAAATTCAGGAGGCCAAGGAAAAATTCAGCCGCCTCAAGTCTGAATTTGAAAGCAGCAAAGCCGATCAGATGGTGGAGCTGAAGGAGCGCAAAATGGAAATCAAGGAGCTGGAGTCTGACCTGCGCCAAAAGGAAAAAAGCTTCGGCGATAAAGTCAAAGCCCTGGACAATCAGCGGGCAGAACTGGAACAGCGCGAAGCGGATGCTATCGCCCTGCGGGAAAACCTCGAGAAGCAGATCAAAGTCATGAACCGCAAGCGCGAGGAACTGGAGACCGCAAGCGAGCGCCACATCAAGGAACTGGAAAAAGTGGCTAACCTGAGCGAAGCCGAAGCCAGGGAACAGCTGCTCGAAGCCGTGAAAGCCAAGGCGGAAACCGATGCTATGGCCTTGGTGAAAAACTCCGTGGAACAGGCGAAGATCACTGCCAACAAGGAAGCCAAGAAAATTATCATTCAGTCCATTCAGCGCATGTGCGCGGAGTATACGATTGAGAATACCGTTTCGGTCTTCAACCTCGACTCCGACGACCTGAAAGGGCAGATCATTGGTCGGGAAGGCCGGAATATCCGGGCGCTGGAAGCCGCTACCGGAGCGGAAATCGTTGTGGACGACACGCCGGAAGCCATTGTGATTTCCAGCTTTGACCCCATCCGCCGGGAAGTGGCCCGCCTGGCACTCAAGCGCCTCGTAGCCGATGGGCGTATCCACCCGGCACGCATCGAGGAAGTGGTAGCCAAAGTCCGCAAGCAGCTCGACGAGCAGATTGTGGAAATCGGTGAGCGTACCGTTATCGACCTGGACCTCCACGGGCTTGACCCTTACCTCGTGAAGATGGTAGGCCGCATGCGCTTCCGCTCTTCCTACGGGCAAAACCTGCTCAAGCACTCTATCGAAACGGCCAACCTCTGCGCCATCATGGCTGCCGAGCTCGGCCTGAGCCGCAAGCAAGCCAAAATGGCCAAGCGGGCCGGCCTGCTCCACGATATTGGCAAAGTTGCCGAGGAGGAAACGGAACTGTCCCACGCCCTGCTGGGCATGAAGCTTTGCGAAAAGTACGGTGAACACGCTGCCGTTTGCAATGCCGTAGGTGCCCACCACGATGAGGTAGAGATGAACAACATCCTCTCCCCTATCATTCAGGCCTGTGATGCCATTTCCGGTGCCCGCCCCGGCGCGCGGCGCGAGATCCTCGAAAGCTACCTCAAGCGTATTGGCGAGCTGGAAGAACTGGCGATGGAGCACGAAGGCGTACAAAAAGCCTATGCGATGCAGGCCGGCCGTGAGCTGCGCGTCATCGTAGAGTCCGAAAAAGTAACCGATCAGCGGGCCGACGAGCTGTCGTTCCAGATTTCTCAGAAAATCCAGGACGATATGCAGTACCCCGGGCAGATCAAAGTGACTGTCATACGCGAGAAGCGGGCGGTGGCTTATGCGCGGTAGGTAGTAGCCTGTTATCTACAAAAGCAATCCCCTGTCCGATGTATTTGGGCAGGGGATTTTTTGTGGTGCTCTTTTGCCGGTATGCAAGGATTGCCATCGGATGGTTCAGCAGCACCTTCTCCATACCCAAAAAGACAGACCGCGCTATTTTCAATGGGTAGACCAGATTATCCCAGCTCTTTTTGCGACTCAAACCCAAGTCAAGCCAAACGTTAATTCACCTAAACTTATTCCGCCGAAATTGGCACTATCTCGTTTTTTCGCTACATTGTAACCACAACGCGTTCCAGCCGCTCGCTCGAATGCGCTCTTTGTAACTAAACACCATATTATATCATAAAAACATCATTGAGATTTACCGGCTTCAGATTTTCGCCCCCGCTTAAATAAGACAAAGGTACAGCTCTGCCCTGCACCTCTCATATGAATGAATTATGCGCATTATCCTAACTTTACTATTGCTGTACGCCCCTCTCTTCACCCGTGCACAGCCCTGGTTCAGCACTTCTATAGATATTGAAGAAAAAGATAATTCTGGATGGCAGGTCATCGTTGACGAAGACCGGGAAGAACTACTATTTGTCTCTCCTAACCGGTGCGACACTACTTACAGCAGGATTTGCACCATTATCGCCCGTACCGATTGGGCGGGCAACTTGCTGGGGCACGCCCAAATAGATACCCACATTGTAGCTTCAGTGAGCGAGTCGCTCATCAAAGTGTCGGACAGCACGTATTATATGTACGCCCGCCCCTCTCCGGCTGAAGAAGAAAACGTACAGATACTAAAATTAAATCAGGACTTTACTGTCGAACAGGAATGGAACTTCGGTGCAGAAACAGAGGAGGAAATCCCCTATTACTGGGCAAAACATGAAGAAGGCTATTTGACTGCCAGTATCACAGTAGGAGAAGGTGAACCTATAACCACTTTTTCATTTCTCAATGACAGCATGGAAATCCTGCATCAGGCTATGTACCCGGAATCAGAGAGCCCCTATGGGATTATGTCAGATAATGACCTCATAGCCACACAGGACGGGAATTTTGTCAGCTCCGGGCTGGTCAGGAATAACGAAGGCCGGTTTCAGGGCTTCACCAAGTTTACCCCGGAGATGGAAGTGCTGTGGCACAGCCGGCTGGAAGAAGACGACTTTTCACGAAACAACATCGCAAAGATCGTAGAGCTCAACAACGGCAACATTGCCACCAACTGGGAGGAACCAAACCTGACGGACCCGCTGGATGTCACCATCTCATTTATTAACCTCCGTATGGCTGCCCTGGATGGCATGACAGGGGACACCGTATGGACCAACACCCTATGGATGACCCGGCCGGCCTACCCCTATGTCATCAAACTCAACCGGGCCAACAACGGCGATATTATTGGCATCGGGTATATTAGCCGCCCCCCGGTGCCCGAGGAATGGGAAGAAATTATTGACAACGCAGGGTTCATCTTCCGGATGTCCCCGGAAGGGGAACTCAAGTGGAAACGCTATATTTTTGACAACCGGTCTCCCCTGGCTTTCCTCAGCTATTTCAACAACGGGGCAGAGCTTCCCAACGGCGACCTGGTCTTCACCGGCACTTATCAGGATACCTTCCCGAATCAGGAGCCTTTCATCAACAACATCAATATCTGGCTGGTCCGTACAGACAGTATGGGCTGCCTGGTCCCTGGGTGCGGCAACCTGCAAATTGTAACAGACAGTACCATCATCACTTCTACACGGGAGGAAGTGCCAACGAATACGGCCCCACAGCTTATGGCCCGCGCCTACCCCAATCCTACAACAGACCATTGGGTCCTGGACTGGGGCTACCCAGGCACTGCCCACCTGCAGCTGACCGATATGCAGGGCAGGGTTTTAAAAGAAGCCGAAGTCAGACAGGGGCAACAGGACATTAGCGCCAAGGGGCTGCCGCCTGGTATTTATATTTTGGTATTGCATAGCGCGGAGGTTTCGGGTAGCCTGAAAGTCGTGAAACGGTGAAAAGGCTGCTGTAGCTGACATCGCGCAGTATCTGGAAAGCGTGCAGGGCTGCGAGCCGCTTTTAGAAGGTGGAGTGATAACCACATCACCCCACATGCCGCTCCACCAGCCCAATCACTTCCTGCTCCAGAGCATCCGCCCTGGCAGCTATGGATTGAGCCGCCGACAGTTTGGCTTCCACCCAGGCCTTGTCCTCGATATCGCCGGCATTGATGCGGACATTGAGCCAGGCACCGTGCACAGCTGCCCGGGCACACAGCGCCCCTACCCCAGCATCGCTGGCAGAGTTGGGGTTGCCCTTTTCTGCCATGGCTTTGCACACCTCGAAGGTCTCTAATGCCAGTTCCATAGTTCGGAAAGGCACTTCGGTGGCATACTTGGTGGCTTCCTGCATCGCTTCGTGTCGGGCGGCTTTTTCTGCTTCCGTCCCCTTTGGCATGCGCACCGCAGCAATAATGCCGTTGAAGGAACGGGTATCTTCGTCTACCAGCGCCAGGAGCCCATCCTTGATGCGCTGCCCGCGTTCCGCCCACTCGGAAAACTCCGCCCAGCGGTCGTCCCAAACCCGGCGGTGGGAAGACAGGTTGGCGACCATCGTGCCCAGAGAGGCCCCCAGAGCGCCAACGTAGGCCGCCACCGAACCGCCGCCCGGTGCCACGCTCTCCGAAGCCGTCTCATTGGAGAAGGTGCGTAGGTTCATATTGAGGAGTGGCGTAGGGGTATCTTCTGCCAGTTGGTATTCGATAATTTTCTGTTGGGGGTCGAAGGGGCTCAGCTCATCCAGACCCATTGACTTGACGGCAATTTTGATGACCTCTTCTTCAGATGCGCCCAGGGAACGCCGCTGCTGCTGCAGGAAGTAATGCCCGGCATCGAGCATGACCTGCAGGGGCACCAGGCCGACCAGTTCGGAGCCGGTCACCCGCATCCCCCGGCGATTGGCGCTTTCGCGGCAGGCTTCGAAGGCGATGTGGAGTGGGGTTTGGCGCACATCGGTGATGTTCATGGAAATTTGCGCAATGCCGTACTCTTCGATGTACCAGCCGATGCCTTTTACGCCCTTGCACTTGCCGGGTTCCCGCAGGGCATTCCCGTTTTCATCCTTGAGCACTGCACCGGAGACTTTGCCGCCTTCCCGCTTCAAACGCCCCTGCTCCCGCACATCAAAGGCAACGGAATTGGCGCGGCGTACCGAGGTGGTATTGAGGTTGACGTTGTAAGCGATAAGGAAGTCCCGGGCGCCCACTGCCGTCGCTCCGGCGGTTGCGTTAAATTTCGCCGGGCCATAATCCGGCTTCCATTCCGGTTTAGCCAGTTTATCGGGCAGGGCTTCGTACTCGCCAGAGCGGACCGTAGCCAGATTGCGCCATGCGGGCTTGGTCGCGGCACTTTCATACATATAGATGGGAATGCCCAGTTCCTCACCGACACGCCTGGCCAGCTTATGCGCCCATTTGGCGACCTCTTCCATGGTGATGTGGGCAATGGGGATAAGCGGGCAGACATCCGTGGCGCCCATACGGGGGTGCTCACCGGTATGCTTGGACATATCAATGACTTCGCTGGCCTTTTTCATAGCCTGGAAAGCCGCCTCAATGACCGGCTCCGGCGCGCCCACAAAGGTGACGACCGTGCGGTTGGTCGCTTTTCCGGGGTCGACGTCCAGAAGTTTGACGCCCTCCACCGCTTCGATGGCATCAGTGATTTGCTTCAGCACTGCCGGGTCACGGCCTTCACTGAAATTAGGTACGCACTCTATGAGCGGTTGGTTTTGCATGGTTTATTTGGTTTAGCACTTTGACAAACATTTGAGGCGGGAAAATAAACTTTTCAGAGGGGAGGACGATTATTTTGGTGCATTTTTCCGCTTCCAAATTGAAGAAAAATAAAAAATATGAACACCATTGCCAAGGCTGCTCCATCGACGCTCCTACAGGAAGCCGAACAGTTCCTTCAGCTTTATGCCAAAGAACAGGAACTGCCCCACGCGGCTCACAAAGACCGTATGGAGGAAATCATAGAGTCCATCGCGGCACAAGGCACCTACGAGCTGACCGAAGCGGAGTTGGCCTTCGGGGCAAGGGTTGCCTGGCGGAATTCCATCCGATGCATCGGGCGGTTGTACTGGAAAAGCCTGCATGTGTTCGATGCCCGGCGGGTGACGGATGCAGAGACGGCCTTTCGCCTTCTCTGCAACCACCTGCGCTTTGCCACCAACGAGGGGAATATCCGGTCGGCGATCACCATTTTCCCACCTGACGTTGAAGGCCGGACGCCCCTGAAAATCCTGAACCATCAGCTCATCCGCTATGCGGGCTACGCGCAGCCGGACGGCAGTGTCTTAGGCGACCCGGCAAGTGCCTCCTTTACCCGCTTTTGCGAAAGCCTCGGCTGGCAGGGCAAAGGCACCGCATTTGACATTCTCCCCCTTGTGGTACAGGAAGCGGGCCGCCCACCGGTTTGGTTTGAGTGGCCGGAGGAGGTGTGCCTGGAAGTGCCGATTACGCACCCTGATCAGCCGGGAATTACCGGCTTGGGTTTAAAATGGTATGCCGTACCTGTGATTGCTGATATGTGGCTGAGCATTGGCGGGCTGCGGTTCTCCGCTGCGCCCTTCAATGGCTGGTATATGGGCGCGGAAATTGGTGCCCGCAACCTGGCGGACCAGCAACGCTACAACGCTCTGCCTAAAGTTGCGGAAGCCATGAACCTTGATACCTCCCGCAATGCCACCCTCTGGAAAGACCGGGCGCTGGTGGAATTGAATGCCGCGGTACTGCATTCCTACGCGCAGGCGGGCGTGAAAGTCGTGGACCACCACAGCGCCGCTGAGCAACATGAGCATTTTGAGCGCATTGAACAATCGCACGGCCGCCCGGTCAATGGCGACTGGACCTGGCTCATACCACCGGTCTCACCGGCCACGACGGCGACCTTCCACCGCACGTATAATGCTGCGGAGCTGAAGCCGAACTTCTTTTACAAGACAGCAGCGGAGAAGGGATGCCCGATGATGTGATTTGTATTAATACCCAGGGTTCTGCGTCAGCCCTGCATCTCCGCCGATAGCAGACCGGGGAATAGGAAATAATTCCCGGTAGGGCTCAGAAGCTGGCTTTTCCCACCAGGCTTCGGTATACTTTCCAAACCGGATGAGGTCAGTACGGCGTATGGCTTCCTGAAACATCTCCCGGCCTCGTTCTGCCAAAAACTCATCCGCCGTAAGCGTACTGCTGTAGGGCTCCACCCCAGCACGGGCGCGCAATATATTGACATCAGGCTCGGCATCTGCCCAGTTGCCGCTAAGGCGGGCGCGGGCCTCTGCCCTGATGAGGTAGACCTCCCCCAAGCGGACGAGCGGAAAGTCATTGTCCATTTCCCTACCCCCATAGAGCTTAAAGCTGAACTTAACAGGCCGGGCCCCTGCACCTCGCGCCGCATCCGGCTGCAATTCATTGATGCTGGGGGTATAGCTGAGCTGAAGTTCACCATCATTTACGCTGTAATCAATAACAGCAGAGCCAGAGAAATCAAACTGCGGCCCGGTCAGGAAACTGGCTTTTTTGCGCAAGTCAGCGTCCTCATAGCTGTTGTAGAATTCTTCAAGGGTAACGTAGCCATTCCAGGGCTGTTCCTGCAGGTGCCAGCTCAATTGGCTGGCCGGGTGAAGGACCATTTGTGAAAAGTTCATCCCCGGCCCAAGGTACTCATCGTAATTGATGGAAAAGATGTGCTCGGGGTTGCCATCGTTGTTGGGTGCGAAAACAGCGCCATAGCCTTCCAACTGTTCAGGGTCAGAAGGCACGCCCGGGCGATAGCCCAGGTTAGATACGGCACAGCCCTGCCCGCATAGCTGATAATGCCCGCTGTCAATGATGTGGGAAGCTGCCGTACTAGCTGCTTCGTACCTGGGCGTACCTGTATACACTTCGGCATTCAGATAGAGCCTTGCCAGAATACCTAAGGCACCATAGCGATTAAGTTCGTAGGCATCACTACTTTCAGAAAGCGAACTGCTGCTGAGGTCCATATCTGCACTGACTTCGGGAATTTCTAATATTGCCAGGAGCTCCTGTTCCACAAAGTTAAACACTTCCTCCCGGGTGGCCTGAGGAGGATTGGGGTCGTACTCGGTTACGATTTTGACCCGGCCGAACAGGTCGAGAAGCCGCCAATAGTAAAATGCCCGCAAACCTCTGACCTGTGCCACTTCGTGTGGTTCCAAATGCGCCTGGTCCAGCGCTTGATTAGCTTCAGATATAGCCTCGTACAACTGCCGGAAAGTCGTACCCAGAAAAGGATGGTCGGGCGTATAAGTATGCTGATGCAAAGCGATCTGTATTCCACCATCATACCAGTCGCTGCCTTTGGCACATACTACCATTTCATCGGAGGTAAGCTCCTGCAGGGAGAAATAGCCCCCGTGGTAGGCGGTTCCAGAATTTCTTAATCCGGAATAAGCCCGTATCAGCGGTCCGCCGCAGGCACAATCATAATTTATGCCGTTTCCTTCAACAGACAACTCCTCCGTGAGCGCTCCTACCAAATCTTCCTCTAAGTCTGTACAGGCATAATGGATTAGAGCAATCATTAGCGACAAAAGGTATACTTTTTTCATTTCCAGGGTCTTTGACCGATCAATTTACGGATTTTCAAGGAAAAAAGCCAGAAGGAGTCAGCACGGCGCAGCAGGAGCAGAAAATCAGGGCATTTTATCAATTTAGCGGTCCCGGTTTCCCGATTGCAACCATCCTTTCTTACCTTTGTTTAGATTTCAAACGAAGATACATGAAGATAGCGATCGCACAACTCAACTTCCACATTGGCAACTTTGAAGGCAACCTGCAAAAAATGCTGCAGGCGGTCGCGGAAGCCAAAGCCCAACAAGCCGACCTCATCTGCTTCAGCGAACTGGCAACCGTGGGCTATCCGCCCCGGGACTTCCTGGAATTTGAGGACTTCATCGAATTGGCGGAAGCTACGGTGGAGCAACTGGCGAAAGCAGCGCAGGGTATCGCTATTGTGGTGGGCTCACCAACCAAAAACCCGGTGATTGAGGGCAAAGACCATTACAACTCCGCCTTCTTTCTGGCTGATGGCAAAGTGCAGCAGGTACAGCACAAAACCCTCCTGCCGACTTACGATATCTTCGACGAGTACCGCTACTTCGAGCCGGCTTCGGAGTGGAAGGTGGTGGAATTCAAAGGCAAGCGCATTGCCCTCACGGTTTGTGAGGACATCTGGAACATCGCCAATGAGAACCCACTCTACACCATCTCACCCATGGATCAGCTGATGCCGCAACAGCCGGACTTTATCCTCAACCTTTCCGCTTCGCCCTTCAGTTACGTGCAGGCCGAGTCACGCACGAAGGTCGTCCGGGCTAATGTAGAGCGCTACGGCATTCCAATGTTCTACGTCAACCACAGCGGTGCACAGACAGAAATCCTCTTCGACGGCGGCTCTATGGTCGCCTCCCCCGATGGCAAAATCTTTGACGAGCTGCCTTACTTCGAAGAGGCAGTACGGGTGTACGACCTGGACGAAGTCACCAAAGGCGGCAGGGAGCTGCTGCAGCCCCGAAACAAAATGCCCCTCATCCACGATGCCCTGGTGATGGGCATTCGCGATTACTTCCGGAAACTGGGCTTTAAGCGGGCCATCCTTGGACTTTCCGGCGGGATAGACTCGGCTTTGGTGGCCGTACTGGCGGTGCGGGCGCTGGGAGCGAAAAATGTCCGCCTGGTATTAATGCCTTCGCAGTTTTCCTCCGACCACTCGGTCGTAGATGCCCGGAAGCTGGCGGAAAACCTGGGTGCGCCCTACGACATCATCCCCATCGAGCCCATCTACAACAGTTTTATGGAGGCGCTCAAGCCCCACTTTTGGGCCACCGAATTCAATATCGCCGAGGAAAACCTGCAGTCCCGCTCCCGGGGCAACCTGCTCATGGCCTTGTCTAATAAGTTCGGTAACATCCTGCTCAACACGTCCAACAAAAGCGAGGTGGCCGTCGGGTATGGCACCCTTTATGGCGACATGTGCGGCGGCTTGTCCGTCATCGGCGACCTTTACAAAACGGAGGTCTTCGAGCTTTGCCGCTACATCAACCGGGAAGAGGAAATCATTCCCGACAACATCATCACCAAGCCCCCTTCCGCTGAGCTCAAGCCCGACCAAAAGGACACCGACAGCCTGCCCGAATATGAGGACCTGGACGAAATCCTGTTCCAATACATCGAGCGCCGCCTCAGCCCGCAGGACATCATCGAAAAAGGCTACGATGAAAAGCTGGTCCGCCGGGTGCTCCGCCTGGTCAACATCAACGAGTTCAAGCGCCACCAAATGGCTCCCGTGCTGCGGGTTTCTGAAAAGGCATTTGGCATGGGGCGGCGTATGCCGATTGTGGGCAAATATTTGGCGTAGCTTATGAAAACCATCATTTTCCTTCTATCCATGTCCGTAATGGACGCTCACATTTATGTGAATGATCGGTATATTCTGTTGGAGTGCCTGCCCGCTGATGATGGATTTCAACTATCCTATAGGTACCGATTGCTGGACAAGGCTACGGATAGCTTATATGTCATCGATAAAAATGTCGAGTTTGGCTATCAACAGAAAGTGGAATTGGAAAAGCCTGTTAATCAGCATCCCTGGGTGGCAGTAGGCATAAAAACCATGTCTGTGACGGTTGGGGAAGAAGATATCCTGTTCGAAGGGTATAAATGCCGGGAAGTCATCGTTGAGTCGTCCCATTATTCCGATTTGAACAAACCGGTCGGGAGTATCCACCGGACTCATCATTTACACTGCAACTGCCCGGAGCTTCAACCGTATTTGAGGCAAGAACACTACATGGTAAATTTTTTCGAATGGAGTGAGATAAAGGAACTGAGGGAGCAGGGCTATCATTGGGTCTTGAAATCATTTTCCCCGGTTGATGTGATTCCAGATGCAAGACCGTTTATCATCAAACAGTATCAAAAGGTCGAAGAAAGAGCAATAGCGCCTGCCTTTTTCGAGCGTTTCAAAACGGTAGAATGGGTAACCGAGGAAGAGTATATTCAGATGAACAGGCCTTAAATCCCCTCACTTTCCCACGCCACCACCGCCCGTTCCTCCGAAGAAAAGTTCATGCCAACGGCAACGCGCTGTTTAGGAGAGTCGGCATAGGGCTGTAGGTAACCTTTATCAAAAATCTGCTGCAGGGCTTCTGCCGCGCTTTTATCGAGTTTGAACTCCAAGGCGTAGATGCGATCGGCGGTTTCCACAAGGGCATCGCAGCGCCCGTTAGCGGTATGCACTTCCGATCGGATGTAGGTCCCCAACAGGTCAAAAGTGAGGTGGATAATGAAGTGGAAGAAACGCTCGGTTTGCTGCTGCGGCCAAAGATCATAGGGCATGGAGGCAAACAGCGCATTGATGATGCGGACCATACCTTCGATATCGCCTTCCCGCAGTGCATTGCGCAGCCCGGCCACCCTTGCCAGGGGGTCTTTCGGGCCTTCGAGGTATTCGTGCAGCAGGCTTTGCTCCATTGATTGGCGGACTTCCATATTCGGGTAATCCAACGTGTACAGATGGTCTTCCGGCTCGTACTTCAGGATGGTCAGGTAGCCGGTCTGGAAAAGTACGGAAATCGGATCGAGGCGTGTAAGGTCAAAGGCATTGATCTTGTTTTGCGAGACTTCGATGCGCTCCGGGAAATAGTAAGCTCGCTTTTTCATTTCCCGAATCAGGAAAGTAGGCGTACCGGTTTCAAACCAGAAATTGCTGTACTCTCCCCCACCCTGGAAAAAGCTGAGTATAGAAAACGGGTTGTAGACTTTCTCCGTACCGCCCCAGGAATAGCCATTGTACCATTGCCGGACTTTTGCCTTATCGACACGCGCCAGAGGCTCCGCAAAGTAATGCTCCAGCTCATCTTGCGTGATACCAAGCAAGGTGCGGGCAGCGGCTACCAGGGAAAGATTGTAGAGGTTATTGAGATCAGAAAAAATACTGACTTTGCTGAAAGCAGAAACGCCGGTGATGAGAACGAGCTCGAGGTAAGGATCGCTGTCTTTTAGGATGGAATACAGCCACTTAAGGATATCCCGGTTGACCTCAGCCTGTCCGGGCTCATCCAGATAGTCAATAATGGGCTTATCGTATTCATCAATGAGCAGGACCACTTTTTGACCGTACTGATTATACGCTTTTTGGATTAGGTCTTGCAAGGGGTTGACAAACGCACCGTGATCAAGCTCAATATTCAGTCCTGCTGCAACTTCCTCTATTCCCTCCTGTATCGCTTTTTTGAGGTCGTTACCTTTATATTTGAACGAGCTAAACTTCAGCCAAATTACCGGCCGTTGCATCTCTTCCCAGTCCCAGTGATTGTCGATCCATAAGCCTTCGAACAGCTCCCGGTTGCCACGGTACAGCTCATTCATGGTGGATAGCAGCAGGCTTTTGCCAAAACGGCGGGGGCGATGGAGATGGTAGTACCCTCCGCCCTGTTGCAGAATATTAAAAAGTGTTTTTGTCTTATCCACATACACATAGCCACCTTCCCGGAGCTCCCGGAAATCCTGTATGCCAATCGGATACTTCATAACTGGAAAGATAAGCAAAAAAAGCCGCTACTCCTGCACCTTCTCCCCGTAGCTGAGGTCGCCGGCATCGCCCAGGCCGGGCACGATGTAGGACTTGGCAGTCAGCTCTTCGTCCACCGCGCCAACCCAAAGGTGGGCTTCCGGCATCACCCGCTGCAGGTGCTCCACACCGGCGGTGGCTGCCACTGCGGTGACTACGTGGATTGCGGCAGGCTGCCCTTGCTCCAGCAGGGACTCAATTGCCAGGGACATGGAAGCGCCGGTCGCCAGCATGGGATCGGCAATGATGAGCGTCTTGC
Organism: Phaeodactylibacter sp.; assembly: GCF_022763345.1. Lineage (GTDB taxonomy): Bacteria > Bacteroidota > Bacteroidia > Chitinophagales > Saprospiraceae > Phaeodactylibacter. The sequence goes on from NZ_JALEGS010000025.1 coordinate 27,248, forward strand.
CCGTAAGGTCCGGGCAGGAGATGTACTCCACATGTACGTCGAAGGAGCCGTCTTTATGGTGTTTGCGGTAAGCAGAGACAAAGGCGCTTTCGGCGTGATCGAAGTAATGCAGCATGCCCTGATGCATCGGCAGGCCGGCCCGTAGGATGGTGGCCAGCACCACTTTCTGATCGCTGAGGGCTACTTCTGCCTCCCCCAGGGGCGTGGCAACGCTTTTGGGCATATAGGCCAGCGTTTTGCTGACCTCGTAGGCCAGGATTTCGCCCAGGCGTTCCAGGTTGCGGCGGAATCGCATCCGGTCGGACTGTACATTGATATCCCGAAGCTCGGCGATAAATTGATTCGCGATGGAAGGCGTTTGGCTCAGATCAAACATGTAAGTTATTTTTGCTGCGGCGACCAAAATAGGGGTTATCCCTCATAATAGGAACAAAAAAGCTCAGCTTTTGGTGCTGCCGTACCGCAAAAGCGTCTCATGTACTTCTGCCCAGCCTGCCCAGCCGTGGCTCGCGGCAAAGGAGCTGTTGTGCCAGAGCGGCATAAATACACCGCCTGTGCCCCGTAGGGTATCAATCAGGCTCTTTAACATTTCGATGGCCTGACCGGGAGGAAGCTGCAGGTACTGTTGCAGCGTTACATCCATTACGGCAAACGGGTAAATGAGCAGCGGTTGCTCCGCCTCCGCTTCGAGGTCATACCAGGGATAGGGCACCGATAAACCAGCCCGGAAGCCCGGTGCATCAGCGTAGCCCATGGTGTAGTCTTCCTGTATCCCGGCCTGTATCAACTGCCTGTAGGTAGCCGGAAAACTTAGCTTGAGAAAATGCTGACGGCTGCGCAGCGGTGCCTGCCCTGTAAGCCGGGTGTAATGCTCCACTTCTGCCTGCAACTGCGCTCGGGAGGTATTCGACCGGTAAGAAGGGTGCAGCCCGGTATCGCTGAAGGTGATCAGCTTTTGGGTTAGTGCCTGCATCGCCCTACCCTTTGGCGGCAGGTTTTTATCGTAAGGGCCGAACTGCCCGAGCAGCAGGAAAAATAGTGGGCGCAGCTCCAGCTCGATATGCAGGCGCTCCAGCTCATCAAAGGTATAGAAAGGGTCCTGAGCCCTCCCCAGGCACACCCGCAGGCGCTCCCGAAGCAGCGTATGGTTGCCCTGCAGGGCAGCTCTGAGCCATCCGCCAAGCTGAAGCCAAAGCGGGCGGTGGCGGTACGCCCAGCCCATATCCACATCGTAAGTGGGCCGGAACGTATACCCTGGGCGGCGGTCGGGCAGGTGTGGGTAAAAAGCTTGCAACCGTTTCAGGAGCACTGCCCCCCATTCCTGCAAAATTGGCCGTTGCAGAAACCCCTGCCGATGGGCAAGGCTGCCTGTTGCCGGGAAACGCCCGTGGGCATCGCCTTCAAAAGCCTGGTATTCTTCATATCGGGCAGCCAGGTAAAAGGTGAAAGCCAGGAGGTCGAAAGGCAGCAAGGCATTAGCCTTGCCAGGCACGAAAAAACCGGCGGGGCGGCCCTCGAAATGGCGTATGTTCACCCGCTGTGGATGGATGCCCTTCTCAAAAAGCAAGGAGGAGGCTGGCAGGCAGGGCTCTTTTCCTACCGAACCGGCAGCCCCGTAAATGATTTTGTCCGCATTGACCGACTGAAAGTAGGACCAGTCTGCCGTCACTTCCACCTGCAGCCCGAGGATATGCCCGAACAGGACCTTGCAGGCATAACATACCCTGGGGGTGGCCTGACTGGTATAGAGCAGTAGATTCATGCTTCAAAAATAGTGGAAACTGTAAGGAAAATAGGACAAATGTTGCTTTTCCCAATATGGAATGGCTATCTTTATTCTACAGGGATGATTTTTCAAGGCTAACCCAGTCCAGCAAGTAAACAGCCAAAACAAACCCCCTTTTCCCAACACCTAACTAATAAGGTAGTACTGCAATTAATGCGGTCACAAAAAGAAACAGATCATATGGCTGAAACGAAAACACCGACCTTCGGGGAGATCAACACCATCCGGGATATCCTGATGGGGGAACAAATGAGCGAGTACGATGCCCGCTTCAATCAAATCAACGAAGCGCTCAACGCACTGGAGCAACGGCTGGGGCAGCGCATTGACGACTGGATCGCCAAACAGGAAAGTGCACAGCAGGCACTAGAGGACCGCATCAGTCAGCGCCTGAACCATCTGGAGGCTCAGCTCAATACTCAGGGTAAAGAACTGGGCAGAAAGATTGACACGGTCAGCAGTGCCGACCGTGCCCGCCTGGGCAGCATGCTCAGCGAGCTGGGGCAGCAAATAAGCCAAATGTCTGAAGAAGCCTGATGCCTGTGAGCCAGCAGCCTGAACATCAATCGGACCCTTTACAGCAGTTGCGCAACATCCTGCTCCGGCCGGAGCAGGAGCGGATCACGCATATCCATAACATACTGGAGGAGAAGGAGCCCCTGGCAGAACGGGTGGTCCCCATCATCGAAGAGCAGCTCAGCGAGTTTGAAGCCCACTTTCCCAAAGCCTACCAACTGGCAGTCGACCGGCTGGTAGAACGCAAAATCCGGGAATCCCAGGAAGAGATGATCGATATGCTCTATCCGGTCATGGGCACGATGATCCGCAAGTACATTGCCCAGCAGCTGCAGGAACTCCGGGAAAACGTGGAACAACAGCTGGAGCGCAGCTTCCTGGCGCGTTTGCGCGACCGTTTCTTTCGGGCAGGGGGCGTTCGGGAGGCGGACCTGGTGCTGCGCAATGCAGCTTTGCCCCGGGTAAGGGAGGCGTATATCATTGAGCAGCATTCCGGCCTTTTGCTGGGAAGCGCATCCACACTGGAGGTCGTGGACAAAGAGCTGATTGCAGGGATGCTCACCGCAATAAAATCATTTGTAGTGGATGCCTTCCGGCGTGGCACTACTCAGCTTGAGCTGATTGAATATGCGGGTTATCAGATTTTGATACGGGATTTTCACACTTACTACGTTGCTCTCGCCGTGGAAGGTAAAATGACGACAAAAGAACAGGAACAATTATCTGATCAGATTGCTACCTTTGTTCAGAACGAACTGGCCCGGAAGATCAGGGCGGATGATGCCTCCCTGCACCTTCACCTGGGCAAAACCCTGAAAGAATACTTCATGAAAACAATGCCTCTGAGCACTGAGGCAATACAGGGTCAGCTTTAAGAGCAGGCCAAACAGCCGGGGGGCGTAAAAAAGTTTATTTAATGACCAGCAGGAAAGTCCTGATAACAGGAAGTTTTGCGGTGGGGAAAACCTCTTTATTTCATCGCTTTGTCTATAATACGTTTAGTGACCAGTACCTGACTACCATAGGAGTTAAGGTAGACAAACGAGTAGTGGAAGTCAGTGGCGAACCACTCTCGCTTATCCTTTGGGATATTGCAGGAGAAGTATCTCAGAAGAAAGTACCAAAGACCTACTTCCTTGGTGCAAGTGCCGTGATTTATGTCTTCGATCTGTCCAGAAAGCAAACCGCCGATAACCTGAAGAGTGACCTCAAACTCATTCAGAAAATCCTGCCCGGTTGCCTGATCAAAGTTGTTGGCAACAAAAAAGACCTGGTCTCTGAGGAGGAGCTGATCATCCTGGAGCGGACACATAACCCCGATTTTCTGACCAGCGCCAAAACCGGAGAAAACGTGGAAACACTATTCATGGAAATTGCCAGCGAACTGGTTGCTTACTAAAAAACAAGAAAAAACCAACAACACCCCAACACCGACGCCCAAAAACGATTATATGCCACAACAACAAATCCTCATCCTGTCCCGGCAGGGCTATACCCTGCAGGCAGATGGAGCCCTTTTTCCGCGGCATTGGCTTTTGCACCATTCCATGCGCGATGATTTCCCCATCCTGGATAGCATCTGGGAGACGCTTATGGCCTTGCCTGCAGATCAATTCCCGGTGCAGTTCCGCTTTGTCGACAGCCCCCACCCCGTCCTCAACGGGTATTACCACTTGACGGTGCATATGGTCCCCGGATCTTCCGCCCGTTTACGCCTGACCATTGAGCGCTGTACTTTTGAAGCTTTGCAGCTGCGCAAGGCGCTGCAACTCAAAAACACGGCAGCACTCTATCAGCAGCAAAGAGAATTTACCTTCCTGCCACGTTAGCACTGGCATTATTTGGCATTTTTGTATAAATTGAGACAAACAACGCGAGGACCCCAGTTTCTGCCGATCCTCCTTCTCTTTTTTACTGAAATTGCCAATGAAGTGCATTGAACCTTTACGGCAAAAGAATGTACTATTAATACCGTTATCATTTCTGCCGCCGTCAGGTGATTCCCCTATTGCCAACCACCTTTCGGAGCCAGGACTACCACAACCGAGTATGCTGAAGTTACGATCTGTTTCTTTCCTGTTTTTCCTGCTGAGCTTTGTGCCCCTCTTTGCACAACAGACCTTTGATACGAATCAAAATATCTATGATGAGTCAGAGGGTATCGTCTATGATCGTGAAATCACAGCAGATCTAAAATTGCTCCAAACCAACGGTTTTGCCTTTGGAGTTAACTTTGCCCGGCTGAAAACATACTACCTGACCCGGTACATCAATGTGGAGTTTGGTGAAATCAAGCATCCGAAAGAGTACCGGCAAAGTTTTGACTTTCAGCGGCAATCAGCCCGCGTATCCCGGGCTTTTGTTTTTGGCAAGCAGAATAACTTTTTTGTCCTTCGTGCCGGCTTTGGCGAGAAACGCTATCTTTCTGAAAAAGCCAAACGGCGTGGCGTGGCGGTCGGCATCACTTACGAAGGCGGCCCGTCCCTTGGTTTGCTAAAGCCATATTATCTCGAACTCATCCGTACAGCAGAACAAGGCAGCGTCGACAACTTTGTGGTGCGCAGCGAAAAATACAGTGAAGCTAACGCCAATACCTTTTTGGAAATCAGCCGCATCTATGGCTCTTCAGGGTTTGCCCAAGGGTTGGGCGAACTGGAAGTAGTACCCGGCCTGCATGGCAAATTTGCCCTCCACTTTGACTGGGGCGCTTTCGATGAGTTTGTGAAAGCGGTCGAAGCCGGTGTCATGGTGGATGTCTTTACGCGCACCATCCCTATTATGATCGAATCACCGCAGGTCGCTAACACCGAGAATCGTCCTTTCTTTATCAATCTTTATGTAAATTTGCAGCTGGGCAAGCGCTGGTAGCGTGGTATGCCGACGCCTGTTTACAATTGATCCCAGCCAGCATCAGGTCCTGTGGCAAACTTGGGTGTTTTGACGTTGATTTAACGAAGTGCACCGAACACTTTCATTAGCCCAATGAACTCCATCCTTCCCAAAACTATAAGCCTGCCCTGACTGTTGTTTGATCGAAAATACATTACCGTAAAGCCCTTATCCGGGTTTTGCGAAAGTCATAAAAACGGTTCCCATGCTGGAATTACCTGTAGTAGAAAGCAAAGAACAACGCCGTAAAAAGCCAGATTGGCTACGTGTAAAGCTGCCAATCGGGCCTAACTATAAGAAAGTCCGCAGCCTCGTGGACGACTACAACCTGCATACCATCTGCCAAAGCGGCAACTGTCCGAATATGGGTGAGTGCTGGGGTGCGGGTACCGCTACCTTCATGATCCTGGGCAATACCTGTACCCGGTCTTGCTCTTTTTGCGCAGTGAAGACCGGCCGTCCACCGGAGTACGATGAGGATGAGCCGCGCCGGGTAGCTGAAGCGATTGACTTGATGCAGGTGAAGCATGCTGTTATTACCTCCGTCAACCGCGATGAGCGAAAGGACCGGGGCGCAGAAGTCTGGTACCAAACCGTGCGCCACATCAAAGAGCGTACTCCTGAGGTAACAATCGAGACGCTTATCCCTGACGTTCGGGCGACCTGGTGGGCACTGGAGCGCATGATCAGCGCGGGGCAGGAAGTGGTTTCTCACAACATGGAAACCGTGGAAGCCTTGTACCGAAAAGTACGCCCGCAGGCTAAGTACCACCGCAGCCTGGAGCAAATACAACGCACCAAAGATTACGGTAAGCGCACCAAGTCTGGTATCATGGTAGGCCTGGGTGAAACGGATGAACAGGTGTACAAAACCATGGATGACCTGCTGGAGCACGGCTGTGATGTCATGACCATCGGCCAATACCTACAGCCCACCAAGATGCACCTTGATGTGGTCGAATACGTCCACCCGGATAAATTTGCCGAGTATAAAGAAGTTGGCTTGTCCAAAGGTTTCGACTTTGTGGAAAGTGCCCCTTTGGTCCGTTCCAGCTACCATGCTGAGCGCCATCTGTAGAACGGCTTACTTAAGAACCAATCGTTGACCGGAAGTTTGCACAGCGCAAGCTTCCGGTTTTCTTTTTTAGTACCTGGCTCTATGCTTTTACTCCCAAAATGCAAAAGCCCGGCTACCAAATGGCAACCGGGCTTTTGCATCAGTCAAAGTGTATTGGTGTCACAGGGCAATTACCGCATCAGCAGAATATCACCTTTGTACAATTCGACAACACCGTCAATGAACTCAATCTCGGCAACGTAGACGTAGACCCCCCCGTTCATCAGTTCGCCCCGGTGTGTGCCATCCCAGCCATAGAGGGGATCATTAGCCGGGAAGCCATAGATTTCGTACATCGGTTCGCCCCATCGGTTGTAAACCTGGAAGCTGTTGACCCGGGTTACCTCAGGGCCCGCAAAGATGGTGAAGACATCATTGCTGCCATCTCCATTAGGCGAGAAGACATTCGGAATGTAAACATCCCGGTCTTTGTCCACAAATACCGTGATCTGATCGGTTGCCTGACAGTTGTTCTCATCAATTACAGTAACGAAATAAGACATCGTCACCTGCGGCGTGATCAATGGATCCACACAGTCCAGGCAAGTGGGGCGTGCAGCCGTATCGATACGCCAAATGTACTGGGCAATCATATCGTCATTAGTGGTCTCTGCGTAAAGTTCTACGCTTTCCCCCAGCTCGATGTCTATATCATCGCCCAGATCAACAATGAGCTCTTCCGGCTGATTGACAATAACCTCCTGTAAATCGGTACAACCATTCGCATCCTGCACCTGTACAAGGTGTGAGCCGATGGTCAGGTTGGTAAACAGCGGGCTGCCTGACATTGGAGAGCCATCTATACCATAGACATATGGAGTGATCCCTCCTTCCACTGCGTCAACACTGACCACACCTGCTTCATCGCCAAAGCAAAGGGGATCGGCAACACTCAGCGCGACATTCAAGCCTTCAGGTTCAATAAGCGTTGCCTCTGCTGAAGCGATACAACCGTTAGCGTCCGTAACAGTAAGGCTGTAAGTGCCTGCTCCAAGCTCATCAATGCCATCAAGGCGGCTTCCGTTGCTCCAGGTATAACTGTAAGGTGGAATGCCACCGGTAACAATACCATTGATAAAGCCATCCGTTTCGGATGCGCAGCTCACGTTGAACTGATTGTATTCGGAAAGCAGCAACTCAATATCGACCGGCTCTGGTTGTGCCACTACGACCTGGAAGCTGCCGGAAATTTCAAATGGGGAGCTGTCCACCACATCAATACGATAGGTACCGGCCGGTAATTGATCAATCACTTCTTCAAGGTTATTGCCATCAATAGTGCCGTTGCCATTGGGCAGCCCTCCCGGCAGCGCCTGCCAGGTAAAGGTATAGGGCGGCGTACCTACCAGCACTTCAAAAGCTACCTCCCCATCGGATTCGTTGAAACAGCTGACATCCGTTGCTTCGTTGGCAAACTGCAGCTCGCAGGGGAAGACGGATAGCTCAAGGGTAACGATGCTGTCACAACCCGCAGCTGTAGTCAGGGGAACCGTGTAAGTGCCCGTTTGCGAAAAGCTTTCCGCGCCGACAGGGAAAGATTCTCCATCGCAGATATTCTCTTGCAAGGTGATTTCGTACTCAGGGTTAACGGTCAGATCGAGCATGACAATACTATCACATCCCGTCACCACCGAGGTCAGCGTATCTGTATAACTGCCTGCTTCGCTGTAGGTCGAGGACCCGACACTAAAGGTTTCGCTTTCGCAAATCTCCTCCGTAAGCATGGTCATTTCAATCGGGTACACGGTCAGGTCGAGGGTGATGATACTGTCGCACCCCGTCACCATTGAGCTAAGCGTATCTACAAAGATGCCGCTTGTCGTGTAGGTCGATGTGCCGACGCCAAAGCTCTCGCCATCGCAGATTTCTTGCGTGAGTTCAGTGAACAGGGTCGGGTGCACCGTCAGGTTGAGGGTAACGATACTATCGCAACCCGTCTCCACCGAACTGAGCGTATCTACATGCACGCCAGTCGTATTGTAGGTACTGCTACCCACGGTAAAGGTCTCGTAGTCGCAGATTTCCTCCGTCAGTTCAGTGAACAGAGTCGGGTACACCGTCAGATCCAACGTAACGATACTGTCACAGCCGGTAGCTAACGAGGTAAGCGTGTCCGCGTACATACCCGTGGTATTGTAAGTGCTGTTACCAACGGAGAACGTCTCGTAATCGCAAATCTCTTGTACCAGCTCAGTACGGATTTCCTCCCGCACTGTCAGGTCGAGACTAACAATACTATCGCAGCCTGTTACCATTGAGCTGAGCGTGTCCACATAGCTGCCGGTGGCATCGTAGGTGGAAGTACCGACGGTATAAGTATCTCCAAAGCAAACGATTTCCGTCAGGCTCGTCATTGGGATGGGGTGCACAGTCAGGTCCAACGTAATGATGCTGTCGCAGCCCGTTACCGCTGAGCTGAGCGTATCCACATAGGTACCGCTCGTCGTATACTCGGAAGCGCCCACCGTGTAGGTCTCCCCATCGCAGATTTCCTCCGTCAGTTCGGTGAATAAGGTCGGATGTACAGTCAGATCCAGCGTGACGATGCTGTCGCAACCCGTTACCACCGAGCTGAGGGTATCTACATGCACGCCGGTCGTATTGTAAGTGCTGTTGCCCACCGTAAAGGTCTCGTAGTCGCAGATCTCCTCCGTCAGTTCAGTGAATAAGGTCGGATGTACAGTTAGGTCCAACGTAACGATGCTGTCACAGCCGGTAGCTAATGAGGTGAGCGTGTCCGCATACATACCAGTGGTATTGTAGGTGCTGTTGCCAACGGAGAACGTCTCGTAGTCGCAAATCTCCTGCACCAGCTCCGTACGGATTTCCTGCCGCACCGTCAAATCGAGCGTGACGATACTGTCGCAGCCCGTCACCGCTGAGGTCAACGTATCCACGAAGTTGCCTGTAGTGTCGTAAGTGGAGGTGCCGACGGTATAGGTATCACCAAAGCAAACGATTTCCATAAGGCTCGTCATCGGGATGGGATACACGGTCAGGTCCAGTGTGATGATACTGTCGCAGCCCGTGACAACTGAGCTAAGGGTATCCACATAGTTTCCGCTCGTGGTGTAGTCAGAAGTGCCAACGGTGTAAGTCTCTCCGTCGCAAATTTCCTCCGTCAGATCAGTGAACAGCGTAGGGTGCACTGTCAGGTCCAGGGTAACGATACTATCGCAGCCGGTCACCACCGAACTGAGGGTATCCGTATAAATCCCTGTGGTATTGTAGACCGAAGTGCCTACAGTGTAAGTTTCGTAATCGCAAATTTCTTCTGTAAGACTGGTAAACAGCGTTGGGTTGACGGTGAGGTCCAGCGTGATAATACTATCGCAGCCCGAGACAAAGGACGTCAGCGTATCCATATACACACCGGTTTGGAAATAAGGATTGCCCGCCACGTTAAAGGTATCCCCTTCACAAATGACAGGTGCCAGGTCGGTTCGTGGGAATGGGATGACGGTGAGATTGAGGTTGACAATACTATCGCAGCCCTCCACGGAAATGAAGGTCTGGGAGTACATCCCGGTAGAATCATAAGGCGTTGTACCCACTGTGAAAGACTCCCCTTCGCACACCGTACGGTTCAGGTTGATTTCGAAGAAGTCGCGCACCGTCAGGTTTAGGGTAACAATACTGTCACAGCCCGTCAGGTTAGAACTGAGGGTATCTACGTAGGTGCCTTCCACATTGTAGGTGTTGTTACCAACCGTGTAGGAAGAAGCATTACAAATGGTAATATCCAGGGTATCCCGCTTCACGGGAAATACCGTCAACTCAAGGCTGACAATACTATCGCAGCCATTCGCCGCAACGAGCGTATCCACATAGCTGCCGCTCATGGTGTAGCTGGAAGGGCCCACTTCGTAAGACTCGAACTGACAAATGCTTTCTACGAGGTCAACCTCAGGTACATTGAGTACCGTCAGGTCCAGCATTACGATGCTATCGCAGCCATTCGCCGCGACAAGGGTGTCGGTGTAGAATCCGGATGCGGTGTAGTCAGAAGTCCCTACAGTATACGTTTCTCCATCACAAATAGACTCGGTAAGACCTATTTCCGGCACATCAAGCACGGTCAGGTCCAGCGTGATGATACTGTCGCAGCCATTCGCCGCTTGCAAGGTATCTGCGTACATACCGGTCGTGGTATAATTAGAGGTGCCTACCGTATAGGCCTCCCCATCGCAGATGGACGCTGTGAGGTCGGTCCGTGGGACATTCAGCACCGTAAGGTTGAGCCGGACGATACTGTCGCAACCGGTTTCCACCGCCGTGGTCAGGTCTTCAAACATGCCTGTGGTGGTATAGTCGTTGCCCAGAATGGTCACACTTTCCCCATCACAAATGGTGCTGTCTATCTCCGTAATCCGGGTTGGGACAACCGTTAGGTCCAAATAGAACACGCTATCACAGCCCGAAGCCGTAACAAAGTCATTAGGATAAAGCCCGGTCGCATCGTAATCGGTACCGGCTACGGTGAAGACTTCCCCTTCACAAATTGAGGTAGAGAGCGTATCACGGATCACATCTTCGATCGTAAGCGTCAAATTAACGATACTGTCGCAGCCCTCAGGCGTCATCAGAGTATCGGTATACATGCCCGGCGAATCGTAGGTACTGCTTCCCACCATTACCGCCTGTCCGGTGCAGACTTTACGGGTGATGTCCTCAATAATTGGGTCGAGGACGGTAAGATTCAGGGTGATGACACTATCGCAACCCGTATTTATTGCCGGGAGCGTATCCATGTAGGTGCCCGTTACATCGTAAGTGGAAGTACCCACTGTGAAACTGCCACCATTACATACTTCTTCATCGAGCGTTGTAAATACGGTTGGGATGACGTCAAGGTTCAGGGTGACTGTACTGTCGCAACCATCCGCTGCGGTCAATACCACATCATAGGTGCCTGTGGTATCAAAACTCATGCCTCCTACCGTGAAAGCGTCTCCTTCACAAATGGATTCGTCGAGCGTTGTTGTAATTTCCGGTTTGACGGTCAGCTCAACAATAACGGTACTATCGCAGCCCTCTGTAGTCAGCAGTGGTACTTCATACGTACCGGTTGCCGTGAAGGTAGAGTCGCCAAGCACGAAGTCATCTCCAAAGCACACCTCCGGCGTGATTGTTGTTTCAACGTTGGGGTTGACGAGCAGGTCAAGGAATACGGTACTGTCACACCCGTTGCTGGCCTGCAGCAGAACCGTGTACTCGCCGGTGGTGGTAAAGATTTCGGAGCCTACCATAGCGGTGTCCCCTTCGCAGATCTCTTCTTCCAGAAAAGTTTCGATAGGGTCGAGAACGGTAAGGTTCAAAATTACGGTACTATCGCAATCGATCCCAGGTGTTTGGGAAGGGAGCGTGATTTCTAAATCCGTTGTACCCGCACTGTAATCAGTGCCGCCCACAGTCAGTGACTCTCCGTTACAGATGGTGGTGTCTATATTCGTTACCGGGTCATAAACCGTGAGGTCCAGCTGAAAAGTACTTTGGCATCCACCGGGATCAGTATAATTCCCGGAGTAAAAGCCCGTTTCGGTAAAAGTAGAACCACCGTTAAAAATATCCCCGATTATGACCAGCTCTCCCTCACATATGGTCGTATCTACAATGAGCAGATCGGGTGATGTAACGGTCAGAAATCCTACAGTGACCTGATCACATCCAAAGGCATTAGGGAGTATCACCTGAAAGGGCCCGGGTTGTGTAATTGGCACGCCGCCCGGCCCCCCGGCCATGTAGGGCAGAAGGGTTTCACAAATGAAAACCTCTCCTATATTTAGAAAGGTGTTCGGGTTGACTGTAAGGTTAAGAATGACGGTACTATCACAGCCATCTGCGGTCATAAGTGTTTCTTCATACTGTCCGGTTTGGTTAAGCGGAGTACCTTGGAAGATATACGTTTCGTCCTCACAGATTTCTGCTGTAATTAAGGTAGGCGGGATAGGAGGAATGACGGTTAAGTCCAACTGTACCGGTTGCTGACAGCCATTCTGGAAATAGGAAAAGTTATAAACTCCCGTTTCAAAAAAAGGCGGAGAGCCCTGATAGGTATAAGGCGCTTCATCCTGGCAGATCACTTCGGTGATCATTTCGGTTGGGGGTGGTGTAGTCGAGATGGTGGTACAGTTGGGGATGCCCGCACCATTACAAGCATTACTTGGCGTAACACAGATGGTGTAGTCCGTCTCATCTGGCAGGTTAATCGTAATTGTCTCCTGGTTGCCCTGGTTAACCGGGGTGCCATTAACTGTCCACTGGTAGGCACCGGCGTTTTGGACGCCATTGACAGAGAAGGTTACGGTACTACCCGGGCAATAAGGAGGTGGGGTGCTGGGCACGATGTTGGGCAAACCAGATACCGGTGGCACGGTCGTACTACCAGAAGTAACGTTGACAGTGAAGTCGCAAACATCATCATCGAAGCCATCCACAATGAAGAAATAGGTCGCTCCAACGGTCAGCCCGGTCATATTAAATGGCGTAGGCGTATTTGGGTTAACCTGGTAAGAGCACTGTGAGACGAGGTTGAAAGAGGTACAATCAGACGTACCCCAAACCCCGATTTGCAGGCCATTCCCATCCTGGCAATTCTCCACAAGCACGCTCATGGATATGTTGGGTGTGCCCGCGACAAAGCCTACCCACTGCACGTTGTGGGGCTGAATGGGGTTGCCTGGGCAAAAATCAGGGGGCACCTGTTGCCCGGTATTAGGGTTGTCGTTATTACTTGTGAACGTCGTAAAGTCACAAAGTACGCACGCTGCGCCGCAGTTGTTGGCAAGGGCCGGCTCACCAGGAGGGCATGGCCCGGGCGGTTGCTGCGCCCAAAGTGAGATAGTAGTCAGCGTCAAAAGGCAAAGGAGTAGATTTCTCTTCATGTTATGCAATCAAAGTCTTGAACGAACCAAATGATTTTTTTCGTTATCTCCAGAGGAGATTATCGTTGCATACAAAGAAGAAGCAGCGCCGTAATGGTGTTTTTGGGCGGTATGTTTTTTTAGGTGTGTGCTTATTTGATTACCCTGGAAGGTTTGATGGGGCGCCTTACACGGAACTGAACGGCATTCGGTCAATAGCGCGCAAAGCATTAAAGTCTGGGGTATTTGGACAATTCACTGTTTAAACTTTAGCAAATATACCAAATCAGTAGGCAGCAAAGAAATAAATTAACAAGACGCCCTACTAATGGGGCCTTTTCTTTGGTCAACAGCGCTTTGCTCCAAAGCAAAATAAAAAACATACTTCAAATTCATTGACCACTTGCCAAAAAAAATATTGAATTTGCATTCTGAACTACAGATCATCGGGAATTTATTAATGCAAGCCAAAATGTCGCCCAAATTACAAAATAACGGATTGCCGTAAGAAAAAACACCATCTTACCCTGCGGCGTTAAAGGTCTGTTAAACACGACGTGGCCCTGACAGGAATGTTTAACTTTAAGAGTTAAGTTCCTGTTTGATAGGTCAAAGTTCTTATTTGCTTCAGATAAGAACCCCTACTAAACACAAACCAAGAAGGTCGTTCTTTATGAATAAAAAAGCAATCTGGGCGATAATCGGACTGATGAGTGCCGCTGTTCTGGGCGTGGTCATCTTACAAATGGACCTCATCCGCACGGCCGTTGCAGTGAATGAAGAACGCTTCGAGAAAAATATTTATGCCGCGCTTAATGCCGTGACGCGCAGGCTGGAGACCGAAGAAAGCCAAGAGGTGCTTGAATACTCGCTGAATGGCTTCCAAACCGCTTATTATCAGGAAGCCACCGGGACAAAACTTGACCTGCCTGGCAATTTGCCCCCTAACTTCAACTGGGGCCCCTCCGATATTGCTAACGGCGGCAATCAGGTGAGCCGTGGTGCATGGCTCAACTGGCTTACGGCAGAGCTACTGAACGACTGTAACTCTCCCGAATGCCGTAAACGAAAGGACACTTATCGCAAGTTAATGGTGATTTTCGAACAAAGCGCTCGGGGGATTCCGTTAGAAGAGCGTATTAAGTTAAAAAAGCTGGACAAATTTCTTAAGCAGGAACTTTCTAACCGGGGTATAGATACCGAATACAGTTACGGCGTTTTTTCCAGAGAAAAAAACAGCTTTATTATCGCTGACGGGCACTACGTGGTAGAGGACGATCAGCCAAAGGAAATCCTGCCGGGCTTCAGGACCATTTTTAACTCCCGCTATAAAGTGGACCTGTTTCCAGAAGACACGACGGCGCCCGGCATGCTAATGATCCACTTTCCGCAACGTACCAGTTTTGTCTGGCGGTCCCTGTGGCTCAACTTCTTAGGGTCCATCATTTTCACTACCATCATTCTCTTTTGCTTCGCTTATACCATCAATGTGATTTTCCGGCAAAAGAAGCTCTCGTCCATGAAAACGGACTTCATTAATAACATGACGCATGAGTTCAAAACGCCAATCGCGACGATTTCCCTGGCCGCGGATTCCATCACAAGCCCGATGATCGCGGGTAAAGCAGACAAGGTTGGGCGCTTCGCCAACATAATAAAACAAGAAAATAAACGTATGAATAGTCAGGTAGAGAAAGTTCTACAAATGGCTTTGATTGACAAAAAGGACTTTTCGCTGAAAGTTTCTGATGTCAACCTACATGACATTATTTATAACGCGGTAGAAAACATCGGACTGCAGGTCGAAAAAAAAGATGGTAAAGCCTGGGCAGAGCTGGAAGCCAGCAACCCGATGATTGAGGGAGACAATATCCACATCTCCAACATCATCAATAACTTGCTGGACAATGCGAATAAGTATTCGCCAGACAAGCCTGAGATTTCGGTTCATACCCGCAACGTCCCGAATGGCGTAGAAGTCACCATCTCCGATAAGGGCATCGGTATGAACAAAGAGCAGCGCAAGCATATCTTTGACAAATTCTACCGGGTACACACCGGTGATGTGCATGATGTAAAGGGTTTCGGCTTAGGCCTCAGTTACGTCAAAGCCATGATGACCGCCCATCAGGGGCAGATTGATGTGAAAAGTGAACTGGGCAAAGGCAGTAGCTTTACGCTCTTTTTCCCTTACAAACAGTAAAAAATGGTGCAGCACCCGACTGAAAAAAAACTAACTCCAGAACAGAAAACCTCCGACTATGACAGAAAATAAGATACTCCTGGTAGAAGATGACCAAAATTTCGGCGACGTCCTGCGATCCTATCTGGAAATGCACGACTATGACGTCACCCTGGCAACTGATGGAGAGCAAGGGCTCGAAAAATACAATGAAGGCACCTATGATTTGTGCATTTTTGATGTCATGATGCCTAAGAAAGATGGGTTCACCCTGGCTAAGGAAATCCGCGAAAAGGATGAGGACATGCCCATTATTTTCCTGACGGCAAAGACGATGAAGGAGGATGTAGTCAAAGGATTTAAAATTGGAGCCGACGACTATATCTCCAAGCCTTTCAATTCCGAAGAGCTGCTTTACCGTATTCAGGCTATTTTGAAGCGTAGTCAGGCTAAAGCCGACCCAAGAGAAGAAATCAAGGAGTTTACTATCGGGAAGTACCACTTTAACTTCCCCTTACGTATCCTGACATTCGACCCGGACGGCCCGGAGGAGGAAGAAAACAAACTGTCTCCTAAGGAAGCACAATTGCTGCGGATGTTTGCCATGTACATGAACGACATTCTGCCACGCTCCGAAGCCCTGACCAAAATTTGGGGAGAAGACAATTACTTCACCGCGCGTAGTATGGACGTCTTCGTTACCAAGCTGCGCAAGTACCTGAAGAAAGACGACAACATCGAAATCGTCAATATTCATGGCAACGGCTTTCAGCTCCTCGTGCGGGCTGAGGAAGGTGCTTCTAAATAAAAGAGAGAATTCCGGTGGTTTTCCATCTTTTTTTGTTCAGAGCGACCAATTCATTTGGCAGTAAATGAACAAATAAGTATATTTGTGAAACTACGATACTTAATCGAATCAGACTTCTAGAAAAAGTCTGTCTAAGAATAGTTTTTGGGATTATGATTCCGGCTGGGTAGAAAAATGCTACCTGGCCTTTTTTTATGCCCGCAATCGCCTATTTTTGCGACTAAAAGCCGTGTACAAATCCCTGCTCAAACCTTTCTTCTTCCGCTTCTCGCCGGAGCGGGCCCATCATATTACCCTTAGCCTTTTCAATTTTGGATTGTCGGTGCCTGGCATTGGCGCGTTGCTGCGGCGTATGTACCGCTATAAGCACCCTGCCCTTCGCCGTGAGCTCTTCGGGCTGACTTTTGAGAACCCGGTAGGCCTCGCCGCAGGATTTGACAAGGACGGGAAGCACTACAAGACGATGGCCAACCTCGGTTTTGGCTTTATTGAAGTAGGCACCGTTACGCCAAAGGGTCAGGACGGCAACCCGCAGCCCCGCCTGTTCCGCCTTCCGGCTGACGAGGGCCTCATCAACCGGATGGGCTTCAACAACGATGGCGTGGAAGCGCTGGTGGAACGCCTAAAGCGGTACGGCAAGCCCAAAGGCGTTATCATTGGCGGCAATATTGGCAAAAACAAAGTGACCCCCAATGAGCAGGCGGCTGATGATTACGTCAAATGCTTCGAAGCGTTATTTCCCTACGTCGACTATTTCGTGGTCAACGTCAGTTCGCCCAATACGCCCAATTTGCGCGACCTTCAGGAAAAAGAGCCCCTGTCAAAGCTGCTTCAGCTGTTGCAGGATCTCAACCGGGCTAAGCCGGCCCCTAAGCCCCTACTTCTCAAAATCGCTCCGGACCTCACCGATGGGCAACTGGATGACATCCTTGATATTGCCCGGGAAACGCAGCTCGATGGCCTCATTGCCACCAATACCACGGTCAGCCGGGAAGGCCTGGCCACGCCCGCATCAAAAGTGGAAGCCATAGGCGCCGGAGGGCTCAGCGGACAGCCAGTAAAAGCGCGCGCGACTGAGGTCATCCGCTACCTGGCACAGCGCAGCAACGGCGCATTCAAAATCATCGGCGTGGGGGGTATAAGCAGCCCTGAGGATGCCATCGAGAAGCTGGATGCCGGCGCTGACCTCGTCCAAATCTACTCCGGCCTGGTATACGAAGGCCCAGGGCTGGTGCGGCGGATCAATCAGGCACTGGCTGCACGGTAGGTTGCCCGAAATGGGATTCGCGCAGCGGACGCTAAGGTGCACGCGGAGAGCGCGAAGGTTCAAGCAGCGCACGCGGAGCATTACAGAGGTTGCCCTTACGCTGCGAACTTTGCGAAACCCTCCCTCCCCTTTGCGTGAACCACAGTATGAAGGTTTCACGCAGCGAACGCTAAGTGCGCAAAGCATTCCGGAGGACGGTCCTTACGCTGCGGCCTTTACGCGATCTCTTCCTCCCTTTGCGTGAACCCTCCTGCCCTCCAATACTCACATTATAAAAAACCACTATGGCATCGTTTTTGAAGTAAATATTTCGCCTGCTTAGTAGGACCATTCAGCATCGCTGAGCGAAAATTTCTGCAGCGCATTTATCTATTGCTTAAACCAACTTCAATACCATGCAAGAGCGTACTTACCGCCTCTATCAGGACATCCGGTTCTGGCTGGCCCTGGCTTCTTTCTGTCTACTCCTTTGGATGACCATGAAAGGCTATCCGGTGTGAAACCAACAGGATCTGATTACAAACAGCAGCCCCGCTAAGTGACCAATGGATCAGCTTGGCGGGGCTTTGTTTTACAGCTGGAAGGACGCCATTAGTGGCGTTATTTTCCGTACCTTTAGCACAGACCGAAATTCAGGATGATGCCCAAAAAGTTCAATAGCACCGGTACTTGTTATCCTACTCTGCATTACATGGCAGACATCAGCGCCAAGGTTGACGCCATTATGAACATGGTGGTTGAAGGCGAATATTTCACCATCAACCGTCCCCGGCAGTACGGCAAAACCACTATGCTGGCTACACTAAACGGGGCGCTTTCAAACAGCAGTGCGTACCTCCCCGTAAGAATGAACTTTCAGGGCATTGACAGTAAGTGGCATGAAACAGACGCTGCTTTTGCGCAAATGGTGCTCAGCCAGATGAAAACAACCCTGGAATATCAGGATAAGCAACTATTTGAAGTTATTCAGGAAAAAGAGGCGGAGGTCGATGGAATGGATGGGCTGTCAAGGTTAATCACACACCTGGCGCATCGGTCCAGGAAAAAACTGGTCCTGCTCATCGACGAAGTGGATGCAAGCAGCAACTACTGGCCCTTCCTCCGCTTTCTGGGCATGCTGCGGAGTAAATACCTTGACCGGTTCTCTCCCCAGCATGCGACCTTTCACAGCGTGGTACTAGCGGGCGTGCATGATGTAAAGTCGCTGAAATCCAGAATCCGGCCGGGAGAAGACAATACCGGGCAGTATAACAGCCCCTGGAATATCGCTGCTGACTTCAAAGTAACGATGAGCTTTCTGCCAGAGGAGATTGTGCCTATGCTGGAGGATTTCGCACAGGAACAGCACGTGCAACTCAATGCTCCGCATTTGGCGGGAAGGCTATACTACTACACTTCTGGCTATCCCTTTCTGGTGAGCAAGCTTTGCAAAATCATGGCGGAGGAAATCCTGTTGGCAAAAACAGAAAAAGTATTAACTGAAGCCGACCTAGAGCAAGCCGTACAGCAATTGCTGCGGGAAGACAATACCAACTTCGAGAGCCTGATCAAAAACCTGGAGAACAATCCGGAACTGTACAACCTGGCTTTTCAGGTGATTATAAATGGAGCAAACATACCTTTCAATCCGGATGAGCCCATAACGGCGATGGGGCGTTTATACGGTATTTTCAAGTCTAACGGCAGGCTCAGCATTCACAACAGAATTTATGAACAACGCCTGTACGGTTACATGACCGCAAAGTACTATCGGGAGCAGCTCAGTCAGGAACAAGAGGTTTCTCCGGGCCTCTACACTACCCCCGATGGACAGGGGCTCGACCTGGAGCGGGCACTGCTCCGCTTTCAGCAGTACCTGCGCGAGCAGCACAGCAAACGGGACGAGCATTTTCTGGAACGGCACTGGCGCCTCGTCTTCCTGGCCTTTCTAAAGCCCATCATCAATGGCAAAGGGCACGACTTTAAGGAGGCACAAATCTCCGAAGAAAAGCGGCTGGATGTCGTTGTCACCTACAATCATCACAAATACATCATAGAGCTCAAACGCTGGTACGGGGAGCAGGCGCATCAGCGCGGTTTGCTGCAACTCACGGACTACCTGCAGCGGCAAGGCATGGATGAAGGCTACCTCCTCATCTTCGACCCACGCCGTCAGGGGGAAGCGCCGGCGCATGGGTGGCAGGAAGTGGAGGGGAAGCGGGTATTTGTGGTTTGGGTGTGAGGTTATCTGTTGCCGCTCAGCTCTTTTAGCAGCCTTGCGGTCTCGTGAAGGAGTTTAGCCACCTCTATTACTTGAATCCACGAATTATGAAGCACTTCATTCTAACTTATACAACGGATACTAAGGAAAAGGGAAGTGTGTACCCTCAAGTTAAAGTGTTAGAACGAGGTAGCCACGACTTAGTGTTGAACCAATACAACGATAAAGAATTGCCAAAGGAAATACGCTTTCCCACGTTCAAATTAGAGTATAAAGCAAAACTTACCGATGTTTTATCGTCAAGTGTACTAGGGCGGTCAACTAATATTTTGGCAAGTCCTTCCGTAGTAGAGGTACTTAGCACGTTCAATCTCCCAAAGCATCAGGTTTTCGACACCTCCGTACTCAATAAAAAAGGCGAAAGGATTCCTTATAAAGTCATACATCAGTACTTTCATAGCGATGCAGACTACATAGATTATCAACGGTCTCAGTATTTTCGGATAACGGGATATGACTTTACTGTTGATCCTTATACTATTAAAGGAGAAGAGGTGGATGTGGGTAGTTGGGAAGAGATCATTAACATTACTCAAAGTAAAAAAGGAAGTATTTGCGGCAGATCAATCTATTTAAAAGAGTCTGACATTTCTTACGACGCCTTTCTGCTAAGGAACCCTAATGCTTGGGTAATCAATGAAAAAGTAGCAGATAAACTAAATGAAAAAAAGATCACAGGCATTGCAATGGTGCCTCTAAGGCCAGGAGAAAACTTCTGCGAGGAAAATATTGTCACAAAAGCACAAAAATTGATCATGTAGCTTCAGAAAGCTCCTGATTCACAAAACCATTCTTTTTACAATGTTTTGAAATATATTCAGCACCCCAACTATTCTACTCAAATAGATCAAAGATTGAGCGAATGGCTATCTAATAATCCCAACGCAACTAATGAGGATGCTGCCAAATCTTTTTGGCAATGGCAGAATCAAATAAGGGCACAAATTGGAGTCTCTTCAAATGGTCCCAAATTAAACGACATTATCTTACCACCCGTTCCCAACCCTTAGGTTTTTCTTAACTTGCTAGCCAGATTCCTTTTCTTATTTGTATCTGGCTAGCTAATACAACTGCCTACAACATGAAAGACAAGTTATTCATTTTGACAAACTCGGTGAATCCCAAAGTTGTTGGTAGAAAACAACCACAAGTCGAAGCGATTTACTCAGAAGACGTTACTTATACCTCCATAGGTGACCATATTCTAGAAAAGTTGGATCCCGCCGAAGTAATACTTCCTGAAATAAAACTAAAAACCCCAAATGCCATATTAACTGACTACATATCAAATAATCTTACCGTTTACCCTTTTCAGATTTTAATCAGTGAGAAAACCCTTGGCATCTTAAAAAAATATACAGGTGCTCCGCATCAAATTTTCAATGCCAACTTGATCCATACAAAAGGATCGACAAGATACTACATTCTCCATTACCTTCCTTCTACTGTTTCTTATCTAGACTTCCAGCGAAGTCAATTTGTCAGAGTGTATTGGACTGAAAAGACAACAGAATCTTTCTCAGCAAAAAACTACCAGGAATTTGTTAATACCCCTGGGCTCGGAGGAGCTAAGCAAGTGAAGGCTTTATACTTAAAATCCAATATTCAGCTACCCGATTTCTTTCCTGTATCTCCGCCAGGCATTTTCTTGGTTAACGAGGATATCGCAAATGCTATCAATCAAGAAAACGTCAAAGGAGTTTGCCTCATTCCTTTTGAGGAAGGGGAAGATTTTACAGCGTCAATCTTCGAGAAGACAATGCGAATTGAGAACCCTACCTGGAAAGGTTTTACCAATGCTTAAACTTACATTTAGGAAAGCTCTACTTATCTTTAAGAGTCTCTGATCCTACGCCACCACCTCTTTCACCACCTTCAGGCTCAAGTCCAAACTCTGAGCCGAGTGCGTCAGCGCACCTACAGAGACGTAGTCCACGCCCGTCAGCGCCACTTCGCGGACGTTGTGAATGTTGACGCCGCCGGAAGCCTCCGTTTCAAAGCGCTTGTTGACCGTGTGCACGGCTTCTTCCATCAGCGGCAGTTCAAAGTTGTCCAGCAGGATACGGGTGACCTGCCCAACCTGAAGGACCTCGTGCAGCTCTACCAGATTGCGGACCTCCACTGTAACGCCAAGGTCCGTACCTTTTTCCTTTTGATAAGCTGCTACCCGCTCGATGGCTGCTGTAATACTGCCACAGGCATCAATGTGGTTGTCCTTGATCATAATCCAGTCGAAGAGGCCGAAGCGGTAGTTGTCACAGCCGCCCAACTTCACCGCCAGTTTTTCCAATGGGCGGATCAGCGGCGTGGTCTTACGCGTATCGAGGATGGTCACATTCAGGTCTTCCACCTCAAATTTGAAGCGGTTGCTCAGGGTAGCAATTCCGGTCATGCGTTGCATGGTATTGAGCACGAGGCGTTCGGCACGCAGCAGTGCCTGCGCATTGCATTCTACCTCAAAAGCCACGTCGCCGTAGCTGACGGGCTGACCGTCTTTCACCTTTGGGGTAAAGGTTGAGCTGGGGTCCACATGCCGGAAAATATAAGCGGCGACGTCCATACCGGCGATCACGCCCGGATCTTTGACGTAGAGGCGAGCCTTTGACCGTGCATCTGCCGGAATACAAGCCAGGGAAGTATGGTCACCATCGCCCACGTCTTCTTTTAATGCCTGTGTAACGAAAAATTCGAGGTAGTCTTGAAGTTCTGCCATGTTTGTGCTCATACCCTGTTTGTTTTGCCCGGAATTTAAGACTACCTGGCAGTGCACCAGGTAGCTTTTGGGCCGCAAAGGTAAAGCTTTTCAGGCAAATTATCCAGTGGTGGCTGGATGAAAGGTTCATGCTTAGGGCGGTAGTGTTTCACGCAGCGTACGCTAAGGGGGCGCAAAGTGCGCAAAGCGTTCTAAGTACGCCTCTTGCGCTGCAGCCTTTGCGAAACCCTTCCTTTGCGGCCTTTGCGTGAAACCCTCTCTAGAACAACACCCCCAGCCGCAGCACAACGCCCCGCGCTACGCCTTTGCTATCCTCAGCATCCTGATTAGAAACGCTGTTGTCCAGGTAAACGGTATCATCATCTTTGGTCACATCCGTAAAGCCAAACTGCAGGCCGATGCCCGCTACCAGAGAAGTGCTTTCAGAAACGCTGTACTCAATGCCGCCATTCAGGCCCCAGAAGAGGTTCAGCAGGCGCACATCAGGGCGAATGTTGATGTCATTGCATTCTTCCGCATCGTCAGCATTGCGAATGTCGCCTTTGGCCTGCGTGCGGAAACCGATGCCAACATTAGGCTCCATGAAGTAGCGGATATAGCCGAATTCCCGGGTGCGCATTTTTAGCCCGATCGGGATTTCCACGTACTGTATAGAGTATTTCAAATTGGGTGCCTGCTGCTCTTCCATGAAGAAGGCACAATCGGCAGGGACTTCAGAATTAGCCCAGTAGATACCGGTATTGGAGTGCAGCAGCGTACCCCCTGAATTGAAAGAAAAGCCTAAGCCTGTGGCCAGTGCATAGTTTTCCTGAAAGTAAAACTCGCCCATCAAGCCAAGCTTCAGGCCCAGGTTAGTACCATTGGTGCTGATGGAGTTTTTATCGGTAGACATCCAGTTGAAAGCGGGGCTGACCTGAAAGCCAAAGCGGACCGCCTGCTGAGCCTCCGCTAAGGTGGAAAGGCTAATCAGGAAAGCAGCAAAAACAACAATTTTTTTCATCTTCTTCAGTTTTTGTAAGCAGGTGTATAATCAGGAAGCGTCTGTGCTCTTGATGCAAAAATAAACGTACATCATCAAACGTGGCGGTAAAATATAAAAAACACAGCGTTAATGTTTAATGCAATACTATTAGCTTCGCGATTCCAAACCACAAATTCAACTTTTATGAGCGTAAAACGGATGCATTTGTTCGCTTTTTTGATCGCAACCACCCTTTTTTGGGGCTGCCAAACAGGGGAACAGGAATTTATACCTGATGTTTCAGGCATCGAAGCGGAGGTGGATATCCGGCGCTTCGATCAGGCGCTCTTTCAGCTGGATACGAATAACATGCAGGCAGCTCTGGAAGGGCTGATGGAAGACTATCCGGAACTGGGCGACCTTTACTTTAGCCGCATCCTCCGGGCCAACGACCCGCGCATGGCACCCGATGGGCCCGCTCCCTATGTCAAAGGGTTCCTGCAGCACGAGCCGGTACGCAACCTTTACGATTCCGTACAGGTGCACTATCCGGACCTGTCAGATATCGAGGAGGAGCTGGAGCAGGCGTTCCGGTTTTTCCAGTATTATTTCCCCGATGAGCCGGTGCCCACCGTCTCTACCCTGATTTCGGAATACGCGGTAGCGGCTTTCGTGTACGGTGAAAATGACCTGGGAGTTTCCCTGGATTATTTTCTCGGAGAGGACTACCCCTACCAAAAGCTGAACCCCCGCGATCCGGCATTTTCCGCTTACCTCACCCGTACCTTCAACCGGCAGCACCTGACTTCCAAAGCCATTCAGACCCTCATCAACGGGCTCGTACCTCAGCCCCGGCAGCAACGCCTTATCGATCTGATGGTCAACAACGGCAAAAAGCTCTACATCCTGGACAAACTCCTGCCTTACGCTCCGGACAGCGTCAAACTGGAAGTGACCGGCGAGCAGGTGGAATGGCTCAATGACAATGAACTGGAAATGTGGGCTTTCTTCATCAAAGAGGACCTAATGTACGAAACGGACAGCCGCAAAATCCGAAAACTCGTGGATTACAGCCCTCACTCTCCAGGCATGCCGGAAGAAGCGCCCGGCCGCACCGCCAACTGGGTGGGCTGGCAGATCGTCCGGGCCTATATGCAACGACACCCGGAGGCGACGATGCAGGACCTCATTGCGCTAGAGGACGCACAGGCCCTGCTCGATGCCAGCCGCTACAAACCTGGCCGGTAAACGCCCGAAATTTTGTATCTTTGCATACCTCGAAAACAGCCATGCATGAGCAATTTTATTGTTTCCGCCAGAAAGTACCGCCCTACCCGCTTCGATGAAGTGGTGGGTCAACAGCACGTTTCGCTTACGCTAAAAAATGCGCTGCAGAACGACCACCTGGCGCATGCATTCCTTTTCTGTGGCCCACGGGGGGTCGGTAAAACCACCTGTGCCCGTATCCTGGCCAAGGTGCTGAACTGTCAGAATGTAACCGAAGACCACGAGCCATGCGGGGTTTGCGACTCTTGCAAGTCCTTCAGTGAGAATGCCTCCTTCAACATCACCGAACTGGATGCCGCCTCTAACAACAGCGTGGAGCACATCCGCGCGCTCATCGAACAGGTGCGCTTTCAGCCGCAGCAGGGCCGGTATAAGATATTCATTATTGATGAGGTCCACATGCTTTCCCAGCAGGCCTTCAACGCCTTTCTGAAGACCCTGGAGGAACCGCCTTCCTACGCTATCTTCATCCTGGCGACCACCGAAAAGCACAAGATTATCCCGACCATCCTGTCCCGGTGCCAGATTTTCGACTTCCGGCGGATACAGGTGCAGGATATGGTCGATCACCTGCAGAGCATTTGCGATACCGAAGACATTCAGGCCGACCCGGATGCCCTGCATATCATCGGACAAAAGGCAGACGGCGCACTAAGGGATGCTCTGTCCATTTTTGACCGCATCGTCTCTTTCAGTGGCAACCGCATTACCTACGAGGATGTCATTGAGAACCTCAACGTGCTGGACTACGACTACTATTTCCGGGTCGTGGACGCCATGCTGCAGGAGGACCGCAATCAGATGCTGCTGATTTTTGATGAAATCCTGCGCAAGGGTTTTGACCCTGATCTGTTCATCAACGGGCTGGCAGAGCACCTGCGTAATGTACTGGTGTGCAAAGACGCCCAAACCCTGGATTTGCTGGAAGTCAGCGGTGGGCTAAAAGACCGGTACGAGCAACAAGCCCGGCTGTTACCCGCTCAACTGCTGCTGACCGCCCTGAATATCGCCAACGACTGCGACCTGGGCTATCGTCTGGCCCGCAACAAGCGGCTGCACGTTGAAATGGCGCTGCTCAAAATGACCTACATCAACCGAGCCTTTCAGCTGTCTGAAGCCCAGTTGTCTGCGCCTGCCCCGGAAAAAAAAACGGCTGACGTAAGCACCTCAGCCCCACCACCACAGGTCCCGGAGCCTGCGCCTAAGCCCGTAGCAGCCCCTGAAGCGGAGACTTCCACCCCAACTATTGCGGACGAAGCGACAGTAGTAGCACCACCACCGGATTTAGCAACAAAACCAGCCGCCCCCACGCCTGTAAAAAAGACTAAACATGTCTTGCCCAAGATGAAGAAGCTGGATGCGATGCTGGCTGAAATTAAGGAAGAAGAGGCACAGACAACTAAGGAGGAAACGGCAGAGCCCATCACCCTGGAGCGGGCACAGGAAGCCTGGGACCAATACATTGACCAATGCGAGCAGGAATCAGTGAAAGTAATCATGCGCAATGCTGAGCTCGCACTTTTGGGCGAACAGGAAATACAGGTGACCGTCTCTTCCAATCTGGCAGAAAATACCGTGAGGCAGGAAGACGGCTTGGTAGAGCACCTGAGGGCTACCCTCAAAGCACCAGGCATCCTGATGCGGGTGGAAGTGGATAAAAGCAGCGCTCCGGAGCCCCCGCCCAAGCCGAAACGGCTGATGACCAGCAAAGAAAAATACCTGGAGATGCGGGAAACCAACCCCCTGCTTCAGGAAATGCAAAAGCGGTTTGATTTGCGCCCCGATGAGTAGGGCTATATTGAGATCACACACTCAATGCGCGTTCAGCAGCTATTTGTTGCAAATGTTCTGTGCCGGACACTTTCTCCGGATTATCTTTGAAATGGGAGCACGCAACTGACGTTAACCTTTGGTTAGCTTATTTGCAAAGCGATACATCTCCGCAAACTAAACCTGAAAGGCTATGACTAGCGATCAGTCCCTTTGGTATCTGGAAAATATTGACCTGAGCGGCATCTTATGCCCGCGCAAAATTCAGCGGGGAGACCTGGATACCCATGAACAAAAAGTATTTGAGAAAGGCAGCTACATTTATTTGCCTGATGAATACGCCGACCGCATGTTTTTCATCACCGAAGGCCGGGTAAAAATCGGCACCTACAGCGATCAGGGCAAGGAGGTCACCAAAGCCATTATCGGCCCAGGTGAGGTGTTTGGCGAGCTGTCGATGATCGGAGAAAACAGGCGGCATGACTTTGCTTACGCTATGGAGCAGACCCATACCTGCGTCATGACGGTAGGAGATCTGGAGGATATGATGCGGGAGCACAGTGCCCTGTCCCTCTTCCTGATGCGCACCATGGGCTCCCGAATGCTGGAAATGGAGAACCGCCTGCAATCGCTCGTTTTCAAAGATTCCAGAACCCGCATAATTGACTACCTGGTCAGCCTCGTCCACAAAAAAGGGCAGCGCGTAGGCTATGAAATGCTGGTCCGGAAGTTCCTCACCCATCAGGAAATTGCCAACCTCACCGCTACTTCCCGGCAAACCGTGACCACCGTCCTCAACGAGCTGCGCAATAAAGACATCCTCACCTTCGACCGCAAACGGTTGCTGGTCCGGGATATGGAAGCCCTTGAAAAGGAAAAATAATGCGTTTGCCCGTTTTTAGCGGCAACTGTCTTACCTTTGCGCCCTAAATCATTACGTTTGGCAAGGATTCTGAGCATCGATTATGGCACTAAGCGCACCGGGCTGGCAGTCACAGACCCATTGCAGATCATCCCAACCGGGCTGGACACGGTGCCTACTGCTGAGCTGGAAGCCTATCTGCAGGATTACCTGAACAGAGAAGAGGTCGAAATCATCGTAGTTGGCGAGCCCCTTTATCCGGATGGCAATCCGGCCCAAATCCATCATATGGTGGTGGGATTGGCCCGGAAGCTGCGCAAACTTTTTCCCAAAGTGGAAGTTGTTATGCAGGATGAACGCTTCACCTCCGAGGAGGCCAAATCTGTGATTCGTCAAAGTGGTGCCCGCCGGAAAAAGCGACAGGACAAAGGCCTTGTGGACAAAGTAAGCGCCGTCCTCATCCTGCGGGATTATCTAGAACAAAACCGGTACTAATTCAATCATGATACTGCCCATTTACGCATACGGACAACCTGTCCTTAAAAAGGAAGCAGAAGACATACAGCCGGACTACCCCGGCCTCGCTGAATTGATCGAGAATATGTGGGAGACCATGTACTTTGCCGAGGGCGTGGGGCTTGCTGCTCCCCAAATTGGCCGTTCTATCCGCATTTTTATGGTCGACACCGCACAGGTCGAGCGTAAAGACAGTGAGGAGGAAGGCATTAAGAAAGTCTTCATCAATGCTCATAAAGTAGAAGAAGGGGGCAATCCATGGCCCTACGAGGAAGGCTGCCTGAGCATCCCGGATGTACGGGGCGAAGTAGAGCGCCCGGCGCAAATTCGCCTGCGGTATATGGATGAAAACTTCGAGGAGCACGAGGAAGTGTTCACCGGATTTAATGCCCGGGTCATTCAGCATGAATACGACCATATTGATGGCATCCTTTTCACGGAGCACCTCAAGCCGATCAAACGACGCCTTGTCCGCCGAAAGCTGGACAGCATCAAAAAAGGTAAAATCAAGGTGGACTACAAGATGAAGTTCCCGCGGTAACATCTTTTGCTTTCAGAAAATGCTAGCGGCGTTCTTCCGCTCAACCCGCGCGATAGTGCGAAGGAGCCATACCAAACTTTTTCTTAAAGGCTTTTGTGAACGATCGCCGGTCAGAAAAGCCCAGCTCCCTGGCAACGCTGCTGAGACTGTCTCCCTCTCCTACCAGTCGTGTTGCCTTATGGAGGCGCAGTTCCAGTACCTGCTGATAAGGCGTGATGCCGAATGCCTGCTTGTAAGTCCGCAGCAAGTGATATTTGGATAGCAAAGCCGCTTTAGCCAGTTCCTCCAGCTGCAGATCGTTACAGTAGTTGTCATAAATATACTGCCGGGCGGTGCACAAACGGCGGTACAGTTCTTCCCGTGTAGACCGCCGGGCACAGTCAATGCCCCTCATCTCCTGTTCGGTACGCCAGTGGGTGCGCAGGAGTGCTGTTGCCACATCAAAAAATACCTGATTGAAATCGAGTTGCTGATGGGCAGCAAGGGCCGGGCGCAGTTGTTCGAGGTAGCGGCCGAGCTCATTCTCATCCGTCCGGTAAATCTTTTCCAGAAAACGAGGTGCTTTGTTGGACTTCGGTGCTGGGTGGTCCAGCAGATCCTCCGTATTGCGCGACAAGCCTGAGGCCGCTTCCTGAATCAGGCGTGGGCTCAGGTAAAAGCAAAAGCCCTCCACCGGCGTGGGGTTACGGATAAAACAATCGAAGGTTTGATGGCGGTTCACCAGGAGGTATTCTCCACGCTGCAGGCTAACCTGACGGTTCCTGAAAAAGTAACGCTCCGTGCCAATATGCCCCAGCTTGATTGACAGGCCGGAATCGCCAACAGATTTGTCAAAGTCTCTGAGCCGGGAGTGGATGATAACATCGTCGAAGTTAAGTGGTATTTGCCGCAACTGCTCTGACATGCGGACGAGCGGCTGCCGGGTAGGCATCCCATTACCTGTTAATAGCGTCATGTTGGACTGCATTTTAATGTTTTGCCGGGTAACCAGCATGAAAACCGTAGCGGCGGGCACTACGGGCAGTTTGTTGTATAACAGATGATGGGCAACGAAACAGAAGAAGACTGCTTCGGTCAATTGCAGCCTAAATATTGGAAATATTGCTGATTTACGAGGAATTAATCTATCAACACTGCCTTTTTGCCGACGAAAACAGGGGCAGAGAGACATGTAAACATCAAAGCGCCGCTTCTGTAGCCTAAAAGGCTCCAAAAGCGACGCCATAAAATGCTACAGACGGATGCTTACTGCACCACCACAAACGTAGTCTCTACCCGTTGCCCTGCCGTGATACGCAGCACATAGCTACCAGCCGGCAACTTAAGATCAAGGGCTTCCCCATGCCAGCCAAAGCTGCGTTGGCCCAGGTTTTCCTGAATTACGGTCTGCCCCTGTAGGTTGACAACTTCCAGCTGTACTTCCGCTGCCTTTGGCAAGTCATAGCTCACGAGAAGCTCGCCGGCAGTGGGATTGGGCGCAACGCGGAGCTCAAAGCCATTAATTGCCCGTTTATTCTGAGTGGAAGTAGGCGTTTCCAGCGGTTCTGTGGTGTACAGACGGTATTCTCCGGGCTCAAGTGGCAGCAACTGATTAGGCGTAATCACCTGAAAGGTTTCCCCAGTGAAATACTCGTACCAGGTACCTGTTTGCGTAAATACCTGAGAAGCACTCTGATTGGTCACCCCAAAGTTGGCTACAGCCACCGCATCCATACTTTCGTGCCGCAGTTTGATCACTTTGGCAGAAGGTGCCAAGTTGTATTCAATATCATCCGTGTGGAAGACATCATAGGCTTGCGTCACCAAAATGAGATCGCTCATTGTTTCGTAAAGATCGCGCCGCCCTTCCTCTTCCAGGAAGTCCCAGCGGATAGGCTTGGGACCGGTCCGGCAATCCTGATTGATGCTGCCGTCTTCGCAGTAATTGATAGAGAAGTCATAACCCAGCTCCCCAAACTGCCAGAGCATTTTTGGCCCGGGGATGGTGTAGAACATCGTAGCGCCGGCTGCCACCCGGTCTAGCGCTGTTTCCAGCTCCCTTACGTTGTAGTCGCCCTGTGAACTGCCAAACTCCAGAGCCTCGTACACCAGCCGCTCCTCATCATGGCTTTCCATGTAGGACACGATACCCGGTACATCCCAGCCGCGGTGGGTATAGGAAGCGCCGGAAAGATTGGAGCCAAAGCCGAGCACCGCATTTTTGTACTGCGGCTGCATGTTATTCCACATCAGCATGCCTTCCCCATAGTTGGCCATTTCCACTTCTTCAGCCCAGTCGCCCAGGTGCTCCATGATGGCGTAGGAGCCCGGTGAGGCATCCCACATTTCATCCGCATAATCTTTGATGATGACCAGACGGGACGGGTCATAGGCACTCCAGGCACCCACATCGGTGGTTTCTACTTGCGTAAATCCTTTGGAAAGGTCGAAGCGGAAGCCGTCCACCCGCATTTCCTCCAGCCAGTAGCGTATGGTGCGCTTCACAAACTCCCGGGTGTGCGGGCTTTCGTGGTTGAAGTCGTAGCCTACGTTGAAAGGGTGCTTGGCAAATTCATTCAGCCATGGGTTGTCAGGCGTTGGGCGGAAGTTATTCCCATCCCAATACAGCTGTGCAAGGGGGCTTTGGCTAAAGGCATGGTTGTACACCACGTCGATAATGACCGCCAGCCCGCGCTGATGGCAGACATCTACAAAGCGCTTGAACTCATAAATCGGTCCGTAGTACTTGTCCAGCGCCATGTGGAAGGACGGGTTGTAGCCCCAGCTGATATTGCCCTCAAACTCACTTACGGGCATCAGCTCGATGGCATTGATGCCAAGGCGCTTGAGGTAGTCAAGGGTGTCGATCAGATCGGTATAGCTGTGGCTTTCGAGGAAATCGCGTACCAACAGCTCATACACCACGAGCCGCTCTTTGGGCGGGCGCTCGAAATTGTCCACCTGCCAGTCGTACTCCGCCACCTGCGGGTCTACCAGTGACACGATCCCCTGCGCATTATCCGGATAATCGGGCAGGTTCGGATACACCTCCTCTTCAATAAAGGGGTCGTTGCCGGGGTCCAGCACTACTGTACTGTAAGGATCTGCCACCCGGATGCTGCCATCGACCAGGTATTGGAAAGTGTGTGGACCTTCGGGATCCAGCCCCTCAATTTCTATCCACCAGTTACCGGTTGAGGAGGGGGTCATTTGGTATTCCGTCAGCGGGCGGTAATCGTTGAAGCTGCCAAGGACGAAGACGTGCTCTTTGTTGGGAGCGAAGAGATTCAGGCGGAGGGTACCGGATTCGAAAGTGATACCAGGCTCCAGGTCAGCAGGCACAGCCTGAGGCGCAACATCCAGAGGCACGGCGTAGGCAAAATCCAGCACAATGCTCTCTTCCCCATTGTCTACGGTGATTTCGACGAGGTGGGTACCTGCTTCACCGGCAATCAGGTCATACTCCAGTAGCGCTGTGGTTTCGGAGACCAGTTCTTCTCCGTTATCGGTAATGGTCATTGTCGTTTCTTCTGAAACGGCTACCCTTACCGGTATGGTTTCTCCGGTTTGGGCAATGATGGCATTGCTCGCCGGGCTTTGCAGTACCGCTGTAAAACCTACGCTGCCGTCAAACAGGTCAAGGTATATGTCACCACCGCCCGTTGCCCGACCCGTCTGATTACCTGTAGCATCGCGGAAGACAAAAGCCATTTGCTCTACCGTCTCACTGCCAGGCACGCCGTAGTAGGCATTGACCGAAGGGGAAAAGGTATAACTGTAAAGATTGTCCTCCCCAGGCACCGGTGTCATTCTCCAGTCGTTATTGGCTTGCCCCCAGGTCGTGGGCACATAGCGCCAGTCGGCTGGGCTTGAGCTGAGATTGGTGATCACGCCCGTGTGCAGGTACACATCGCACCCACAGTTTTCCAGACCTCCGTTGCCTTCTGAGGCGTTGAAAAAGACGGTGATTTCATCTTCGGGTGTTGGGAATGCTGGTTCGCTGTAAACGACCTGAGCTTGCAGGAGCACAGCATTTAGGCCAAGCAACAGCAGCGGCAAAATTGATTTAAGCATGCTAATGAATTTTCTTTGTATAGTTATGATAGCAAGACTATCAAATTTACGCAAATTTCGGGAGGCCTGCGACATCAAATTGACTGAACGCAGACAAAACCACCTGTCATCCTACATCGGCATACCCAGATGTAGGATACGCCCCCCGGTCTGATTGATCGGGCTCACGCTTTTTCCGATCACCACTCCATCGTGCGGCGCGGTGTAGCGCTTGATAAAGTCCCCGAAGATATTGCGCAAAGTGGCGACTTCCTGCCCGGCTTTAACGCGCTCCGTCAGGCCCGGCTGCACCGTGAGAATCCCCCCTGTATCCGTGTACAGCCAGCTGGAATCTTTGCACAGAATTGCAGGCGCTTCCGGCTCTTCCACCGTATCCCCCGTCATGCCCAGGTGCGCCAGCACATTGTGGATGCCGGTCAGCCCGGAGCGGATGTGCCCTTTCTGAAAAGTATTGGGATTGCCAACTTCCAGGGTGATGGCGTGTATGCCCAGCTCATCGGCTGCCCCGCGCAGCGTGCCATCGGAGGGCGGGTTGTGGACAATGATCTGCGCGTTTTGCAGCAGTGCCATTCGGCGGGTGGTTTCGCTACTCATATCTGCCCGGATGTAGTAGGAATTGACTCTTCCAAAGCTTGCGGTGTGCAGATCGATGAGGTAATCAAATTTGGCAACAATCCAGTTGACGATGCGGTAGGCGTAGACCTGACTCACGTTGCCGTCTTCCCGGCCCGGCATAATGTGGTTGAGGTCGGTACCATCAATAAAGCGCCGTTTTTTGCGCAGCAAGCTCGGAAGGTTGACCACAGGTACGCCTACTATGGTGCCTTTAATTTCCCGGGCATCAATTTCGCGGAAGAGGCGCTGAATCACCGGAATCCCGTTGAGCTCATTGCCATGCACTGCAGCGGTCAGCCCAACCACCGGGCCCTCTTCCGCGCCCCTTGCCACAATAACCGGGATAAATACAGGCATGCCCATACCATCAGTTACGAGGTGGAGCCAAAAACGCTGTAAAGTGCCCTTAGGCACAGCTTCTAAATCGAGTTCCCGGATGACAGGGGCGTCATCGGGCAGTGCAGAGTAGGTGGATTCCATATACTTTTGTTTGCTGAGCGGACAAAGGTAAGCCCTTCACCATAAAAAATACGCCCCGCAACTGTTCTTTGTTTACGGGGCGAATGGGAAGTTCAAAATACGAAAATCAAAGAAAACACATGGGTCAGGTCAGGTGCAATTGCATACCATTGTCTCCGGGCGTATAGGTTTCAAGAGATTGCGCCTTGAGCTGATAGACCGAGCGGTAAACCTCCGGATTATTCAGG
Source organism: Phaeodactylibacter sp. (assembly GCF_022763345.1). GTDB lineage: Bacteria > Bacteroidota > Bacteroidia > Chitinophagales > Saprospiraceae > Phaeodactylibacter. The sequence goes on from NZ_JALEGS010000025.1 coordinate 60,961, forward strand.
AAGGCATTGACTCCGATTTTGGTGCCATCATCAAGCAGGGCGGCAAGGGGTTGCTCTACCTGCCAGATTTGGGGCAGGGCATCCCGCAATTTCAGGTCCCAGGCCTTGTAGTATTGCTCAAAATCTTCGGGCCGGAGCTGTTTGCGGCAACAATCATGAGCGCACTGCAGGTCCATTGGCTGTGTTAGGTTGAAAAGGCCGTACTCGTCGGTAATTTCCTCACCGGGCTGAATGTCACGGATGGCAATTTCAAAGCCATAGCCGGTGCTCATAGTGTTGCAGTTGCAGCAGTGGTTGACATACTTGGCGAAGTCCCAGCTGACGATGCGGTACCCGCGCTCGTCAATGTAGGAATACTTCTCAATAGCGGCTTGCATTTCGGGATTATGATTCCGGTAGGTGTCCGGGCTGATCTCCATTTCCAGACTGTCTTTGACATAGGTAATGGTGCCTTTGGGCAGGAACCGTGTGGCAAACACACCGTAGCCTTTATGGTCGTCGATGTATTGCAGCTGAGTGTGCGGATGGATCATTGTCTAGAATAATTGGGTTTCGTCCTTGAGCCACCCCGTGATGCTGCACCGTTCGCGGTGGGCAACTTCGACTTCGTGCTCAATGGCATGGCTTTCAAACAGCATCAGGCGTCCGGCTTCCGGTAGTACCGTAACCGTCTCTTCGGTGCCGTCTTCTTTGGGTAGGTAAAGTTTCAATGCGCCGCCATCGTCTGCCGCCCACTCAGGGTTGAGGTAACAAATGGCAGATAGCTTGCGCGACTGCGTGCGGTGGAAAACATCGAGATGGCGTTGGTAAAAACCACCCGGCTGATAAACAGCAAAGTGCATCTCCATGTCCCTAATCCCCAGGTAGCAGGTACGGTTGAGGTAGCGTATGAGGTCTTGCAGGCGTTCAAAGTAAGGTACACAGGAAGCAGGAGGAGCGTTGTGGTCTATCCAACGGATTTCGTCCCGGCGAATTTTCTGGTTGCGCTGAAAATCCGCCCCCTGCCCGATACCCGCAGGATTAAAGGCGCCCTCTGCTTCCTCAGCATGGATAGTCTTTAGGATTTGGTTGACTTCCATGGTGCTGAGAAAGCCATCGATAATGCTGTAGCCCTGCTCCGCAATCTCAACAGCGGCTTGTTCGTATATAGCTTCCTGCAGAAGCGCGATGGTTTTGGTCATGGTATTTGCTATTGCAGATTGGCTTCCTCACTCAGCCAATACTGCGGGTGGTTATATTTTGGTGGCTTAGTGGTCTTCAAAGCCTTTTTGGGCCGGGGTGCATCCTCCTGCTCAGTGCTCCGCTTTTTGAGGCGTGCTTTGTCTGTGGATTTACCTTTCCTGCTCATTTTTTTCAGGCAAAAAAGCGCGCAGATTCTGAATAAAAACTGAATTTTACTGCCCTGAATAAAAAAATATGAAGGTTTTACTTATCGGAGCTGAATCCTCCTCCCGATTGGCATTGCAACGATACCTCAAAAGGCAGGGATTGGAAGGGCAAACGGTTGCTCAGCCAAAGGCCGCTGTACAGAAAGTGCTACAGGTGGAGTTCGATGCGGTAGTGATAACAGAGCCGCTCGAAAAAGGCAATGCAATGCGCCTGGGGCAGTTGCTCAGGCAGCAGGAGATGCAGGGCGGGCTGTTGTTGCTCACCCCCGCTACCCTACCCGCTTACCGGATTGAGGCACTGGAATCGGGCTATGATGATGTCCTCTCTCTGCCTTATGACTTAGCCGAAGCCTACGCTCGACTCAAAGCCATCGTACGCCGCCGTACCGGGCTGTATCAGCGGGAGCTCCGGCTGGAGGACCTGGTCATCCGGCCTGACGAAGCCACTGTGTGGATTGGCGGGCAACGCCTGGAACTCACCAAAAAGGAGTTTAATATCCTGTTTTTCCTGGCCCGCAACCGCAACCGCGTAATCAGCAAAGACCAATTGATTGACTACCTTTGGGGCGAAGAGGCAGAAGATATAGATGGGTATGATTTTCTGTACGCTCACCTGAAGAACCTCCGCCGGAAACTGAAGGCGCTGGGCGCAGAGGGCCTCATCGAAACCCTCTACGGTATGGGCTACATCCTACGGTCCTGAACAGCCCAAATTTGAAAGATGACTCAACAAGGGCCACTGCCCGCTCGTTTATTCGAAGTACAACAATCAATACATGGAAGTCGCAACAAAGAAAATAGAACTCCGCAACCTCACCCTGGATGATTACATCGGCCTGAAAGAGGCCATGATCCAAGCCTATTCGGGTGGTGGCGTGACGCACTGGAATAAAAAGGCCATACAAAAACTGCTCAAGGTCTTTCCTGAAGGGCAGCTTTGCGTAGTCGTTGACGATAAAGTGGCGGCCTGTGCGCTTTCCATCATCGTCAACTATGACAAGTATGGCGATAAACACACCTACGATCAGATTACCGGTAACGAGACCTTCAATACGCACGATGAAAACGGAGATGTGCTCTACGGCATTGAGCTGTTTGTGCACCCTGAGTTTCGGGGTATGCGCCTGGGGCGGCGGCTGTACGATGCCCGCAAGGAACTCTGCGAATCACTCAACCTGCGCTCCATCATTGCCGGAGGGCGTATCCCAAAATACCGGGAATATGCCGATGAGCTGACGCCACGGGAGTACATCAATCAGGTGAAGATGCGGGAAATCTACGATCCCACCCTGACCTTTCAGCTGTCCAACGATTTCCACGTCCGTAAAATCATTCAAAATTACCTGCCAGAGGACAAAGCCTCGAAAGAGTATGCCACCCTGCTGGAATGGAACAACATCTACTATCAGGAAGAGGAAAAACTCATCAATGTCCCTAAATCGGATGTGCGTATTGGTATCGTACAGTGGCAGATGCGCTTGTTTCCCAACTTTGATGCCCTCATCCGGCAGGTGGAGTACTTCGTGGATGCCGTGAGCGACTATCAGTCCGATTTCATCCTCTTCCCGGAGTTTTTCGAAGCGCCCCTTATGGCAGATTACAACCACCTGGGGGAGGCGCGGGCCATTCGGGAGCTGGCCGGGTATACGAATGCCCTGCGCGAAAAATTCACAGAATTTGCCGTCAGCTACAACGTTAACATCATTACCGGCAGCATGCCCAAAGTGGAAGAAGATGGGCACTTGTATAACGTATCTTACCTCTGCCGACGGGACGGGACCTGGGAAAAATACCGGAAAGTGCACATCACGCCTTCTGAGCGGGACGCCTGGGGCATGAAAGGGGGCAGTGAGCTGAAGGTTTTTGATACCGACTGTGGCAAAGTAGGCATTCTCATCTGCTACGATGTGGAATTTCCGGAGCTAGCCCGCATCTACGCGGATCAGGGCATGCAGCTGCTGTTCGTACCCTTTCTCACCGATACGCAGAATGGCTATAACCGGGTCCGGCTCTGTGCACAAGCCCGGGCCATTGAGAATGAGTGCTATGTCATCATGGCGGGAGCTGTGGGCAATCTGCCCCGCGTCAATAATATGGACATCAACTACGCTCAGTCTGCCATCTTTACCCCTTCTGACTTTGCATTCCCTACCAATGCCATCCGTTCTGAGGCTACTCCTAATACCGAAATGACGGTGATTGCGGATGTCAACCTGGAATTGCTCAAAGAGCTGCACGAGTACGGTAGTGTGAATACCCTCAAAGACCGGCGCAAAGACCTGTACGAGGTAAAACTGAAGAAGTAATGAGCCTGAAAAAAGGAGAGGACAAGCAGTTTGACGAGGACGTGCTGCGCCACTATGGAGTTAATCCGGACTATGTGCACGAATTGTATTTCCTGCAGGTGGAATTGTTAAAATTGCAAAAGCACATTCATGAGCAGGGGCAACGGCTGGCGATTTTATTTGAGGGTCGGGACACCGCCGGAAAAGGGAGTGCGATTGCCCGTTTTTCCCAATTCCTCAACCCACGCCACTACCGCATTGTAGCCCTGGGCAAGCCTTCAGAGGAAGAACGCGGGCAGTGGTACTTTCAGCGGTATATCCGGCAGTTGCCCAATGCCGGGGAAATGGTCTTCTTTGACCGCAGCTGGTACAACCGGGCAGTGGTGGAGCCGGTCATGGGGTTTTGTACGCAGGCACAGTACGAGCGCTTTATGCAGCAGGTCAACACCATGGAGCGCATGCTCACCGATGATGGTATCATTCTGGTCAAGTTTTGGTTTTCCATAGATGCTGAGGTGCAGCGCAGCCGTATCGAAGACCGGTTGTCGAGCCCCCTTAAGCAATGGAAAGTCAGCCCGGTCGACCTCCTTGCCCAGGAAAAATGGGATGCTTTTACGGCCTACAAAGCGCGTATGTTCGAACAGACTTCCACTGAGGTCAACCCCTGGTTTGTTGTCAAAGGCAACGAGCGGGAGCGCGCCAGAATTGCGGCAATGCGCCATGTGCTTTACCTCCTTGATTATGCAGGTAAGACGGAAAAATTACAGCCTCCGTCCGAGGAGATATTGCAGCGACACCATTAATAGTCAATATATACTGACGATTAAGTGGTTTGCCACAGCAAACCTACTCAATGTCAGCATTTACGCTGGGAAGTGGCTTGCTCCGATGTCGCAAATCCAAGATC
>NZ_JALEGS010000026.1 GCF_022763345.1 Phaeodactylibacter sp.
CAACACAAAACCATTCCCATCCTGGCGGGGGTCGGGGGTGGAGATTCTAACTTTTCCGTCACAAAAAATAGCGCCACACCGACCGGCAACGCTCGCCCCTTTTACATTTTTCAGTTTTACATTTTACATTTTACATTTCTCTGTTCTGCAGTTCCAATCCACAGCCAATGCCCCATAGGAGCAAAATATGGGTAACCCCAAAGACCAACCATCGCCCCGTGCCGTAGGTACGAAATGTGAACGCCCGGCCACACCGACCCAACAAACACGCCCGGCGAAAGGACCGACTCCGTATAAAACTACGTCGGACAGCGAGAGCGCCGGGCGAGACAGCCCCACCGACCGGCAACGCTCGCCCCCAAGACTGCACCAACGGCAACGCTCGCCACTTTTACATTTTTCAGTTTTACATTTTACATTTTACATTTCTCTGTTTTGCAGCCCCACCACAGCCAATGCCCCACTTGGGGCTAAATGTAGGTAACCTCCAAGACCACCCGTAGCCTCGTGCCGTAGGTACGAAATGTGAACGCCAAGGCTACACCAGCTGGGCACTGCTTACAGAACGCCGGGGGAAGGGAGAGCCCCCGGCGTTCCGATTTCCCAAGCCTCCCCGACCGGCACCGCTCGCCCCATGCCACCGCCCCCTGCAGACCCCGCCCGGCCCCGGCCTTGCAGCGTTTAGGGAAAATCGCAGGCAGACGACGGCCACCCAGTGGCGCGGATACACTGTTTGAGCCAATACGCCCCACCAACCTGAAAACCCAACACCAAGCTATTCCCCGCAACCCCTTAATCCACCACGCAACAAGGCGAGTTTGTAGGCGCGAGTCGGCTGTCTGCGATTTTCCCGTTAAGAACGATAAGTCCCGGTATAACCGGGAATTTTTGTTTCCTCCGCCTGCCGTAGCTTAAGCAAAGGCAGGTTCATCCAGGAAAAGAAAATGCTAGATTTGCGCACAAGCCACCGCCCCGCCAGACCAAGCCCAGAAGACCAACCGTACGGCACCGCTCGCCCCAAAGCCATCCCCCCCAGCAGCCACCGCCAGGAAGACCCCGCCCGGCCCCCGGCATTGCAGCGTTTAGCGGATTGGGCTGCGAAAAACCGTGAAGAACGGCTCATTGTTTGAGCCAATGCCTGCAATCAAACTGAAAACCCAGCACTACGCTATTCCCCACAATTCCTATCACCACAATGCACTAAGGCGAGTTTGAGCAGTTTAGGTTTTTCGCAGTTCAATCCGCGTTAAGAACGATGCAGAGCCGTGATTTTTGTTTCTTTTCATCTAGGAAAAGAAAATGCTAGATTTGCGCATAGCCGCACCGACCGGCAACGCTCGAATACAACCAGCCCACGCTGCCCCCACCGACCGACAAAGCCTTACACAAAGTCACCCTACACCTCCCAATACAAAAAACAACCCAAAAGAAAAAATCCCCCAAAATTTGGCACTCTCAAAACCCCTTCGTTTTTTTGTACCGTCTAACACACAACAGGGCAAACACAACAACATCACCACCAACACTGCTCGTCAGCCCACCCGCTGATACAGCAGACCTATCTACCGACGTTGATAAGCCCCTGCGACTTATCGTCGGCGAAGCCGTAGAAAGAAAAGGTTTACCACTCAGGCACTAAGACACCAAGTCTCACTGATGATTTTACAGACAGCTGCCAATCTTAGTGCACCTCACGCCCTTACACCCTTAGTGGTCCATCCCACACGCATAGCATACAACTATAGATGAAAATATTAATCACAGGCACCGCTGGCTTCATAGGCTTCCACCTGGCCAACCGCCTCACCCACCGCGGCGACCAAGTCACCGGCCTAGACATCATCAACGACTACTACGACCCCCAAGTCAAATACGACCGCCTCAAAAGCGCCGGGATCAATACCGATGCGATTGAGTACGGCAAGCCCGTACAAAGCACCACCCACGACAACTACCAGTTCGTCAAGCTGGACCTCGTGGACCGCGAAGGGCTCGACCAACTCTTCAAAACCGAACAGTTTGATGCCGTAGTCAACCTCGCCGCACAGGCCGGCGTACGCTACAGCCTCATCAACCCGCAGGCGTATATCGATAGCAATATCATCGGATTTACCAATATACTGGAGTGCTGCCGCCACCACGAGGTCGGGCACCTGGCCTACGCCTCCAGCTCCAGCGTGTACGGACTGAATGAGAAAATGCCGCTGTCCACGGCCGATAATGTGGACCACCCCATCTCCCTCTACGCCGCTTCCAAGAAGAGCAATGAGCTGATGGCGCACACCTACAGCCACCTGTTTGGCATACCCACGACCGGGCTCCGCTTCTTCACCGTCTATGGCCCCTGGGGCCGGCCGGATATGGCGCTCTTCCTGTTCACGGAAGCCATGCTCAAGGGCGAGCCCATCAAAGTCTTCAACCACGGTAATATGGTGCGCGACTTCACCTATGTGGATGATATCGTAGAGGGCGTGGTGCGCGTCATCGACAACCCGCCAAAGGGCAACCCGCAGTGGACCGGCGCATCTCCCCTGCCCGACTCCTCCGTAGCGCCCTGGAAGGTCTACAATATCGGCAATAACAACCCGGTAAAGCTGATGGACTTCATCAAAGCCATTGAGGAAAAACTGGGGATTACCGCAGAGAAAAATATGATGGATATCCAACCCGGGGACGTGCCCGCGACTTATGCGGATGTGCAGGACCTCATGGATAACTTCAACTATAAACCGGAGACGACGATTCAGGAAGGGATTGATGCTTTTGTGGATTGGTATGTGGCATATTATGGGGTGGAGGTTTAGGCTTGGATGGGTCTGGGCGGGTTTAGGGGTTAGTTCTTGGATGGGTCTGGGCTGGTTTAGGGGTTAGCGTTTAGGTCCTTGCTGCGTCTTGAGTTGTTTAGGGTTTAGGGATAGAGGTCAGTCTGGGCTGGTTTAGAGGTTAGCGTAATAGATGCTCTGCATTTTGCGTTGAGAAAATAAAAAAAGGGCATCGCCCCCCTCTAAACCCTAAACTAAAACCTCTAAACTCAAACCCATGAAAACCTACAGCTTCGAATCCCTAAAAGCCTGGCAAACGAGTAAAGATCTGGCAAAAATAGTGTACGAAATCACCAGAAACTTCCCGGCAGATGAGCGCTACGGGCTGACAAGCCAAATCCGAAGATCCGCCGTTTCCGTACCTACAAATATCGCAGAAGGCAGCGGGAGAATTACTGGCAAAGACAAAGCACACTTTACGACGCAATCCTACAGCAGCCTCATGGAAGTACTCAACCACGCCATCATCGCCCAGGAATTAGGTTATATGAGCAAGGGCCAGCTAGACGTCATACGAACCCGTGTAGACCAAATCGCACCACTACTCAGCGGACTACGAAATGCTCAACTCAAGCAATCAAGCTAAACCCTAAACCCTAAACCACCCCAGCAACACCCCAGCCCTAAACCCTACCCTCTACCCCCTAAACCCTACCCTCTAAACAAAAACCCTATCTTCACCCCAAAAAAATGACCTCCACCATAAAAAATATAACCCTCTTAATCCTTACAGCCCTTTTTCTATCTTCCTGCGTCACACACGATGAACTCCTGAACTTCAACAAAGGACCAGAATTCCCGACTGCTCCAGAAGCCATTCAAAACCTCCCGCAGCTGACGATACAACCGGACGACCTCCTCTCTATACGGATAAAAGCGCTCGACCCCATTGCAGCCATGCCCTTCAATATTGACCCAGAAGGTATGATGAATATGAATATGGGCGGTGGCGGCATGCGCCCTTTAATCGGCTACCTCGTGGACCGGGAAGGCACGATCGATATGCCCATGCTGGGAACAATCAAGGTACTAGGAAGAACAACGGATGAAGTGCGGCAGATTGTACTGGAAAAGTTGGAACCATTTTTGAACAACCCAGTGGTCTCCGTACGATTCTTAAACTTTAGAATTACAGTTTTAGGCGAGGTTTTACAGCCTGGTACTTTTTTTGTAGCCAATGAAAGAGTTACTGTTCTCGATATGTTAGGACAAGCCGGCGATATAACCCCCTATGGTAACCGAACCAATATCCTCGTCATCCGGGAAGAAGATGGGCAGCGGGAATTTGGACGGCTTAATATACAGGAGCGAGATATCTTTAAATCCCCTTTTTTCTACCTCCAGCAAAATGATGTGATCTACGTTGAACCTTTGCAAGTAAGGACTGCCTCTATTCGTGACCAATCTACACGGATTTTACCTTGGCTATCAGCAATTACTGCATTAACTACTTTGGCGTTGACTTTATCGAATTTATGAGTTTAAAAGCAGAGCAGTTGAGGGGTAATTACTAAAGAGAATAAATTTTAAAACAGGCACAGCTACAGAAAAGCAACTCTACTAATTATCTAGCAAAAGCATATCACCCAACTGCTTACTAACTAAAAATACCTTGACCAATAATACCAACATAAACAACCCTGACCGCATCTCCTCCGATCAATACGAAGGAGATGCGGTAGAAATAAAAGAACTCCTCTTTGCTTTCCTCCGAAATTGGTATTGGATTGTGCTTTTTGTTGTGATTGGCTTTTTGGGAGCAAGATTTTATTTAAGGTATACCATAACTATCTACCAGGCAAGCAGCAAAATACTGATCAAGGAAGAAAAAGGAGGAGGCTTGTCCGAAGAGGCAGTGCTTCAGGAAATTGGAATACTTAAGCCGAACAGCAATATTGATAACGAAATACAAATCCTAAAGTCTCGTACCCTCATGACAGAGGTGGTGCAAGAGCTGGGACTGGATGTGGAGTACCTAGGGTTAGGTCGGCTTAAGCATACCGAACTATACACAAGCTCGCCAATAGTGCTAGATTCCGTGCACTGGGGGGGAATAAGGCAGAGTGCCACACTGGACTTAATAGTCAATGGACCTGTTTCCTATAATTTACTGGATTTGGAGTCAGAAACAGAAACAACACACAGTTTTTCCACTCCACTAGTTGTACAAAAGGATACTTTCTGGCTGCGCTATGTCCCAGGCAGAAGTAGAGCAGATCGTATTCAAATCAACATTGGAATAGGCCCAGGGCGTTATATGAAGCCGTTAGAAATAAAAACAGTAGGAAATTACTCCAGTGTACTGAGTCTACAAATCGAAGACCCGGTACCGCAAAAAGCGATTGACATTCTCAATAAACTCGTAGAGGTCTACAATCAGGCAGCGATTGATGATAAAAATCAGGTGGCAAAAAAAACACTGAAGTTTATCGACGAGCGCCTTCGATTACTGACGATCGAACTGAGCAATGTGGAAGGGGGGCTCGAGCAGTATAAAGAACGTAATGAAATCCCTACAGAAACATCCGTTACGGTAAGTATGATACTTTCCGAAATTACTGAATATGATAACACTCTAACACAAGAACAAATCCGGCTAGAACTCCTCATAGCGGTAGAGGATATGCTAAGCAGTGGGGATGTCAACCAATATGAACTGATACCCGCCAATATTGTCCTCGAAGATGCGGGAGGGTTAGATGCTCAAATACAAAGATACAATGAATTACTGTTGGACCGGGAACGGCTAATGCGGGCGGCAGGAGCAGATAACCCTCAATTGATGGCACTGAATGATCAATTGGCAGGCATGCGGCAGAATATTGTGCAGAGTGTGCAGGCGGTTCGGCAAAACCTGGAACTGTCGATCAGGGAAACCCAACGTAAGCTAAAAGAATTACAACAGCGGATTAATCAGGTGCCCCGACAGGAAAGGGAATTGCTGGAAATCAAGCGGCAACAAAATATAAAAGAAGCTCTGTTTCTGTTTTTATTGCAGAAAAAAGAGGAAACAGCGCTCTCGGCGGCTATTACGGTGCCTAATGCCCGAGTTATTGATTCTGCAATATCAGGTGGAGGTCCTGTTTCCCCTAAGTCCATGCAGGTTTATGCTATCGGCCTTATGCTGGGCTTCGCTCTCCCTATCGGCTTAATCTTTATCCGGGAATTACTAGATAACAAAATTTACAGCGAGGCGGATATCAAACGCTTTACCCAAACTCCGGTACTGGGAGCAATTGTCCAAAGTAAAAGCCAAAACCCTATTGTGGTTAAAGCCAATAGCCGTACCGGGATTGCCGAAATGTTCCGCTTATTAAGAACCAATCTCAATTACATTGGTAAGGGGCAGTCTAAACAGACGATACTCATCACTTCTGGCATGGGGGGAGATGGTAAAACATTTATTGCCATTAACTTGGGGATATCGTTGTCTCTGACAGATAAGCGAGTGGTCATCCTAGGCTTGGATTTGCGTAAACCTAAATTATCTAAGTACCTGGCACAACAATCAGACTACGAGGGAGTTGGGATTACAAATTATTTGGTCTCTGATATAGAAATAGACAGTGTCATTCGCCCAACCGAAATTAATGACAATCTTTTCTTTATACCAAGTGGTCCTATTCCACCTAACCCAGCGGAGCTTTTGAGCGGAGGCAAAGCACCTGAGCTCTTTACATACCTCAAGCAGCAATTTGATTATATTGTTATTGATACAGCACCGGTGGGATTGGTGGCGGATGCTTTCTTGCTGGAACCATACACTGATATTTCTCTATTTTCAGTCCGCCACGGCAAAACCCCTCAGCAAATGCTGGTTGGACTGGAGGAAATGCGGAAAGACCAAAAGCTTAAAAATCCTGCCATAGTATTGAATGGAGTGAAGGCTGGAAAAGGTGGGTATGGGTATGGGTATGGGTATGGGTATGGGTATGGGTATGGGTATGGGTATGGGTATGGGTACTATGAGGAAGATAGAAAGAAAAAATGGAAATTGTTTTAAGGAAAGGAATTGGGAAGTAGTCGAGGCATAGCGGAGGAAAAATGTCCCGATAACAGTTCATTTCAATGGGAGTGGCCACTGAACTGTGTCTGCGTCAAAAGTAGATACACGATTATGTCAAAACAACCAAAAAAGGGAGCGGTCAGTGATTTCGATTTCGAGTCCTACCGCCAAACGGTAATCCAGGGCCTGATGCAAGGCAAAGGGCTGACTGGCGAAGAAGGCCTCTTAAAGCCTTTGATTGCCAACTTCATAGAAGGGGCTTTGTCAGCCGAGCTGGAAGACAATCTTGCACAGAGCAAGGCAGAGGGCACCGCCAACAAGCGTAATGGCAAGCAGTCCAAGCAAATCCGTACCGAGTCAGGCGAGGTGGAAGTCCACTACAGCCGGGACCGGGAAGGGACTTTTGAACCTCTCACCGTAAAAAAGCGCCATCACGAGTTTGGCCTGAGGCTTGACAACCAGATCCTGGAGCTTTACGCAATGAGCAATTCAGTGAGCGATATACGCACGCACCTGGAGCGGATGTATGGAGCCCAAATGAGCGAAAGCCGCATTTCGAATGTGATCAATCAAACCTGGGACCGGGTGGAAGCCTGGCGTAATGCCCCTTTAGCTCCGATGCTAGCCGTACTGTTTATTGATGCAGTGCACGTGGACGTGCGCAGGGACGGGCAAGTCAGGCGTATTGCTCTTTATGTAATGTATGGCATAAGCATTGAAGGAGAACGGCAGGTCATTGCCCTAATCCCCGGCCAGGGAGCAGAAGGTGCCGTGGAATGGGGGCGCTGCCTGGAACAGCTTAAGCAGCGCGGCTTGCAGGATGTGCTCTATATCTGCAGCGATGGCCTAAGCGGGCTGCGCGAAGTGATCGCCGAGGCTTTCCCGTTAGCGAATATCCAGCGCTGCGTAGTGCATAAAATCCGCAATACCTTCAGATTGCTGGATGAAAAAGACAGCCGGCAGGTCTTGCGCCAGCTCAAAGAGGTCTACCACGCGGTCAATGAAGCCGAGGCCCGGCGTAAACTGGACGATTTCGGCCGTTATTGGGACGGCAAGTACGACTTAGTGGTTAACTTGTGGCTCAAAGACTGGGAAGACCTTATGGGGTGCATGAACCTCAGCCCGGCGCTCAAAAAGCTAATCTACACCACTAATGCCATTGAAAACCTGAACCGGGAGATCCGCAGGGTAACAAAGGCTAAGGCGGGGTGGGTCAGTGACCGCGCACTCTTGATCCAGCTCTTCCTGGCTTTAGACCGCAAGCGGTCGTCCTGGAATAAGAACGTCTTTGAGTGGAACGCCATCCATAGAGAACTGGCAGCAACTCATGGTGAGCGGTTCACTAAATATATTTCTTAATTTCGCCAGACACAGTTTAGTGTACACTCCCATTTCAATCTTAGTGCACCCTATGAAGTGTGCAAAACGCAATACAAAGCATTATTCCAAAAGGCTCACTTATCAACTTATCCACTGCTCAATACTCTCCCCTTCATAAACCGAAAGTAAAAATAGAACTGGGAAGGCACTCCTAAAATTCTCGTCTTCTTAACTCCTTCACTAAGAATATTAAAGCATCAAAATCTTCGTCAAAAAACACTTCAGTTCTTTAGCTTTCTTCTACCACCACCTGCGCTACCGATTAGTGCAGCTGCTGGTAGTCAGCATATTGGTAGGGCTACTCGATGGTCTAGGCCTGGCCATGTTCCTACCGCTGCTGGAGCTAGTGGCCGACAGCAACGCCCAAGTCTCAAGCGATGCTATGGGCAACCTCGCCTTCATCCTTGACGGGATACAAGCAATTGGGCTGCAGCTTACCCTTACAGTTGTGCTAATGACCATGCTGAGCTTCTTTGTATTCAAAGGTATATCCAAGTATATATCTAGCTATCTCAACGTCATTTACCAGCAATACTTTATTCGGAAGATACGGGTAGAAACCATAGACGCGCTGACCGAATACCGCTACGAAGCTTTTGTAAGTTCTGATGCGGGTGCCATACAGAATACGCTGAGCGGGGAAGTGCAACGGGTAATACAGTCCTATCGCAAGTACAGTCAGATGTTGGAGCAAGGCGTACTCGTTCTTACTTATGCAGGGCTAGCCTTTTTGGCTAATCCGGAATTTGCACTGTTGGTTTTGGTAGGCGGAGTACTCTCTAATTTTTTATTCAGCATCCTTTACAAAAAGACCAAAGTCCTCTCGCGGCAGTTTGTAAAGAGCAGCCATAGCTTTCAGGGCTTACTAATCCAAGAAGTTGCATTTTTTAAGTATTTGAAAGCTACCGGTAGCATCCGTCGCTATGCCCAAAACTTAAAGGAAAAAGTGTACGAAATCGAAGACTCCGTGCGCAAAATGGGCGTACTAAACAGCATCATGACCGGCGTACGCGAACCCCTAATGATGGCTATAGTTATAGGGACTATATTAGTACAGGTGCAATTAATGGGAGGCAGTTTAGCGACTATCATCCTTAGCTTACTCTTCTTCTACCGGGCGCTGAGCGCGGTCACTACCCTGCAAACTTCATACAACCAATTTTTAAGCTTCTCCGGTTCTCTAACCAATATGACCGACTTTGTGATAGAACTGCGTAAGCAGCGCGAGAGGAACGGCAGCATCGCAATGCCTAGTTTCCAACGAGTCATCAGAGTAGAAAACGTAAGCTTTGGCTATCAGCTAGGCGATTGGATACTCCAGGACCTCAAGCTCAGCCTGTACCGCAACGAGACTCTAGCCCTAGTGGGCGAGAGTGGCTCAGGCAAGACTACCCTTATGAACCTGCTGAGTGGTCTGCTGCAGCCTAGCCAGGGGAAGATTTGGATTGATGGACAGGACATGTCCCAACTCGACATTCTGAGTTTCCAAAGCCGCATAGGCTACATTACCCAAGAGCCGGTCATCTTTGATGATACGATTTTCAACAACGTGAGTTTCTGGGCGGAAAAGACGCCGGAAAACCTACGGAACTGTTGGGCAGCCCTGGAGCAAGCGAGCATTGCCGATTTTGTACGAGAACATCCCGATGTCGAGGACGCACGCCTGGGTAACAAAGGTATCAACCTTAGCGGAGGTCAAAAACAGCGGATTTCCATCGCCCGAGAGCTGTACAAGGAAGTGGACTTTCTGTTTATGGACGAGGCAACCTCAGCCTTAGATTCAGAGACCGAACGGGCCATACAAGAAAACATTGACCAGCTCAAGGGGCAGTACACCATACTAATTATCGCCCATCGGCTGTCTACTATTAGGAATGCTGACCGGGTGGTAGTGCTAAAACAGGGGCGAATTGAGCATATTGGGACTTACAAGGACCTAGTGAATAAATCCGTTTCTTTTAAACGGATGGTGGAACTACAAGAATTATGATCCCCGTAACCAAACCCTTCCTCCCTCCCAAACAAGAAGTCTACGCCCTGCTCAATGGCGTGTGGGAGCGCAATTGGCTGACCAATAACGGGCCCTTAGTCAATGAGTATGAGATACGGCTCAAACAATACCTGGGGCTAAAGCACCTCCTGTTTGTTTCCAATGGAACCATTGCGCTGCAGATTGCCATCAAAGCTTTGGGGCTGAAAGGGGAGATCATTACTACTCCCTTCTCCTACGTGGCCACGACCTCCAGCATTGTATGGGAAGGATGTACACCGGTTTTCGTCGATATTGATGAAGAAACGCTTAATATCGATCCGGAAAAGATAGCGGACGCTATTACGCCCCAAACATCTGCTATACTTGCTACGCACTGCTTTGGGAATGCCTGTGATATCGATGCTATTGATACGATAGCTAAAAAACACAACCTAAAAGTCATCTACGATGCCGCCCACTGCTTTGGAACCACCTACAAGGGCAAAAGCATCTTTGAGTACGGCGATATCAGTACGCTTAGCCTGCATGCTACCAAGCCGGTGCATTCGGTAGAGGGCGGTCTTGTGGTGACCCAAGACCCGGAACTTCTGGAGCGGATGGCTTTCTTACGCAATTTTGGGCACGATGGTCCCGAAAACTTTAATGGGGTGGGTATTAATGGGAAAAACTCGGAGTTGCATGCGGCTGTGGGATTGGTCGTCCTGAATCATGCAGATGAAATCCTGGAGAACAGAAAAAAACTGAGCCTTTACTACGATAGGGAGCTGGAAAACTTAAAGGTTAGGAAACCTAAAGTGCAGGAACATTGCGGGTATAATCATGCCTATTACCCTATTATTTTCGGGGATGAAGCCCAAGCTTTAACAGCTAAAGTGGCTTTAGATAAACAAGAAATTTTTTGCAGACGGTATTTTTTTCCTTCACTCAATAAAGTGGGATATGTCAATGATTACGACATGCCTGTTTCAGAAAAGATTGCCCAATCTATTTTATGTCTGCCACTTTACTACGGCTTAAGTAATCAGGAGCAGTTTTTAATTAAGCGAAACCTCCTCAGGCTTCAGAATTATGGATAGAATTAGTCGTATCGCCATAATGCAACCTTACTTTTTTCCCTATATAGGGTACTTTGCAATGATTAAGCATACAGAATTATTTATTTTATTTGATACGCCTCAATTTATAAGACATGGCTGGATAGAACGAAATCAGGTACTAAAACCTAGCGGTGAACCGCTTTATATAAAAGTGCCGTTGGTTAAACACCATAGGGATACAAAGATTAATGAAATAGTTATCAAAAATAGTCAGCCCTGGAAGGATAAAATACTCGCTCAACTTGGGCCTTACAAGAAAAAAGCCCCTAACTACTCAAAAGTAATTAACCTGCTTAATGAAATTTTTGAATTGGATACCGATTCGATTGTTGAGCTCAATCGTTTTTCACTAGAAAAAGTCTGCCAGTATTTAGAAATTAATACCCCGATTGAAGTCTGGTCTGGAATGAATGTAGATATAGCCCCCGTAAATGAGCCTGATGAATGGGCGCTGAATATTAGCAAAGCCCTCGGGGCAGATTCTTATATCAATCCACCGGGTGGAATGGACTTTTTCGATAGAGCAAAGTATAAAAATGCCGGGGTAAACCTCAAATTCATGAAAGTCGTACCCGTTGAATACAGGCAAATATCTGAATCCTTTGTCCCTAATTTATCAATCATCGATATCTTGATGTTCTGTGATGCTGAACAGGTCCACAGCATGCTGGATAATTATGAACTAATTAAGTAATTCAAAAATATGTCAGAATACTGGAAAAGCTATTGGAAAAATGTACATATTACTGATCCACAAATAACCGTAGGAAGGACAAAATTTGGTGATCCTGTATCGGCAAAAGCCTTTTCTAAGGAGATTACCTTCATTAATAAAAAATTAAAAGTCTCTGATAAAGAGAATCTTCTTGATCTTTGCGCAGGCAATGGACTCATATCTGATTTTTTTGCACCACTAGTAAATCAGGTGACAGCAGTAGACATATCAGAAGTACTTCTAGAAAACTTTATTTCTAGAATGCCTAATATAGAAAAAATATGCCAAGATTTAAATGAATTTGACTTCAGAAAATATCATTACCATAAAGTGATCTGGCATTTTTCAATTCAACATTTTAGCTTGTCGAACTCAGTACAAATAATTAAAAAGTGCCTTGATAATATACAAGAAGGTGGAGTGTTTTATATTGGCGATGTGCCTGATTTAGACAAAAAATGGCAGTTTTATTCCCTTCCAGAATATAGGTCTTTCTATTTCGATAAGTTAATTAACGGTCAAGATCATATTGGAACTTGGTTTCAGAAATCCTTCTTTATTCATTTATTAGACTACCTAGGTTACAAAGACAGATACGAAATTATCTCCAAGCCTGAATTTCACTTCAATTCGGGCTATAGGTTTGATTTACTGATTTGGAAATGAAGTTGATAGCCCTACATTCCATGCCACGATCAGGCTCTACATGGTTAGGAAGCATTATAGACTCTCACCCTTCTATTTCATATAAAATGCAGCCTTTATTCTCTTATTCCTTGAAAGGTTATTTAGATGATTATTCCAATTATAGCAGAATACAGAGTTTTAAAAATCAGCTATTAAACACTGAAAGCGATTTTATAGATCAAATTGAGAAAAAGAAAAGAAATATAATTCCAGTTTTTAAGAAGTCAACTCCAAAAGTAGTGGCGTATAAGGAAACTCGATATCATTATATTTTAGAAAATTTACTGCGCACTGATAAAGAATCCTATGTTGTTTGTTTAATCAGAAATCCTCTTGCTCATCTATATTCTTGGCTGAATGCACCAAAAGAGTTCAGGCATGAGTTAGGCTGGAAAATTGAAGAAGAGTGGTTACTTGCTCCCAAGAAAAACCAAGGTAGAGCCGAGGAATATTATGGCTATCAAAAGTGGAAAGAAACCACAATAATGTTTCATTCTCTACAAAAAGCATATCCTGATCGCTGTTTGATTATCAACTACTCTGATTTACTAAGGACCCCAATGCAAAAAGCCTTACATATTTTTAGCTTTTTAGGACTACAAATTCACCAACAAACAAAAGAGTTTATTAAAGAGAGCAGAAGCAAAAATGATAAAGATCCATATGGAGTCTATAAAGACAAGAAGGAAGACAATTCATGGCAAGGAAAATTACCTGGTTATATAGTCGATTACGTACAAAATGATTTGGCTGGTACTAGATTAGAATCATACATTACATCATAACCAATTGCATGAACTTCCAAGAATTCAAATCCAGATACCAAAAAGCCCCTGTTGAGGAATATCCCAACAAAGTCACGGACGTGCCTGTGGTTTCTGTCTGTGTGATGACCTATCAGCACAAAGACTACATCAGGCAGTGTCTTGATAGTATTTTGATGCAAA
Source organism: Phaeodactylibacter sp. (assembly GCF_022763345.1). Classification (GTDB taxonomy): domain Bacteria; phylum Bacteroidota; class Bacteroidia; order Chitinophagales; family Saprospiraceae; genus Phaeodactylibacter. The sequence goes on from NZ_JALEGS010000026.1 coordinate 13,648, forward strand.
AAACGGACTTCCCCTTTGAAGTTTTGTTGGGGGAAGATGCTTCGACAGATGGGACACGGGAGATATGTATTGAGTATGCAGAGCGTTATCCGGATAAAATCCGGTTGTTTTTGCATGAGCGAGCGAATAATATTCATATTAATGGCAGTCCTACAGGGCGGTTTAATTTCCTTTATAATTTATTTTCTGCCAAAGGGGAGTATATCGCGCTTTGTGAGGGGGATGACTACTGGGTTGATATACATAAACTTCAAAAACAATATGACTTTTTAGAATCCAACCTTGAATATGTTTTAGTTAAATCAAAGCAAAGAAACGTTGATGAAATTGGAAATACACTCTCTGTGAGTAATGGAGGTACCCGTACAATTATGTTTCGCAATATAGTGAAGCTACCCGTTGACTTTATCAATATCATCCCACATGGTGACAATCTACTTAATGGAGTATTAAAACTATATGGAAAAACATTTTCACTAAATGAAGTTACAGCAGCTTGGAGAAAGCATCCTGAAGGTCTATGGGGACCACTTACAGACCAAGGTAACGAGGCAAAATTGCAGCTAAATAGAGGCCTGTCTAAGGTGGGTACAGGCCTTACTCTTCTGAAAATGAAAAATATAAAGTATGGTGAGGCATATATCCTAAACGCTATACCCAACTTACTCAGAGCCACAGAAACCCCTTACACTTGGAAAGACAAGCTTCGTTTACTAGCAAAAATGTTCAAAATAATCTTTAACAAAAACATTTAAATATGAAAAAAGCAGTTTTGACAATACGTGGTCGAAAAGTAGGTTATGATTATAAGCCTTTGGTTATTGCCGAGATTGGCATTAACCATGGAGGCAGTTTGGAAGAAGCAAAAAAAATAGTAGATGCAGCTTTAGAAGCTGGCGCTGAAGTGATTAAACATCAGACTCATATTGTGGAAGATGAAATGAGTAATTTGGCTAAAACTACTATCCCGGGAAATGCGAATAAATCCATTTACGAAATTATGGATGAATGTGCTTTAAATGAAGCAGAGGAAAAAGCATTAATGGAATATGTAGAAAATAAGGGAGGTATTTTCATTAGCACTCCTTTTTCTAGAGCTGCTGCTAACCGTCTTGAATCATTTGGTGTGCCGGCATACAAAATAGGATCTGGAGAATGTAATAACTATCCCCTGATAAAACATATTGCTAATTTTGGCAAGCCCATTATCCTCAGTACAGGAATGAATGATCTTGACACTGTCCGAGGAGCAGTAAATATACTTGAAAAATACAATGTTGATTATGCGTTATTACACACTACCAATTTATATCCAACTGACCCGAAGCTAGTAAGGCTAGGTGCTATGACAGATTTGCAAAACGAATTTCCAAATGCAGTAATAGGTTTATCAGACCATACGACTTCTAACCATGCTTGCTTGGGGGCTGTTGCCCTTGGTGCGTCTATCCTTGAGAGACACTTCACTGATAGCCTAAAAAGAGAAGGCCCTGATATTGTATGTTCGATGGACCCTAGAGCGCTAAAAAATCTTATTACAGGCGCGAATTTGCTTCAACAAATGCGTGGCGGAAATAAAAAAGTCCTGCTAGAAGAGGAGCAAGTGACTAGAGATTTTGCCTATGCCACAGTAGTTTCAATCAAAGATATAAAAGCGGGCGATGCTTTTACTAAACAAAATATATGGGTAAAAAGACCAGGCGTTGGGGAGATTCCAGCTATTGATTTCGAGCAAATTTTGGGAAAAACAGCTACAGAAGATATAGCTGTAGATCAACATTTGAAGAAAAGTCAAGTGAAATGAAAAGAAGAATACTATTTATTTCAGGGACTCGTGCAGACTTTGGCAAGCAAAAGGCTCTGATGCAAGCTGTCAAGAATCATCCAAATTTCAACTTAAGTATATTTTGTACAGGCATGCATCTAATGTCTAAATATGGCTATACTGTAACTGAACTACAGAAGGCTGGATTTTCAGATAATATCTTCCATTTTCTCAACCAAGTAGAAGGGGAAAGTATGGAAATAACTCTATCTAATACGATTGCAGGGTTAAGTCGTTACCTATGCGAAAACCCGGTAGATTTAATTATTATACATGGAGATCGAATAGAAGCTTTAGCTGGTGCCATAGTGGGAGCATTACGCAATCAACTCGTTGGGCATATTGAAGGCGGAGAGGTCTCAGGAACGATAGATGATCTTCTGAGGCACGCTACATCTAAAATGGCTCACATTCACTTCGTCGCTAGTTCGATTGCAAGACAGCGATTGATACAGTTAGGTGAATTAGAGAAGAATATATTTAAAATTGGATCCCCTGATGTTGATGTGATGCTATCAGATAACTTACCTTCTTTAGATGAAGTTAGGCAGCGCTATGATATAAAATATGAGCATTACGCCATTGCCATATTGCATCCTGTTACTACTGAAGTCCACATGATAAAAAAAGCAGTAACTACGTACATAGAAGTGTTAAGGAAGAGTGGTCGAAATTACGTAGTAGTATACCCAAATAACGATATGGGGTCCGAACACATTCTTGCTGCCATAGAGCAGTTAAAAGAGCTCGAAAGCTTTAGGGTGTTTCCCTCCTTACGCTTCGAGTATTTTCTAACCCTATTAAAAAATTCCGAATTTATCATTGGAAACTCCAGTGCAGGTATCCATGAAGCTCCAGTTTATGGAGTGCCTACGATCGATATAGGTAGCCGTCAGCGGAATCGCTTCAGGTATAAATCGATTCGTAATGTAGATTTTTCACAAGAGCAATTGCTAAGTGCGATTGAGGAAGCTACTCAGGCAGGTCGGTACGAATCAACTACTCACTATGGGAAAGGAGACAGTGCACAGTCTTTTATTAGAATTTTAGAATCTCAGACTTTGTGGGAAACTGAGAAACAAAAACCATTTGTTGATCTTTAGAAAATGTATCAGGATAAAGAAGTTATTGCAATTATTCCAGCTAGAGGCGGCTCTAAGGGTATTCCAAAAAAAAACATGATAAAGTTAGGTGGCTATCCTCTAATTTACTGGACAATAGTTCGGGCTCAACGCTCAAACCATATTGACCGTATAATAGTGAGTTCAGATGATGATGAAATTTTATCCTATTCAGAAAGTATAGGCGCAGAAGCTTTACGTCGACCTTTAAATCTTGCTACAGATACTGCCTCAAGTGTAGACGTTGTCCTTCATGTATTAGAATATCTTGGATTGAAAGAATCGCATGAGCTGATTCTTCTATTACAGCCTACTTCCCCGTTAAGAACAACTGAAACAATAGACAAGTCAATCAAATTCTGTTTGGAAAATGCATATAAATACGTAATGAGCGTCTCCCCACTGCAGAAGAGTCCCTATCATTTCTACTTAGAAGGAGAAAATAATATCCTTATTCCACTTTACTCGCCAGAAGGAATCACTTCAGTAAGACGACAAGATTTACCTACTGCTTATACATCTAATGGGGCGATCTATCTAGTGGACGCACATTACTTTACCCAAATTCGTACGTTCAAACCAGAAAATATTCATGCCTTCAAAATGAGTGACGAAGAAAGTATCGACATTGATACTCTGAGTGATTTGAACGCGGCAGAGAAATTAATACGTCTTAAAAACATCCAAGCATGAAAATACTTCATATCGCCTCTTTTATAGGCAATATTGGCGACAATGCTAGTCATTCAGGGTTCCATAACTTAATAGGTCAAGAGCTTCGACAAAAACTAGAGTTCAACCAAATAGAAATAAGGAGATTTTACCAGAGCTATAGTAGACTTGACAAGCAGCTTTTCGACGAAAGCTTCGCCAAATTATCGAATAAACATGATGCTTTGTTGATTGGGGGGGGAGGGTTTCTTGATTACTGGATTAAGGGTAGCCAAACTGGTACGACCCTTGATATATCTCTAGAAATACTCGAACAAATTAAGGTCCCTATTATTATTGGCAGTGTTGGAAGTCTTCCTCACCACGATGTACCTAAAGAAAACTTTAGGAAATTCGAAAAATTCCTCCAGTACGCATCAAATCGAGACAACCTACATATCCTTTTACGAAATGATGGTTCTAAAACAAGTTTACGAAACACTTTTGGCGAAGACTTAATAGAAAACATGCCCGAAATTCTAGATCACGGCTTTTTCTACGAACCACCCAAAAATGATTTGGTGCTAAAAAAAATAAAGCCTTATGTTCTTATCAATACAACAGTCGACCAATTGGAGATGATAAATAAAAATAAAAATTTGTCAATAGCAGAATTCACGAAACAAATTCGAAGAGTAATAATTCACTTACTGAAAACCACAGAATACAACATTGTATTTATTCCACATATTTACAAAGACATCTATGGATTTATGCAAATCTTAGAGAATGTAGATGATTATTTCATTCGTAGTCGTATCCAAATTGCTCCTTACCTTCAAGGCAATGCGGGGGCAGAAACTCTATTTAACTTATACAGGTACTCTGAACTAAATATCTGCATGAGATTTCATGCAAATGTTTGTTCGTTAGCTTTTAATCAACCAACTGTAGGCTTAGCCGCGTTACCTAGAATAGAGAATGTTCACAAAAATTTAGATAGTCATAACTATGTAAACCTAAATGAAGGAATGGCAGAAACTATTATTAAAAATTTAACAACAGGAATAAGTAAACCTGGAGTAGAAAGTAAATTAAAAGAACATAAAGAGAGGACTATCTCAGTGTATAGAGATATACTAAATGGAATAATAAAATAGTAACATCCAATCATTTATAGCAATTCTTCATCTTTGGCTTTGACTACATACAAATTTACCCCCCGCTTGTCTGCTACCACATCTTGAGCATATGTTCCCCCCTCCGGGTTAAAGTAATTTCTTCAGCTGTGGTGCACTCTCTATATGTTTTTTAGTTACAGTAAACCGGTACAAAATGATTTCATTTGGTCAATGAGCTAAAGAGCCCCAAAGGCAAATAAGATCATTCGTTTGAAATTATCAGTATATCGATAGCCCCTTGCGGCTCTTTTGATAAACTGGATTTTCGAGTTCATTCCTTCGAGTAACCCATTGGTGAGTTTGGGTTCGACGAAGTTAATGATACCCTGAAAATGCTTGTAAATGGATTTGCAAAGGCGGTCCATATTGAATAAATCCTTGGTTCGGCCTACCCAATAAGACAAGAAAGCAGCAGCCTCTTGGCAATTGGGCTGTATCCATAGTTGGTCAAGCTCTTCTATGTGATAAGCTAACAGCTGCTTATCGACTTTTTTTGACTTCTATAGTGGTTTAAAATACCGATTGATAAGTTGAACTACATGGAAGCGGTCAAAAGTCATTCGAGCATCTGAAAAATGAGTCTTCACTCCTGAGATAAAAGCAGGGGACATATCTATTGAAAACTTTTCAACCGTATCAACGGGCTTACCCGAAAGACGGAGTTGATTGACGTATTCGGTAACAGCTTCAGATGACCGGCCATCCTGAATATCAAGGATTTGTCCATTTTCTAAATTGACAAATAGGCTGATGTAGGTATGCGCTTTCTTGGTAGAAGTTTCATCAAGCCCAACTTTTTGAGCTACTTGAGCTTCTCGTTGTTCGTATCTGTCCAGCGTGTAATTATCATAGATAGTACGGACTCGTTGAGGGTAAATATTGAAAAAGGCAGCGGTTGTTTTCTTGCAATTCGTTAAGCGGAGCAATGCTAAGACCTCTTGTTCAAATAGCAGCGTAAAACCACTTCCTTTACGAGCCCAGGGAACATCAATCACTACTGTTTTCCCGGTTCGGCTATCTTTGAAAACAGGTAAATCGGCTTTAATATAACAGGGATACTGAAACAAACTCAGGTGCTGCCAGCATTTTTCATAAGAGGAATGCTTCGTATGAAATTTGCTTGGTCGATAGGAGCTATCGATTTCAATCGTGAACGTGATGCTAGATGTCTTTTCATCTTGCACTTGCCGGTCTACGCTAGCCAAATTAAAAGGATATTCAAGACCTAGCGATTCGATAAATAGTGTTTGTAACTGATCCATCTTTTGAGAATAAAGTTCTTGCACTTACATTTCTTAACCAAATGGATTCACTTTGAACCACATTTTGACTTAACTTCAGATATATTGCAAATTCAACTGCGAGAATTTTTTGTTTCAAAAAAACAGCCATCAAGTGTAAACTACATTGAATCAATCATAACTAAAAAACTTGAATTAGCGCAACAAACATGAAACATATATTCTGTGTTCATTCCCCAATTACTTATTTACTTGCTACCCTAATAATAAACAGCAAAAAGTTAAGTAATAATGATGTTATATTACTAGTAAAAAAGATTAAACTAGATTTTGGTAACATTCAAAGCTTCATGGCTTTTGAAAGTACAGCCAGAAGTGTTTTAAAAAAAATTATATATCTAAATGAGCCGAGAGCTTTCGATAATTATATAACTTCAATCACACAGAAAGAAAAGTTCACAGCTTATGTTCCTTTAATGGATGTTTACCATCGCCTTCTGGTGACACATAGCAATTGTGTTAATTTCAATTTTATTGAGGAAGGGATGATGAGTTATCGCAAATCAACCCAACTTAACCATCTATATCGCAACTATAAGTTTAGTCTCCGGCATTCCATTCTTAATAATCCAAGAGAGGTTAAGAAGTCTATCATTTATATCTTAAGAGGTTGGACTCTAAGGATATTAGAGATGCCATTCACTTACGAGGCCTATGCCCATTTAAAAGGAGTTGAATTTTACAGTATTTCACCTGAGGCGTATCCCATAGCGAGTATGGAAAAAAAAATCGTATTGCCATTAAAATCTTCCCCTACTATGAATGCTTTAGCAAAAGGGATTCTATTAACAGAGCCTAGCCTAATTTGGCTTGAAGATAATTACGCTGAAAACAATGGAATAGCAATCAAGGTTTATGAAAAAGCTATTGAACAAAGCCTGTCACGCGTGAAAAAGAAATTTCCTCAACACCAAATATATCTTAAGTTACGCCCAAGTACAACAATAAAAGATAGTCCTGTTGCTCGTATTCTTGACAGCAAAAATATCTCTTTTCTAAAAATAGACGATGACGTAGTTCTTGAAGCCTTAATGGCTATAAATAAAAACTTAACTTTTATAGGAAATGTATCCTCAGCTTTATTTTATGCTAAGCAAATGGGGCATAGCAGTTGGTCTATTTATGATTTTTTTGATATTCATTCTAATCGTACATTCAATGATTTTCCGCTATACTGGAATAATGTGCAAAAGCTTTAACTATTTAAAATATGAATGTTATTAACCGGATTCACAATAAGCTATTACAAACTATTTTACCTGATGCCGACTACTTGAGTTATCGCTTTGAAAAGCGTATGAACAGGAAGCTAGATTTAAACACCCCAGTTTCCTTTAATGAAAAAATCCAATGGTTGAAATTAAATGGTTTCAAACCAGAAATGACCTCTCTAGCTGATAAAGTGGCTGTTAAAGACTATGTTGGAAATATACTAAGCAATAAAAACCTAATCCCTACACTAGCTGTATATAGTCGAGGAGCCGATATTAAATTTGACCACTTACCCTCTGAATTTATTCTAAAAGCTAGTCACGGATCAGGATGGAACTTTATAGTTACTGATAAAGAGGATACCAAAGAGAACGAAGCGCAAAAATATTTTAATTATTGGCTTAGCAAGAATTATTACCCTGGATCTAGAGAGAAGCCTTATAAGAATATCCCTCCTAGAGTAATTGCAGAACCCCTAATAAGAGACCTTAACGGAGAGTTGCCCAAAGATTACAAAGTATTTTGTTTTAGTGGGGAGCCCTTATTTATTCAAGTAGACATTGATCGGTTTTCAAGTCATACAAGGGTGATCTATAATACAAAATGGGAAAAGCAGCCATATTCCATAGGATACAAATTGTATTCTGGCGAAGTAACAAAACCTAAAAATCTTGAAGCACTTTTAGATTGTGCAAAAAAACTTTCAAAAAGCTGGCCATTTGTGCGTATTGATTTTTACCTGCGAGGTCAAGATATTTTCTTCGGAGAGTTTACTTTTTACCCGGGAGGTGGAATGGAAAAGTTCACAGATTATAAGTGGGATATCGAATGGGGGCAAAAGATAACTTTGGAGCGACCAAAATAAAGTATTTGAACTTTAATTCAATAAAATTTAATCTGCTACTCTGCAAAACCAAAAAACTAGATATTTTGAAAAATCAATTGATACTTCCCTTTTGTTGTTTTACTCAAAAATCGTTTAAACTAAATTCAGCGCCCTTCGTTTGAGTATTTCGAGTCCTTTGAGGAAGATCGACACCTAAGCTTCCCCTCAATATTAAAACGGTGAAACTGCCCTTTACTCGAAGCCTGAAGTCTTGTTTAAGACCCAGCGAACCGTCCCTCCTCTCTTTTAGCAGCACCTCTCTGATAGCCGATTATATATGCGAGCACGGCGATGGTCTTCATCAAGTGGCATTTTTTCAGCCCTGCACATTCATCATCGCCTACAAGTTGACCACGTTGCTCTTCAGATGCTTAAAGCAGACATCAATCTGCCAGCGCCACCAATACCGGGTTGCTTATGTGGAGTTGTGCAAATTAGTAAGCAGGTAGACTAGCTCCGCTGTCGCTACGCACATGTGGGACACTGTTCTTTACATTGTTCAGATTCACAGTACTCTCATCAAAGATCGAATAACTAACGATCAAGGTGCTCTACAAGGTCTATTTTGGAAGTTCTACAGCCTTTCCTGTAACTTGTCCACGAAGCGTAAATGTCGACATGTTTTTTGATTTTGGTCGAGTTTAAAGATAATCGCTTTTGCGCTTCTTCTATAAAACGCCTAGTGGTGTGCTGCATAACTTCACACTCTTAATAGTCAAAAATAGAAATAGACTATGTCATTAAAGAATAAACTCATATACTTTTTCCAGAATATGCTGATAGCACTATTCTTCCCAGCTATTAGCTTATACTATGGAATAAAAAATGGAAATGAATCCCAAAAAAAAATAGTACTGTTTATTTTTTTTTTATTCTATGGTGCTACGATTAAGTTCAGCGTTGAGAATGATGGGTTCAGGCATAGAGAAAATGTAGATACATATTATCAAAATATGGATTTGTCAGAATTTGCGGGTGCATCTATGAAAATCCTTAAATTTCAAGACTCTGGAGTGGGATCAGATGACATCTATCGTCATACTATTTCTTTTATTTCAGGGAGTATATTAGGTAATTCTCTTTTCTTCTTCGTAATTGTAGCCGGTGTATATGGATTTTTTTTTCTGAACGTCCTTTTTGAAATTTTTGATAGACCCTTGACCTTTACTTATTTTCCTTTGATAGCGACTGGGTTCTTATTAATAATGCATAAAAATATAGAAGGCGTAAATACAGTTAGAACATGGACTGCTATGTGGATGCTGTTATATGGGACTTTAAAATTCTTAAAAAATAAAAAACCACAATATTTACTTTTCATTTTACTAACTCCAGTAGTCCATTTTGGTTATTTCATCTTAGCTCTTCCTGTTATATTAGGCATCGTTCTTAAAAACACACCAAGACTAGCTATAACAGCTTTTATAATATCCATGTTCTTTTCTAATTTCAACCCTACCAATGGTTTAGCAGAACGTTTTGAAAACCAAGAAATAATACACAAGCGAGTCGAAAACTACAGTGTTGACAAAAAGATTAGTGCTAATGCGAAATGGGAAAGAATCGAAAGCAGAGGAAATCAACGATTTTATAATAAGCTCCAATCCTTCGGATTACACCGGTATGCGTTTAGCTTTATAATTATTTCTGTCTACTTTTTTGCCATAAGGCAGTCGAATACGAATAAAAGCCTTATAATATCATTATTTGTAATTGGTGTTTTTATTCATGCGTTTTCTAATTTCAGTTGGTTTATAGATCAAGTCTCTGGTCGCTCTAGAGTTATAGGAGAAGTATTTATTTTAATGAGCCTATTTCTTCTTCTGCGTGACACAACAATCTACTTTAAAAATATCTACTTTAGATGGAGTCTTAATTTTTACCTTGCCCTAATGATTCCTTTTGCAATATGGAATATAAGCAGGTGGTTTGACCACCCAAGTTTCTTTTCATTTATTTTACCTGGAATTGTAATTACTAATCCTGATCTTAACTTTTCACTCAAAGAGTTACTCAAGTTTATTATTCCAATTTAGTCATTCTGAAGTCTGATGATACTCTACTAGTACGAGCGTTCGTGAAAATCCAAGTTACTTTAATCATTTAACTTTACTCAACTTTAAGCACAAACTGAGTTCTGCATGAAAATTTTATTCGTAAAAAGTACCGCATTCGATATCAATAAAGGCGGTGTTCAACGTACAACCTATAAAATGGGATCATATTTCCATTCGATCGGTTATGAGGTTTTCTATTTTTCGCTGAAAAACTCAGGACATCAACACAAATACCCTGGACATCAATTTAACGCTATTGAACCCAATGGTGCGAGTAACAAAGAAAACATCGCGAAATTAAAAGCCCTTATTGAAAAAATCAGCCCTAAAATAATTATCAACCAGATGCCTTATATTAAATCTTTAAGCAAGGTTCTTAGTGATTACTCAAGAAAAAATACTGACGTTCGCCTTATTGGTTGTCTTAGAAATACCTTATTTAGTTTTAAAGACAACATTAAAAATACCACTAAACGAATATTACCAGCTTCCGTTTTTAAAATCATTAATAATAAAATTGGATTTTCCCTGATTCTTGCTTATCACTACTTTAAGCATCGTTCACAATTACGTACAATTCTTAAAAGGCATGATTACTTTGTGCTTTTAACTCCCGCAAATAAGAAAGAACTGGAATTTTTTGTAGGAGATTTTCTTTCGAATAAGATAGCAATAATCCCCAACTCTATACCAAATATAGAACAGTGTGAGGCATTAAAAGAAAATACACTGCTTTTTGTTGGCAAAATATCCGAAGACCATAAGAGAGCAGACCTTCTATTACCGATTTGGAGGTTACTGGTAAATCGTTTACCTGATTGGAAATTCGAAATTTTAGGTGATGGATCTTTAAAAGAAAGAATCACGAAAGAAATTAGTCTTGAAAATTTAAAAAATATCAAATTGCTTGGATCACAGCAACCAGAGCCTCACTACAGAAAGGCAAAGCTTCTTCTTATGACTTCTGAAAAAGAAGGATTCCCCAATGTAATACTTGAAGCTCAAAGTTATGGAGTAATTCCTTTTCTTTTTAATAGCTACATGGCCGTACAAGATATTATAAAAAATGGAGAAAACGGATTTCATTACCCAGCATTTGATATTAATAAAATGGTTGATGGTATAGAAAAAATAGCTAAAAATGACAATTTAAGAAAATGTATTTCGATCAAATGTTTAGATAGTGCCCAAGATTTCACTCTTGATAATGTGGGTAGGAAATGGGTGAACTTTTTTAATCAAATTGCGTAGCTTATTGATTATCAACAATTTCTTTTCTTTTGATCTATACTTTTGACTTTAAAATCTATCAAAAACGCCACTTTTCAAGAAACCTGACCGTTGATTATCAGTTAATTATTTTTCAACAACTCTATTAAACTCGGCTATCCACCATTAATAGTTGACACCATAAACTTTTCCCATTAATTCTTAACTGTTTATTCTACTAAAATCAAATTCAAACTTGCTTCATTTAATATTTAATGCTTGTCCACTTTAGTGAATCTGTGTTTTGCCATGATCAAAACTACAGTTTTTAATCTGTAATCGAGTCTGATCTATTAGGGGGCTGAAATACTAATGATGTATGACTTCCTTGGGGCGAATACAAAATCAGTCTTGATCAAACATAACCCGCAATGAATAAAATTCATGTTTTATGCCATCGACCACCTTGGAAAAGAGGATTTAACTATTTTTTTCCACTCATCAAGTGGAAAAAAGAATTAGGGGATAATGGATATAACATCAAATTCAAGACCAACCATCAAGCTAAAGATATCTTAAAATGCGAGATACTAATAGTCGACTCTCGATATTATGAGCAAATTAGCAAAGGTTTATTCAAGCCAGGTGGATTTATGTCTCAATCACTCGACTATATAAAAGAATTACTACACAACGCTGAAAAATTAAGTATTAAGAGAGTCTTATTTGACAGCAGTGATTCGGCATTTTTTCTGATGCCGGAAGTTGTTCCTTACTACGATATCATTTTAAAAAAACAAATCTTCAAGGACACACAAATCTATACAAATTTCAGGAAGCAACTACTCATGAATAGCTGGAGACCGCTACAGGGATATTCTGATGATTTCATACAAAAAGCATCTTTACCAAATGAAATCATTCCCAAAATTCATGTTGGTTGGAATATAGGGTTATGCGACTATCGAGAGTTTTCACAATTTTTTCACAAATTTTCTCCAATAGGTACTTCTGTTATCTTATCTAGATATTACAATCATATTAAGCTAGAGAAGCCTTCTCAAAGTAGAAATATATTAGTGTCTTACAGGGGGGCTCTAAAAGGTGTTGAAAAATATGACTTTCACAGAAAGACTCTTTTAAAACAGCTTAACCGTCTTTCAAATGAGAAAAGTATTTCCTTCGGAGGCAAGTTGTCATTAAAAGATTACAAAAAAGAGTTGTATAATTCCAAAGCTGTAATCAGTCCATTCGGATTTGGTGAAGTTTGTTATAGAGACTTTGAAATACTTTTAGGAGGAAGCCTCTTAATTAAACCAAGGATGGATCATATACTCACTTATCCAGATATTTACCAGTGCAATGAGACTTATATCCCCACTAATTGGGATTTTAGCGACGTCCGTGAAATAATACGTAATATTGGAGAAAGACCTATCGATTATCTGCCAATAGCAAAAAAAGCGCAAGAGCTCTTCCTCAATCAATATAATTCTTTTTCTTGTTTTTTTAATCAATTTAACCACATCAATCTTTAACTTTCTTAGTTGTATTTTGTAATTGAACTATCTACTGTAGATAAGAATGGAGAGCTCATTTTGTACTAGGCTGAAAAGCATCTAGTTCATGATTATTATTTGCATAATCCACTCCCTAGGCATAGGCGGCATGGAGCGCGTTATGGCCATACTCCTTCGGCATTTTGCACAGGAGGAAGAAATAGAGATACATGTAGTGCTCTACGGGCGGAAACGGGAAGTTTTACAAACGATACCCAACCCTGTAAAAGTACATAAACCTACATGGGCTTTTAACAACAAAAAGCGCACCTGGCACACCTTGAAAAGCATTGCCTTCGTACGTCGTACAGTAAAGGCCATACAGCCAGATACCATTCTCAGCTTTGGCGAGATGTGGAATAACTTAGCTTTGCTGGCTTTAATCGGTTTGCCATATCCTATTTTTATCTCCGACCGGAGCAAACCGAATAAAGATTTAGGCTGGCTACAAAATAGGCTACGCGACCGCCTGTACCCAAGAGCGGCAGGCTACATCGCACAAACTGAAAAGGCAAAAGATGTTGCCCTACAAAAGAGTTGGAATACCAATATCCGTGTGGTTGGTAATCCTATACCTGCTATGGATTGTCAGCAGGAGCAGGAAAACATCATTCTAAGTGTAGGGCGCCTAATACCCACTAAGAATTCTGACCGGCTCATCCAACTGTTTAGCCGCTTAGAAAATGCGGAGGACTGGAAACTCTGCATCGTGGGTGGAGATGCTAAACAAATGAATATTTCCCAGCAATTAGCGAGACAGGTCGAATCATTGGGATTGGAAGATTGTGTAATACTCGAAGGAGCACAAAGAAATGTAAAGCCCTATTATTGCTGCAGTAAAATCTTCGCATTCATGTCTACATCTGAAGGATTTCCAAATGTTCTTGGCGAAGCGATGGCAGCTGGCTGTGCTTGTATTGCATATGATTGTGTAGCCGGTCCTTCAGATATGATTGATGATGGTATTAACGGTTTCTTGATTCCAGAAGGAAATGAAAAACTATACCTCAAAAAGCTACAGCTTTTAATGAAAGATTTTGACTTGAGGAGTAAATTTGGCAAAGCTGCTCGAAAAAAAATGAAACAGTTCGAGGCTTCTGAGATCGCAGGACAGTTTTACGAATTTATTACTGAGAGGCTTTGAAAATTGTAATTAATACCGCCCACCAACGTTTCGGCGGTGCCATACAAGTGGCACTGTCTTTTATCCATGAATGCCGCCGTTTCGCCGAGCATGAGTATTACATATGGGTAGGTAGCGGCGTACGAACCGCTTTAGACGAAACTGTATTTCCCGCCAACTTCCACTTCCGACACTTCGACTTTGGGGCAATCACCATCCAAAAAACCTTTATCATCAATCGTAGCTTGCAGCAAGCCGAGCGAGAGATACAACCAGATTGCATCATTGCCACTACCGGACCATCCTATTTCCATTCTAAAGCTCCGCAGATTATCGGCTTTAACCTGCCGCTTTACATCTACCCTGAATCGCCCTACGTACAGCAACTGTCGTTTAAGCAGCAGCTCAAAATGCTTCTGAAGAAAAAGGCTCATTTCTACTTTTTCAAACGCGATGCGAATGCCTACGTGGTACAGACTGAAGATGTCAACCAACGGGTGCGTAAAGAATTGAAAACATCCGCGGTGAACACAGTTACTAATACGGCTAGTCAGTACTACAGCGAAGAACAATTTACTGCGCCTAAATTACTGCCCAAAGAGCCAGACCGCTTTCGCTTTTTGACTTTGTCGTCCTACTATCCGCATAAAAACCTGGAGCTGATTCCAGCGGTCTTGAAAGAATTACATCAGCGAGGAATCAGTACCGTAGACTTTGTACTGACCCTAAAAAACAAAGATTTCCAAGCCCACATCGGAGACCATCCAAATATCATTAATGTGGGACCAGTTCCACCGCCGGAGGGACCGGGCTTGTATGCAGAATGCGACGGCATGTTTTTGCCGACCTTGGCGGAGTGCTTTTCGGCTTCGTATCCCGAAGCTATGAAAATGGAAAAACCCATCATTACCACAGATTTGGGATTTGCAAAAAGCATTTGTCAAAAGGCAGCACTTTACTTTACGCCTAGAAATGCTCTGTCTGCCGCTAATGCAATAGAAAAGTTAGTTCGCGATAAAAAATTACAAAAGCACTTGATTCATGAAGGTTCAAAAAGGCTGAGATATTTCGATACGCCTTCAAGCAGAGCTCAAAAATATTTAGAAATTTGCAGAAAATATGCAAAAACCGTACAGTCTTAACTGATATTGCGGCTTTTATTGTTGAAAAATACGATTTCAGTGGTTTTTGTCAATAACCACTCGTGCAATAATACTTTTTTTTAAAATTTCATTATCATGGAAAAAACAGCATTAGTTCTTGGTGGGGGTGGATTTATTGGAGGGCATATGGGAAAAAAGCTTAAAGAAGAAGGCTTTGATGTCAGAGTTGTTGATATCAAGCCTAAACATGAGTTTTGGGACCATACTATAATTTGTGATGAATATGTCGTAGGAGACTTAAGAGACCCGAAAGTTGTCGAGAAAATTATGGCTCCAATTGATGGTGAAAAACCTTTTGATGAGGTCTATCAATTAGCAGCTGATATGGGCGGAGCCGGGTATATTTTTACAGGCGAAAACGATGCTAATGTAATGCACAACTCGGCGATGATAAACCTTAATGTAGCCTATGAAGCTAGTCGGCAGAAAGTAAAAAGAGTCTTTTACTCTTCTTCTGCATGTATGTATCCGGAGCATAATCAGCTTGATCCCGATAACCCAAACTGTGAGGAAAGTTCTGCTTATCCTGCAAACCCAGATTCTGAATATGGATGGGAAAAGCTGTTTTCTGAACGCATGTTTCTAGCGTTTAACCGAAACTATAATTTGGAGGTAAGAATTGCTAGGTTCCATAACATATTCGGTCCTATGGGTACCTGGACCGGAGGTAAGGAAAAAGCTCCTGCGGCAATGTGCCGTAAAGCAGCAGAAACACCAGATGGAGGCGAGCTAGAGGTTTGGGGAACTGGTCAACAAACCAGATCTTTCCTTTATATCGATGAATGTGTCGAGGCAGTACTTCGGTTCATGAGGCAGGAAAATTTTACAGGACCAGTCAATATAGGTTCAGAAGAGATGGTTACTATCAATGAACTGGCACAAATGGCTATAAGTTTGTCTGGGAAGGACATTAGAATCAAGAATATTGATGGGGAAGAATTCCTTGGTAAATATGGCTTCCCTTGTCCAGTTGGAGTGATGGGTAGGAATTCTGATAATACTCTATATCATAAGAAGATGGACTGGAGCGTTTCTCAACCTTTGAAAACAGGCATGAAGCATACTTTTGAGTGGATAAATGAGCAGGTGAAGGCTCTTCAGCCTCAGAACTAGTTTACAGATATACTCTGAACGGAGAAGTTTGGGCGTCACCCGAGGCACGAGTATATGCCGACATAAAGATATGTTTGTTCCCAAACTACTTCGTCGTCGGTATAATCCATATGAGGCATGGAAATCACTTTAATCCTGCTTCATATCTTTGTTTAAACGATTAACTCTTGTAAAAAACACTATTGTTAGTGGATGGCAAAAAGAAAATAGTTTTAGTAAATCAGCATACGGCTTACTTGTTTATTGATGTAACAAACGCCTTTGCAAAGCATTATGATGAGGTCGTACTTATTGCAGGAGTAGTGCATCCACTTGGTAACGAATTAGACTCAAAAGTAACGGTTCAACCAATAGTACCCTATAATGTGACGAACATATTTACGAGAGCTTTATCATGGTTAATCGGTTTTATCCAAGTGATTTGGTATTTATTTTTTAAATATAGAACACATGAGGTCTTTTTATACTCAAATCCTCCCCTGCTTTCTTTTACTCCTTTCTTTTTAAAACGGAAAATGTCGCATCTTATCGTCGATGTTTATCCTGATGCTTTTGTGACGGCAGGTATTTTAAAGTCTAAAAAGACAATTATTTTTAAAATATGGAAGTTTTTAAATACGAAAGCACTAAAAAAGTTTCACTCTATTTCAACAATAACTAATGCAATGGCTGAGAAAGTTCAGCAGTATACTGAGGGAAGGGGTATTCCTGTAGTGAATTTATGGACAGATCAAAGTGTAGGTAGTTATACTATAAATCGAAATCAAAATTTATTCTTTAAAAAACATGGGTTAGACCCGAACAAAACTTATATAATATATTCTGGCAATTTAGGAAAGGGACACGATGTTCAGTATCTTTTAGATATAGCAATGGCTATGAAAGAGAACGATAAAGTTTTTTTTGTGATCGCTGGTGAAGGGTTTAAGAAGAAAATGATTAAGGACGGAATTGTCAGACTAGAATTAAATAACTGCATATGGCTACCCTATCAAGATAAAGAGTTATTCAAACACATGCTTGCAGCAACAGACATTGGAGTAGTAACAATAGATGAGCCGAATGCTTATGTATCTATTCCGAGCAAGACCTTTAACATAATGGGAGCGGGTAAGCCAATTATTTGTTTCGGAAAGAAAGATTCAGAACTAGGTAAATTAGTAAATGATAATAAAGCTGGAGAAATTTATACGGGCAAAGATTTAAGTGACTGTGTGAGTTTTGTTGAAAAACTTGTAAATAACCAAGAGGTTTATCGTTATTATTCTTATAATTCTAAGCAGGCTTCCAAAATGTATACTTCTAAAAATGCTGAAAAGTTTGTTTCAATGCACTTAAAAGAAAAACGCGAATGTTTTTAGCAATGATGCTTAAAACAAGTAGAGTTCTAGCCAATAACCTAAAAAACCTTTTAGGTTGGAATACTAGAAAAAAGTTAATACTTTTTGTAGTTGACGACTATGGTACTGTACGCCTGCACTCTAAGGCAGCCCGCGAGCAGCTAGATCAAGCTGGCTTGCCCATGGATTCCCGCTTTGACACTTATGACACCTTAGAAACCCGCGAGGACCTGCAAGCCCTATACGAAGTACTAAACTCTGTAAAAGACCAAAATGGTAAAGGAGCCGTCTTTACTCCTTATGCCCTTTCCTGCAACATTAACTTTGAGCGTTTATCACAGGACGGTTACCTCAGCGGCTACCACTACGAGCACTTGCCAACCACTTACAAAAAACTAAGCGCACTACAGCCCAGTGCCTACGAAGGTACCTGGGAACTCTGGAGGGAAGGTATTGCAAAAGGTCTGATAGCACCTCAGTTTCATGGCAGAGAGCACCTTAACTTAAAGGTATTTGAGGAAAAGCTACAGCGGCGTGATCATGATATTATGACAGCGCTGAAAAATCGTTCATATACCAGCATTCAACAAACAGACTATCCTTCTATTGGCTGGACGTCTGCCTTTTCTTTTGCACAAGCAGAAGAACTTAAACGCTTTCCAGAAGTCATAAAGTCAGGCCTTGATGCCTTCGCAACCGTTTTTGGCTACCGGGCCACCGCCTTCACTCCGCCCGCCCAGCAGTTTCACCCTTCCCTGCATGCTGTCCTCTGGGAAAACGGGGTACAAGCCATCGACCGTCCATTGACTTACAAGCAACACTTGGGAGACGGGCAGTACAAACGGGTTGTGAGTCAGACGCATTGCAATAAGAAAACCGAGAAAGTCACGTTAGTCAGAAATGTGGTCTTTGAGCCTACCGAAGAACGTGGTGTGGACTGGGTAGCCTTTACATTGAAACAGATCGAGGCGGCTTTCCGCTGGCACAAACCCGCTATTATCAGCTCCCATCGGGTGAATTTTTGTGGGCACATCGATCCCGATAATCGGAAAAAGGGGCTTAGCGCCTTACATGGACTTCTACAAAAAATAGTAAGCCGCTGGCCGGATGTGGAGTTTATATCTGTAGCTGAATTAGTAAAATTAATGCAAGAAGATAAAGGTGTACATTCGATTTAAGGCGTTGCTGGACTTTCTTTCCGCTTTGCTTATTCTAGCTATCGTCTCGCCAATCTTATTGGTATTAACCATTGTTTTATTTATCCAAAACAATGGTCACCCCTTTTTCCAGCAAAAGCGTCCGGGTTATCAAGAACGTCCCTTTTACCTGACCAAGTTCAAATCAATGACCGATGAGCGCGACGCGAACGGGCAATTTCTGCCGGATAACGAGCGGTTGACTCCCGTTGGCGCATTTGTACGCAAAAGCTCGCTCGATGAACTGCCTCAGTTGTTTAATGTGCTAAAAGGTGAAATGAGTATTGTTGGTCCTCGTCCCTTGCTTTTCAAATACATCCCGCTCTACTCCCCTGAGCAGCGCCGCCGTCACAATGTAAAGCCTGGCATCACCGGCTGGGCGCAGGTCAACGGCCGCAACAGCATCAGCTGGAAGCGCAAATTTGAATTGGATGTCTACTATGTAGATCATCAGTCTTTTTGGCTAGATATCAAAATCCTATGGCTCACGATGCAAAAGGTAATACAACGAGAAGGCGTCAACCAAAGCGCTGAACGCCCTATGCAACCCTTTAACGGCAATAATTGATGTTTACAAAGCGGTTTTTATATCTCGGGTATTACATAAGGCAGCTCGATTGGGGCAAATTGAGCCGGTTCCAAAGGCATGTACAGAAAAAATCTCGCTTGTCTTCGATATCGCAGTGGTATCATTCCATCCGCTCTGTATTTCGCTACAATATTTCGATTGAGGAGTATTACCAATTCCGTTTTTACGAGCATCAAAATAATATACGTAATACTTATGCAGGCACTGGCTACATGTACGAGTACCAGCGCCACATGAACCCGCCTGTATATCGCGCCATACTAGCCGATAAAACACAGTTCCTAAGAAAATACCGGGCTTTCGTCCGGCATCCCTTCCTTACTGTTCAGGAAATCGCCGAAGCACCAGATAAAGCGCAAGCATTGCTGGAAAACCGCTCCGGCAAGATTGTCCTAAAAAGCTCGGATGGGCAATGCGGAAGGGGCATCGAAGTGCGGTCGGGCAGCGACTTCACTCCTGAATCTTTGCTACAGCGGCTCCGGGAAACCGACAATGACTTTGTAGAAGCCTTTGTTACTCAACATACCGAATTGATGCGGCTTTCACCATCCGGCTTAAATACTGTCCGAGTCATCACTCAATTAGATAAAAGCGATCAAGTTCATATCATCGGCACCCGCCTGCGTATCACTGTCGATTCTGCCGTCGACAATCTGGCAGCTGGCAATATAGCTGCTCCCATTGATTTGGAAACAGGGAAAGTCAACGGTCCAGGCGTCTACAGCGACATCACCAAGTCCGATGAGTACCAACATCCAATTACTGGTGTGGATATCGTTGGATTTCAAATCCCTTACTGGCAGGAGACGGTCGAGATGTGCAAATCCGCTGCACTGCTCGACACCCGGAACCGATCCATTGGCTGGGATGTCGCCATCACGGATGAAGGGCCAGAGCTGATTGAGGGTAACCATGATTGGTGTAAATTACTGTGGCAGTTGCCGGTGAAGAAAGGGTTGAAGCCTATTTTAGAGAGATTCCGGAGAGAGTTGGAAAAGTATCCGCAGATACACGCAGATACACACAGATAACACAAGGTACCAGCATTCATCTGCGCTAACCTGTGGCCATCTAAGGACCCAAAATCTCATCAAAGTACCAACCAAAGAAATGAAGATACTAATCAACGGCATCGGCGGTCCCACCCCCCGCAGCATCACCCGCGCCCTACGCTGGTACAGCCGCTATAGGCAATACGAGTTCATCGGCACCGATATCAATCCATATGCCCGGGATTTATACGATTCGACCCTCTACAACAAAACTTACCTTGTCCCTCCCGCCGGGCATCCCGATTATTGGCCTGAAATCGAGCGAATTGTTGAAGCGCATAAAATTGAAATGGCATTGGTACAGCCCGAGCTTGAAGTGCTTGCCTGGGCCAAGCGTGCTGAAGAGAGCGCGCTACCCTGCAAAGCCCTACTGCCCAATTACACTTTAGCACAGCAGTTAACCGATAAGGGTATTATGACGAATATCCTGAAAGATACAGGCTGGGTGCCGCCCTCGGTAATTATTGAGCCGGATAGCAATAACTTCCAGGAAGCAGTAGAGACGTTGGGCTATCCATTTTGGATAAGAGCTACTTCTGGGTCCAGCGGCCTGGGTTCCTTAAAGGTGGAAAATGAAGCGGCGCTGCGCAATTGGATCCATATCAACCCCGAAGTGAAGCAGTTCATTGGCAGCCAATACCTGCCAGGGCGTAATTTGGCTTGTAAACTGCTCTATTTCGAAGGAAAGTTACTGCGGACTGCCTGTGCGGAGCGGGTCAACTATATTATGTCAAAGGTAGCGCCATCGGGCATTACCGGCAATACTTCCTTTGGCCGTTTACTAAATGAGCCTGATCTAGTAGATATGGCTAGTCAGGTTATGGATCGGCTCTTTGCATACGCGGAAGCTCCGAAGCATGGCTTTTTTACAGTAGATTTTAAAGAGGATGGAGACGGCAAGCTGTATGTCACAGAAGTAAATGTGCGGCACGTGGCTTTTTCAGTTTGCTTTGCTGCCGGTGGGGCAACTTTTGCTGAGGATACAGTTCGCTTGATAGATAAAGATGATTCTTTTGATCAGAAATATTGGATGTATACTTTCGAGAAAGACTTGATTTTTTTAAGGGATGTTGATGCGCAGCCCTTACTACTAAGGGAAGACCAACTTTTGCAGACTGTATGAGCATAATAACAACAGTAAAAAGTCATCTATTTAATATCCCTGGTTTGCGGACCCGCCGGAAGATTTTGGTGTTTGAGAGTGATGACTGGGGAAGCATAAGAACGCCTTCTTTATCCGCACTTGAATCTCTGAAACAAACTGGCTTACCCGTTCAGAACTGCCAGTACATGATGAATGACGCTTTGGAGACCCCAAGGGACCTTGATCGTTTATTTGAGATCCTCCAAAAATACCAAGACTGCAAAGGAAGACCACCAAAGTTCACCGCAAATACGATAGTTGCTAATCCAGACTTTGAGAAAATAAGAGAAGGCGGATTTGAAGAGTATCACTATGAACCCTTCACCGAAACCTACAAAAAACACGCAGCAACTACAGCCACGTTTCAGACTTTCCAAACAGGAATAGAGAATGGGCTTTTTTTGCCTCAATTACATGGCAGAGAACACCTAAATATCTCTCGTTGGATGAGAGACCTAAAAGCTGGTGTTAAAGAAGTGCATTTGGCTTTTGGGCTCCAAATGACCGGTATAAGCAAGCATATCACCCAATCAGACCGAGGCAGTTATCAGGCTGCTTTCGATGGTGGTGCCAAGGAGGTAAACTATAGACACGATGTCATCATGAAAGACGCAGTCTCTTTGTTTGAATCCTCATTCGGTTTCAGGCCGCTATCCTTTATAGCGCCCAATTATGTCTGGCATAAAGGAATTGAAGATATCGCATTCGAATTAGGAATTAAGTATATTCAAGGCAGCACTGCCCAAAACGTATCCAAAGATCACGGTGCTCCCCGGAAAATCAGCCGGCACTTTATGGGGCAACGCAATCGCAACCAACAACGGTATTTGGTACGCAACGCCCATTTCGAACCCACGCTAAGCAAACAGGCTGATCCTGTCGATAAGTGCCTTCAACAAATTAACAGGGCTTTTCTTTGGCGCAAGCCTGCTATCATTACCACCCACCGTGTAAATTATATCGGCTCGATAAATGATGAAAACTCTGACAACAGCCTGCGGCAGCTTGACCAGCTATTGCTCGGTATTTTACGGCGTTGGCCGGACGTTGAATTCATGTCTTCAGATGAGCTGGGAAAACTGATGGATAAAAATGGCTGAGCTAAAAGTATTGGTTACTGGTGATTTTTGCCCGGTGCACAGGCTCGCTAATATATCGGCAGGCGATGAGCAATTGCTAGGAAATTTTCGCAAATTTATCGACGATGCAGACCTAGCCATTACTAATTTAGAATGCCCTATAACCGGACACAATGCGCCCATTGCGAAGACAGGGCCAGCCCTGAAGGGACATGCCAGCTCATTGGATTTTCTATTGGCTTCTGGCTTTCATCTGGTCACGCTAGCCAACAACCACATCATGGACTATGGTGAGCAAGGCTTGCAAGATACTCTATCCTACCTAAAAGATAAGCATATCGAGTATGTCGGCGCAGGTATGAATGCCGAAGAGGCTTCAGATATTTATTACAAAACTTTCGGGAAGCACAAGCTGGCTATCATCAACGTAGCCGAAAACGAGTGGTCCACTACTCATGACCAGTCTCCGGGTGCCAACCCCATTGACCCCTTGCACGTCTATCGACAAATCGAAACTGCTAAAAAACAAGCTACACATATCCTTTTGATTACCCACGGAGGCCATGAGATGTACGAACTGCCCAGCCCACGTATGCAGACTTGGTTTCGTACTTTTATAGACATGGGTGCGGATGCAGTAGTCAATCACCATACCCACTGTGTCAGTGGCTACGAAGTATACCAAGGAAAGCCTATTTTCTACTCCACAGGTAACTTCCTTTTTGACGTTCCCATCCATAGAAATTCAATCTGGAATACAGGCATGGCTGTAACGCTAAACTTTAGCCAAGATAAAGTAGGCTTCGAACAGACTTACTTTCGGCAATGCGATGTCGATCCCATACTCGAAGTACTGCCATCCAACACTCTTGCAGCAAAAGTGGACTCCCTGAACCAAGTTATAGCCCATCCTGAGCAGCTTAATGCCCGTTTTCAACGATACTGCCAATCTAAAGAACGCATGTACAATGCCTACTTAGAGCCTCACCGCAACAAATACTTGGGCGCTCTTCAAAGCAGAGGTTTACTGCCTTCCTTCTGGCACAAAAGAAAAAGGCTTCTCTTAGAAAACTTGGTACGTTGCGAAGCGCATAAAGATGTTGTTCAATTCATCCTATCTCATGAAAATTGCCATACACAACAGTAAGTTCGGCTTCCATCCCCGCTGGATGGCATACTGCGAAGAACAAGGTATACCCTACAAGCGTGTCAACTGTTACGCTAATAACCTTATTGAGCAGCTTGCCGACTGCGATGCCCTGATGTGGCACCATGGACAGCAAAACCCCAAGGATATTTTAATTGCCCAACGAATTCTCTTTGCGCTGGAGCACACGGGTTTTCAAGTCTTCCCCAACTTCCGCACTGCTTGGCACTTCGACGATAAGGTCGCCCAGAAGTACCTTTTTGAGCGCGTCAACGCCCCCCTTGTCCCATCCTACGCATTCTTCGAGCGCGAGGCCGCATTAGCTTGGGCAGCATCTACTTCATTTCCTAAAGTATTCAAGTTGAGGGGGGGCGCCAGCTCCTCTAATGTCAAATTGGTGCGCACGCGGGCGCAGGCGGAGAAAATGATACGGCAAGCTTTCGGTGAGGGCTTTTCTAATTATGACCGCTGGGCTAGCCTTAAAGAGCGCTGGTATAAATACCGCATTGGTAAAGCCAGCATTCTTGAACCGATAAAGGGCATAGCCCGCTTTTTCCAGCCTCCTCCTTTTGCCAAAGCCTTAGGTCGGGAAAGAAACTACGCCTATTTCCAAGACTTCATCCCTAATAACGACTCCGATACCCGCATCATCGTCATCGGAGACAAAGCTTTTGGTTTGTACCGTTACGTCCGAAAGGGCGATTTCCGAGCTTCCGGAAGTGGTAATTTTGCCTACGATAAAGAGCTATTTGACGAGCGCTGCGTAAGCATCGCTTTTGATCTGACCCAACAATTGCAATTTCAGTGCGCTGCTTACGACTTTGTGTTCGACAAAAACAGCAACCCCTTGATCGTTGAAGTCAGCTACGGCTTTTCCCCTGCTGGCTACGACCCCTGCCCTGGTTATTGGGACAAAAACTTACAATGGCACGAAGAGACATTTAGCCCGCAGGGGTGGATGGTGGAAAGTGTGGTTTCCAGCTTAAAAGCCTAACGCGGTAAAACCACTTATTTATCCGCCATCTAGTCCACTTACTCCTCCATCCCTTAATTCACTTTTGGCTTGTCCTCATTTTAGGGCTTTTTTTCTACTACCGAGGCACAAAACATTAAGTCATTGGATATTTGGCTACGCGTTCGGATGGCTACTTCTCATCTCCGTCACCCCACTGCCCATTTACCTCGCACAGCAGCGCGAAAGCCGCCACCCTATCCTTTGGCGAATACCTGACAGCCTACAAAACGCCCATATCCTTATCCTCGGCGGCGGTCACAGCAGCGCCCCTACCCTGCCGCCCAATAATCAGCTATCGCATAAAGCCTTGGTACGCCTCGTAGAAGGCATCCGCTTAAAGCGGCAACATCCCGCTGCCAAGCTCATCGGCTCCGGCAAATCCAGCAGCAAGCGCGCCCCGCAGGCTACCGTACTTATGAATACCGCTGTCGCCCTGGGCATCGCCCCGAGTGACACCCTACAGAGCTCAATACCCTACAACACCGAAACCGAAGCCATCGCCTACGCCCAGCGCTTTGGCACCCAAACCCCGCTCATCCTCGTCACAAGCGCCCTGCACATGCCACGGGCGCTTTTTTGGTTTCAGCAGCAAGGCATTGAAGCCATCCCGGCACCTACCGACCACTACGTCAAGCCCGACCCGGAAAAATCACCTTACAACTGGAAGCCTTCGGCAGCCAAAATAAAGATGACTGCCGCTTTGCTGCACGAATGGGCAGGCATGCTCTACGCCAAATGGAAAACCCGCGGGCAAACAAAAGAAAACAAAAAGTAAACCCAGTGTTTACTTTTTAAAAATAATCACGTATATTGTTGGGCATCATCGTATAGCAGTCGAATGAATGTTTTAGGTTTAGGCTAAAAGCCATGCCTAAAACAGGTCGTTTATTGCTAAAAGCAAAGGCTAAAGCACGAGGGTTAAAAGCTCAGGACTTAGCCTACCACTGCGGCGTATCGCTGACCACCGTCAAAATGTGGTACAACCATACCCGCCGGCCGAGCGTCGACCACCTCATACAGCTGTCCGAATTGCTGTCCTGCCGCATCGATGATCTTTTTGAGGAAACCGATCCGTCGGATGACACTACGTGACTATGGTACAAAAACTTCCGAATGCGCCGCCGCAGGGAGAAAGAAAGCGGAAACAACGGCGCATCCTCGCAGCAATCGTGGGCATATGCCTTTTGGGCGCGGTGTTCAGCCTGCCGGGATTTATCGAAATCGATGAAAACGGCAACTACCGGCTGTCTGCACAGCGGAAGCGCGAATACCAGGAAAAGTCTGCCCGTTCTGAGCGGGTGGAAGTTTACCGCCTGATCGCCACCCGCACCGGCCTCTACAATTGCCTGCGCTGCCCCGGCATTACAAAAATCAAGCTTCAGTCTGGCGAGGTCTGGAAATATGGCATTACCCGCAAGGGCAAAGGCCGCTATTCCAGCTCTTTTTACGCCAGTAACTACC
The DNA here is from genome assembly GCF_022763345.1 of Phaeodactylibacter sp. Classification (GTDB taxonomy): domain Bacteria; phylum Bacteroidota; class Bacteroidia; order Chitinophagales; family Saprospiraceae; genus Phaeodactylibacter. The sequence continues at coordinate 40,072 of NZ_JALEGS010000026.1, forward strand.
TGATGTACGAGATAATCGCTGTAACAGACATACTAAAAGCCGAGCAGCTGGAGCGCAAGCTGATTATTGCTTATCCCCTGCTGCCGGAAGCACAAGCCCGGATGGCGCGCTACGGTATTTTCCTCAAGCGCCCGCCCGGCAACACCAAGGATATGTGATTATGGAGCAAGCCATCCTCATCCACCTTTCCCCCCTACGGGCAGAAAGCCTGGCGCTGCACCTGCTGCTCGTACTGAAGCATACGGTAGATGGCCAGCCTGCCGACAGCCTCCAGGAAGAAAAGCTCGAATTGCTTGGGCAGATCGACCAGGCTTACCAAAGGCTCAATACCCTTTCTGAATTCACCGATGACGAAAGCCCACAGCCCCTTCAGTTTACGCCGGAGGAAGCCCGTGCGCTGCTGCGGGCTTTCCGGGAGCCGGACTTGCTTGAAGCGGCTCAGCAGGATGCTTTCTACGAGCGGCATGAGTATGAGTCTTACTATGAAGGGGTGTATGGGCCTTTTGTGGAAGAGTTGGAGGCGAGCTTAGATGGAGAATGATAAAGTGAGAGGGCACGTGACGAGGAGTGGTTCACGCCAAGCAGCAAAAGCTCGCAACGCGATGGTACCGCCTCCACAGCACAACACCCAAAAACGCCGTGTACAATAGCTGCGCAGCTACTGTTGAGTGAGCCTAAAAAACTCCGCACCCCAGAACTCCTGCCCGAAAAAAAGGTTTATTGAAAAATGTCAATCTATGCCTCTATGCCAAAATTTGAATGGGATGAGAACAAAGATGAAAACTAAACTATCCGTAGCCGAAGCCCTGCAAAGAGCCAGGGCCGAAGAGCCATTACAAGGCTACCAAGTGGATTTTACCGATCATAAAGTCGAAGCCCTTGAGGCGATGCAGCTTGCCAAAGCCGGGGTAGAAGTGCCCGAGGAAAGCATCTACTACGATGATGAGGCTATTGCCGAAGACGAAGCTTTCGAAGGCGAATGGACACCATTGGCTACCGATGGCCTTGCTAAAGCGGAAGCCGAAGCAGCCCTGAACGGCCGCCTGCAACTAAATCCGGAAGTTAAACTCGGAAAGAAAAGGCATAAAAGCATTGAAATTATTAAACGCTATTATTGAAAATATGGCTCAAGGGAAATCTATTGCTTTAATGTCGACTGATGCGGAAATTTCGACTCAACAAGCAGCTGATATTTTGAATGCATCAAGGCCCCATGTCATCAAGTTGCTTGAAAAGGGGGAGATACCCTTTAAGAAAATTGGCAGCCATAGGCGAATTCTGCTGCAAGACATTCTTAAATATGAGGCTAAATTTAAATCTGATAGAAGAAAGCATTTAGATGACCTGGCTAAAGAGGCTCAAAAACTAAATCTGGGTTACGAATAATGATATTCTCCTCTCGATTGATAATAATATTAGACGCTTGTGTAATCTATCCTGCTCTGCTTGGCGTCCTTCACATGAACTGAGGAAGAGGTAGCTCGGCAACTAACTTGTACCCCGCCGCCGCCTCACCCTGCTTAGCCCTAAACCACTACCCGTCTTAGCTTTATGAGAAAAGCTAAACCCGAAACTCCACTTCCCCAAAAACCAAAACACCCTCTGCCCGCCGAAGCCTTCAGGCGAAGGAGGGACCACAATACCATAAAACCCGACAACCAATAATGAATAAGATATACCTCTCCAGCCCTCCTCCGCCCGCCGTAGCCAATCATGAAATACCATAGCGCGAAGGCGGAATATCTTAAAATGCTACAGCAATTCAGACAATGAATAAAATCTACCTCTCCAGCCCTCCTCCGCCCGCCGTAGCCAACCATGAAATACCATAGCGCGAAGGCGGGACCTTTAAAAATACAACTGTAATTTAGCTCATGAATAAAATTTATCTTTCCAGTCCACACCTAGGCACCGAAGAACTCCACTTCGTCCACCAAGCCTTCGACACCAACTGGATCGCCCCCCTGGGCCCCAACGTCAACGGCTTCGAAGCCGACCTGCAGGACTACAACAAAGTCGCCCACGCCGCCGCCCTGTCCTCCGGCACCGCTGCCATCCACATCGCCCTCCGGCTTTTGGATGTACAACCCGGCGACTACGTCCTCTGTCAGAGCTTCACCTTCTGCGGTTCCGCCAACCCCATTTTGTACATGGGTGCGAAGCCCATCTTCATCGACTCCGAGCCCGACACCTGGAACATGAGCCCCGCTCATCTGCGGGAAGCCATCGAAGACCTCTACAGTCAGGGCATACGCCCCAAAGCCTGCATCCCCGTCCACCTCTACGGCACCCCCGCCGAGATGGACGAGATCGTCCGCCTCTGCGACAACTTCGACATCCCCATCATCGAAGACGCCGCCGAAAGCCTCGGCGCCACCCTCCACGGCCAGCACACCGGCACCTTTGGCAAGCTCGGCGTCTACTCCTTCAATGGCAATAAAATCATCACCACAAGCGGCGGCGGCGCCTTAGTCTCCCGGGACGAAGCCCTCATCCAAAAGGCCCGCTTCCTGGCCACACAGGCCCGCGACCCCGCCCCCCACTATCAGCATACCGAGGTCGGCTACAACTACCGCCTCAGCAACGTCCTGGCCGGCATCGGCCGCGGCCAGATGCGCGTCCTCGATGAGCGCATCGCCCAGCGCCGCGCCAATTTCCAGCGTTACCAGGATTACTTCGCCACCTGGCAAGACCACGGCTACCACATCCAATTCCCCACCGAGCCCGAAGGCACCTTCTGCAACCGCTGGCTCACCACCATCCTCGTAGACCCCAAACAAAACAAAGGCCTCACCCGCGAGGACATCCGCCTGGCCCTCGAAAAAGACAATATCGAAGCCCGCCCGCTTTGGAAGCCTATGCATATGCAGCCCGTCTTCCAGGAGGCTCCTTTTTATGGAGATGGCACTTCGGAGCGGTTGTTTGAGATTGGTCTATGTCTTCCTTCAGGCACCAATATGTCGGAAGGGGATTGGGAGCGGATTTTTGGGAGGTTAGAGAAGGTTAAAGGGTAAGGTAGAGAAGGTTAAAGGGGGCTGGGCTTTGGCTTGGGGGAAGGTTAAAGGTTAAAGTTGGCTGGGCTGGGGCTTTGGGAAGGTTAAAGAGGGCTGGGCTTTGGCTGTTAGTAAGGTCATATGTTAAAAGTATCTCTTTGTGGTTGAAAAACGGAAAAATGATCTGGCAGACCGGATATTCCATTTTGCGGTAGCGGTCATCAAAGCGACGAGGAAGCTTCCTAATGCGGCTGAATACCGAGTCATTATCCATCAGCTGGTAAAGTCTGCGACTTCTACGGGGGCAAATTATGAGGAGTCCCAGGCCGCTGTTTCCAATGCAGATTTCTCTAACAAAATAGGTATCGCCCTAAAAGAAATGCGGGAGACCCACTACTGGATTAGGATCGTAGTCGCCACTCTACCCGAGCACCAACTCTGGCTCCCCCTGGAAAAAGAAGCCGACGAACTCAAGCGCATCCTCGGCAGCATCTACAGCAAAACTTCCAGGAAACGATAAACGCCCTTGTATTCCTACCCGTACCCTTTCCCCTTTTACACTTTCCCCTTTTACACTTTACACTTGCCCCACTTTATCCTTTAACCTTGACACTTTAACCTTGACACTAAAATCTATTTATCTTAAAACCCTCGGCCGCCTCCTCCCCTCCGACTACTTCGCCCGCCGCTACCCCGTCTCCGTCAAAGGCCTCTGCTGCATGGACGGTAAGGTCATCCTCCTGCGCAACGAGCGCGGCGAGTGGGACTTCCCCGGCGGCAAGCTCGAAGGCCGGGAGTCCCTCACCGAGTGCCTGCGCCGCGAGATATACGAAGAGCTCGGCATCGCCGTCACCGTAGGCCCCCTCCTCCAAGCCACCACCCTGCGCATCCTGCGCCAAGTCAACGTGGTGGTCCTCCTATACAAATGTTACACCCAAGCCCCTCCCAGCGCCCTCCGGCTGAGCGGCGAGAATTTTGAACTCCGCCTTTTCCCGGTGGAAGAAGCCCTGCAGCTGCGGTTGCCCCCAGCATACCAGGCCGCTTTGCGGTCGGTGGTGGAGGCTAGGTAGGCTGGGCTGGGCGAAACCCCGCCGAGGTTAAGGTTGGTCCCGGGCAAGGTCCAGCCGAGGTTGAGGTTGAGCACCAGCCAGCGTCCTCCATGGGTACGGCCGCTTTGCGACCGCCCCGGCAGACCCACCACAGCCAATGCCCCATAGGGGCAAAATGTCGGTAACTCCAAAGACCAACCCATGCCTCGTGCCGTAGGTACGAAATGTGAAAGCCCGGAGACCCACCGACCGGCAACACTAGTATTCCAGGACCACCCCAACGAGCACGCCCGGCGAAAGGACCGACTCCGTATAAAACTACGTCGGACGGCGAGAGCGCCGGGCGAGACAGCCCCACCACCGGCAACGCTCGCCCCCAAGCCATACCCCCGGCAGACCCAGCCCCGAAGACCCCGCCTGCCCCCCGGCATTGCAGCGTTTAGGGAAAATCGCGGAGGAGCGGCGTTCACGCAGTGACGTGGATACACTGTTTGAGCCCAAACGCCCAATCACCTGAA
>NZ_JALEGS010000027.1 GCF_022763345.1 Phaeodactylibacter sp.
CAAGATTGATCGTAGAATCGGTGGGCAGTAGCGTTTCAACGACCACGGTGACCACAGAGTCGCATCCATTGGCATTGGTGAAGGTGAAGTCCTGCTGCGTCCCGGCGGGTACCGGCGTACCGAGATAGTCCGCACTTTCACCCTCACATGCCGCGAGATTGATTGTAGAATCGGTGGGCAGTAGCGTTTCAACAACCACAGTGACTATGGAGTCGCATCCATTGGCATTGGGAATGATGAAGTCCTGTTGTGTTCCCGCCGGCACCGGCGTACCCAGATAGTCCACATTTTCCCCCTCACAAGCGGCAAGGGTAAGTGTGGAATCCGTAGGCAACAGCGTCGCCACCACCACCGTCAGGATGGAATCACAACCTGCAACATTTGTAAGTATAAAATCCTGCTGTGTACCGGCCTGGATAAGCGTGCCCTGATAGTCGAAAGCTTCATTCTCGCAAGCGTTGGCCTGCAGGGTGGCAGCTGTGGGCTGTAGTATGTCAATAGAAACCTGCACCAGGCTGTCACATCCCCAGAAACTGCTCAGCGCACTTTCCAGAATGGTATCCTGCACATAGGTTACCCCTTCGTAAACTACCGAGTCACAGCCCGAAAAGCTAAAGCTCGTGGTGTCAGGCGTGCAATTCACCTGTAGCAGCCAGTCGGCCGGGAAGGCAAGGAAACAGCCAAAGGTGGTGGTATCGATTTCGGTGTAAACCGGTACCAATTCCTGTGGCAACTGCGTAGTATCCAGCTGAAGCTGATAGTCGCCCGCCGGGAGATTGGGGAAGGTATAGCCATTGGGAGCGTTCGCTATAGTGCTGTTCAGCAGGCTGTTGTTTTGCAACAGGTCAATGACGGCCACGCTGTAGAGCGTATCTGCCGCGTCAATGATGCCATTATCGTTGACATCGATGTACACCTGCCCTTCCAGCTGACTTAACCCGTCGAAGAGTTCCAGTTGTAAGGGCTCCGAGGACAGGGCGCAGCCATTCTCGGCAACCATATCCAGCCAGTAACTGCCGCTTTCGGTGGCGATGAGCTCGGGGACGGTGGAGGAAGGTGCTCCCAGCGGCAGGCCTTCAAATACCCACTGATAGGTGCTGATGCCGGGGATTTCGGGCAGGCAGAGGGTATCCGGGCGGCATCGGCTGTAGCAGCCATTGGGCACCAGTGAAATATCCGGGCCGGGCTCAATCTGCAGGGTGTTGCTTTCGCTTTCGCATCCGAAACCGTTGGTTGCCGTCACGGTGTAGCGCCCGGGCTGGTCGGTCTGCATGACAGGCCCGGTGACGCCATTGCTCCAGCGGTAGGAGAGGGCAGGGTTAGGGCTGTCTACTGAGAAAGAGACCAAGGTGCCTTCACATACAAAACCACCGGGCGATTGGCTGATCTGTACTGCCGGTGCCGGATTGACGATCACTGTAAATGGACCTTCTACGTTGGTGCAGCCGGAGGCGGTTTCGGTTACTGTCACGTCGAAGGTATAAGTGCCGGCGGTAAGCAAATTGCCCCGTTCATCGGAAAATTCTATAGCGACCGCACCGATGCCATTCGACCAGCTGTAGGAGTAGTCAGGATTCGCCAGGGTTTCCAGGAAGACATCGGTACCCTCACAAATTTCCAGGGTGTCGTATTCATAGCCCAGAAGTTGGCCCAGTTCGTTGTAGATCGCGGCCCGGATGGTGTCTTCGGGGGCAGGGCGGAAGGCCAGTTCTACCGGGTCAGGCGTGTAAGTGCAGCCATTTGAATTGGTAACGGTAACATCGTAGATACCGGTTTGAGTAACGAGCAGGCTATCCCCGGTTCCGCCGTTGCTCCACGCCCAGGAGACGCCGCCCGGTGGTGCAACGAGTGCCGCAGTATCCCCCGCGCAAAATTGAGTGCCATTCGAGCTAATCATACCGCTCAGGTTATTGGGCAGAATGGTCACCGTTGCTGCGTAAGTGCTGTCACAGCCGAAGCGCCCTATGGCTGTCAGAGAGACCGTGTAGGTGCCTGGGGTTTCAAAGCGGTGGTAGGCGATGGTCCCTTCGGCTTCGTTAGCCTCCGCGCTGGCCGGGTCGCCGAAGCTCCAGAAAAGTTCTGTGACATCAGGCCCTGCATCGGCTTCAAATTGTACGGCTTCGTCGGCACAACTTACGGCGGGCTGCGGGAAAGCTACCTCGGGCAGGCCTTTGACAGTGACCGGCCGGCTGAAGGTAGAGGTGCAGCCGTTGCTCGTGATGGTCAGGGTGGCGGTGTATACGCCCGGAGCGGTGTACAAGTGTTGGGGGGCAGGCAGGTTGGAAGTGTTATTCGGGCTGGCGGGGTCACCAAAATCCCAGGCCCAGCTATCGATCGCTGCCCCGTCAATGAATCGAGACCGGTCGGTGAAGGTCGTGGGCTCGCCTGTACAAACGGTGTCGGCATTGAAATGGGCGACCGCGTAGACTGTGTCGGGGCGGTAGAAAGAGCAGGTGGTCGCTTGTCCGGTACCGGGGTCTGTGAATTCTCCAACAAAGAATACCCGGTAGTAGCCAGGGCTGGAAAAGATGTGGCTGGTTTGCAGTGTGCCAAAGGATACGTTCCCCGGGCCGCTGCTGGGGTCGTCAAAATTCCATACAGCAGTGCCTGGGATATAATTAGCAGACACGATGGCTTCGTAGCTGCGGTCGTTGCAGTCGCCATTGCTCATTTGCTGCAGGTCAATGGTGCCGGCACAGCCCGGGCTGTTCGGGAAAATGCCGCCGCCAACGCCGGAGCAATCGAGTACGGAAATGGTGTTGGAAAGGTCTGTACACCCATTCTGATCGGTCACACTCACCTGGTAAGCCCCGAAGTCGGTTGCGGTGTACTGCGCGCTGTTGGTGCCTACGGGGTTGCCGTTCTGCAGCCACTGGAAAGTATACCCGGCTTCGGTATCGGTAGCGTACAGGCGGGTGGAAGGCGTCAGGTTGCAAAACCCATTGGGGTCGGGGGTGGAAATGCTGACTTCCGGCGCTTCATAGCCGCGGATGAGAAAGAGGGTATCTTCCGCACAGCCGTTAAAGTCGGTCACTACGCTGCGGTAAAAACCGGGGCCAAGGTCAGGGGTGTTGCCCAGGGAAACGATGTTGCCTGTTTCATCCAGCCAAAGGTAGCTGTCGAAAGGGGCTGTGGTTTGAACCATGGCCGTTTCTTCCGGGCAGAGCACATCCGGGTGGTCCACCACCGGCTCCGGCAAGCCATAGACGGCCACCTGTAGGAGGGCGATCTGATCACAGGCTTCCATCGTAAGGGTGGCAAAGCCGGTGTAGTGCCAGCTTACAATAATATCGGCACTGCCATTTTCATTGATAATGGTGCCGGCACCAGCGGGGCTGATGCTCCAGTTGTAGTCCAGCCCTTCGATATCCGCTACACTGTAAGAGGTGATTTCCTGATTGCAGGTTTCGTCCGGCCCGCTGATTTGAAGCTCTGGGAGGGTATCCAAAGCAATAAGCGTATCAGGAGAAGTGCAGCCTAGTACGCTTTCCTGCCGCACGCTAATTTCGTAGGGTGGGGTAGGGCCAAAGCTTATATTGACCGGGTTGCCGATTCGGGTAGAAAGGGTCCCCCCATCGTTGATGGTCCAGAAAAAGCGGGCACTGTTCAGGTCGGATTCTGCCTCGTAAGTGTAAACCTGCCCCGGGCAAATTTGCCGGGCGCCTTGTATAGCCTCAATTGCTGGAACGGCCGGCAGCACTCTGAGTACGGCGGAGGCCTGCATCAGGCAGTACCCGCTTCCGGTTTCGGGCGTGGCGGTCACTTCGTAGAGCCCATCTGTAAAGTCGAGGGGGAGCGACCAGGTCCCGGTAACGCTGTTGTTGACCGAAACGGTGTCGCCGGTGGCATTTTGGAGCACCCAGGTGGAGGGGGCGGGGCTGCCGCTGGGGATGCTCAGGGCATCAATGGCTATAGTATCGCCGGCACAAGCTTCCAAAGGCGCTTCTATTAAAAGCCCGGGGGTGATGCGTATCGGAAGGGTATCAGCAGCCACGCAGCCCAGGTAGCAATTGTCGAGCTCCACGGCGACCCACTGTGGCTGATTGGACAGGAAATTAGCCCATTCCACCACGATTTCGTTGGTGCCCTGCCCTTCCAGAATGGTGCCAAGGGAGCTGGCCGACCACGTCATGGCGGTGCCTTCGTATGGAGCGATGCTGTACACGCTGGTGGCTGCCCGGCAGACATTGGTTGCGCCGCTGATGGCAATGGTGTCATCCAGAATGGGGACTTGGGCTTCAAAGACACTGGTGCAGCTGCCAGGGTCGGGGCAGTCGCTCACTTCCAGTTGCACGGTGCCTGCGGGCCCTTCGTTCCATTCCACGCTGATAAAGTCATCCTGCGGGCCGCCACCGTCGATGATGGTCCCGTTGCCGATGATATTCCAGGTGTAAGTGCTGCAATCGGTTGCCGCCTCGTAGGTGCCAATTTGCCCGGCGCAGAGCGTGCCCACACAGTCTACGATGGGCACTTCCCCTTCTTCCACTACGATGGTCAGGCGGTCCTCATCCACGCATTCGCACTCGTTGAATGCCGACAGGGTAGCGGTGTAGGTGCCCGGCAGGTCGTACCGATGGCTGGGCTGCCCTCCGGCAGAGGTGTTCCCATCGCCAAAGGACCAAAAGAAGGATTCGGCGGCCTGGCTGTTGTTGAGGAACTGTATGGATTGCCCCTGACAGACAAAAAGGGTGTCGCCACTGGCTTCAGGCAGGGTTTTGAATTCAGCGGTGGGGATTTCCAGGACCTCAGCGCAGGTGAATACCAGTTGCTCTATTCCACAAGAACCGTTGACGAGGATGGAAAGGCTGCCAAAGCCAGCATCCTCCCAGGTGACTTCTACCCGGTTGCCGAAGATGGCAAAGTTATCGCTGCCGCTGACCTGTACGGCCTCAATGGTGAAAGTGCTGTCTGTTAATGTATAAGTGACGGTACTGCCGGCGCAGACCTTTTCGCAATCTTGTGTGCCGCCAAGAGGGTCAGAGCCGGGATTGGCTGAAGGGCAGATTAATGCGGCATTGGATACAACAGTGGGGGTGGCAGGAACAGCTGTGATATAATTCCAGCACCCCGGGAAGTCACCACAAACATCCGGGTCAAGGCAAGCTACCTCATAAATAAACTGGCCTAATCCATCGACTATTGGTCCATTGGTGGTATCAGCATCGTTAATAACGTCTATTTGGTAACTCTCAGGGTTTTCGATGAGCACGGTGAGGTCTCCTTCCAAGACATCAAAAAGGCTCAAAGCGGTCTGGCAGTTATCATCAGATGGAGAAACTTCAATCATCGCTTCACTGCAGGAAAAAAGATTTTGGGCGGTCAGACTCAGGTAGGCATTACACAAAATAGCCAACAAAAGAAAGCTCTTTTTCATGGGATGTTTGTTGAGATTATGGAAGCAGCCAAAGGGCTTGTAAGGCCACCGAAAGCTGGCGGCCTGTCAGGTTAAGCAATATCTTTAAGCAGGGCTTTCGAGCTTTGAAGCCAGCAGGCAATTTTACTCCTCAAAGGTCTCCAGTGCCTCAAACAGGTCATCCAGTTCATCAAAGGATTTATAGCCCACTTTTTCCTCTTCGCCCCCCCGTACGCTGATGCCCGCTGCGGCAGTGGTTTCCAGTACATCTTCCACCTGCCCGGCCGGGAAGTCAGCGCTTAGCAAGATAGGGAATTCTCCGCAAAGTTCCTGAAGTTGCCCCTGTGCATTAGACTGAATATCAGCCCATTTGAGGTTGTTCTTGGCAAAGTCGAGCACAAAGTACTGCACCTGGTCTTCGTTGGCCTTCATCTGGGTTTCGATAGCATTGAGCTCGCTGAGGTCCTGTACCACCATTTCCTGAATGACGGGGACTTCTGCTTCGTGAAGGGCTTTGAGGGTTTGCAGGTCGGCGAACATGCCTACCTGAACGGCATCGAGCTTGAGCATATCGACGGCGCTCAGGATTTCATCAGTGGCCTGCAGGTTGAATTCACCCAGGATTTTCACGCCATCCACCCATTCGCGGATGGCCTCCATATTGGCAGGGGGGATGTAGTCTGCGGCTCCGGTATCGAGGTTGAAGCCCAGCCACTCCACTTCCCAGGCGGCGAAATAACGGGCATCAGTAAGGTTGGTCACGGCGCTGGCCTTTACTTTTGTCTTTAGCATAAACTAATAATGCGTGTTGCTTGTCAATATATATGGTCGATCCTTTTCGCTGAGGCGATTAATCAGCAGGCTCGCAGCGCAAAGTTATAGAATTGAAATGTGAACCATGGCACAGCCCTCCTATTATACTTTAGTGTTTGCCGTGACCCGGGAGATTCCCCGGGGGCGGGTCAGTACCTATGGCGCGATTGCTGATTTCCTGGCCCTGGGCTCCGCCCGTATGGTCGGCTGGGCCCTGAACAACAGTTTCCACGAGGAAGGCATTCCTGCCCACCGGGTGGTCAACCGGAAAGGCGAGCTGACCGGGCGCAATCATTTTCCCACACCAACGTTAATGCAGGAGCGGCTTGAGGAAGAAGGTATCCGGGTGGAAGATAACCGCGTGGCTGACTTCGATGAGGTGTTTTGGCACCCTAAAGCCCTGGGCATGGACTACGAAGTGAATATCTAATAAAAGTAAATACACATATGAAACAACTGATGTTATCCCTGGCCGTTTTACTGGCCGCAGCGATAAGCGTTCAGGCGCAGGATGCTCCAACCGGTGTATGGAAAACCGTCGACGATGAGACCGGCGAGGCCAAGTCGCATGTGGAGATTTATAAAGACGGTGGAATGTACCACGGGAAAATCACAAAATTGCTGGAGTCTTCTCAGGACGAAGTTTGCGATGCTTGCCCAGGCAGCCGCAAGGGGAAGAAGCTGGTAGGGATGGTCATTGTTAATGACCTTGAGCCGTACAAGGATTACTGGAAGAATGGCACCATCATGGACCCGGAGACCGGTAACGAGTATGGCTGTTCGGTTTGGTTTGAAGAGGGAAAGCCCGATGAATTGAAGGTGCGCGGCAAGCACTGGACAGGAGTTTACCGCACACAAACCTGGTACCGGGTCAGGTAATTTGACCGGAGGATAAAGCTTTGGTGGTACGGCGCTGAAAAAAACAAATTAAAAGGGCAATATAAAGGTCTTTTCTATAGTTTTATAGGTGATTTTATCAAACGCAACCACATCAAATTATTCTATGAAGCAAAGCTTTACATCCAACCATCTCGTCAGGTACCTCTACAATGAGGTGACGGTATCAGAACGGCTCGGCCTTGAGGAGGCACTCACTCGGGATTTCGGGCTATTTGAGGAATACAGCGAGCTGAAGGCGGCTTACCGAGCCTTGCCGAAGGTGACGTTTAGCCCCTCGAAGCAAACGCTTCAGCACGTGCTGGAGTATAGTAGTGAAAGAGCTGCCCTGGAACGCTCGCATTGAGCGCTGGAACAATTACTGCTTAAGAAGCCCCTGGCATCGCAACGACGGTCAGGGGCTTCTGCATTTTAAGCCCCGCTCTTTTGAATCCCTGCCGGGTTTGCCTAACTTGAGCCGTGGTTGCAGGTATCCCTGCCTGCAATCAGTTTCAAATAAAATGTAGCGTTTGTTTGCTTTTTATAAACGAAGTGTTTATTTTTGTTGAGCATTCAAACAAAATCTTGATTAAACCACACCAAATGGCAGATGTCAACAAGGACCGGGAAGCTAAACTCAAGGCGCTTCAGCTGACAGTAGACCGGATAGAGAAAACCTACGGGAAGGGCTCGATCATGCGCCTAGGTGACGATAACGTCATCGAAGTAGATGCCATTCCCTCTGGCTCTTTGAGCCTCGATATTGCGCTCGGCGTAAATGGATTTCCCCGCGGGCGTATTGTAGAAATTTACGGGCCGGAGTCTTCCGGTAAAACTACCCTGGCTATTCATGCGCTTGCTGAGTGTCAGAAGCAGGGCGGCATTGCGGCATTCATCGACGCAGAGCATGCCTTTGACCGCACTTACGCCAAAGCGCTGGGCGTAGATACAGAGAACCTGCTTATTGCTCAGCCGGATAATGGGGAGCAGGCACTGGAGATTGCTGAGAACCTCATCCGCTCAGGCGCAATTGATATCATTGTTGTCGACTCCGTAGCCGCCCTGGTGCCTCGCAGTGAGATCGAAGGGGAAATGGGGGATTCCAAAATGGGTCTTCAGGCGCGACTCATGTCTCAGGCGATGCGTAAACTGACCGGTACGATTGGCCGTACGGGCTGTTGCTGCATCTTTATCAATCAGCTGCGCGAGAAAATTGGTGTCATGTTCGGAAACCCCGAAACGACTACCGGTGGTAATGCCCTGAAGTTCTATGCTTCTATGCGGCTGGATATCCGCCGTTCCGGTTCAGCGATCAAAGACAAGGAGGGCAACGTAGTAGGCAACCATGTGAAGGTGAAAGTCGTGAAAAACAAACTGGCCCCTCCTTTCCGGATAGCTGAGTTTGACATTATGTACGGCGAAGGCATCTCTAAAGTCGGCGAGGTCGTTGACCTTGGCGTTGACCACGATATCATCCAAAAGAGCGGTGCCTGGTACAGCTACGATACTGCCAAAATTGCACAGGGTCGGGAAGCGGCTAAGCAGTTTATGATGGATAACCCCGAAGTGGCGCTGGAAATCGAGCAAAAGATCAAGAATAAAATCACCGGCGTAGAAGAACCGGCGGAGGAAGAAGATGCAGGCGCTAACGGTAAAAGCAAAAAAGGCGCGGTGAAGGTGAGTAAGGAATAGTGCACTGTGTATTAAGTTAGTGAGTATTTTGAACGAGGGTATTTTTTCCTCAATCAAGGGCTGCGGAGTCTCGTAGCCTAAGCTACGAAGGCGAGCACGCAACGATGAATGAGGGAAAAAGAGCCCTTCAAAATGCTTAAAAATTTATTACACAGTGTACTAGAGAGAGCATTGCTTCTTAGTTAATTGCTATTAACTTTTTGCTCATTTTAAGTTGCTTTACCTTTCCGGTATTTTTAAAGCATTTGTATGATGTTTAAGATCTGTTCCTTCACTGGAATAGAATTATTGATAAAAGGGAAACGGCGTATCCACACTATTTTGGGATACGCCGTTCCTGTTTACTCATACATAGGGAATGGTATGGTGGATAGAAAATTAGTCGCCCTATTCTGTCCACTCAAAGGTCTCGATCATCCGAAGGAGATCGGTTTCCAGAAAATCATAGATAGGGGCCATTGAATCGGGTCGTACCTCGGTGTTGAAGTAAAGGGATGCCCGCAGGAAATGGTTGGTACTGTCCGTGAGGTAGAACTGCGCCGGAGAAGCAGCGTGCCCTTCAATGAGGAAGAGAACCCCGCTGACGTTGTTGTCTTTTTTGATGAGCAGCTCATCAATATAGCTTGCCTTTTTATTGTGCCAGTCAGCGAGGTTGAAGGCATCGCTGCGGAGGTCTTCCCAATTCGCCTGATTTTCAATAGGGGCATAGCTGCAATAGAGACGGCCATCAAAGTCTTTGAAGTAGAGGTCGAACCAGCAAGGGTGGGGCGGCGCTTCGTCAAAGAAGCTTTTGTCTTGTTCTACTTCGGCGTATTCCGGATACTCGAAGGTGAAAGCACAGTAGTCCTCGTCAAATTGCTGGTAAGCCTTTTCAGGGTACTCGACTTTGGGGAATGCCCGCGGTTTGGGCGTGGGCGCAGGGTCATCGCCACAGCTGCCTAAGAAAACGATCAGGAAAACAAAAAAGCTCAACCGGTACATAGACTATTTAATTTTTGGGAAGCGTCAATAAAATCTGCTCAATCCTCCGCTTGCTAACGGTGACGACTTTGAAACGGTATGGGCCTTGAGTAATCTCTGCGTCAGTTTTGGGCATAAAACCCTTGATTTCCAGGATTAGGCCCGCCAGCGAATCTGCCTCGCCTTTCACCTCATCAAAGGTATTGGTGTCGATACCAATGATACGGCAGACATCGTTAAGGAGCGTTTTCCCCTCAAACAGGTAATTGAAGTCATCGATTTTTTTGTAGACGACCTCTATTTCGTCATCAAACTCATCCTTGATTTCACCAATGACTTCTTCCATAATATCCTCCAGGGTGACGATACCGGAGCTACCGCCGTACTCATCCACAACGATAGCCATGTGCAGGCGCTGCACCTGGAACTCCTTTAGCAAGTCATTTATTTTCTTCGCTTCCGGCACGTAGTAGACATCGGGCCGGATCAGTTCCTGCCATTCGAAATCGGCAGGTTCGTCCAGGTGCCCCAGGAGGTCCTTCACGTAAAGGATGCCAGTGACGTTGTCGAAATCGTTTTCATAGACTGGTATACGGGAATACCCGGCCTCCTTAATAATTTCCAGAAGCTCCTTATAATCCATTCGGAAGTCGACCGCTACCACATCTACCCGGGAGCGCATAATCTGTTTGACCGTTACATCACCAAACTTGACGATGCTCTTTAGGATATCAATATCTCTGCCCGCTCCTTTTTCCTGGCTCACTGTCAGTTCAATGGCTTCATCGATTTCGGCCCGGCTGGGGCTGTTGCCATTGCCTGCACCGGCAAGGCGCCTTTCCATGATATTAGTAGACTTCACCAGGATATTGCTAACCGGATGAAACAACCGCATCATGATATCGAGTGGGCGGGACATTAAACGGGCGAGCTGTAGGTTGTTGATACGGGCGTAAACTTTGGGTGCCACTTCTCCGAACAAGACGAGCAAAAAAGTCACTCCCGCTATGGTGATCAAAAAGCTTAGCAAGCGGCCCCAAAATTCTGTTTGTTCTGGTGTAGGCACCGTGAATAGGCCAAGCAGTGCCGTTGCCCATTGATCGAACGTTTCGTCTGGAAAGGCAGAGCGGAGCACAAAATCAGACAGGATGACAATCGCAATATTGATGAAGTTATTGCTAATCAGGATAGTCGCTAAAAGCTTTCGGGGTTTTTCCTTCAGGCTGATGATGGCGCGGTCCGCAACGGTATTACTGTCTTCCAGTTTCTTCACATCGCTATAACCCAAAGAAAAGAAGGCGACCTCAGAGCCGGAAATAAGGGCTGAAGAAAAGAGCAGCAAAATAATGCCAAATACGCCCAGCAATAATTCAGGGCTGAAGGCACTCAGAAACAGTGGATGCTGAAGCTGAACCAGAAACGAAATTAAACTAGCGGGCTCCGATTCCAAGGTGCTGGGAATTAGTGAACGGAAGTTGCCTAGAATGGCAAGTCATCTTCGGCGGTATCGCTGCCGCCATTAGGTTCGTCATGTGTGTTGCCGGAAGTATTACCAGCGGTTTGAGCCGCTGTTGTACTCTGAGTAGCTGGTTTTGCATCCCCGGATTTATACTCATCTTCTGCACTTGGGAAATAGCCTCCACCGCCGGAGTTGTTGTCACGTTTGCCACCCACCATACGAAAATAGCTGGCGACCACTTCAGTCGTCTTACGGTTATTGCCATCCTGATCCTGCCAGGTACGGTGGGTCAGTTTACCTTCAACATAAATCTGAGCTCCTGTTTTTAACTGGCTTTCTGCCCGCTCAGCAAGCGTTCTCCACATGACAATATCGTGCCATTCTGTCAACGTTTGCCATTCGCCGTTGCGGTCTTTGTAGTTTTCGTTGGTGGCCAGGCGCACTTTAGCTACGACTGCACCGTTTTCCAGGCGGCGTACCTCAGGGTCTGCACCTAAATTACCAATTAATATAACGCGGTTTACCATTTTTAGCTATTGGATTGAAGTTTGAGGCGCTCTTCGTTACACCAATTTTAAATATAACGAATTATCGCCTAAATACCAATCAATTATTTTCGGGAAAGCGAAATTACTTAAGTTTTTCCGATCGGCAAGAAAGTAAGGAGCTAATTCTGTTTCCAAAGGCGGGGCGTCTTCTAGGTGAATTTCCCAAAACACCGCCTGAATCTTTTGATGGGTCAGTGTTTGTTGCTGAGGTGGAGAGACCTGCTCGATTCGGGCAGGCCGATCTCCAATGCATACCTGCCAGGGAGCACTGCGCCGGATTTCCCGTTCGCTTGCTTTGGCTTCCGGCCACTCCAGCACCGGGAAGTCATAGAGGTTGCGCCAGATGTCCTTTTCTGTTCTTTTCCGCAGGATGACCTGTGGGCCTGCATTCACGACCAGGTAATGGAAATACCGGTTTTTCTTTTTGATCTTTTTGGCTTTGACTGGTAGCTGATCTATTCTTTTATCCTTGAAAGCGGCGCATTGGCTGCTTAGCGGGCAATGTGCACAAAGTGGCGCTTTAGGCTTGCAGTGGGTAGCCCCAAAATCCATCATAGCTTGGTTGTGCTGAGATGGGGCAAGGGGGGAAGCCTGTAGTGCCCGGTCTGCCAGATTGGCAAATTGCTTTTTCCCTTCTGTGCTATCAATGGGCGTCTGAATGCCCCAGAATCTGGATAGCACCCGGAATACGTTGCCATCAACGACCGCATAAGGAAGTTCGTAGGCGAAAGATGCAATGGCGGCCGCGGTGTAAGGGCCCACTCCTTTAAGGGCGCGTATCCCTTCGTAGGTAGTTGGAAACTTGCCATTGAGGGTGTTCGCAATATACTTCGCTGCTGCATGTAGGTTGCGGGCCCGGGAGTAGTAGCCGAGGCCTTCCCAGGTTTTCATGATGGTGTCCTCGGGGGCATTAGCGAGGTCCTGCACAGTGGGGAAGCGTTCGCGGAAACGCTCAAAGTAGGGTAGACCCTGCTCTACCCGGGTCTGTTGAAGGATGATTTCGGACAGCCAAATCAGGTAGGCGTCCTTTTCACCCTTCCAGGGCAGGGGGCGATGGCTTTGGCCAAACCAAAGCTTGAGCTGATTCGTGAAAAAAGACAAACTGTCTTTTGAAGTGGATCTTCTTGGCATATATAGAAAAAGTAGCGGCGATAGAGCCTGATGGTTCTATCGCCGCATAAAAGTAAAGTATATATTTCGATAAGGGGGAAATCCGTAGGTCCGAAATGTCTAGGGTGCCACCGGTAATACCGAGTTAAACTTGTACGAAACCCTACTGAATAGCCTTCTGACGAAGCTCGCTCAGATTTTCATAACGCTTGCCAATCACTTCTTTAAGTTCTTTGCGAGCGAAAAAGATACGGCTCTTAACGGTACCGAGTGGCAATTCAAGGTGATCGGCAATTTCCTGATACTTATAGCCATGGTAGTGCATCAAAAATGGAATCTTAATGCTGTCGTCCAGCTCTTCGATCATTTGAGTAAGCTCCTTAAGCATAATGTTGGATTCTGCTTTGTTTGAAATAACAACACTTCCCGAATTGATGTAATACATATTATCGGTAGAGTCCATGATCGTATTGGCTTTGACTTTTTTCCGGTAGTTATTAATGAAGATGTTCTTCATAATAGTGAAAAGCCAGGCTTTGAAGTTCGTTCCAGGCCGGAATTTGTCCCGGTTGGTGAAAGCTCTGAATGCGGTCTCCTGAAAGAGGTCTTTCGCATCCTCTGTGTTTTTGGTCAGATTGTAGGCGAAAGAATTGAGGAGAACCGTCATTTTATCGAAGTTGCTGTAAAACTCTGTGGTGGACATGGCTAAATTGGACTTTAAGTTTTTTGTTCAAGTTTTTCTCTTGTTGAATCAAAGATAAGGAATAGTTAAACAAAATACAATATTTCATACCGAAGTGACGCTGATTTTGCACTAAAATGAAGCCCGAATTCTTGAATTCATTTCAGAAATGGCTGTGAATCAGTTGTTTATCGCCAAGTGCGAACTTTCAAAAATTTTTATAACTTTCAAAAAAAAATGAAACGGAGGGGTTTTTGTCGAGTCATTTAGGCGTGTTTTCATACTTTTGTTCAACATTCGGGACTTTGAACGCCATGAAAAAGACCGGTGTAGAACCATGTCCACACTAAAGTTAAACAGAAAAACGACTTTTGTTAAACCCTACTTCTGGGCATTCCGGACCAAATAAATGGCGACTACGCTAAAGACGAGGTTGGGCAGCCAGATGCCCACAATAACCGGAATGAGCTGACCGGCTGCAAATACTACAGCGAAGCGGGAAAAGAAAATGAATAGTGCTCCAATACCAACCCCCATCGCCAGGTGGAGCCCAATGCCGCCCCGTACTTTACGGGCCGCAATAGCCATTCCGATAATGGTGAGAATAAAAATAGTGAAGGGCTCGGCAGTCCTCCGGTGAAATTCGATTTCATACTTTTTAGTATTGCCCACGCCACGGGCTTCTTGCTTGGCAATGTAGTCTAGCAGTTGCTGGGAAGTCATCATCATGTGCTGCTCCTTGTAATCCACAAAGTCAGCCGGGGTTAGGTTGATCGCCGTATCGAGGGTCTCTCCCCGGCCGAGGATGAGTTCCTCTTCCATATCATTAAAGGTGCGGACTTCATAGTTGCGCAGGCGCCATTGGTTCGGTGGGCCTACCCATTCGGCGGTGTTGGCCTTGAGCAGCGATACCAATTCCCCATTCTCAAAGTGCTCCAACCGGAATTTGCGGGCGGTGCTGTCGCGCTTCCGGTAGTAGTTGATGTAGACTTTAGTGTCGGGGGCTACAAACATATGCACGTCCTGTGTCTTGCCCTTATCGTTATTCGTCCAGATATAGGCATGCTCAACGTCTAGCCGGTTCTTGTTGCCAAGCGGGATAAAAAAGTGGTTGCCTACAAGATGAAGTATGGCAATAAAGCTTGCTGCAATCAAATAGGGCTGCATAAACCGCCGAAAACTAATCCCGGCATTGAATATGGATATAACTTCTGAATTGTAGGCAAGTCGGGATGTAAAGAAAATGACGGCAATAAGGGTGTACAGTGGCCAGAGCAGTCCCGCAATAAACATAATGAACCCTGGATAGTAGAGCACAAAAATCTCAAAGCGCGTAATGTCGCTCTCGATGAACTTCTCAATCTTCTCACTAAAGTCAATAATAACCGATATCATAGTGAAGATGAGCACCGTGAAAAAAAAGGTGCTCAAAAACTTCTTGATAAGATACAGGTCAATTTTCTTTAGCATAGTTCTGGCCGGGTATTGGACTGGGCAACAAAGAAAAGCGCTTTTGAGCAGAATTCCCACTGCATTTGCTGCGCTTCTAATCGGTAACGCACAGGATAAGGTTTTAGATGCACCTCTAACAAAATTATAACCTCCTTTGCACTCGTTTAACCATCTCCTCTTTCCAGGAAGCAAAGTCACCGGCGATAATGTGTCGACGGGCTTCCCCCACTAGCCAGAGGTAGAAACTCAGGTTGTGCAGGCTGGCAATTTGCGGGCCCAGAAGCTCTTTGGTGTGCATGAGGTGCCGCAGGTAGGCTTTGGAATACTGCTGACTGGCATAGCAGGGGTTGTTCGCATCCACCGCGCTGAAGTCGTCTTTCCACTTGGCATTCTTGATATTGATAATGCCTTCTGAGGTATACAGCATACCATGGCGGGCATTCCGGGTGGGCAGCACGCAGTCAAACATATCCACGCCCAGGGCGATGCATTCCAGGATGTTTTCAGGCGTGCCCACGCCCATCAGGTAGCGGGGCTTGTCCTTAGGCAGGATACCGCAGACCTGATCGGTGGTTTCGTACATGTCTTCCGCAGGTTCGCCTACCGAAAGCCCGCCAATTGCATTGCCTGGCTGTCCCGCTGCTGCG
The DNA here is from genome assembly GCF_022763345.1 of Phaeodactylibacter sp. Classification (GTDB taxonomy): domain Bacteria; phylum Bacteroidota; class Bacteroidia; order Chitinophagales; family Saprospiraceae; genus Phaeodactylibacter. Next base: position 15,593 of record NZ_JALEGS010000027.1, read on the forward strand.
ATCGTCTCCGCTGATTTGCGGCGCAGGTCGGGGTAAGTGCTGCCCTGCACAATGGGGAAGAGCGTCTGTTCGTACCCATATTTGCCGCCAGTCTCTGCCATGCGCTTCACACAGCGGTCCAGCCATCGGTGGGTGAGCTCCATGGAATTTTTGGCATACTCATAGTCGCAAGGGTAGGGGGGGCACTCATCAAAGGCCATGATGATGTCCGCACCGATGATACGTTGAATGTCGATGGCGCGTTCCGGAGTGAAAGTGTGGGAAGAACCATCTATGTGCGACCGGAAAGTGACCCCTTCCTCATTTATTTTGCGCTGAGCGCTCAGGGAGTAGACCTGATAACCGCCGCTATCGGTAAGCATCGGGCGCTTCCAACCGTTGAAACCATGCAGCCCGCCTGCCTGTTCCAGTATTTCCAGCCCAGGGCGCAGGTATAAATGATAAGTGTTGCCCAGGATGATCTGAGCCTTGATATCGGACTCCAGTTCTCGTTGATGGACTCCCTTGACGGTGCCAAGGGTGCCAACCGGCATGAAAATCGGTGTTTGGATACTGCCGTGCGCGGTTTCTATCTGGCCTGCCCGTGCCGCAGATTTTGGGTCCGTATGTTGCAGCTGGAAAGTGAACAAATTCAATCAGTTTAGTGGCGGAAACGGTGTTTGTCTAGTTTAAGCAGAATGCTGATCATCAGGGTAAAGCCCAGCAGGGATGAGCCACCCTTGCTAATCAGGGGCAGGGGGATACCGATGATCGGCGTTACGCCCATAGTCATGCCGATGTTGATGAATATATGAATGAACAGAATACCTGCGACACAATAGCCATAGTGCCGCGCAAAGGCAGATTTTTGCCGCTCTGCTACCACGGTTATGCGCAACAGGAGCAGCAAAAACAACAGGATGATACCAGCTGTGCCAACAAAACCCTGCTCTTCGCCAATGGTACAAAAAATGAAGTCTGTGGACTGCTCCGGTACGTAGTTGAGCTTGGTCATCGTGCCGTTTAAGAATCCTTTGCCTTCCACACCTCCGGAACCAATGGCGGCCTTGGACTGAGTCAGGTTGTAAAGCGAGCCCCGCTCATCGCATTTTTCAGGCTGTAGCCAAACGTTGATCCGGTCCTGCTGATGCGGTTTGAGCACATAGTTGAAAGCATAGTTTGAAGCAAAGGCGAGCCCGCTGCCCAGCACCAGAAAGAACGCCAGGAGCATAGCCATGCGCCCATTGCGTTGCTGATAAGCGATGAAGCTGGAAGCCAGGAAAAGGACAACCGCCCCTCCTAGAAGGTAGAAATGATATCCCAGCCCGGACAGATTGTAGGCTGCTATCGCCAGAAGGGCAATTGCCGCCCATGCATAATTTCTTAAGTTTTTACTGAAGTAGTAGGCCAGTACTGCTGCACCTGCCAAAACGGTGCCAAAGATGATTTGGACAGGCGGGTGTATAAACCCAAGAATCAGCAGCGTCGCACCAACGATTCCTACGATATAATAGATAGGGTTCAGCCCTTCACGAAAATATACAATCAGGAAGGAGGTAAAGACAAGTGCAGAACCGGCATCCGGCTGTAGCAGGATTAACAGGATGGGCAGGGTGATAAGCCCAAGGGCGGTCAGCTGTGCTTTGGGCTGCCGGAGGTCTGTGCTATAGGTGCTTAGAAATGCGGAAACGCCCAGGCAAGTGCCCACTTTAGCCAATTCAGAGGGCTGTAGGGAAAAACCGCCAAAAGAAAACCAAGAGGTGGCCCCTTTGATATTTGTCCCGAAAATCAGGACCAGGACCAGCATCAGCATGGATAATCCGTAGATCGGATAAGCAAAGGTTTGCCAAAACTTATAGTCAAAAAGCATAATGAAGGCGAAAACCAGCCCGCAAATGCCCAGCCATATGGCCTGCTTGCCGGCAGAGGTGCCCAGAAAGCCGCTCATCCCGACTTGTCTGTACTCCTCGTAGCTTACGGAGAAGATCATCATCCAGCCAATAACCGCCAGCCCCAGAAATAAGCAAAAGGTCAGCCAGTCAATGCGGCCAAACATCATTACACTCCCCGGGCTAACCTGACGTTGTCTGCGGTATGCGTTCATATAATATTAAAAGTTTCCAATCAGCTCTGAAGGCCTGATCCGGTCATCTTTAACGAGATAAATCCCGGAATAGTCTTGTTGCAGAATGTACTTAAGCCGCATCGCTTCCAGCTTGGACTCGAAGGCGCCTGCCCGGAGCTTGTAATAGGGCTTGGCGTGCTCCCAGTCTACCGGGATATTCGGGTAGCGGTATTTGAAGGATTGTTTGACCGTCTCAAGGCGCTGACGGTCTGGCGTAGCCAGGATTTGCACCCGCCAGCCTTCTACAAAATTGCGGGACTTGTTGAGCTCTACGTAGCGGTCCATCATCTGCTGTATAGGCTCGTCTGCCTCAATAATGACATTTTGGGCTTGCCCGAAACCAAGGCATCCTATCATGAAGAGGGTGGAAAACAGGACTCTGAGTAACATTATAATCGTTTTGATCATTCAATGGCCTATGCCTTTGGCTGGCTTATTCCGAAGCCGCAGTAGCGGAAAATTGATGCAAATTTCCTAAAATTAAGGAATTATAACGAGGAGAAGTCATTAAAAGTGACTAATGCGATAGCAGAGCTGTCACAGCCGGGCATTTTAAATATACTGACGATTAAGTGGTTTACCACAGCAAACCTATTCAATCATAAGCATTTACGTTGGGAAGTGGCTTGCATCTGTCCTGACAAGCTACGGTTTGTCATGAGTCGATGTCGCAAATCTAAGATTCCAGACGATGAATGTCTGGATCAACGACCCCAGACGATGAATGTCTGGACTGTAAGCCCGATATTTATCGTTCCCCGTGCTGGCCGTCAGCGCCAGTAGGTGACGGCCTCGTATTGCGTGTAACAGGTTTAGGTATGGATGAGATGAAAGAAGGCTTTCCAATTTCAACCGAAACATGTGGATTGGCAACCCTCATGCGCGCAGCGGAAAACGGCCAATCTTACCCACCTATAATTGTGACGCCGGAAGAAGTGCCGATCCGGTCTGCGCCTGCCTTAATAAACTGCTCGGCCTCCCAGCGGGAACGGATGCCACCGGAAGCTTTGATTTTGGCTTTGCCATCAGCCAGGCGCTTGAGCAGTTCGACGACCTCAAGGGTAGCGCCACCGCCATTAAACCCAGTTGAAGTCTTCAGGTATTCCACTTCTTTGTCGAGGCAAATGCCAACAACCCGCTCAATCTCTTCCTGAGTGAGCAGGCCCGTTTCCAGAATAATTTTGATCTGCTTGCCCTTGAGGTGGGTGGCTGTGGTGAGGCTGTCGATATCGTTGGTGACGTGGTTCCAGTTGCCGGATTTTACCGCACAGATGTTGATCACCGCATCAATTTCAGAAGCCCCTTCATCGATGGCCCTTTTGATCTCTTCTATTTTAGAAGGAGTGGAGGCATAGCCCATGGGGAACCCGACTACAGTAGCTACTGCAACGGTGCTGTCTTCACAAAGATCGGCAGCCCGCTTTACATGGAAAGGAGGCACGCAGACAGCGGCGAAATGATGCTGCTGGGCTTCCCGGCATAATTGCTCAATGTCTTCCGTCGTACAATCAGGTCTGAGTAACGTATGGTCAATGTAACCACTTAGGTTCATCTTGGTAATCAGGGTTTATTCTTTCAGGTATAGAATGATTCAGCGGTGCAATATATCACAAATATCCTTTTAAGAGGGCATTCCTTTCCAATTCGTACGGAGAATGATTGTTAAACCCGGCTGACTTGTTAAAAACTACCCTGATTAGGGTAAAGACGAAGCCCGGAATCAGGCGGGCTGTTCCGGGCTTCGTAAGTAGGGGTTGCCCCTAATTATCTGCCGTGGCAGTGCTTGTATTTTTTGCCGCTGCCACAGGGGCAAGGCTCGTTTCGGCCTACCTTCTTTTCATTGCGGACCACTGTTTGAGGCTTGGGCCGCCGGCTCACGCCCTCAGCAGCTGCCCGGGCGGCACGCTCTTCGGCAGACCGGTTGGTTTTGACCTTGCTGAGGTCGGTGCGCTGCTCGCGCGCCTGCTCAAGGGTCCGGCCATCAGCAAAAATGAGGGTACCTCTTGACAGGTAAGATGTCACTTGTTCATTGATTTCAAAGATGAGCTGCTCAAACAGATTATAAGCTTCCATCTTGTAGATCACAAGCGGGTCCTTTTGCTCAAAGGATGCCGCCTGAACGGATTCCTTCAGCTCGTCCATAGACCGGAGGTGCTCCTTCCAGCGCTCGTCGATAATGGCCAGTGTGACCGCTTTTTCAATGTCCCGGCGTATTGACCGGCCTTTGGAGGTGATGGCAGATTCCAGATCTGCGGTAACGGCCATCGGCTTTGTCCGCCCATCGCTGAATGGGATCACGATACGCTTGATCTGATTCTTTTCCTCATGCTTCTCGATGAAGAAAGGCATCAGCGCATCCGTAATCTGAGTCATCTTACGGTCGTAGAACTCGTCAAACTGCTTTTCGAACCGTTCCTTCACTTCTGCTTCCGGCGCTTCTTTGAAGTCGATGGCATCCATCTTGGGGTCCATACCCAGTACACCAAGGGCATCGCGTCGGAAGCTTTCGAAGTCGCCCGTTTCCCGGTGGATAGCCACCAGGTTTTCGAGCATGCTCTCGAACATATTATTGACGTCCACGGAAAGACGCTCACCAGAAAGGGCATTGTCGCGCTTCTTATAGATCGCCTCCCGCTGAATGTTCATCACGTCATCGTACTCCAGCAGCCGCTTACGGATACCGAAGTTGTTTTCTTCCACTTTTTTCTGTGCCCGCTCAATAGACTTGGTCACCATAGAGTGCTGAATGACCTCGCCCTCCTCGTGGCCCATGCGGTCCATCAGCTTGGCAATACGCTCGGACTGGAAGAGCCGCATGAGGTTGTCTTCCAATGACACATAAAACTGTGAGCTACCGGGGTCCCCCTGACGACCCGCACGGCCGCGCAGCTGCCGGTCTACCCGTCGGGAATCGTGGCGCTCAGTACCGATAATAGCCAAACCACCGCTGTCTTTGACTTCCTGTCCGATTTTGATGTCGGTACCCCGGCCTGCCATGTTGGTGGCAATGGTGACATTGCCCGGCTTACCGGCTTCGGCAACTACTTCTGCCTCGCGCTGATGCTGCTTGGCGTTCAGTACGTTGTGGTTGATATGGCGCAGCTTCAGCATCCGGCTCAGGACCTCGGATACCTCGACAGAGGTTGTACCGACCAACACCGGGCGGCCTTGCTCCGTCAGGTTGACAATCTCTTCGATCACCGCATTGAACTTCTCCCGGGCAGTCTTAAAAATCAGGTCTTCCCGGTCATCCCGGACGATTGGCCTGTTGGTGGGAATGACGGCCACATCCAGCTTGTAAATTTCCCAGAGCTCGCTGGCCTCCGTTTCTGCCGTACCCGTCATACCAGATAGCTTGTGGTACATCCGGAAGTAGTTCTGCAGCGTTACGGTGGCGTAGGTCTGGGTGATATCACCGATCTTGACATTTTCCTTTGCTTCCAGAGCCTGGTGCAGCCCGTCGGAATAGCGGCGGCCCTCCATCATACGGCCGGTCTGCTCATCCACAATCTTCACCTGCCCGTCCATGACCACGTACTCCTGGTCCTTTTCAAAGAGGGTGTAGGCTTTCAGCAACTGGCTCATGGAGTGCAGGCGCTTGGACTTCACAGAGAAATCCTGGCTCAGCTTGGTTTTCGCTTCCTGCTTCTCCTCTTCGGTCATTGAATCGTTATCGTCGATTTCGACCATTGAGGTAGCGATATCAGGCATCACAAAGAATTCAGGGTCAGAAGTACCCTGAGAGAGGTACTCTGCGCCAAACTCCGTCAGCTCAACGTTGCGGTTCTTTTCGTCAATGGTAAAGTAGAGGGGCTCATCTACAAGGTGCATGTTCTTGGACTGCTCCTGCATGTAGAAGTTCTCGGCTTTCTGCATGGCGACCTTTACACCATCCTCGCTGAGGAATTTGATCAGCGGGCGGTACTTTGGCAGGGCGCGGTAGGCGCGCAATAGTGCCATGCCGGCTTCTCCTTCCTGGTAGCCCAGTTTGCCCTCTTTGAACAGCCGTTTGGCCTCGGCAAGGTACTCTGTCGCTAATTTGCGCTGTGCAGCAATGAGCTTTTCTACAAAAGGACGCAAGCTCACATATTCCTGGTCTTCGCTGCCCTGAGGGACCGGCCCTGAAATGATCAGCGGGGTACGGGCATCATCAATTAATACGGAGTCAACCTCATCAATCATGACGAAGTGGTGCTTGCCCTGCACTTTCTCATCAATGGAGCGCACCATATTGTCTCGAAGGTAGTCGAAACCGAATTCATTATTGGTGCCGTAGGTAATGTCGCATTTGTAAGCCTTGATGCGCTCGTCGGAATGCGGGCGGTACTTATCTATACAATCTACGGTAAGGAACAGGAATTCGAAAATAGGCCCCACCCATTCCTGGTCACGCCGCGCGAGGTAGTCGTTTACGGTAATGACGTGTACGCCCTGCCCGGACAAGCCGTTAAGATAGGCTGGGAGGGTCGCCACAAGGGTCTTACCTTCACCGGTAGCCATCTCTGCGACTTTACCATCGTGGAGGACCATACCACCGATCAGCTGCACGTCGTAGTGCACCATGTTCCAGGTGATTTCGCCACCGGCAGCCATCCAGCTGTTTTTCCAGACGGCCTGATCGCCTTCGATAGAGACGTAGCCTTTCTTGGGATCTGCGGCGATGTCCCGGTCGTGCTCCGTAGCTGTTACCCTGATTTCAGGAGAGGCGGAAAAGCGGCGGGCGGTCTCTTTGACTACAGCAAAGGCTTCTGGCAGGATCGACTTCAGAATTTCTTCGAGATGCTTGTCGCGGTCTTTTTTGAGCTCGTCCAGTTCTCCGAAGAGTGCTTCCTTACGGTGCAGTTCTTCTTCCTCATTGGCTTCGGCCTGAGCCTCCGCAATGTCTTTGTCGATACCAACCAGGTGTTCGGCGATGCGGGTGCGGAACTCCTGCGTCTTATTCCGCAGCTCATCGTTGGAGAGGCCAGAGAGCTTTTCGAAGATCTCGTTAACCTCTTCAACGACAGGCATATACGTGTTGACATCGCGCTCCTGCTTGGTGCCGAACACTTTTTTAATGGATTTTGCTATAGCATTAAACATATGAGAAAATTTCCAATGTTAGTCTTTTATTGTGGCGCAAAGATAAATATATTTGCGGCGTTTAGAGCATCTGTAGGGTGGGTAACCGGATGATCTTAGTGCTTCCTGTACATTTATCGTACCAGTACGTTTAATTGTGCCATTTTGACACGTACAAAATAAACAGAATGAAATAATTATAGGTTGATAAAAGCGTTGATTAATAGCAGACAAGCTTTGCTTTTACCGGGCTTTTCCGGCTGAAACCTGTTTATTGCACTATGATTGATCTGAGGTTATCCGTTCCAGCTCTTTTTTTTGTCATTTTCGTCACTGGGCTGTCATCCTGTCGCGAAAACAGGACAAAAGATATCCGCGATTACTACTTTCCGCTCCGGGAGCTGGAGGATGGGCTTGTTTATGAGTACCAGCCGGTACACCTGGATTCACTTACCCCTGCCTACTGGTATTACCGGTCGTTTATTCAGGAGGAAGGTGTGTTCCTCACCGGCACTTACTACGAGTATGGGCTGGTGCCCTTGCAGTTGGTGCGGGAGGAGCTGGTGCGCAACGGTATGCTGGTACAGGATGTTTACCTGTACGAAGAAGTGGCCGATAGTTCCGGGCAACAGAACCGCACAGCCGTTGAGGTGTTGCAGGGGAGTGCCTTCCCTTTTGAAGTGACGGACAGCTCGGGTGTATTTTTGTACAAAATCCGCTGGGCGCCTCCTCAGGACAGCGGTGCGGTGATCACGCTGGTCAAAAACCGGCGCTACCTGAAAGATACCCTTGTGCAGGCGTTGGGGGGAACCCATGATGCAGTGGTTTTTGAGGTTCGCGAGTTGCTTTCCTATGATAAGGAAGGTGTTTTTGAACAGGAATACGGCGGCCGGGAAATTTATGCGGAAGGCATAGGGCTGGTCTATTACGATAAGGAAATTGGCGGGAGCAGGGCGCTGAGTTATGCGCTTGAACGCCGGTATCCCATGAACGAACTAGAAGAACAGTATGAACAAAGAATCAGAGCAGCGCAGTAGACATGGATGGTTAGCGATAATCCTTTTTCTAGCCCCCTGGGCTTGCCTTTCGGCGCAAATCTCTCCGCCAGAGTTTTTGTGCGTCAGCAACGATACCCTGCGCTGGGACCTACCGGTTGTCAACTGCGGCCCGGTCAATGGTTATGAAGTCTACGCCAGCCAAAACGAGAACGGGCCTTACACCCTGCTGGCTTCCATTACAGATCCTGCTGCTGATTTTTTCTACCACGATTCGCCCGGTGCCGGCACCTGGTATTACTATTTGCAAACCAATGCCAACTGCCCCGGAGAACCGGTGATGGCTTCTGATACCCTCGATTCGCTTATTCCGCTGCCGGCGGTACTGCAGTCTGTCTCTGTAGAGAATGGGAATGTGGTAATCAACTGGGCCGACAGCCCTTCCCCGGAAGTCGTGGCCTACATTATTTCCCGGGAAGTGGACGGGGTCGGCTCGGTGGTCCTCGATACGGTCTTTTCCGGCAATACTTACCTGGATACCGGAGCAAGCCCGGGCGTACAACAAGAGACTTACTTCATTGAATCGATTGACCCCTGCGGCAATAAAAGTATTGTTGCAGCACCCCATTCGACCATTTTGCTGGAAGCCAGTGACTTCGATAACCCCTGCATCCGAAATGTGACGCTTTCCTGGACACCTTACATCGGATGGAATAGCGGCGTGGCGGAATACCAGATTTTCGAGGCGGGCGACAGTGCTTCCTGGGCATTGGTAGGAACCGTGGATGGAGCCGAAACCGAATTCCAATACGAAACGACCGAGAACGGGCGCGAGTATTGTTTCTCCATCGTGGCTATTCAAAATAACGGAGATCAGCAAGCCCGGTCAAATACCGTTTGCGCCACTGCCATGATCAACGATCCGGTGGAAACCCTTGTGATGGCCAATGCCACCGTTATGAATGGCAAGGTACAACTCCAATGGTTTTGGAACGATAATGCGCTCATTGACAGCTACACCCTGCAGCGGGCCGGTGCCAACAGCAATTTTGCCGGTTTGCTTACGCAGCCGCCAGTTCTGCCACTTAGCAATCAAAATACGTACACGGATGCCGGTATTAACCCTTCTGACGAGCCCTATTCCTATCAGGTGCTGACCACGGATGCCTGTGGCGTTGAAATGACCTCCAATACTGCTGCAACCATTTGGCTGCAAGCGGAGGGCCAAAACGGCATTAACACCCTGGAATGGACCCCCTACACCAACGGGCAGGGCACCCTTCAAGGCTACCGGGTCTTCCGATTGGAAGCCGGTGCGCCCATAGAACTGGGCTTTTTCGACGCCAACACGCTGACGGCTACCGATGAGGTAGACCTCAGCGACCCGGATCAGGCTCAGGCCTGCTACTTCGTGGAGGCAGAAACCATGGTTGGAGTCGGTACAGACACGGTGATAGCCCTGGAAAGCCGCTCGAACCTCGCCTGTGCGGTACAAACTGCCAAGGTCTACGTCCCCAACGCCTTTTCTCCCAATAACGATGGCGTAAACGACATTTTCCGCCCCTATCTCCAATTCGGCACCCCGATGGGCTACAACCTCCGGGTATTTGACCGATGGGGCGGTCTCGTCTTTGAATCTCAGGATTACAACCTGGGCTGGGACGGCCTGCGTGGCTCTGAGCCCCTAAACGTCGGTGCCTATGCCTATCAGCTCCGTATCGAGCAGGCAAGCGGTACCCTTATTGAGCGTTCCGGAGAGATCTACCTCGTTCGTTAAAAAAGAATAGCGGAAGGGAAACTTTATGTCCCGTTCCCCCGTTTTCCTATTGTCCTCAAGCAAAGGATAAAATTAGTGCCTAAAAGCTGGGTGCTTTTGAAAAAAGCTTTATATTTGCATTCCGCTAAAAATACAGCGGTAGACGGTTGGGTGGCCGAGTGGCTAGGCAGAGGTCTGCAAAACCTCGTACGGCGGTTCGAATCCGCTCCCAACCTCTAAGCTTTTAATTAAGCGGCTGTTTTTCAAAAAGTTATGACAGTCTAGCGGTAACTAGCAGTCATAATAGCAGTCGTTTCAAGAGTTTATGTAAGATTTAGGAAGGTCTGAGTTTCACTCAGGCCTTTTTCTTTTTTTGTGCCATCCACAATTAAATCCGCTGGTGCTACTTCTAGCAATTCAGCGGCTCTTACTAAATCTGTCAAATAAGGTTGCTTTCGGTTGTTACACCAACCGTTGACTGTGCCAAAGGCTAAATCAAGCCTCTTGGCAAGCCAAGTTTGTGTTCGGCCTTGCTCTTCGAGAACATGCCGAATACGGTTTAGCTCTACGTTTTTGGCTGTCATATGGTAGTTGTTATTTTAAACAAATATAGATATAAAAATGAATGCTCAAAATTTCTCCTAAAAGTTTTTTGAAAAGCAGGGTAGGGGAAAAGGTATTCTCTGCTGTTGAGAAGAAAAAGTATATAGGTTAAGTGTTATGAGTATAAGGCTGTAAATCAAAAGGATGGCAAATTAGGGTTCTTTCTAGAAGTTTTTAAAGTGTTTTGGTGAATTTATCTTGTGCATCTTGTGACAGGGGTTTAACCCTCTGTTAGTCAGTTTATTAGGTGTCACAACTTTACTTGTGACAAAACTGTGTGCATCTTGTGCAGGGTGTGCAAGAAAATGTAGACTTGCACCAAGTCTCCGATAATTATGGGATTAACCAGTTTAAAGGTTTTTTTGTGCCATCTCGATTGTTAATTTTCTAGACTACTAATAGCAGAAGCAAACAAAAATCAAAGAAGTGCTGTTTTTTCAATATTTGTTTTTACGAAAGTTGTGACTGCATGGATGTTAGTGAAGAAATTCGGGCAAGCAAGTTTAAAGACGAGTTCCATAAAGCAATGGTTAACTTATATTATACTTATAAGTGGTATGATGATATCTTGGGAGACCTTTTTAAAAGCTATAAGATTTTACCTCAGCATTTTAATGTCTTAATGATTCTTAAGGGAAGCCACCCTTCACCTTGTTCGCCGAAAGATATCAGAGAAGTAATGTTAGATAAAGGGCGTGATATAACCCGCCTTGTGGATAAGCTTGTTGCAAAAGGATATGCTACACGAGAACTAAACCCAGAAAATAGGCGTCAGATAAATATTTTCATTACTGATTCTGGCCAGAAAATGGTATCGAAGATGAACCAAGAACTGATAAAAAAAATCCAAAGTCTTAATAACCTCTCTGAAAAAGAAGTAACACAACTAAATGAGATATTGAATAAACTACGATCACAAAAAAAGAAATAATTAGTGGTCGAATCTTTTTTCTCCATCCTTCACCGTCTCCTCTCTTAAAGGGCTTTTAATCTGCTTTACGAGTAGTTATCGCTTAAGACGAGAATAAAAATTTTTATTTGTTGCAACAAATTTCGTTGAGACTTGTTTTTGTTTTCAACACCAGTTTTACTTTGAAGGTTATTGGTAATTCATTTAATCCTTTGACCTACTTTATTAGCTCAGGTCGATAAAGTTCAAAATGGACTCAAAACAAGCTTTAAAACCCTGAATTTCTGGGCAGAGAATTAATCAGCTTCTTCAAATCGTGATGGAATGACAGCAACTATCCTGATTATCTTATTTTTTCTAATTCTCCTCTTAGGCTTGTCTCTATACAATTTTGAGGTCCGAGCTGAGATACTAATCGATGAGACACCAGATAAAGTCTGGAAGACATTGATTCAAATGGAGAGGTATGGAGATTGGAATGATCAGCTTCAATTTATGGGAGGTACTCCCGCTAAAGGTGAGATAATAAAACTAAAACTATCAGTTGAAGGAGCTACCCCTTATGAATTTTCGCCTACAATCAATCATTGGGAAGAAGGTAAAAAATTTGGCTGGATAGCAAGAACAGGATTCCCTGGTGTTTTTGACGGGGAACACCTGTTTGAACTTGAAGAACGACAAGGTCAGACTTTTCTAATCAACAGAGAAAGGTACAGTGGGTTTTTAGCCCCCTTTATTCAACATCAGCCAATGATGAAAAATGCTCCGCAAGGATTTGAGAAGATGAATCAGCAACTCAAAAAATTTATTGATACCTCTAATGGCTAACAACTATGGATTATTCAGATTTTGAAATTCGCATCTCAACACTTCCTAGCTTAACTATCGTATCGGAGGGTATGGCGAGCCTATTTTATTAATGGAGTAGTGATTCCCAACTTTGGTCATTTATTAGCTAAGGAAAAATATCACGAGCTTTTTTATTCCATGGAGACCTTCTACAAGAAGCAGTAAATCTAGTAATCCTATTCACAAACATATCCAAGAATATGGGCTAACCATTAGAGATTCGTAAGGACAACTGATTTAATTAACAACTTAAAAATGGGAAAAATGAAAAAAGCAGTAGTTATCCTCTTTTTCTTTTTGGGGATTTGGTTGAGTTCTTTTGCTCAAAATAACAGTGTTTACACTGAGAAGTTAACAAAAGACAACACCACCCTTGTGATGGTAGATTTCTTGGGTGGTTTCGTACCTGGAATCAGGACTATTGACAGGAATCTTTTTTATGCTAACGCAGAGGCTTTGGCTAGAATTGGTGAGATTTTCAAGTTGCCTACAATTATGCTGGGTGACGAAGGCGGGTTTCGAGGTGAGTTTTTTCCCGCTGTAAAAGAGAACTTGCCTGATGCGATCTATGTAGAACGGCATACGGTAAGTGCTTGGGATGAACCGAACTTTAGAAAGGAAATTGAAAAAATCGGAAGGAAAAAGGTAGTACTAGGCGGTATTTCTATTGATATCTGTACTGCCCAGCTCACGCTGGATTTAATTCGAGCAGGCTATACAGTTTATGTAGTTGTGGATGCCTCGGGTTCAGATACAAACCTTAACGAAATAGCGGCTATGATGCGATTAACCCAAGCTGGAGCTATTATGATCAATTGGGGGACACTTGCTTCAGAATTGATGAAAGATTGGCAAACACCTGAAGGACCTGCGGTGGGTGAGCTATATCAGAAATACTCTTATTGGGGAAATTCAGAATTATCCAAATAACAAATAAATGAACGGGGGAGCAATCCCCCGTTACATTATGAAATATATTTTCACTATTTATTTTATCGTACTGATGTTTCCTTGCTTTGGACAGCCAGGCCCAATTAAAATATTCCGATATTTTGATGATTTCTCCTATTTGCAACAGTCAGATAGTTTGGAGAGGAATTGGTATGAAAAGCTAAAGTTTATTCCGCTACACGGTCAGTCCAATATTTCGTTTGGCGGCGAAGTGAGGGAAATGTATCAGTATTTCGATAATCAAAATTTTGGGGATATACCTCCATTCTTTGAAACGGATTCTGAGGGCTTTTTGTGGCACAGAGCAATGGTTCACTCAAATCTGAGGTTTAACAAAAGATGGAGATTATTCACCCAGCTTAATTCAACCTATACTCTTTTTAAGCGGAATCCCCTTACACCTGAGATTGATGAGAATAGATTGTCTCTTCATCAAGCCTTTGTGAGGGTGGACTTAACCAATGAGGGCGATTTCATTCAAGCTGGAAGGCAGGAATTTGGGAAAGGGACCCAACTCATTATTGGTATGAGAGAGGGGCCAAACACTCGCCTGACATTTGACGCATTTCTTATAGGCTCTGAAAGACAAAAACGAAATATTTATGCCTTTATAGCCACGCCAGTTATTTCTATGCAGGGTGTATTTGACGACAAATGGATCGATGAGTTGATCTGGACATTTTACGTCGTGAATAAATTAGGTAAGGACAATTTAGATGTTTACTATTTCGGCTTTCATGGAAGTGAAAGGGTATACAATGAAATTCAAAGTACAGAGGACAGGCAGACGATTGGATTAAGGTACTGGAGAGAGTCAAAAGGCTTGAACTATTCTCTGGAATCTAATTATCAGTTCGGGAACTTTAATACTCAGAATATTTCTGCATACAATATATCTTTTGAGGGAGATAAGGCAATATCGGATGCCATTGGAATAGGTATGCAACTCAATTACATCTCGGGGGATCAAGACCCCAATGACAAACGACTCAATACTTACAATCTATTATATTCTAAACCGCAGTTTGGGCTGGCTGCTCCAATAGGTTCGACCAACCTTATTAACCTAAAGCCTTTTATTATTCTTTTTCCCTTCAAGAAATTCCGAGCTACTCTGAGTAACTACTGGATTTGGAGGCAAAGTGATGTGGATGGTGTTTATACGCCAGCAGCTGTGCAAATTCGGCCAAGCATCCTAAATGATTCAGATGCCAAGTTTCTTGGTAATCAATCTACTCTGGAGTTATTCTATGCACTGAATACTAATTTTCAGTTCTTCCTTGATTATGCTTTGTTTCAGCCTGGAGCATATGTAAAAAATACTGGCAAAGGTGAAACACTAAATTACTTCTCATTTAAAACATCATTCAAATTTTAAATCATGAATTACACAGAAAGGGTTACGCCCGAAAACGCCGTTTTGGTTATGGTAGATTTTCTGGATGGATTTCTTCCAGGGCTAAGAACAATCGACCGTTCTCTTTTTAGAGCAAATGCCGAGGCACTGGCGAGAATAGGAAAAATCTTTAATCTTCCTACCATAATACTTGGTGAAGAAGGTGATTTTAGAGGGAATTTTTTCCCAGAAGTTATGAAGCATTTGGACCATGGTATTCGCGTTGAGCGTCATACACCCAGTGCTTGGGACGAACCAGAGTTCATAAAGACTATTGAAAAAATTGGTCGGAAGAAGGTCATCGTTGGGGGCATATCACTTGACATTTGTACAACTATGCTCACAATCGATTTATTAAGAAACGGTTATGATGTATTTGTGGTAGTAGATGTTTCTGGATCCGATACGCCTTTAAATGAAATGGCAGCTATGATGCGTTTGTCACAGGCAGGAGCTATCATGACCAGCTGGGGGTCACTTGCCAGTGAGCTGATGAAAGATTGGCAAACACCTGAAGGTCCTCATATTGGCGAATTGTACCAGGAATTCAGTTATTGGGGAAATCACGCATTGTAATGAGTAAATTACCTGCCAAATATTATATGATAGTGTTTATTTTTTTGATGACACTGTTTATTGGACTAATACTGTCATTTATTCTCACCTGGGTGAGTATGGGGTTTGTGGAAGATTTTCCCTCTATTTGGTTAAACAGGTTCTTAAGCACATGGATTATTGTAATTCCTACAGTAGCCATTGTGCTACCGTGTGTTCGTGCTATTACGAATCTAATAGTTGAACAAAATTCAAATAGCTAAAATATGAAAATAAAGGATAAAGTTGCCATTGTCGCTGGTGGCACAGGATCAGTAGGAGAAGGTATTGTTAAAGTACTTTTAAAGGAAGGAGCAAGAGTCATTGTCCCAGTGAGAATGGAGTCTAGAGGACAAAAACTGAAAAACTACGTTCAAGATGACCCCAATTTAATAGTCATACAGGCAACTCCCAGCGAGTATCGGTCAAATTTAGAATTGATCAAAAAAGTAGAATCAAAATATGGAAAGATTGATTTGGCTGTTGCTTCTTTGGGTGGTTGGTACCAGAAAGGCAGATTAGATGAAGTACCTCTAGAGGACTGGCTACAGATTATAGAAAACAACCTAAACTCTCATTTTATTTTTGCTAAATCATTGCTTGAGTATTTTCATTCAATTAATGCAGGCACTTATATAATGATAAATGGAGGTGCATCAGAAATGGTCGTACCCAATGCTGGACCAATGTCTATTATTGCTTCAGCTCAGAAGATGATGGCACAAGTTATAAGTGGAGAAGCCCAGGGTACAAATATCAAAGTTTATTCAGTCGCTGCCTTTACACCAGTGATTACACGTACCCGCCCTGTCGGTCAGCCTGGTTGGTTGAAAGCTGAGGATATAGGAGAGTACATCGTTGATTTAAGCACCAAAGAAAAAAATGGTCAAACAATTCATAAAATTCCCCAAACCTCTTAATTAATAGCATTCAGTTGATCAAAAGCCCTCTTGACTATTCTCCAGTTAAGAGGGCTCTATTTGCTTACCTCCACAGTTAATACCGCTGGAGCTAGTACTAGTGATTCAGCTGCCCTTACTAAATCTGTCAAATCAAGGTTGTTACACCAATCATTGACTGTGCCAAAGGCTAAATCAAGACTCTTGGTAAGCCAAGTTTGTGTTCGGTCATGCTCTTCAAGAACATGCCGAATACGGTTTAGCTCTACGTTTTTGGCTGTCATGTGGCATTCACTATTTTAAACAGATATAAATGTAAAAATGAATGCTTAAAATACCTTCAAGAAGATTTCTGAAAAGCAGGGTAGGGGAGAGGGTATTTTCTGCTGTTGAGAAGAAAAACCGTAAAAGAAAGACGTTATGAGTACGAGTCTATAAATTAGAAAGGTGGCAGATTGGGGTCCTTTCTGAAAGTTTTTAAAGTGTTTTGGTGAATTTATCTTGTGCATCTTGTGACAGAGGTTTAATCCTCTGTTAGCCAATTTATTAAGTGTCACAACTTTTCTTGTGACAAAGCTGTGTGCAGGGTGTGCAAGAAAAATCTTGAGGGTGGGCTAATATTTTAGATTCAAAAAGTCTTTTTTGTGGTATAATGACTTCTTAAAGGAAGTATGCTTTAAGAAATTGAGAGAAACAATTTGTTAAATAAGTGCATGTTTCAAATAAATAGTATAGTTTTACTGGTAACTAGGTAGTGTGATGGAAAGTAAAAGCATAGAGTTTAACAAGAGATCCGCCAAGCTCTTAGAGTTTATTGATTATGAGGATAGTAATGAATCTCCCGATGAGTATCTGGATCGACTGATTGCTGAATCTAAGCCTTATATGGATAAGATAGGAGACCCTGAAAATTGGCTAAATAATGTAAGAGGGTATGACGGATAATCCCAGGAAAATGTGTGCAGGGTGTGCAAGAAAATTCATTTTTGGAAAAGAAACAGGATAGCTATCCTGCTAAGGAATATTGCTTTGTGCAATTTCGTTTGCTATTCGCAAGGAAAGTGATAAATTGTGATAAAGAATTGGGTTATTCAACTTCATTTTACTAGTTCAAATGGCAACTGCTGATCAAATAAAGTCTCTTATTAAGTCTCATTATTCTGAGGATAAAGAGAGGTTCCCAACTATTGCCCTACAATTAGCCGCTAGTGAGGCAAGAAAAGGGCATAGCAGTCTTGCTCATGAGATAAAAACACTGATTGAGAAAGGAAGAAAATCTTCTTCTCATTTAAAGGTAATTCCACATAATCCAGATTTATCAGGTCTTGTTCAGCCGTTTGAAGCAGACAAAAAACTTGTCCAGCTGATTGCTTCTCCTGAACTTAAACAGAGAATAGACCGAATAATCCGAGAGTATTTGCAAAGAGGGAAACTGAGTAAATTTGGCTTTTCCCATAGGAGAAAGATTCTTTTAACAGGTCCTCCAGGAACAGGAAAGACTATGACAGCTTCCATCCTATCAAAAGAGCTAAAAATCCCGTTTTACGTTATTTTAGTTGATAAGATTGTGACTAAATATATGGGGGAAACATCAGCTAAACTTCGCTTAATATTCGATTTTATATCTAAGAATACAGGGGTTTATCTGTTTGATGAATTTGATGCAATTGGTGCCGAAAGGACACGAGATAATGAGGTCGGAGAAATGCGAAGAGTACTAAATGCATTCTTGCAATTTTTGGAACAAGATCAGTCAAACAGCTTTATCATCTCAGCAACTAATAACATTGAGCTTTTGGATCAGGCATTATTTAGAAGGTTTGATGATGTTTTGTTTTATCAATTACCAGGTAAGGATGAAGTTATCAACTTAGTAAAAAACAAGCTGGCTAATTTTAAGACTGGGTTTGATATTAGCTCTCTACCTTTCGATAAATTTAATGGTCTCAGTCATGCAGAAATCTCTCAAGCCTGTGATGATGCGATTAAAGAAACTATTTTGAATGATAAAACTAAGGTAACTAAAGCACTATTACTGGAGATGATAAGCAATAGAAAAGGTGTTTATTTTTCCGATAGGAGTTAGTATTTATTTATGTCTAAAAGCCAATATTCATTAATTTTCATCAAGGGTTCTAAAGAAGACCATTCCTATACCTCACCTCAAAGCGGTGGGCCAGGCTACCGATTACCCACTAGGAACAGAAGAAATCATGGGGATAGATTATTAGAAAAGCTTAATGATGCCTGGAGGGAATTTGAGGAGGTGAAAAATCAGCGTGAAGCAGTAGCACTTCCTGTTAGTCACGGTATATACTTGGAATTCAAAAGTAGGATAGGGTTTGATTTAGTCACGAAAAGTCTTGAGAATATTAAACAAGGCATAAGGCTATTGAATGTAAAGTCCAGTTCAGGAGGTGAACAGGAAACAGTGATTGCAACTGTTTATATACCAGCTGGGAAAGAGAATTATTTTATTTCAAAGGTACAAGCTTATCTTGACGAAGATACTTCAAAAGGCAACCCTAAGAATGCTCCATTGGTAGAAAGTATTGAAAACGTCCAACTTGCTATTTTCGAATCATTCTGGCAAGACTCTCCTGAACTAATTCCTGAGCAGAATCCTGAATGGTGTGAAGTTTGGATTAGAACAAATAAAAGGGATGCAGATTTAGTTGAGTTCGTTCAAACGTGTACAACACTTGGAATTGAAATCCAAAACAGTGCCATTTTTTTTCCTGAACGGACTGTTGTACTCGTAAAGGCTGATAAGGCCCAGTTAACTGAATTGTTTCAAGCATCGGATAAGATTGCAGAATATAGGAGGGCAAGGGAAACGGTTCGCTTTTTTGTAGAGCTTAATAATGTAGAGCAAACAGAATGGGTTGAAGATATTAGACAAAGAATAGAGTTAGATGAAGACATAGACACTTCGATATACATTCTGGATACAGGGATAAACAATGGTCACAGATTGATAGAACTGTCTTTATCAGATGAAGACCTACACAGTTATCTAGATGATTGGGGAGTTCACGATCACAAAGGGCACGGAACCAATATGGCAGGAGTCGCTATTTTTGGCGATTTATCAAAGGAACTGCAATCACAAGATCATATTGAACTAAAACATGTCATAGAGTCTGGAAAGATATTACCACCTACAGGGGAAAATGAACCAAAATTATATGGCTTTATTACTCAGCAACTCGTTAGCAAAGCAGAAATTCAGGCTCCTGAGAGGAAGAGGATTATTTGCATGGCGGTGACTACAGACCAATATGATCAAGGGAAACCATCCTCTTGGTCAGGTGCAATCGATTCTCTAACATCGGGTGCAGATGATGGAGTATACAGGCTAATAATTCTTTCTGCAGGTAATGTGCCTAAAGACTGGGGTAAATATCCAGAAATCAATTTAATAAGCTCAGTTCACTCACCGAGTCAATCTTGGAATGCTATTTCTGTTGGTGCTTTCACAGAGCTTACTAAAATTGAAGATGAGAATTTAAATGGTTATAGGCCTCTTGCACCAAGTCAAGGTCTTTCACCCTTCAGCACTACTTCTCTAACTTGGGAAACCACAAAATGGCCTATAAAACCAGACGTTCTTTTTGAAGGAGGTAACGTTGCAATCAATAATGATGATGGGTTTCCAACTGAATGTGATGACCTTTCGGTTTTAACAACTCATTATAAGCCAAATGATGCTCAGTTTGAATCCTTCTGTATGACCAGTGCGGCAACAGCAAAAGCATCGTGGATGGCGGCCAAGATTCAAGCAGAATACGCTGAGGCTTGGCCTGAGACAGTAAGAGGGTTGATTATCCATTCAGCTGATTGGACTGAAACAATGAAAGACCAGTTCTTTATAGGGGGATCGGATAAAGCAAAATATCGTAATTTAATTAGAGCCTGCGGCTATGGTGTGCCCAATCTTAACAAAGCAATCTACTGCACGAATAATAACTTAGTCTTGATTGCACAAGAGTCATTACAGCCCTTTAATAAAGAAAGGGGGAGCTACAAGACTAAGGATATGCATTTTTACGAACTCCCCTGGCCAAAGGAAGTATTGCTAAATATGGGTGATACTCCAGTAAAACTGAAAGTTACTTTATCATACTTTATAGAGCCAGGACCAGGTGAAGTAGGGTGGAAAGATAAATACAGGTATCGTTCCCATGGTCTTAAATTTGATGTCAATTCTGAGACTGAATCGAAGAAGGACTTTATAAAAAGAATTAATAAAGCAGCTAGAGATGAAAATGAAGATCTCGACACAACTAATGATAGTCAAAGATGGGCTATTGGATCACAAAGCCGTCACTTAGGTTCTGTGCATTCCGATTTTATCGAGAAAAGTGCAGTAGAGATAGCTTCATGTAACTTTATTGGGGTATATCCAGCTGTTGGATGGTGGAAACAGCGACATCACCTAGGAAAGTGGAACAAATCAACAAGGTACTCTTTGATTGTGTCTCTTGAAACTCCAGCACAGGAGGTCGATTTGTATTCTCCTGTTGCGGTCTCCCTTGAAATCCCTATCCAAATCTAAACAAAATTGGAAGTTTATAAATTCGGCCTACCACCCTTCACATCCCCCAAAACCTTATCAAAGATAAAGTCCAGATACTGGCGTTTGAAATCAGACTTGGCAAGTCCTTCATCGAAGTACTTTGTCGCAGCTGATGCAGATTTTAGTCTTTTCTTGAAATCAGTTTTTTCGAGCACGAAACTTTCAAGCTCCTCTTGATCCTGTTGTGTGTTCAGCTCTTCTGCCACATTTCCTATTCGTCGCTTAACAGTAAAGTTAATCTTTCTCCCATTGTATAGAGAAATCTGTAATTGTTAACCTTTTACTTCGTCGCTTGGGAGTTGATATGGTGGGGAGGGTTAGTGATGCTTCACATCCTCATTAGACTTGTTCAGCTAGGCCTGAACGAGCGAAAGTGTAGCAAATTTTATTTTGATCCAGGCAAAAAACGTAGGCGATGCCTAAGCATCGGCGAGGCTTTTTAACGACGAGCAAGATAAAATTTGCCACTTGCAGCCGTTTGAGGCTCTAG
>NZ_JALEGS010000028.1 GCF_022763345.1 Phaeodactylibacter sp.
AGATCCCGGTAGCCAATGACGAGATTATCATTCTGGGCGATCAGGCCGGCGAGTTCTGCTACGAGTTCGGGGCAGTGAACGCCTGCGGCATGACATCAGCCCAGGTAATTGTATACGTCGTGCCGGAGCAGACGGTCGATGCGCAGCCAGATGTAGATGTCTTGCTATGTGCTCCGGTAGAGATGGATACCTGCCTAACGGCTACGGTGACTGGTTTGCCAGAGGAATGCATAGAGTGGACTGATCTTGAAGGCACGCTGTTGGGTACAGGTGGTGAGCTTTGTGTAACGCCACCGGTAGGTATCAGCCAATACATTGCAAATGTTCCCGGACTGGATTGCATCATCTCAGATACGGTAACTGTAATGGTGGATACGATTCCACCGGTACTGCCACCGAATCTGCCTGATACCGTACTCCTATGTCTGAACGATACACTCAGTGTAGCAGTTGGAGACTACGACTATCCCTTCGTTTGGCAGGATGAAAATGGAGATACGGTAGCTATCAACGAAGACCTGGTGCTCGTTGGGGCAGAAGCAGGCACCGCATCATTCATTTTCGAGGCAACTAATGGTTGTGGCGTAGTTGCTGACACACTGGTTCAGGTGACGATTGATAGTGCTGCTATTGAAATTATTCCTTCCGTGGACACTCTGGTGGTTTGCGATTCCGCTGCCATTCAATTGGATGCCCTGGCACCGCTTGGGCAAGCTGTGGTG
Source organism: Phaeodactylibacter sp. (assembly GCF_022763345.1). Classification (GTDB taxonomy): domain Bacteria; phylum Bacteroidota; class Bacteroidia; order Chitinophagales; family Saprospiraceae; genus Phaeodactylibacter. The sequence continues at coordinate 723 of NZ_JALEGS010000028.1, forward strand.
TGGACCGATGGGGAGGGGAATGTCATTGATACAGCCATTTCTATAGAAGTTTTGCCTCAGCCCGGCTCCAGCATTTACATCGCCAACCCAATTGAATTGGGCTGTGTAACCAGCGATACCATTGTCGTGGAATATGTGCCTGAAGATTTGATGCTGGAAATCAACACGCCTTCCCTGCTGATTTGTCTGGGCGATGAAGCCAGCCTCGAAGCAGTCCTTGACCCTGAGGATGTGGCCGCTACCATTTCCTGGTATGACGAAGCCTTTGAATTCATAGGAGAAGGAGCCGTGATTGCGGTAACGCCCGATCGTGCAGGGCTGGTATCTTATATCGCTGTAGCGGAAAATGCCTGTGCGATGGATACAGCCAGCATTGAGATTGAAGTGGAAACCCTCGACCTCGCGATTGTTGGTGGCGATACCTCAATTTGTACCGGGGATTTTGCCACGCTGGAGGTTGTCGGTTGTGATAACTGCACTTACGAATGGACACCGGATGACCGGTTGACCAACCCCGATGCAGCGATAACCGATGCAGAACCACTACGCCCATCCACTTATCAGGTGATCGTAACCGGAGAGGTTTGCCGGGATACCTTAACCACCACAGTGGATGTAGGTACCTGTGAGCGCTGTGAGGTGGAAAAAGTGTTTATCGCCGATGCTTTCACACCAAACGGGGATCAGAACAACGATCTGGTATGCGTGCGCAGTGAGGTCATGGATCAGTTCTCTGAGATAGAGCTCATGATTTACAACCGTTGGGGACAAGAAGTATTCCGCAGTAACGATATGCAGAACCTATGCTGGGATGGTTCCTTTGGCGGAGAAGATCTGCCACCTGATGTTTACGGATATTACATGAGAATTATCTGCCCGGGTGAAGAAGGCGAGCCAGACCAGGTTTTCACGCGTCAGGGCAACATCACCCTGCTTCGGTAATTCCAGTCTTTAAAAGCCAGTAATTTAGATGTCAGAGCCCCGGTAGCCATTTGGTGCCGGGGCTCTGCACTTTTGCCGATCGCTATTTTTTTAGCCGTGCGGCTATTTTGACGGGGTCATGTAGCGTACGGTGAACAGGGCATTTTTTAGCAATTTCAAGCATCCGAGCTCTTTGGTCTTCGGAGAGCGGGCCGTTGAGTTCCAGGGAGAGCTCGAAATGGTCAATCTTACTGTCCGGCTGGTCAGGGTTCTGGCAATCTTCTGCATGATTCTTACTGTGCTCCAAGTGGACAATCACCTCTTCCAGGGGCCATTTTTTCCGCTTGGCATACATGCGCAGCGTCATCGCGGTGCAGGCACCCAAACCTGCCGACAAAAGTTCGTACGGTGAGGGCCCAAAATCATTCCCTCCGACCTCCGGGGGCTCATCGGCTGTCAGGCCGTGCTTGCGCACGGTGATCTCTGTGGTGAATGCATCCGCCTGACCCAGCCGGGCTGCAACATCTTTATCTGAACGGAGTGCGCCGCGTTCTTCGAAATCCAGGTACCGTTCTGCCCAGGAAGCGATGACATTCCCAACATACCGGCTATCCTTTTTTTGCGTCAGTAGGTGGTCAGCGCCATCAAGTGAGATATAGCTTTTAGGGTGCATAGCCGCTTCGTATATCTTTCTGGCATTTTCGATGCCCACTATTGTATCCTGAGGAGAATGGAGTACGAGCAGCGCCCGGTCTAACCGCTTGATGTAGGGCTCCAGATTGTGCGTCCGGATGTCCTCCAGAAACTGCTTTTTTACCGTAAACGGGCGATCGGCAATCTTAACTTCAGCCAGGCCCTCGGATTCTATGGCGTCCGTTTGATCGCTGAATAAGTGCTGCACGTGGTCGGGGGCATCCGGCGCACCAATGGTTACTACCGCTTTTACGGAGGGGATTTCATGGGCCGCGCGCAGCACAGCAGCCCCCCCAAGAGAATGCCCGATCAGCAGGGCAGGTGCCTCATATTCATCCGCTAAAAAAGCGGCGGCCTGCACCAAATCCTCGATATTTGAAGAGAAATTGGTGTCTGCAAAGTCTCCCTCGCTTTCTCCCAGCCCTGTGAAGTCAAAGGAAAGCACTCCGACACCTTCAAGGGTTAGTGCCCGGGCGATATTTCGTACGGCGGTAAATTGCTTGCTGCAGGTAAAACAATGGGCAAACAGGGCATAGGTATGCGGATGCTGATGAGCCGGCAGCTCCAGCCGTGCCGAAAGAGAAACACCTTCTGAATTTTTGAAAGTCAGGTTTTGTGGGGACATCGTGAACTGTTTTTAAGATCGTTGGTCAGTAAGTAGTCCGGGATAGGGAAACCGGTCTATCCTTGCATTTACCCAAATGACGTACGGCCAATCCTGGGCAGCCAGCTAAAGATAAGGTGTTCTGCTTTCGGATAGTGTAGCAGGGGCGATGTTTTAGATGGAAAACCATAGTATCGGCTGGTAATATGTTATCGTTTCGTTACAGACGAAATACAAGTAAGCCTGCTGACGCTAATATTGATACCTTTATCTGTTCACAGCAATCGAACTATGATCATTGTTCAGCATCGAACGCAATAAAAATGCACGCCTCTAACGGTCGGAAAATAGGATGGATAAGTGCTGCGGCTATCGTCGTGGCCAATATGATCGGGACTGGGGTGTTCACCAGCCTTGGGCTGCAAATCGAAAAGATCGATAGTGTATGGTCTGTTCTTTTATTGTGGGTGCTGGGAGGGCTGATCGCACTGATGGGCGCTTTTAGCTATGCAGAATTGGGGACCCGCCTGCCTAAGTCAGGTGGGGAGTATAATTTCCTTTATCATATTTATCACCCGTTCTTAGGCTACCTTGCCGGATGGGTATCGCTTACGGTTGGTTTTGCTGCTTCGGTGGCACTGGCAGCCATGGCTATGGGGCAGTATGCTCAGGATTTTCTGCCGGTCAGACCTGAATTCCTGGCGGTAGGCGTGATTGTGCTGATTTCCCTGGCGCACTCCTTCAGCATCCGGCAGAGCAGTAATTTTCAGAATGGAGCTACGGCAGTGAAGCTGCTCTTGATGTTGGTTTTTATTATAGCCTGCTTTGTACTGCCCGCGCCGGAAGGTACGGCCCTTTCCGAGGCTTCTTTTGAGCTGGAAATTGGTACCTCTGCCTTTATGGTCGGGCTGGTTTATGTGACCTATTCGTTCTCTGGATGGAATGCAGCCGCTTATATCGTAGAAGAAATCCGAACGCCTGCTGTCAATCTTCCAAAAGCGCTTATTCTTGGTACACTTGTCGTGAGCTTGCTCTATGTGCTGCTGCAGGCCGGCTTCCTGTACCAAGCCTCGGTTCAGCAGCTTGATGGGCAAATTGAGGTGGGGAAAATCGTTGCCCATATCCTATTTGGCGCTACAGGCGGGCAATTGATATCCTTGTTCATCTCCCTTTTTTTGATTTCGAGCATCAGTGCCAATATCTGGGTGGGCCCCAGAGTCGTCCGCGCCATGGCGGATGATTTTTCCATCTGGCATTTTTTTGCAAAGGATAATGCGAGTGGGGTACCGGTACGCGCGGTTTGGATGCAGGCCGGCATCAGTCTGTTTATGGTATTGACGAGCCCTTTTGACCGGGTTTTTCTGTACAGCGGTTTCGTGTTGCAGCTATTTACAACGCTGGCTGTAGCCGGGTTGCTATGGATGCGCTGGCGTGATGGCAAGGCAGGGTATAGCAGCCCTGGCTACCCTTGGGTGCAAATTATCTTTTTGGCTATCAGCGTATGGGTAATTGGAGTACTGATTTATGACCAACCTGGGGAAAGCCTGATGGGCGCTGCCAACCTTTTGGTCGGGGCTATCTCTTATTGGTGGAGCCGGCGTTACCGAGCAGACTGATTTGTAAGCTCAGGTTTTACAACTGCCGGGCTCAGAATCCGGTTTAAAAATTGAATGGTAATAAGATAGGTGGGTTTGACCCCATCCGCACCGAGACTGCCTGAAGCCAGTGTTTGACCGGAAATCAGAGGGTTATCCGAAGCGTAGTAGGCATACCGCAGAGAGACTTCCTCATTGATGCTTTTTCGGATTTTAGAGGCAGCCTGTATCGCTTTTTGGTAATGGGCGCCCTCCATTTCCAGCCCGGCGGCTTTCCAGGAGGATTTTAGGAAGTACCGCAGTATGTCCCGGTTTTGAAGCGATGTGCCCATCACGGTGATCATAGGCCCGGAGAATACCCGTAGCCCCCTGTCCTGAAAGTCTTCTAAGCTTAGCTCATTTTCGATCGGGTAGTTGTCGGCTGTCCCTTCAAAAACGTGGGCATCCGGGATCATAATATCCCCCTTGCCGCCTTCCAGAATACCGGCCTTTCCCATAATGGCAATGGATTGGACATTAACAGGGATTTCCTCGCCGTTATCCTGCTCGAAGGGTTTCAGGAGCTCGTCCATCGTTTCGTATGCCTGTTCGCCAAACGCATAATCCATCACCAGGATGACCGGCTTCTCGTTGGTGATGTGTGCTTCGTCTTTTTTCAATTCGGCGGGTAGGCTGGATAGGTTGAGCTGGGCTGTATCAATAATTTGTACAGATATGTTGGTGCCGCTGGTGTCATCAATTTGTATCATGCCGTTGCGGACGGCGTATTTATGCACGCGTTGGCGCATCTCTTTGTTAACGGGTTCGCTCAGTTCGCGGGCAAGGTCCTCAATCTCATTCTTTGTTCGGAGTGCCGCCTTGGCATAGAGGGTGTTCATCACGCTATGCAGGTTGGCGCTAATGATGTGTAGGGGGCGGTTCAGAAGGTTATGTTCCAACAAAGCCGACTTGATATTTCGGGCCCAGAGGTCTCCGTAGTAGTGGTGGCCGATCTTTTCGCGAAGTGCGGAGGAGAAGCTGATTTCCCGGTCGCTTTCCGCTTTGGCTTCTTCAGAGGCAAGCTTGCCCAGCCAGTAGGTGATGTGAAAAACGCTATTGACATCGGAAGCTCTGGAGAATCGTTGACAGGCTTGCACCGTTTCCTCGTAGGTACGGCCCAGCAGGGTACTGAGGTAAGTGTAGGCTATTTCTTTGTTGTATTCTTCTCCTTTTTCCTCCTTGGCTACAATTTTCTCCAGCATCTCCCATTCTCGCCGTTTGCGCTGCTTATGGTCTTCGCTGTTGCGCCTGATTTTTTCGGCTTCAATATACATAAAGGTCAGATGCGTGAGGATATCGTAGATATCGCTTCGCCCTCTGGTCATCTCAATGTACATCTGTGCTTCGTCAATCCGGTAGCTGTTGCGGCGGCGCTTGCTGGGGACAATGGGTTCAAAGTTGCTGTCCTCAAAGCCTTCCCGGGAAATGAGTTTGATATACCGGCATTCCTCAATACCCCTGGGCAATCGTTGAAAAACATATAGCAGCCCATCAAGTTCCACCCGCTCAGGGTCATTAATAGAGCCGTATATCTCAGGCCGCAATTGTGTGAGCGCCTCAATAATGGCTTCACCGGAAACGCCCAGGGGCTTGTAATTCCCCCGTATGAAGAGATGGCGCATAGCAATGTAGAGCCGTTGAATAGCTGCCCGTGATTCCTGGGCTCTGGAACGCTGACTAGGTTTTAGTGACATACACGCTGTTTTGATGGAAAGAAACAGTATGAGTTTTTGATTAGTTCAGTGCCCTCTATTCTTTGATGAATTGAAGGCTAACCCTTCTGGCTGCTGTTTCTTTTCCAGGCTGAGGGGTAATAAGGTAAACACCGTAATTGATCCGGCTTTTGCTTACTCCCCAGGATAAGAGGTAGTTATAGGCCTGCTCTGTACGGTTTCGGGCAACTTCCAAACCTTCTGCTCCTGTTGCGACCCCCTGCAATAGCAGGAGTTGGCCGGGTTGGGCCATCAGCCGGCTGGCTATTTCGCGCAGGTATTGCTGCTGAGTGGGGTTGAGCTGGATTGCACCTTCAGAAAAATAAAGGCTCTCGAAGTCATAAAACTCAGGAGGGGAGAGCGTAGGGCATCCAAAATGGGCTCGCGTGCCCGCAATTTTGGGGCATTGGTCGTGCTCATCGGTAATGCCATCGTGGTCGATATCTTCCGGGGGGCACCCTGCTCTTGAAGCGGGCCCGGGGCGTTCTGGGCATTTGTCTTCTTCGTCCGGCACCCCATCGGCATCCGTATCTGTATTCGGGCATCCGGCCTGCTGTGGCGGTCCGGGGCGGTAGGGGCACTGATCAATGAAATCCGGTACCCCATCTGTATCGCTATCGGGGCACCCGTCGAGATAACCGGATTGATTGGGGCAGGCATCATCGGGGTCCGGTATGCCGTCATTATCGGAGTCGGGGCATCCTTGGAACTTGGCACTTCCAAATTGGTCCGGGCAACGGTCTGATTCGTCTGGTACTCCATCCCCATCAAGGTCCGTTACACCCCAGGTGTAGGTCAGTGACAGGGTAGTGGTTAAGTACCAATCGCTGAACTCCGGATTGGCCGCCTGGCTGACACCGTCCAGGTAATCAGAAAAGCTGGCACGCAGATTCGCCTCGGTGCCCAGTTGCCAATGATCATTCATAGCGAAAGTAAATCCCAGGCAACCAGGGATGACCCACTGCGGGCTCCCTTTATCGGCTCTTATGTCAGCCTCTGCACCGGGAGGTATGCTGCCTTCAGGCCGGTTTTTAAAGAAGTCTACTCTGGGTTCAAAAAAGGTTAGCCCCACGCCCAGCCCCAGATAAGGAGACCACCTTGAAGTATGGTATTCGTGCTGCAGAAAGTGCCACTCCAGTAGTGTGCTGCCTTCAGTAAAGAGTGTCCGGAATGCAATCCCTCTGTTGTTTCCGTCATCACCAACCAGGTCGCCTGAGATGCCTTGCAGCCTGAGGGCGAAATGAGGCTGGAACTGGTAACGCAGCTGCCCGCCGGCAACCACCCCCATTTTGTCAAAGTCGCCGAACCTGGAGCTGGATAAATCTCCCTGAAGGACGGTCGTCCCTGCAATTCCTCCTACGGCCCAGCGTTGTTGCCCCAATGCAAGATGAGTTAGCAGGAGGAGTGCTCCAAGAAATAAGGGATACTTCATGCCTTGTGGTAGTTTGGGTATTGGGACGGGAGGGAAGATAAGAGTATTATCAATAAGGGTAAAGTCAAGGCAAAAAAAAAGCTGACCCTCTTGGGGTCAGCTAATCAAATGTCTAAGTTTCCAGGTTTAAACAGTCTATTCTTAAGTATTTGGAACCGAAAAGGGTAAAAACAGTGGGGTAGGTTCCAAAAAAGGTATCAGATTTCCTAGAAAGTACTCTCCGGATCTTGCCGGAGAGTATTTTAAACAAGAAGCGTGTAAAACTAAGTTAGTTCGGATCCGATTCGAAAAAAAGGAGCTGGCTTCCCAGCCCCCCTTATTATGAGAATCGGATAGTCTCTCAAAGCTCTCTTTTGTATATCATCAGGTGCTCGTTTGCACCTGTAGTATTTCATCGTGTTGCTTGTATCTTCATCACTTGTACGCCCTTATCCGTTTTAACCTTTAGCAGGTAAAGCCCTGCAGGGAGTACATTGGCGTTAAGCTGCCCATTGCGTGCATTGGGCGCACAGCTGCTAACAAGCCGCCCGGTTTGATCGAATAATTCCATTTGCTTTATCATTCCCGGCTGATCACTGCGAAGCTGTGCGTGCAGCACACCTGTGTTGACCGGGTTCGGGAAAACCATAACCGCACCCGAAGGAAGCATTTGCTCATCTGTGCTTACAGGCTTGCCGACCAGATTGATCGTGATGCCTTGGCTGCCAACATATCCCGGAAGCTTGAATTTGCTATTTAGAATCAGTGGATTCGTAATGTTGATGTCCTGTAATCCGAAGACCACCTCTTCAACAACAATCGTGAACTCCGCCATTGCTCCGGTACCAGTCACAAAATCATTTGGGGAGTCCATGTATAATGCAATATCCGAGAAGCCCAAATCTTCATGATGATGAACGAAAACCTTTACATTTTCTCCGGTTTCTGTTAGCCACTCGTTTCCATCTATATCAAAACTCATGGTTAATAGTAAATTGCCCTCAGGAGTTTCTGCAATAAGTTCTGTGCCGTAGTTAAGTTGAAAGCCCAAGTAGCTTAGCTCTATTGGCTGAGTACTTTGAGTCGCCAAATTTAAAGGGATTGAAGTCGGCTGACCAGCGGTAATATCTATAGTTGCATCATCCCCTAAAACAAGTTGACTGCCAATAGGATTATCACCGAGAGTAAATTGATCAGAGGTCGTTTCACCACTAACGGCTAAAAAATAGTTTTGATCGATGGTTAGTAGATCCAGGTCATTCACAATTCCATTTCCATCGCAATCTGCAAATGCCAGGCTACGATCCGTATTTGGAAATGTTCCAGACCATGAAAATAAGCTGTCTGCCGGGATTTCCTGACCTACAAATTCGGTACTAGCGTTGGGGCGCATTGCACCTGTTCTATTCCTGGCGTATGCCCAGAAAAGCACATCCTGATGATCCACAATACCGTTACCAGAAACATCCCCCGGCCAAACTTGCTGACCGGTCAGCGGGCTGCTGATGCCTAAAAATAAGCACAGTAATGCCCCGATGACTGTTCTGATATGTGCTTTTGGAAACTTCACGGGATGTTGTTTTTTCTTTACGCTTACAAATATAGAGGAGGGAAAATCGGTTGGCAAGTACATTTTTTGCTATTTTTCAGCCTGGTTTCAGCCCTTCTTGATTGATTATGTTGTGTTTGAATTTGTAAAGAACTGATTGTTAGCCGTTTGTTTAAATCAAATTATATTTTATTTTAATTTGATTGAATCGGTTTTTTAAAGAATTTTAAAAGCAGGGGGGCGAAAACAAAAATAAAAAAAGTTTACCGTAGTGCGAACGAGTAAGTTAGGTCAATTGCTTTTAACATTCAATCCTTCAGATTGGAAAAGGTTTGTCGAGTTCATCGATTCGCCATATTTTAATAAAAATGACGAAGTGATCTCATTGGGGCTTTTTCTCAATGAAAACCCAGATATGGAGCTTAGCAAAGAGGAGGTTTTTGCGCAGTGTTATCCGGGAGTGCCATTTGATGGGCAGCGAATGGGGTATTTGATGAACTACCTATTAAAACTTGCTGAGCAGTTCCTGGCTGTTGAACGTTTTGGAAAGGACGAGTTTCAAAATTCCCGCTTTACACTTCTTGAGCTCTCAGAAAAGAAACTGCAAAAGCACTATGAATTTATAAAGCGTAAAGTGGACAAGTCACTCGACACAAATCTATACTCTTCCAAGTTGGCGATGCAGCGCTATCAGTTTGCTGAAATAGAGATGATTCATTTTTCCAATCAAAAAGTTCGGCGCTTTGACCCTAGCATGCAAAATGTATATGACCAACTCAATAATTACTATTATCTCCAAATTTTAAAGTACGCCTGTGCTTTATTAAGCTGGGAGTTAGTGGTCAAGGGGAATTTTCAAGTGTCTACTATTACAGATCGCTTAGTTAATGCTTTGATCGAAGATCCGCCTGCCTCGCCGATCATCCGGATATTTCTAAGTATTTATAAGACGATCAGGACCCAAGGTGCTGATGGAGAGAATTATTTTGATGATCTTCTGAAGTTTATCGATCGTTATGAGGCCGAAATACATAAAGATGAAATGGATGAGATTTTCACCTATGCGATCAATTTCGGGGTAAGAAAAATCAGGAGCGGCAAAGATGAATACACCTCCAAAGTATTGGATTTATATCGAAGAGCCATTGATAAGCAATACCTTTTCAACGGAGGTTATTTGTCGCACTGGACCTATACCAATGTGGTAAAGCTAGCCTTACTGCAAAATCGGTATGAATGGACGGAAGCGTTTATCCATGACTATAAAAAGTACCTCGCTCCTAAGTTTTATGAGGATGCTTTTCATTTCAACCTGGCAGATCTTTACTTCTCCAGAATGCGCTACAATGAAGTGTTAGACCATCTCCAGCACCTTTCTTTTTCTGACCCATACTACAACCTGGGCTCCCGAATGATCCTGATCAAGACATTTTATGAACTCGATCAAATGGAGTCCGTGCTTTCTTACCTGGCTTCCTTTACAAAGTTTTTGCAACGAAATAAGGGGCTTTCCAGCACCTACCAGCAAACCTGCCTCAACTTCTGTAAACTCCTTCACCAAATCCTAAAGGTCAATTCCGACCAGAAAAAGGAGAAGCTCATCCGGGAGATAGAACAGACCAAGCCACTGGCAGAACGCAATTGGCTGTTAACGACCCTCAGGGCGCAAAAGATCAATCCCGTGTCTAGATATTAGTGTAGGCGTACTGGACTTTTTCCAGGCGCAGCTTTAGCTGTTCCAGGGCTTCACGCACCTCCTCCAGGTTGCGGGTTACTACCTCGCTGTGGTCTTTGTGCACGAAGAGGTTGTCTTCCAGATGGTTGAGCTCATCAGGTGCCTGAGACTGTATTTTCTCTTCCTGTTGGGTGATGTAGGCCATTAGCCGTTGGTGGCGCTCGTCCCAGTGCTGCTGCACAATATGATGCGGCTTTTTGGTAATCACCTCGGTCCGTTCTGCCTTGCGCGTACGTAAAGGGTAAGCATAGCGCTCAGAGTTGTAGAATACTTCAACGGTGAATTGCTGGCTGCTTTTCTGGGCTTTCAGCCGGTTGACGAGGTTGAATTCGCGGTCATAAAAGTTGGTCACTTGCGGGGTGTCCAGTTGCAGTTGGTTGAACTGCTTCACGCTGAGGAGTACGCCATCGAATTTATCGTCTTCCTTAACGAGCTCGTAGTACTCATCTTTGATCGGCTGCAGTTGTGCTTCGGTAACGGTATGGCGCACCCGGATTTCCCGATCGACATCCTCCTCAAAATCTTGGGTTTCCCGTTTGATCATTTGCAGGTTGACGGCCATTGTGTAGCCATGGCGGCGGATAGACTCCGTTACGATCTCCCGGATCTTATCGGTCTGCCCGGGCTGACTCCAAAGGCAGTGCACCATCAGGAAACAGTCCATAAGGTCAACTTTGCTGCGGCCATTGAGGAAGGCGGAAGTGCGCAGCAGGCGGACAATCTTTTTCCAGCGCCGGTCATGCACATCGATCAGGCGGTCAGCGCCTGCAGACCGGGCGTTGTGCTCCTCAATCTTAATCTTGACAACCTGTATGGTATTTAGAACCTCCGCGGGGACTTCTATGGCATCAATTTCCTTGCTCCATGCCTCCAGTTCGTTTACGGTGAGCTTTACGTCTTCCGGCACATCATCTTCGTACACATCTTTCGTGTCCGTGATCATGTTCAGGAAGTTCTTAAACTGCCGGATGTTGCCCATCTCCAGCCTGATGAGAAAGCGGTCCCATATCGGGTCGAGGCTGCTGTTGCCCGGAGGCAGCTCATTGGAGGCAGTGATAATGCCGCGGATGTCTACTTTGTAGTCTTCGCCCCCGTTGCGGTAGATTTTCTCATTGAGAATCGTGAGCAGGGCATTCTGAATTGCAGGCCCGGCTTTCCAGATCTCGTCCAGGAAGACAATATTGGCACTGGGCAGATAATTTTTGGTTTGGCGCTCGTACCGGTCCTCTTCCTTTAATTTTTTAATAGACACCGGGCCGAAAATCTCGTCGGGCGTGCTAAACTTGCTCATGAGGTACTCGAAGCTCGTGCCATCGCGGAAAGCATATTTGAGCCTGCGGGCAATGAGGCTTTTGCCAACTCCCGGAGGGCCGAGCAGGAAGATGCTCTCACCCGCTACGGTACTTAACAGGGCAAGTTTGATGGACTGCTCCCGCTCGTACAGACCGTTGCAAAGTCCCTTGAGCAATTGTGCTGTTTTCTGTCGCACGGATGTATTGGTAAGCGTAGTTGGCATGCGCTGCGTTCGTGTTTTTGAGATTAGTTTCTGACGCCGTCTTCCTCAATATAGTTCTTGCGAATGTGCTCGTCAAGAGTCGCCTCACGGACGTGAAGAACCACACCGGAGAAGTGAAGCGTGCGGCCGGCCATCTCATGATTGAAGTCTACCTTCACTTTTTCTGCTGTCCAGGATAGAATCTTTCCGTTGTGGGTATCGCCAAGGTCGTCCGTCAGGGTGACATAGTTGCCGGCAATAAGGACGTTGTCGCCCAGCCCCTGAAATGCAGACCGCGGCACTTCAATAATATTCCCTTCTTCCACCGGACCGTAGGCTTCTTCCGGAGTGAGCGTGAATTCGAAGCTTTCACCTTCTTCAAGCCCTCTGAGTTGTTCCTCAAAGGCAGGAAGCAACTTTCCGCTCCCGAAGTAAAACTTGAATGGCCAGTTAGGGTCCATGCGCTCCAGCAAAGGCCCTTTAGCATGGCCTTCCCGTAAATCGTAAGCAATGGTGATGATATTCTGATCTTCTACAAGCATAAGGTAGCGTTTGCAAATTGTACCCTTTAAACTGGAAAGTGCCGGAATTGTTTTTGAGCCCGGTGCTGACTCCAGACCGGTAATTTACGTTTAGGGGCAGACGTCCGTATGGCTTAATTCATAGAATAATGCCGGAGGAATGCAGCCAGCCTTTCAAATTTGGCAAGGGTGGGAGCAGGTGCGAAAAAGCGGCCTTCCAACGCTGCAGTATAATTTTGTACGATATCTTCAAAGTCCGGCCGTTGCGTTAACCTTGCCAGCACTATACCACGAAAACAGCGGTTGATTTGATTGTGGACCAGAGGCAACGTTTCCGATGGGGCCTCGTTGAAGAGTTGGTCAAGGGCTGAGGGCGTACTGTAGGCTTCAAAAAATGGCAGACCTGCTTCTTCCAGCTGCGTACCGAACAACAGTGCAGCTGCTTCCTGGTCTTTTTCATCTTTGACGTTGAGCCGCTGGAAGCGCTGATCATATAGCCGTGCCATCGGAGTGACCAGCGTCATGCTATCCGGCTGAAACCCAGGCAGCCCATTGGTGAACGGAAAAGCCAGGTTCTCTACATCATCAATGCGCAGCCCGACATGCGCTTCCATAATACTGCCCGAACTAGCCGGGCTGGAGGACAAAATCAGGCAGCTAAACCCATTCTTTGAGCTCCGCCTGAACTGATGCAGCCTGGGCAGCCAGTCATAACCGTGCTTTTTAAGCTTATGGGCGAGTGCATCAACAACACCCTGCTCCTGTAGAGATGTGGAACGCTCCATTCAGATTGAATATATCCTTAATAAATGATGGTACGATTGGTGGGCTTATTCCTAAACGCGGCACAGGGCAAAAGGTTTCGGAAAAGAACAAGCCGTACGCCGGGCGTGACTATGGCTTGCTATCCAAGCCGGCCGATCACGGCCTTCAGCGCTCACCTTTAAAAAAACTTTAACCCCAATGCTCTTGTTAGGCGGTCAATAAACGGCGTAATTTGCCCGTTTAAGGACAAACCATAAGACAGACATACATGAAGAAATTGCTCTTTTCCGCCGCATTCCTGGCTTATCTCTTGCCGGCTTTCGCCCAGGACAATACAGTAAGCAGTGCCGAAGATTCTGACCCGCGCGCCAAGGCCATTCTGGATGAAATCCGGAAGCGCTTCGAGAGCCTGGAATCCCTTGGAGCCGATTTTACACTTGATATCACGTTCCCGGAGGAGCCTACTGAATCTCAAAAAGGGAAAATTGCCAAGCAGGGTGATAAATTCCGCATGAGCATGGCGAGTCAGACCGTCATTTCCGATGGGGAAACGCTGTGGATGATTTTCGACCACAATAAGGAGGTTCAAATCAACAATATGCCCGATGAGGCAGAGATGGGGGGCATGGTCCTTTCTCCGGAGTCCCTGCTTAATTTCTATGATCATGGCGATTTTGCCTACTTCATTACCGGTGAAGCACGGGAAGCGGGGCAGGTCGTTCAGCAGATTGAGTTTAAGCCCATGGACCGCAATGCGGAGTATACTAAGCTGCGCATGAATGTCAGCAAAGCGAGCAAGGATGTGGTTAGTGTGACAGCTTTTGGGCGCGATGGGTCCCGCTATAAGCTCAGCCTTGACAGCCTTGTTCCTAATAAGCGCTTCCCCGCCGGGCACTTTGCCTTCAATAAATCTGATTATCCTGACTACTACGTTGAGGATTTAAGAGAGTAAGAAAAATTCGCATAGTTATATCTTGAAAGGGTGCGGCACAGGCTGTGCCCTTTCTGATTTGTACTACCTTTGCAGGAAATTCTGATACGTATGGGGTTTAAGTCTTTCCTTCTCAAGCCATTTGCAAAAAAAATTGCCCGCGATATCGACCGCTGGTCCGCGGATGGGGTAGGTGCTCAGCGCAAAGTCTTCCAACAATTGCTGGCCAGGGGGCAGCATACGCGTTTCGGCCGAGACCATCAGTTGAAGGCGGGAATGCCTTACGAGGCTTTCCGTGATCAGGTGCCGGTACGGGACTACGAGGCGCTGAAGCCTTATGTGGAACGCATTAAGCAAGGGGAAAAGGACGTGCTCTGGCCGGGCTTGCCTAAGTATTTTGCCAAAACCTCCGGCACGACTTCCGGCGTCAAGTACATTCCGCTGACCAAAGACAGCATGCCCAACCACTTCGGGTCTGCCCGCAATGCCCTGTTCAACTACTATGCCCGCACCGGCAATGGCCGCTTTTTGGATGGCAAAATGATTTTTCTGTCCGGCAGCCCGGAGCTGGAAGAGGTGGGGGGCATTCCTACCGGCCGGCTTTCTGGCATCGTCAACCATGAAGTGCCCGGTTGGCTGCGCACCAATCAGCTGCCGAGCTACAAGACCAATTGCATAGAGGAGTGGGAAGAAAAACTGGAGCGGATTATAGACGAAACCATGCAGGCAGATATGCGCCTCATCAGCGGTATTCCGCCATGGGTGCAGATGTACTACGAGCGTCTGCTGGAGCGCACGGGCAAGCGCACTGTGAAGGAGGTATTCCCCAATTACTCCATGTTTGTTTACGGCGGCGTCAATTTTGAGCCTTACCGTGCAGCCCTGGAGAACCTGGTGGGTGAGCGCATAGATAGTGTGGAGACCTATCCGGCCTCCGAAGGGTTCATCGCTTTCCAGGATTCGCAAACGGAGCCCGGGCTTTTGCTCAATGCTGACTCCGGTATTTTCTTTGAATTTATCCCGTTGGAGGACATCCATAGCGACCATCCGCGCCGCCTTTGGCTGGATGAGGTGGAAGTAGGCGTGAACTACGTACTCATCATTAATAATAATGCCGGGCTTTGGGGCTATAATATCGGCGACACCGTGCAGTTTGTTTCCAAAGACCCTTACCGTCTTGTGGTTTCCGGCCGGGTGAAGCATTATATCTCGGCTTTTGGCGAGCACGTTATCGGCAAGGAAGTGGAAGAAGCCATGAATGCGGCAGCGGCCCGGCATCAGGTGCGGGTGGTAGAATACACCGTAGCTCCGCAGGTGAGCCCGCCTGAGGGTGGTACCCCTTACCATGAGTGGTTCGTGGAGTTTCAGGAAGCCCCGGATGACCTGGAGCAGTTTGCTGCTGATCTGGACCGGGAAATGGTGCAGCAAAATATCTATTACCAGGACCTGATCGACGGGAATATCCTTCGGCCGCTCAAAATTCAGGTCATGCAAAAGGATGCCTTTCGAAATTATATGAAAACGCAAGGCAAGCTGGGCGGGCAGAACAAAGTCCCCCGTTTGAGCAATGACCGCAAAATCGCAGACCTGCTGTCGCCCTGGAAAGCATAGCATTGAGGAAAAAGTTGTACATTGCCTGCTGCTGCCGGCTGCTCTGTCGCGGTTGCCGGGTACGCCCGGCAGGTGAGGAAAGTCCGGACAACGTAGAGCGCCACGCCACCTAACGGGTGGGCTTCGGCTTACGCCGGGGACAGAAAGTGCCACAGAAAGCTATACCGCCTATACCGTAGCTGTTGGCAGGTGGGCAAGCCCGCCTTCGCCGAGGCTTCGGCGGGCAAGGGTGAAAACGTGCGGTAAGAGCGCACGCTCTGCTTTGGCAACAAAGCGGAGGGGTAAACCTCGTGGGTTGAAATGTCACGTACATCCCGATCGGGCATACGCCCGGCTGAGTTGCTCGCTCAGCTCACTCCGGTGATTCGGGAGGGGTAGGCAGCTCGACCCTGCCCGTGAGGACAGGGCTAGATAAATGACAGAGGTTCCGGTACAACCGGGATACAGAATCCGGCTTACAGGCCGGCAGCAAAAACAAAAAGCCCGGTACTCCATGTGAAGTGCCGGGCTTTCTTTGTCTTGATCGCTACTTTGCTTATTCGAGCTCGCCCATTGCGCCAAAGTCAAACAGCAAAGAGAACCGCAGGGTATTGTCCAACGGGTTCCGCTGATTGGTGGTCGGTACGAGGTAAGAGAAGTTCAGCCCAAAAATATTGTACTTCAGGCCCAACCCTACAGTCAGGTACTTACGTCCACCTTTTTGTAGGTGTTCATTGAAATAACCCGCACGTACAGCAAACTGCTGATCGTACCAGTATTCAACGCCGAAGGAGTACATCAGCTCCGTAAGCTCCTCCCGGAAGCCTTCCGGCGCATCACTAAAGGAAGAGAAAATACCGCTGATTGAAGACTGTTCCCGGTAATCGTCGATCCCGATTTCACCGGTTTCGTCACAACCATCTCCCTGACAAGGGGTAGGGACCATCAGTTTATTGACATCGGTAGTAAACGTTAGTGTATTGTATTCGTCCAGCTCCATAGTGTACGCAGCACCCAGGCCAAAGTTGGCAGGCAGAAAGTCCCGTACAACAGAGTTGGTGTAAGTAATACGCGACCCGATATTGGTCAATGCCACCCCTATCATAAGCTCTGAATCACCGCGGTCGGTGTCTATGTCTGTGCGGTAGGTAAAGGCTACGTCAGCAGCCCCGGCAACCCCCGGCTCAATGGTTTCGCCACCTTCCACCTGCTGACCGGCAGCGAGGTTTGAGTAGATGAACTTACCCGTAAGGGAGGCAGAGAAGTTGTCTGTGAGTTTACGGGCATAAGCGGCAGAAACTTCAAATTCGTTTGGTTGGCCCACAGCGAGCGGCTCACCATTTTGGTCGGTAAACTGAATACTACCCAACGAGAAATAACGCAGGCCAAAGCCGAGCGTCTGCAAGTCATCCAGCTTGTAAAAGCCGGTCAGGTATGCAAGGTAGACATCATTCAGCCCCAGGTTTTGCAGCCAGGGCGTATAGGTTGCTGACATGGCGAAGGTTTCTTCGGCAAAAACCAGCTTGGAGGCATTAAAGTGGATGGCATTGGCATCCGGAGATATGGCAATCCCTGCATCGCCCATCGCACCCGAACGGGCATCCGCGACGATACGCAGGAATGGGACGGCAGAAACAACGGTATTCGTACAAGGCGTACCGTCAAGGTTGTAGAACCGGCCTTCTTCTTCGTAGCACTGTGCGTCCGCTTGCCCAACGAAAATAAACAGGGCCGCTACGGGCAGAAGGAGTTGTTTAAAGAGTAAATTTTTCATGAGACGCTCACGGTTTTTCCAATTGATGTTGCAAATATACAAGTTTGTAGACTAGTAGGGGGTGTTTCCTGACAAGACCTTATCATGGGAGGATCGGGTCTCATTGAAATACATACTACAAACGGCGTACCAAAGGTTGCATTTCAGGAGTTAAAAAAATTAACATATTGCAAATTATTTCAAAATAACGAGCTTCTCGAACTCGCTCTCGCCGGTGCGTGCCTGCAAACCGGTGCCCAGTGCTCTTACCTTCACTTTGTATAAGTAAACGCCCCGGGCCAGCTGATCGCCAAAGTCGTCCCGGCCATCCCACTCAATGCAGTCGTCCTGCCGCAGGGCACCATCAGTGACCATCGTTTGCTGCAGGGTTTTGACCAGGCGGCCGGCAACGGTATAAATTTGGATCAGCACGTCGACTTCCTGATTGGCCAGGTTGTGGTCAAACTGAAAGCAGGTGCGGTCGGTAAACGGGTTGGGATAGTTGAGTACATGCTGCAGGGCGACCTCTCCCGATCCGGCGACGACAAATTCTGTATAGCCTGTCGCGGAATTATTGGCCACATCCCAGGCTTTGACCTCAATGCGGTGACGGCCCTCGGGCAGCTCATTCATCGGGTAGCGCACAGTCCCTTTGGTATAGTCATCGAGCTCCGACTCGTAGAAGTCGTTGAGGAGCAGCGCATTTTGTGTATCCTCATTCAGTACGCCCTCCAAGTCGTGGCCGATACTGTTGCCTACTACGTTGATGCCGTTGTCATCGCTGAGTTTTACGAGAAGGGTCGGTTTGGGGTCTACCACGCTGCCGAACACAAAGTCTTCGGTGTTCATATACACTTCCACCTGCGGGCCCATGTCATCGGCTATGGCATTCGGGTCGGTCCCTCCGATTTGTATGGCTTCGTAAGCCCCGGCGGCATCGAGCATCCGGCTTTCATCAGCCGCGTAGTAGCTGATTTTGCCGCTGCCCAGCTCGTAGTTGATATCCTTAGGAACTACAAAGGTGAATTCGAACTGCCCGTTGCTGACCGAAGCCCGGCCCCGGAAAATGACATTATTCTGTATGCGGTAATTAAATACACTGTTCTCGCCCTGCCCCAGGGTACTTACGATTTGCGCTTTGTCGAACAAGGTGGGGTAGACGATGCCGTTGAAGTCATTATCCACATTACCACTATTATCCAGTACGACTCCAGCAATCGTTACTTTTTGCAAGGCCCGCAGGGTATCGCTGCGCAGAGATTCCTGTGGGTTGATGGGCACTCCATTGATGGAAGTGGTGGCTACGTTGTACCGGGGCAGCGCCAAAGGCATGGCCGGGTCACCGATGAGGGTGAATTTTCGGGTGTTATCCGTATCGTCCGTTTGGTTTTTCCCAAGCAGATACGCTTCTCCCACCGTGTAGGGTAGCCCTTCCTCCGACTTTGATAGAATGTATTCCATAGCATTGGCCGTCAGGCGCTTATTTCCACCTGTGAAAACCGCACGTACGGTAGTCATCAGCGCCGGTGCTCCTCCCTGTGGGTTAAGCACTACTTCCTCTCCCGCAGATACGAAGGAGGGGTCATCAAACCCGGTGAAGGTACAGGTAGCGGTAATAATAATAGGCATATTGTTTTTGTTGTCCCAGCCCAGGATGTCTGAAATGTTGAGCACCCGTTCCTGCGCCCAGCCTTTAGGGCCGCCATGGCCCAGGTAGGTTACGGCAAACGCACCTTGGAAGACAGACCGGTTGAGCTGTTCGGTAGCCAGTGGGGAGCGCTCTCCACCGGGCGTTGACTCTTCAGGGAAAGCGTCCAGGTAAATCTTTTCGAGGTTCATGAACGGGGCCTGAGCCTGAACCGTCTGCGCAACATCATCTGCGTCCCGTTGATGTGTATTGTTGTCTCCATCATCGGCTACAAAAACCAATTGGTTGCGCCAGTCTCCGAGGGTGCTTGCATTTTCATCGTAGTAGACAATTTTGTCAATGATGCCTTCCAGTTCCTGATTGGACTTTACCGGCAGCCGGCCGACCGAAATATTCAGGTCGCCCCGCAACGGGTCATTGGAGCTGCTGCCGTAAAGCACCGCGTACAGGTCATCCGTAGGGTAAGCAAATACCGGGTGGAGGCTGTCATCCTGATAGGAGGGCACAAAATTGCCGCCCAGCTCATAAATATCCCGGTTGTCGAAGGAGGCATCCCCCACCAGTAGCAAGTATTTGAATTGATCGGACCGGTCGTAAAGCATCCGGCAGAAGTCGCGGATCGCTGTAGGTTCCGCCCGGCCTCCGCCAAATTCATTGAAAATCTGCTCTGGGGTGACCAGCTCGATGGAGATGTTATTAAAATTGGCCCGATGTTCAGCCAGGCGCAATGCTCCTGCCTCAAAGTCGGGGTGATAGATCATGATCATATCGGCGTCAGTGATGCCGTGTACATTCTGATTGGGTACCTCCCCAATAGCTTCAGGGACGAACAGGTTGTCAGTGGGGTCAAAAGCCACGAATTCGAGGAGGCTGCCGGTTTCCACGCCAAACCGCAGGATGTTGCCCGAGAGGCTGTACTGTTGCGCCCGGGGCTGCAAAGGTGCTGTTACATCCCACACTTGCAGGTTTTCACTGGCATTCTGCAGCTCAAAGGTGGAGGAAGGGTAATTCAGGGTTTCGATGTCGCGGAATGCCGTTTGACCGCCGGTAAAGCTGTAGATCAAATTGCACCGCACGTTAAACTGCACCCAATCGACCCACCCCTCACTGTCATCCCCACTGCCCTGTGGGAAGGGGTAACGAAGGGTGACGTCGCTGCTGTTGCGGTTCACGAAAATAGAATCGGATATTCTGGCGTAGCGGGCATACTGAGACGTATTGTCAGAAGAGGTATTAATGGCGGGGGTGGAATCTGCCAGGTTGCTCTCCAGGGTCTGCCCTGCCACATCCATCAGGAAGGAAGAGCGAATCCGGGCACGCAATGCAAGCCGGGCATCCACATAGACGGGTTCGGTTTGTACGAGGTTGTCAAACTGAAACAGGTCCGGGTAAGTATATTCCCGGGCAACCTTAAAGTGATCGCCAAACCATGCCTTGCCGGCGCCCTGTGTTTTGGACCACTCATGGAAGATGTTGATTTCTTCCGGCTCAAAGACGCTACGGTTGTTGTAAGTGGAAGTGGTGTAGGCCGTATTGCTCAATGAAGGCTGCTCTGCAATGCGCTGCCCGTTGTTGCTGCCTGCCTTTATAAAGTAGTAATTGGCTTTATCGTAGGGGTTCTGCTGCCAGAAGAACTTCCGTTCGGCCTCATCGTAAGCCCATATGCTGGCCCCTTGCCCGTAGAATACCAGATAATCGCCATTGTCAAAGCTGCCGTCATTGCCTCCTGATATCCAGATGGGCAATTCTGCGAGGTCATCTGTTCTCGGGGCTTCAGAGTAATAGGGCAACTGTCCGCCCGGTATGCCTAGTAGTTGAATCCGGGCCGGGTCGATGTTGTCAATGTCCATGCCCAGCTCATCCTTCAGGAAGGAGTAGGTCAGCTTATGCATGCCTGTTTCGGTAACGGCAATTTTATAAATATCGCCATCGCTCAGCTTGGAGGTCTCGGTATTGTTGGGCCCGCGGAAAGCGATGTTGCTGCCCGGGTCCGGCCGGAAACTGATGCGTAGTCTAAAGCTGCTGAGCCGCTCGTAACGGCTACCGCTTTTTATGATGGGCACGAAGCTCAGGCTGCCGTAATATCCTTCCCGGTGGCGGTTGACCCGGGTTTCAAAGTTCAGCTGTTCGCCCAGGTTTTCCGCAGCCAGCGGTGCTTTTTCCCAATCAAAGGGATTATAGGAGGCATCCAGCACCTCCACCCGGATTTGTCCCTGCCCTTCCACCTTGAAGCGCTGATAAAAAAGTGGCAGGACATCATCGCCCTGAATGGCTCCATCAAAGGACCAGTAATACGCTACCCGGCCATCGGCCAGAACGCGCTGCGGCTCGGATGTCCAGTCCAGTTCTTGAGCCATTTCCATAGGCAGCTGCGCCCGGAGCGGCGCTCCCAGGATCAGAAATAAACACAGGGTGTTAAAAATTTTCATAGTATACTTCTTTGAAAAGTTGGGCAGTTCTTTTGTCAAGCAATTAGCTAAGCCGTAAAATTAACAGTCTCATGCCGAACCAGTTTCGAAAAATTTGGTATGTTGCCTGAACCTTCTGTTAAAATAACAAGATTTGTCAAGAAAACGGCGGAGGTCTGGGCGTATTGCTTGTTAAGAAGGGTTAAAATGTCGCCTCCACATGATTTCTCCCGCTGTGGGAGCCAATTGACCAATAAACAGCCTAATGGGAAGACTACTCACCATACTTTTTTGTTCAATACTGACGGCAACGGCGCTTAATGCGCAGGACCCGGTGTTCAGTCAGTTTTTTGCGGCCCCCATGCAGGTTAATCCGGCTTTTGCGGGTACGACTTTTGCGCCCCGTATTACTTTGAATTACCGCAATCAGTGGGCGGATTACGAGGGCGGTTATGAAACTTACTCGGTAGCTTATGAGCAGTCTCTGGAGGATTTGAACAGCGGTTTTGGGATCGTTGTTCTTGGCGATGATGCAGGCAACGGCATCTACAATACCACTCGTTTTCATGGGGTGTACAGCTACCGCATCAAAATTAACCGGACCTCTGCTGTCCGCATCGGGGTGGAAGCCGGGATGATTCAGTCGAGCCTCGATTGGGATCAGCTCATTTTTCTGGACCAGCTGGACCCCATCACGGGCGCTTCCGGCGGGGGCGGCGTGCCTACCCCTACAGAGGAACAGCGGCCGGTTAACCTCAATAATACCGCAGTTGATATCGGAGCAGGACTGCTGTTCAATAGCGAAAATGCCTATGCCGGCCTGTCCCTGAAACACCTGAACAGCCCGGACGAAAGCCTTCTTGATATTAACGAAAACCTGGGAGCGGGCCTGCCGTTGCGCATTACGCTGCATGGTGGCTGGCAAATCCCTCTGATTACAGGCAATAATAGCCGCAATAGTGCGTTTGTATCTCCGAACTTCCTTGCCGTAAGGCAGGGAGAGTTTGCACAAATCAACGGAGGTGCGTATTTTGGGGTCGGAAGTTTTTTTGGAGGTGCCTGGTACCGGCACACTATTAATAATGCCGATGCAGCGATTGCCCTTTTTGGCGTCCGTTACGGTGTCTTCCGCTTCGGTTATAGCTTTGACCTCACGCTGAACAGCCTGACGTTGGGCAATACCGGAGGTACCCACGAGCTTTCCCTCACAATTAATTTTGAGGACAGCAAGGAAGCTCAGCGGCGGCGCAAAACGTCCCGCTATAACAATTGCTTTAAAATGTTCAACTAGCCCCGGCCAGTTGGGCGCGAAGGAAAACAGTGGCTCGCCACTATTAAAAAATTTTCGACTTACGGCAGCGCCAGATTTGGCGTAGCGGCATGTAAATGGCGTTAATTTGCAGCGTTCATTTCCCTATGCCATCATAAATTGCTAATTTCCCGCCCTCAAAGGAAAATGTGGTGGTCGGATAATAGTAATGTACTACGCTCCAAATTCTGAGTGCCCGCCGCTTCATGCTCAAATGATGGCTTTTGAAAGAGCTGTTTTTGATATTTAATGTATTTGTTGGTCGATTCTCAAAAACAAATTTTCTACTAATGAAAAATCTGCTGAAGTTTAGCGCATTTCTTTTTGGTGCAGCGCTCGTGCTCAGCTCCTGCGGCGGCGGGGAACGCTCTGCCACGACAGGCTGGAAGTACAACGACACTAAATGGGGAGGCTACGAAAAACTCGATTACGAAGGGCAGGTCGCAGGGCCTAACCTCGTGCTGATCGAAGGGGGTACCTTTACGATGGGTCTTACCGAGCAAGACGTAACTTACGATTGGAACAACATCCCACGCCGGGTTACGGTCTCCTCTTTTTATATGGACGAAACGGAGGTATCCAACACCGATTACCGGGAATACCTCTATTGGATTGACCGCGTCTTTGGGGAGTCTTACCCGGAGGTTTATCGTAATGCCCTGCCGGATACACTGGTTTGGCGTGAAGAACTGGCGTTTAACGAGCCTTTCGTGGAAACCTACCTGCGCCACCCTTCTTACGATAATTACCCTGTGGTAGGGGTAAGCTGGGTACAGGCTACCGAGTACTGTAAATGGCGTACGGACCGGGTGAACGAAATGATCCTGGTTGAAAAAGGTATCCTCAACCTCAATACTGAACAAAAAGATGAGGATAACTTCGTTACGGAGTCCTATCTGGTTGGTCAGTATCAGGGAGATGTGCGTAAGAACCTGAAAGACTTGCGTACCGGTGGTGAGCGCCCTGTCCGCTTCGAAGATGGTATCGTGATGCCGGATTACCGCCTGCCTACAGAGGCCGAGTGGGAATACGCAGCGCTGGCCCTGCAGGGCAACCAAACCTCTGAGAAGGACGAGCGTATTTCTGACCGCCGTTTCTATCCATGGGATGGCAATACCGTTCGCTATCAGAAGCGCGATAAGTATCAGGGTGAAATCCTGGCAAACTTCAAGCGTGGCAAAGGTGACTATATGGGTATGGCCGGCAACCTGAATGACGATGCACATATTACGGCTCCGGTTCGTTCCTTTATGCCAAACGACTTCGGTCTTTACAATATGGCTGGCAACGTCAACGAATGGGTATTGGACCTCTATCGTCCACTGACAAGCGCTACGCTGTCTGATACCGAGAACCACGACCTGAATGCCTACCGTGGTGGCGAGTTCCAGCAAATGGAGCTGGATGAAGATGGCCGCCCGGTAGAGAAAGACAGCCTCGGCCGTTTGCGTTACCGCTACGTAACAGACGAGGAAGCTGCTACCCGTGACAACTATAAAACGGGTAAAGTATACAATTACCTGGACGGTGATAAGCAATCACAAGCTTACTACGCTACGGGTGAGCATACACTGGTCAGTGATGAGACACGCGTTTACAAAGGCGGTTCTTGGGCGGACCGTGCATTCTGGTTGTCTCCGGGTGCGCGCCGCTTCCTGGATCAGAACAAATCCTCGCGTACGATCGGTTTCCGGTGTGCAATGACCCGTACCGGCTCACCGAGCGGCAATGATGATGTTGGAGGGCACCAATTCAACACCAAGCGCAAGCGCGGCAGCAGAAGATATTAAACCACTTGCTGATGCTTTTATCGACAAAGTATTAGCGAAGTATACTGAAAGCCTTCATTCCGGTCCAAGCCGGGGTGGAGGCTTTTTAATACGCTCAAACTACCATGAAGTCAATCGAGGAAATTTATCAGATTTTTGTTGAATGCGGGGGCGTGACCACGGACTCCCGGAAAATCAATAACGGTGATCTCTTCATTGCCTTGAAAGGCGATCGCTTTGATGGGAATCAGTATGCCGCCCAGGCTTTGGAAAAAGGGGCGTCCTACGCGGTAGTTGATGATCCTGCTGTAGTGGACGGAGAACGCTACCTGCTCGTGGAAGACACCCTAAAGGCCCTTCAGGGATTGGGCCGGCATCATCGGCGGCAGCTTGATATCCCGGTGCTGGGCATTACCGGAAGCAACGGTAAGACTACTACAAAGGAGCTGGTAGCGGCGGTGCTTAGCCAAAAGTACCAGCTGCATTTCACACAGGGCAATCTCAATAACCACATCGGTGTGCCCCTGACGCTACTCGCGATGCCCCGGGTTACGGAGTTTGCTGTAATCGAAATGGGGGCCAATCATCAGGGTGAAATTGATGAGCTGAGCCGAATCGCTGAGCCTTCTCACGGGCTAATCACCAATATCGGGAAGGCGCACCTGGAGGGCTTCGGTGGCATAGAAGGCGTTAAAAAAGGCAAGTCAGAACTGTACCGCTTTCTGGCCGAGCGGGAGGGGCTGGTTTTCATCAATCAGGACGAGCGATTTTTGCAGGACCTGGCTTCCCCCTGCAAGCGGCAGGTCAATTACGGAAGCGGCGCATGGGATGCTGAGGGGTATCTCCCGGTGGAATTAACAGGAGAACAGCCCTTTTTGTCCTTCGCTTTTCGGGATCCGGTCTCCGGCAGCAGGGTGGAATCCGGTAGTAAGCTCATCGGGCGGTATAATTTCAACAATATAATGACTGCTGTAGCCCTGGGGATGCACTTTGGGGTGCCGGGGCAAAAGATAAAGGCAGCTGTAGAGGCTTACCTCCCTGAAAATATGCGGACGCAAATCTTCGAAAGAGGAGGTAATACTTACTTTATGGATGCCTACAATGCGAATCCGACAAGTATGCGCAATGCCCTGCTGGCCTTCGCTCAGATGGAAGCGTCGCAGCGGATTGCAATAATGGGGGAAATGCTGGAACTGGGTCCTGACAGTGAGCAGGAACATGCCGCTATCGTGGAGCTCGCTTTGGGGCAGCCCCTGGCGTCTGTCCTTTTGGTTGGCAAGGCTTTTGAGGCGCCGGCAAAAACAGCAGGCTTACCGCACTTCCCTGATGTGCAAGCTTTAAGGACGTGGTTCGAGCAGCAGGATTACAAAGGGGTGCACATCATGATCAAAGGCTCGCGGAGCAACAGGTTGGAAGACCTGCTTAGCTAAAGCGTTCCAGCGCCTGCAGCAGCCGTTCAGGCAGTTTGCCCTGACAAGCTTCGAGGTAGTCATTGTAGGAACAAGGTACGAGGCGGTGCCTTTGCAGCTGATGGTGGGTTTTTACAGGCACCTGCATCCACCACCGGTTGCTGCGTTCGCTGCGCCAGAAGGTGATTTGGTAGTCATGGTCTTTGAAGTCCACGATATACTCCGCCAGGCCTTCCATCGTTGCCGGGAAGTCCCCCTTTCGGTGGAGGTACCCATCAATGAAGTACCAGATCATTTGCGCCATGAGCTGAGCGGTCTGCTCCATAAAGTCCATTTGCGGTTCAAAGCCATAAATGCCAAAGGATTTCAGCTTATCGCTCATGCCGGCATAGCGGGCAATCTGGCAGACTTCATCACTGCTGAAGCCGTTGGGGGAGGGGCGCTCCTGCCCCAGGGCCTCCATACCTTTGATGGCAGAAAGATTGAAGCTCAGCAGGTCCCCGTCGCGGATGATCGGCTCCAGCTCAGGCAATTCTGAACGAGCTTTGCCCAGCCGCACATAGTCAAAATACCGCTTTTGTACCGCCTGTAGTGTGGCCGGGGAAAGGTAATGAGCCTGCCCGCCGATAAAACTCAGATGGAAAAGGCTGGAGCGGGGACTGTCGATGATTTCCTGAAGGTAGTAAGTGCCCGTATCACGTACAGCAGTGTGGTACGGCACTTTCTCGTCTACTACTACTAAATTGATAAGGTACTGCAGTTCCTGATAGGCTTTATATTGCGCCAGCGCCTGTGCCGGATGGCTGCCAATGAGAATAGGCATCACTTCGCTTTCCAGCAATTCCTTAATGAGTGGGATAAGAAAAATGCTTTCCTGTTTGCGGGCATTGCCCAGGTCCGCAATGGGGAAATCTTCAAAGGGGCTTTTGAGGGCATACAGGCTCTGTCGGACGACATCGGCCTGTTCTGCGCCCAGCCCAAGTATCGCAATTGAGCCCTTGGCCAGAGCCGGAAAGGTCTGTTCGTACCGCTGAATGGTACTGCCCAGGCAATCATCAGGAAAAGAAGATGCCAGCGGTTTAAGTGGTTGCAGCCAGTTGTGCAGCATAAGAAGGCATAGGTTTTGTCTGTACTGCGGGTAAAGATAGGGTGTGCTTTCTATATTTGCGCATGCATACGGAAAAGGAGCCACTCTATACGACCCAATTCTGGCTGTTATGCCTGAGCCATGCCTTGTTTGCGGGAAGTTTCAACATGATTATCCCGGAGCTGCCCGCGTACCTCGAAAGCATGGGCGGTGAGGATTATAAAGGGTTGATCATCGCGCTTTTTACGCTTATGGCAGGTTTGTCCCGTCCCTTCAGCGGCCGGTTGACGGACACCGTAGGGCGGGTGCCGGTCATGGTTTTTGGCTCACTGGTTTGTGTGGTTTGCAGCTTGCTTTATCCGCTGGTTTCCGGAGTAGCTGGTTTTCTCTGGCTACGTTTTTTTCATGGATTTTCTACCGGGTTTAAACCAACGGCTTCTTCTGCTTTCGTTGCTGATATTGCGCCCCATTACCGCCGGGGCGAAGCGATGGGCATACTGGGGGTAAGCATGAACCTAGGGTCTTCCATCTTCCCACCGGTAGGCAGCTGGCTGGTGCTGGCTTTCTCCATAGACCTGATGTTTTACGTGTCCTCCGGATTAGCGTTGCTTTCCATTCTGATCCTGATGGGCATGAAGGAGACGCTGCCTGAGCGGCAGGCTTTCCGGCCAGGTTTGCTTAGGGTGGGGTGGAAAGATTTCCTGGAGCCCACTGCGGTGCCGCCAGCAATTATCATTGGCTTATCTTATGCCTGTTTTGGCGTGTTGCTCACCGTTGTCCCTGATCAGGCGGATCACCTGGGTATGGCCAATAAAGGGTTGTTTTTTACCAGCTTTACTGCGATGGGGCTGTTGTCCCGCCTGATTGCCGGGCGTTCTTCCGACCGGTTTGGGCGCGAGCCAGTCCTACAGATTTCGCTTATTCTGACCGCCGGGGCATTAGTGCTTTTGGGGTATGCCAATAGTCCGTTTATGCTGATGGTGGGGGCAGGCGCTCTTGGGTTCTGTACCGGGGTATTGGGCCCAACTGCTTTTGCCTGGGTGGTAGACCGAAGCGACAGCCGCTACCGTGGCCGGGCAATGGCCACCGCCTATATCGCTCTGGAGGTGGGCATCGGTGGAGGCGCGCTCTATTCGGCCTGGGTATACGATAATACGCCTGCTAATTTTGCGGAAGT
Source organism: Phaeodactylibacter sp. (assembly GCF_022763345.1). Taxonomy (GTDB): domain Bacteria; phylum Bacteroidota; class Bacteroidia; order Chitinophagales; family Saprospiraceae; genus Phaeodactylibacter. Next base: position 28,844 of record NZ_JALEGS010000028.1, read on the forward strand.
TTTCCTGGCTTCCGCTTTGCTATGCCTCCTGGCGCTGGGCTACCTGGAATGGCGAAAACGTACCCATGCCAGATAGTTAGTGTACGAACTATTTTGTACTTTTGCAGGGCCTTGTTAACCAAGAAAACCAAAGCTCATGCAAAATCTACTCGAACAGTATAAAGCCAAGCAGCCTGAGATTGTCTTCGAATGGAAAGACGCCGAAACAGAAGCTGAAGGCTGGATCGTTATCAACTCGCTACGTAATGGTGCCGCGGGCGGTGGTACACGGATGCGTAAAGGGCTAACCAAAGAAGAAGTCATCTCTCTAGCTAAGGTTATGGAAGTAAAGTTTTCCGTATGCGGCCCGGCGATTGGCGGCGCGAAGTCCGGCATCAATTTCGACCCTTCTGATCCCCGCCGCAATGAGGTACTGCAACGCTGGTATGCGGCAGCCCTTCCCATATTGAAAACGTACTACGGCACCGGTGGCGACCTTAATGTAGATGAGCTGAAGGACGTCATCCCTATCACCGAGCGCCTGGGGCTTTGGCATCCACAAGAAGGTATTGTGAATGGCCATCTCAACTCCACCCGTGGCGACAAAGTGAAAATTATCGGGCAGCTGCGCTACGGCTGCGCAAAAATTGTAGAGGATCCTCGTTTTGTACCCGATGGCCACAAGTATGCCGTGGCGGATTTGATTACCGGTTTTGGGGTCGCAGAGTCGGTCCGCCATTTTTATGATATCTACCATGGTACTTCTCTAGAAGGCAAAACCGCAATAATACAGGGCTGGGGCAACGTTGCTTCTGCGGCAGCGAGCTATCTTTCGCTTTCCGGTGCACGCATCCTGGGCATTATCGACCGGGATGGGGGCGTGATTAGCCGGGAAGGCCTGGGCATGGAGGAAGTCAAGGAGCTCTTTGTTCGTAAGCAGGGGAATAAACTGGTAGCAGACGAGCTATTGCCATTCGAAGAAGTCAATGAAAAAATTTGGTCATTGGGCGCTGACATCTTTATTCCGGGCGCTGCCTCAAAGCTGGTTGCCCGGGAGCAGGTAGAGCAGCTGGTTGAAGGCGGTGCAGAGGTCATCTCTTGCGGTGCCAACGTCCCTTTTGTAGATGATGGCGTATTTTTTGGGCCAACAGCCGTCTGGGCGGATGAGCAATTAAGCCTGATTCCGGACTTTATCGCCAACTGTGGCATGGCCCGGGTGTTTGCCTACTTTATGAAGGCAGAGGCGGAGATGACAGATGAAGCCATCTTTAATGATGTATCGGCTACCATTCGTGGTGCACTGGAGCGCCTGAAGGAGCAGTATCCGGGGAACAATCATATTGCTTCCAATGCATTAAGTGATGCACTGCAGCAACTGATGGCTATGCCGGAGCCCGTCACCGTTTAATTGCTTCGTTCTGGTTTCCTCAAGGTTGGGCGCTGTCAAAATAAGGGTGAACAATTGGCGAATAGTGCAGGAAACCAAAATTATTGCTATTTTTAGACCGAATTTATACCAGGAGATGCAACCCAAAGGTTTGGACTGCGTACAATTATGCAGTAACTTTGCGTCTTGATCTTTCAGTACGGCAGGTATGCACATGCACTTCGGGCATCATACGCTGACGGCAGATAATGATCATTTTGTTACCGATTTAAGTAATTAAACGAAAAGAAAAAGATGTACAATTGCCCCCCAAATGGCGGCAACGTTAAAGGTTTGGCAGGCATAGCCTATCAAGCCTTTTCTGTTATCTCATCTGAAATTTAACATTAATCCCTATGACTATGACAAAGAGAAGTACCCTTCTACTGACTCTTTTATTCTTCATTGGAGTAGCCGTCCTCCATGCTCAGGAAGAAGAGGAATCCGGGACCGATTACGGTACCCCGAAAGACATGATTGAATTTGGTTTGCACGGTGGCTACTTCTTTGTAGGTGGCGATGTGCCTCATCAGCCCAGTTATGGCGTGGGTTTCCACGTTAGAAAATCACTGGACTACGTTTTCTCGGTCCGCTTCGATGGCTTTTACGGCTCAGCCCGTGGAGAAGAAGGTGATCCGGTTGATGATGATTTCTTCGAGCACGAAACCACATATATTGCTGGTACGGGTTTTGGTATTATTTCAGCCAATAACCTCCGTTGGAATAAATCTACTCGGAAAACCAATCTCTATGCCCTGGTTGGCGTAGGTGGTGCTGCCTTCAAGCCCAGAGTGAATGTAGATCAGCGCAGTGGCGACCTGACAGATCCTGCTTTTTCCATTGCTCCTCATGTAGCTACAGGTGCTGGTATTGCCTTCCGTATCAGTGACCGGATGAATATTGGCCTGGAGCATCAGATCTTTTTCCCCATGGGCTCCCTGGGGGACAATATTGATGGGCAAACCATTCAGGGAGGTGGCAACCGCACGCTCTCCCGGGATATGCTCAACTACACTAGTGTCCGGCTTAATTTCAATATTGGCAATGCGACCAAAGCCTCTCCTCCGCTGTATTGGGTAAACCCTATGGAAAACGTGATGAACGAGCTGGATAACATCAAGAAAAACCAGGATGTTGCCTTGCAGGATTCTGATGGTGATGGTGTGATTGACGCCATTGATCAGGAACCTAACACCCCACCTGACGTACCCGTGGATACGAAAGGCCGTACGCTTGATAGCGACCGCGATGGTGTGGCCGACTACAAAGACCGGGAGCCCTACTTCCCTCCACGCCCGGGTGAGCGGGTGAACGAAGAAGGTGTAGTGGTCAATCCTACTTCTGTGCCTGGCGGTGGCGTTAGCGAAGACCGCGTTCGGGAAATTATTTCCGAAGAGCTGCAAAATTACCAGCTGCGGCAGAATGAGTCCGGAGGAGCCGGTGGTGGCCAAATGACCGAATGGTTCCTGCCAATGATTCACTTTGGCACTGACAGTGACCGGATCAAATATGCAGATTACGGAACCCTGGCTTCTATTGCCCGTATGATGAAAGGCAATCCTCAGCTGAGAATTGTGGTGACTGGCTTTGCGGATGCATCCGCACCAGAGTCCTATAATGATGAGCTGTCTTACCTTCGTGCCAAAGCAGTTGTTGATCATATGGTAACCAACCATGGCATCGGCCGCGGCCGCTTTGTTATTCAGTGGAAGGGCGAGTCTGAGCTGCTCGTACCAAGTGGCAACAGCTACATGAACCGCCGAGTGGAATTCCGGGTCGCGCAACCCGATGATGTGGAAATGGATCCACCGGCAGGTATCAAGAAAGAAAAAGATGGAGGATTTTAATTTACCTTTGGCATACTGCCTCGGCTGTAAAGGCTGAAAAGAGAGCCCTTGCACAACCTCCAGGTTATGCAAGGGCTCTTTTCGTTGATAGCAGCCGCCACCCCATTGATTCTGCCTGTGGGGAGGAGCTGGAGTGGGGAAAACTCGTGCTGCGACCTTACCCTAGGGCTTATTAGCTTCCTTATTGATTGTAGTGGGGTGCCAGGGATTGTTGAAAAACCGCGCGGACAGGTCACCGCATATTCCCACCTATTCGAGGGTAAAGTAGGGATATTGTTGATGGATTAATCTCTCCGTATATTGGGATGGATTGCGGGTAAATGGAATTCAGCAGCGTTTGATCCCATCAAATAACAGATGTTAGTTACCGTTTTGTTTTCTGGAACTTAAGAGACTATGGAAAAAAGTATCAAAGACTTCCTACGAAAATATATTGCCCATTCCAACCATGCCTCTGGTGTTTTGGGTACGTGTTTTTCGGTGGTTCAGTATCCCAAAAAGGCCCTTCTTATTGAGGAAGGCCAATACGCTCGGAAGGCTTACTACATGATCAGCGGTGCAGCGCGGAGTTACTATCTTCAGGATGGAATAGAGGTTTGTACCTGGTTTGCTTTTGAGGAGGATTTGCTAGGCAACCTGCAAAGCTACGGCGGGCGGCCTTCCAGCGAGAGCATACAGTTACTGGAGGACAGCACCTTGATCGAAATCAGGCTGGAACAATTGAAAAAACTGGCCGAAAAGGACTTGAATGCCAGCCATCTGGTAACTGGCGTGTTGGAGGAGTACGCCCTTTTTCTGGAGGAGAGGCTGGCTCATGCTCAATTCATGAGTAGCATGGATAAATACCATGCGCTTATGGAAGGAGAGCCAGAAGTTTTTCAAAGGGTTTCCCTGACTCATATTGCCTCTTATCTGGGCATCAGCCGGGAAACCCTTAGCAGGTTGAGGGCTAAGTAATGGCTTAACCCTATTCTGTCACCGATTCGGAAAAAATATTGATGACCGCAACACCTATTATGATCAGGAGAATTCCTACCAGAGCAGGAGTGTCAATAGTTTGATTAAATCTTAAGTATCCGACCAAGGTAATTAGCACAATGCCTATTTGCATTCACCTTTTGGTGATCGCATGGTGTGGCTTTAGCATAAGGCGGAAAGGAGAAGATTAATATTTGATCCAGGTTGTTTTGTGATATTCGTCAAATGAATTCCATCGGTTATCTCCAACCTTTGTAAAAAATCAAAGCAGATGCAAAGGGACGAATTCATAAAAATACTGGGACTTGGAGCCGCTTCTGTGCTGTTCCCATCCATTTCTTCGGGTAAGCAGAACAAAGGAAAAGTCATCATCATAGGTGCAGGCCTAGCAGGCCTGACGGCAGGGAAACATTTGCAATCTTATGGCTGGGAAGTTGAAATTCTCGAAGCCAGAGACCGAATAGGAGGGCGCATACATACCAACCGAGATTGGGGTTTCCCAATAGAGCTTGGCGCCAACTGGATTCATGAGGGCGGGCATCCGGAAAACCCATTGCTTAAAATGGCGGAACAGAACGGAGTGCAACATCAAGCCACCCACTACAGCAGTGCGAACGTATACAAGCACAATGGAGATAAAGTCTCCGCATTAGGATTGGCACTGGGCTATTACAGGTTGGACAAGAGGCTGCAGCACTCCGCTAAAGCAGCAGGGAGCCATGCCAGTCTGGCACACTTTCTTAAAGCTTCTATACCCTATTCTGAACTTAGCCCTGCACAGGCTGCCATTTTCAAGGGACCGATATGGGAAGGCATCCGGACTTCGATAGGAGAGGACCTGGAACAGGCAGATGCTGATTTTTACCTGAATCAGATGCTGGAGAACGGTAAGTATAAGGACTACCTGGTTACGAGTGGCTATGACCATTTTGCAGAGCAGCAAGCTGCAACATTACAGGTTAAAAAGCATCATATTGCTCAGGCTATTGATACCAGGCAGCGACGGGTAGCAGTGCATAGCAATCATGGGGTGCACGAAGCCGATTATGCTATTGTGACTGTTCCCCTTGGGGTATTAAAATCCGGCGCAATTGCTTTCAACCCTGGTTTGTCGGTAGCCAAACGACGCGCAATCGAGCAAATAGGTTATGGGTCGTTCAACAAAGTATTCCTCCAGTTTGAAAAGAAGTTTTGGGGCCAGGATAAACACTTCTACGTATTCGAGCGCGCACTGCAAAAAGAGCATGGCTTGTTTGTCAACCTTCATAAATATACGGGTAAGCCCGTTCTGGTGGGCCTGCCTTCCGGAGAGGCCGCAAGGGTGGTGGAGCAAAAAAGTGAGGCAGAGTTGAAGGCAGAATGGACTTCGTTTTTTCGAACCTATTTCCCTGGAAAGGACATTGAGATTGCTCGCCTGAGGTTGACTCGGTGGGGCGCCGATAACTTCTCCAAAGGAGCCTACTCCTTCGCTGGCAGAGGTGCCAATAAGGCCTCTTTTGAGGCACTGTCTATGCCAGAAGGGCGCATACATTTTGCGGGCGAGGCTACAAATGCCAGGCACCATGGCAATGTCCACAGCGCCGTGATTTCCGGCATCAGAGAGGCTGACCGGATCAATAGTTATACAGCGCGCTAGTGCGACTAGACCGAATTGTTTTATAGTATTTCCACGCTTAAGCCTTTTCTGGTGCGTGGTTTTTAATGGTCAAAAGTTTATGGCTCAATCCACTAGTGCATGTTTTTTCGTCTTCGTAAAACCTGAACAAAATGACCTACCTAATTATCAGTTTTTTGACCTTATTGCTCGTTTACTCAGTGGTCAATTACTTCTATTTTGAAGCTCCGCTTCATCTGGATCAGAATAAATCCTACTGGGCATTGGACCACCCTGTTGCTGTCAATCCCTCTTTGACAGTAGATGCCGAAGCTGATATTGTCATCATTGGCGGGGGGTACACCGGGCTTTCGGCAGCCTGGCACCTTGCAAAGGAAAACCCTGGAAAAAGAATCATCTTACTGGAGGCAAAGACTTTAGGCAACGGAGCTTCCGGGCGTCACGGGGGAATGGTTTTGCCTGCAATTATGCCCAATCCGGTGAGGCGTTCAGCTGAAATGGCTAAACTGAAAGCCGCCTATGATTATTCGGTAGCCAGTATTGAAAAAATAAGAGCGATCGAAGAGGCTTCGGGCATTTCTTGTGATCTGGTTACCAATGGCTTCCTGTACACCATTTTCCGGAAAGGAGAAGTGGCGAAAATGCAGAAATTTGCAGCACAGTTTAAGTCGTATGGCTTTCCTATCGAATACTGGGACAAAAAAATGGTGGAGTCCCGGGTTGGGACTTCCAGGTACGAAGGTGCTTTGTACATCAAGGATGGCGGTTCAGTGCATGCGATGAAACTGGTGCATGCACTCAAAGTTTTATGCGAAAGAGAAGGAGTGGCTATTTATGAAAATAGTAAGGTAAAGGAGATTTGTGAAGGAAAGCAGATCAAGTTGATAGTCGGCGATAATAGCTGTAAAATTATTACCGGGCACCTCGTACTCGCAACCAATGCATTCACATCCAAGCTGGGGTATTTTAAAGGTAAAGTCATGCCGTTGCATCTCGTTAATGCTGCGACCCGGCCTTTGACGGATACAGAAATGCAATCTGTGCAATGGGCATGCAGGCTACCTTTTGCAGACTCAAGACTGGCACTGTACCATCTTGCTCTGACTCCTGATAACCGGATCGTAATTGGGGGAGGATATGCAGATTACTTTTACAACAACCGCTTGGACTTCAAAGGAGATAAAAATCGCATCAGCAATATCCTGAAAGAGGAGTTAGCCATAATGTTCCCCGGGCTTCATAACCTGACCTTTGACAGCGTTTGGAATGGTGTTATGGGGTTGACCATGGATATGGAGGAAATTTTTGGACTCACCGGCAGTCATCAGAATATATCCTATGTGCTTGGATACAACGGGCATGGGGTCAACCTGAGCATTATGTACGGGCAGGTAATCGCGGATTTGTATGCAGGAAAAACTTCCGCATTCCTCAGAGCCAGGGATGGCAAGTCATTGCCCATTCCCCCGGAGCCTTTCCGCTATTTCGGCGTTCAGCCTATCCTCAAGTTTGCGAACTGGTATGATTCTAAAAAGTAAAGTTATAATTATGGATATCTTCTTGTCAATATGCAGCCCAATCGGTAATTCCAACAGCTTGAAAGAGGTGGAAAGAAGGTTGCACCAGCAAAACCTCTTGCTTGGCTGGGACCGTTTACGAGCAGGCATCTTCATTTTGGGGGTGTTCATAACCCTACTCCTGCCAGTTACAGCCCATGGACAGCAAAAGCCCAGCGATATCGTTGGAAAATGGCTTACACAGGATGGGAAAGCCAAAGTGGAATTTTACAAGGCTGATGACAAATACTTTGGGAGGATTGTATGGTTGGTAAAGCCCCTAGATGAACGCGGGCTACCAGTTCTGGATATTCACAACAAGCGTGCGTCTCTTCGCAGCAGGCCATTGATGAAGTTGGCAATCATCAACGGACTGGAGTTCAAGAATGGGAAATGGGTGAACGGGACTCTTTACGATCCGGTGGACGGCAGCACTTATGGCTGCAGCGTATGGCTTGAGCAGGAAAATACGATGAAGCTAAGAGGGTACCTTGGATTGCTGTATGAAACAGAAACCTGGACTAGAGTAACAAAAAACTAAGGCACAATGCGCTATGTATGGATTGTACAGCTTCTCCTGAGCACTTGCATCCCTGCTAATGCTCAGGCGGAAGCGCCAAGAGTTGAAACCCATTCGCAGCTTTTTCTTCCGTTTCACTTTGGAGTCATTGTACCTGGGGCAGGGGATTACGAGCTTGGGTTTTCAGCGAAAACAGGTGTCGAATACCGGTTAGACGAGCGATTTAATGCTTTTGCCCGTCTAAACTATAATTCCAGTAAATTAAAATTTCGAAATCCACTTGCTGTCTTTCCAGCAGTTCAGGAGGGAAAAGTGGGGTTTGATGATTTGGTGGCAGGTTTAGGATGCCGTGCGGGAAAGAAGAAGGTGAAGCTTGGGCTTTTGATCCAGTCGGGGCTCAGTTTTTGTGCAGTGCCAGTAGGTGAGGTGACCGATAGTCAACTGAGCATTCGCGAATTCAATACAACAGTCTTTACTTTGATCCCTACAGTTATTTTTGAGTATTATCTGGATTCTAAAACCCTTATCGCCATTGAGATCAGTACTGCTTACAGGAATATTCAGGTCATTTCTTTTGCCAAGAGCAAATGGCTGCTGGATTTTTGTATTGGGGTAAATGCTCCAATGTTCTGAAAATCATCTAATTCTTCCAGAAATGGGCAGCGCTTGGTTTTCTCTTTAGGTTACTTTTGCCCGCTTAGCATATACGTTGATGTGGATATCTGTCTCAAATAAAATCAGCGAAAATTAAAGTAAACTTGATTACTATAAATAGATTTACTAAATTGCGCCATCATAAAAACAATTACAGATGTGGTCTAAAGAAATTTCAATTAAAACCGGCGCAACCAAAACTCAAATTTGGAAATTGTGGACAGATGTGCCAAACTGGAACATTTGGGACAAACAGGTGGTCTCTTCCTCTTTAGATGGTGAATTTGTAAATGGCCAGACAGGGCAGTTAATTCCAAAAGGAGGGCCGAAGAGCATTTTTGAACTGGTGGACGTGAAGCATGAAGAACGTTTCACCAGCCGGTCTAAACTTCCCTTAGGGAAAATGGACTTTCTTCACTATATGGAGGAGGCTGATGGGGAGTTGATCATCACGCATAAGGTGGAAATCAGTGGAGCGCTTTCTTTTCTTTTCGGAAGGCTGATCGGGAAAAAGCTGTTTGCTGAACTACCGGAAACGATGAATAACCTGTCTAACCTGGCACAAGCCCCACACGTATGAGCAGTATTTTTCGATTCAAGACTCCAAATCAAAGCACTGGTTTTTTGCTATGGAAAGTGAGTAATTACTGGCAGCGGGAAATCAGAAAGTCGCTCTCCGGCTTTGATTTGACCCATACTCAGTTTGTTGTCCTGGCCAATATTTATTTTTTGGGGTCCGCACAAAAAGACGTGACCCAGACAGACATTGCGAATCATATTGGAATTGACAAGATGTTAACCTCCAATGTGCTTAAAGGGCTGTTAAAGAAAAACCTCGTGGGCAGAACAGAACACGAAACGGATACGCGGGCCAAGGTCATTTCCCTTACCTCAACCGGAGAGGAGGTCCTGAAACAAGCCGTACAGGCGGTAGAGGATTTTGATCAGTCGTTTTTCGACAAACTGGCTGATCAGGAGACGTTCAATGCGGAACTACTCCGGTTGTTGGGTTGAACAGCTGCGATGATTGGTGGCATTTCTGGTGAGGTTGAGGTATGCCTATTGGTTTTGCAATAGTGACTTCTATTTTCCCAGGGGCTATCCTGTGTTTGGCAGGTTTATCTTGCTTTAAAGTTCGTTGGGTTTTCCTTAACAGGTCATTGGTAAATCTCATCTCTCGTTCTCGATATCTTTGTAGGGTCATCCCATTCAAATAAAATATTAAAACTATTGAAGATGCGGTTTACGATTTTATGGTTGCTCCTGATGGGCAGCCACGCCCTATCCGGACAGGAATTGCTGGAAATTAAGCAGGCGGACGAGCGCCTTTGGTATATCTATTTTGAAGGATCAAAAGGCAAATCAGTCCTTGCAGAATTTGAAGATTTCCTGGTTTTATTGGAGGTTCCCGCCTCAGACATAGGAGGAAACGATATTGAATTTGTGGATCAAACAGAGGCAGGCGAGCGCTTGCTGTCGACTATCCGGCATTATTTTCCTAAAAAAGAATTGCGCTACATTGCCCATAGCCACTGGCACCCGCACTCGTTGGCTTCGGTGATGCCTTTTTTAAAAGAAAAAACTCAGTTCATCACCACTCCTGCCAATTTTGAAGTGATAAAACCCATGATCGACACCGTAGCCTTGCCAGGATACCGGGAATCCCTGCTGTTGTTGGAAGAGGAGTCATTTGAAATCTCTGACGGCAAACAGACGCTGATGGTGTACCGGGCAAGACAGGAAAACTACGCTGCCCTGCCTACTGTGGATTACCTTTACTTTTACCTGGAACCTCAGGGGTATTTTATTTCAGGATGCATGTTTAGTCATCTGGAGCATTGGGATCAGACTTCGTTTGTATCGGGGCGTGACCTTGCCGTGTATCAATTTCTTGAAGATCATAACTTGAAACCTGCATATTTAGTACCTACAAACTTAAGCAAGTACTCTACGCATGAAGATGCTACACTCTACGAGGTTCTGAAGACAAAGCAAGAGCAGGGACGACGGCTTTGGGATATATTTATGGAGTACTTTAATCTGACAGAAGCGCAACTAAGGCTGAACCGGGATAGCATCGTTACCAGCGCTACGTTTAAGGGGATACCTGCCGGGATTTTCAACTTTGCCGTTTTCAGGTGCCTGTCCGAAAAAGAGTTCGATAAGGCATTGCAATTTGCCTGGATTCAGGTGCAAATGAACCCAAGCGACGCCAATGCCTGGGATACTTTAGGAGAGGTGTACTACTTTATGGGGCAGAAAGAACTGGCCATGCATTATTTCAGGCAGTATAAAATGATGTTTCCGTACTTTTCTCATTCCGGTCCCCCGTTGTGGGAAAAGGATTATCAGGAGATGTATAAGGAGAAAGATGGGCAGGGGGATTAAGGGTTAAAAAATATGGGGTTGGCGAGTGCTCACAAAGCGGGTAGGAGCGCTCGCCAAGCCCGTTTATCTAAGCAAGGTCACATCCCCCTTGATCACCTCTTGGCCTCCATTTTCCAGTTCCACTACCAGGTAGTAGACAAAAACAGCGCTATTTAGGAGTTGCCCGTTAAAAGTGCCATCCCATCCAAAAGCGGGGTCGTTAGGTTGGAAATCCTCCTGCCGGAATACCTGTTCTCCCCAGCGGTCGAAGATCCGGAAGGTTTCAACCCGCTCTACTGGCCCGTAGATATTGGGATAGAAAATGTCATTACTGCCATCTCCATTGGGGGAGAATACATTGGGGATATAGACTCTGAGGTTCTGGTCGACCGCCACGAACACCGTAGCCTGATAGGAGCAGCCGTTGCTGTCCTCTACAAACAATTGGTAACGGGTAGACTGTGCAGGGCTGGCAAGCGGACTGAGGCAGTCCGTGCAGCTTAGCCCTTCCTGCGGGCTCCACGCTATGACGGTCAGAGAGCCGGAGTTGGTTATCGTGGGGTTTAGCCGTATGGAGCTGCCAAATTCAACGGATTGGATTTCAGGGAGGCTCAGGCTGCCTTCCTGTACTGCCAAGTCCAGAATAAAGGTGGAGTCACAGCCATTAGCCCCCCCGCCCGGGAAGAATTCGGTCAGCGTTTCCGAAGTGGTGAAGGAAATGCCGTTGTACACATAAACCTCCCCTGCACAGATATTGACTTGCTGAAGCTCAACTAATGGCTCCTCCACAACAAGCTCCAGGTCAATCAAACTATCACACCCGTTCACCGCACTGACGGGCAAGACGACGGTGTAGTTCCCAGACTCCGTGTAAAGGGCCCCATTCAGTTCAAATGCCTCCCCGCTGCACACCTGCGCTTGTACATTTTGCACACCGGGCGGATTGACCATCAGCTCCAGGATGATCGTAGAGTCGCATCCCTGAGCCGTAGCGTTCGGCACCACTTCGGTGAACGTTCCAGTAGTGGAATACGGCACGCCATTGATTTCAAATGCCTCTCCGCTACAGATTTGGGCAGAGATATTCTCGGTGGCCGGCTCATTGACGGCCAGCTCCAGCACGATTGTGGAATCGCATCCTTGGGCAGAACCGCCGGGTATGGTTTCCGTGAAAGTGCCGGTGGTGGAGTACGGTACGCCGTTGATCTCAAAGGACTCCCCGCTACAAATTTGCGCCTGTATACTTTCTGTAACCGCTGTGTTGACCACAAGGTCCAGGACAATAACCGAGTCGCACCCCTGTACGGAGCCATTGGGTATGGTCTCAGTGAAGGTGCCAGTGGTGGAGTAAGGCACGCCATTGATCACAAATGCCTCGCCTTGGCAGATACTCGCCTGAATGTTTTCGGTTACGAAGTTGCTCACCGTCAGATCGAGGATGATGATAGAGTCGCACCCTTGCGCGG